>NZ_CP065217.1:706854-1413708 GCF_015767675.1 Vibrio navarrensis | reverse complement strand
GATAAAAACAGCGATACTTTCATTACACATGATGAGTGGTTGCCATTAACCCTGTCTCAAACTAACTCGCTATTTTCTGCGCTCGATCCAAGTGGCAGACAAAGTGCGCAAGAGATCATGGAGCAACATGGTCGTGAAAAAGTTATGGCGATTGCCGCGTTATTGCATGCGATCGCCGATCCTTTTGATAGCGACGAACAAATCGAACTCACCTCGCTCAATCTCTCTACCACTTCTATGATTGATACTCTGCTTGAGAATGAAAACATGACATCTCCAGTAGCCACGGAGGGAAAGTCTTGGTTGGATAGCGTGAGCGAGACATACCAAGCAATGGCGCAAACTCATCAAGTGACACTACCTGATGGTTGGCAAAAACGCATTGAAGACAAATGGGTTGAAATGCATGCTGTTAAGCAGAGTAATGTGCTGCGTGAAGTATTGGATAACTCTTACCCCAGCAGAACTTTGGTGCTGAGAGGCGAAACGGTGTCAGGAATGAAGAGCCCGCAAATTTCGCTGCAAATTGGTTCTTACCCGAACGATCCTTTAGCAAACAGCCATTACGACAACCCACTCAAACCAAAACGCCCATTGTTGGTACCAATTACACCAGTGGGTGAAGAAAAATCGTCGACAGCCATTGAAGCCGTGAACCACCAGTTTGAGCTGCGCCTCACACTGCGCGACACCACCAACGGCTTTGAAACCTGTCAACCGACTGGCAATGAGGTGTACGTTTATTACGACAAGAATGAAGACCTAACCAAACCAAGCGAGCACCCTACCGACAACATGCAAGATCTGTTGACGGTGATTGCCTACGATCCTGACAGCGGGGTTGAAATGCGCTCCTACTTAGGCGCGTTCTGTGAACTGGCGCAAGCGGATATCGATAAGAATCAAGATGGTATCGTGACTGCCGAGGAGTTCTCGCGTCTAAAAGTGTCATTTGAAAACAACGCCCACGCTCTATTGGCTGAGCGCAGTGGCTTGATGCACCATGGCGGTGGTCAATATGCCAAACCGGTAAAACAGACGGCTATTGATGCACTTTTTGCTAAACACACGCCGGAAATGGTGCAGTTGATGAGTAGCATTGTGGCGATGCAAATGGCATCAGCAGAGAATCAGGCACTACCGGCCATCGACAATGCCTCAGACTTTTTCCGCACCGCTGCTCAGTTGCTCGATTTGGATTACAACGCCCAATATCGCATGTATAGCAAAAGCAACATCTTGCCTGAACCGTTTCAAGTCATCCAACTGCTGAAAAACGTTTCAGATGTTGCTCATCATATGGAAGACACCGACACCACCATCAACACACTGTTGACCTGGAGTGCTCAAGCGTTTAGCGGTTTGAGTCAGTTCCCAGCGGACAACAACATCGCCAGCGAACTGAATTCGGCAATTCAAACCGGCAGCAGTTGGTTGCCCGCCGAGCCGATTAATGGATTGGAGTCAGTTTGCAGTACCGAGTTCGCAGAAGATCAAATTCGTGGTATCGCCGTTCGCGGACGCGGTGACGACTGGTTAACCTTGGAATGGCAACCACAAGGCACCAGCGGTTACACGCTTTACTGGGATAGCAAACCCTTTGCTAAGTTGAGCGATGCCATGCATCAAACCGCAGCGGCAGACCACATGGTAACGTTAACTGGGCTCACTAAGTTCACTCGTTACTACTTCCAAATTGCTCACAAAGGGACACCGAGCGCTCAGTTCAACGTTCGTTTAGGCGATGCAGGGCTGACTAACGCGCATCTTTTCGATTCTGATTTCGCTTGTGACACAATGAGTGGCTACGCGCGAAACTCCAACGCCGATGGTTACCAAGCGCTCTCTTTCTTAAAAGTGGATGCGCAAGGCGAACGCTTGGCTCGACAAGATCTCCCTTATATTGCGACACCGCATAGCTGCACAGTTGAAAGCAAAACTGGCCGTACTTGGGCAGTACCAAACAGTGAGATGGTAGAAGGGGATCGCATTCGCCACTGGTATAGCATTGATAACCGGTACTTGCATAGTGATAACTTGGCGGTGAGTGACGACCAATACAACGGCTTCTGCGTCGCGATCAACGGTGACGTTTACAGCCAAGACAAAGCACGCTACTGCACCGTGAATCAGCTTGTTCAGCGTGCCAACGAATCCAAACTCTGCGGTATCACCGATTGGAGGCTGCCAACCTATCAAGAAACGCTCAATATTTTGACGTTAGCAGGCAAACCGCAGATGAACTTTGATGACAATTTCTTCCCCTCAGTCGATAGCAGCAAGTTATGGATGAACGAGGCCAATCCAACACTAGAAAGTCATGCAAACTTACTCAGTACGAGTAGTTGGGATATTCGAACTCAAGTGGAACAGAAACAGATACCTCATCAAGTGATTTTGGTCAGTGATGGTTTGAAAGCGCAATAGTAATAAGGAAAACACATGAAAAGCACTTTTTTAATGCCGGCAATCATGCTTATTGCGGCCCCCACTTTGGCACAATGTCTTCCAGAAGAAGGACGTTTTAGCAAGGAAACCATCGAATACCAAGGAACAAGTTTGTGGGTTGTCAACGACAACAGAACTCAACTTCAATGGATGATGTGCCCACTAGGACAACAAGGTGAGCAGTGCCTAGGCGCTGCAACACAGAGGAAAAGAGAAGAACTTGATAAGATCATCACCGTGTTTAACGGAGACAAACAGCCTGAGACTTCTTGGCGACTACCTTATACCCAAGAACTTCTCACTATCACTGATCAAGGTTGCCGTTACGGGACATACACTGAGTTTTTTAAATTGACCCAGCCGATCGAATCGCTAGAACAGCTATATCAAACCGTAGCGCCGTACAAAGAGAAGTTCGATATCTTCTATCAGCAGCATCAAGCAAATCTACTGGCACTTGACCACAAACGCAGGAGCGATGCTGTTTTGGATAAAAAAGTAGAAGAGTGGCTGGAGAATAGCCGCAAACTATCTAACGGCCAATGGTCTAGAGAAACATCGAATCTCGTCCATAACGTACTCGTACCTTGGCTGGAAGAAAACTCGCCGGAATGGGTAGCCGTAAGGGCAAGTAGAAACAAGTTCAGTAACGCGTATGATTTTGGCGATGAAAGCATAGGGCTAGAAAAACTTCGTGCTCACTATGAATCTTACTATGAAGTCCTGAACCAAAGTTTCGCAACGCAGGCAGGATACAGTGTCTCTTTTAAAAATGTACCGAATTTAGGGACTGGCACAGATAACCACTTTGAAGTTTTTTATACATACGAGCAATCCACAATACAAAGCCAAGGAAGCTGGCTTGAATTCTACGTGCGTTTAGTGAGGCCAATTCCAAGCCGCTCTATTTAGTTTCTTAAAAATTAACACTCAAGGGCAAACGCCCTTGGGTGTTTTCTCAAAACGAGTCGTTTAAAAATCAAACTGCACATACACGGTGTTGTAGTTGCTGCCGCCTTTAATCCGGCCAAATTGCGAGGCATTTTCAAATATCGCCGAGCGATGGTGAAGCGAGTAGCCAAACCAGACATTCTTCCATTCTGATTGACCAAACAACTCCCCGGCATTCACGTCAAACGAAAAGTCGAGATAGTTGAGCAAATGGCTTGGCGTGTAGCCTTTTTCATCCATTTCGGTCTGTTCGATATAGGTAATATTGTCGATGTACGACATCCCTTCAGCAAAACCAAAACGCCACGGGGTCGGCCAATTGAAGGTGTAATAGGCTTTAATGGACACAACCGTTTCTGTACTCGAGCTCTGCACTTGCGATGCCCAATGATGGGCGATTCCCGAGTGCAGGTAGATATCCAAAGGCAGACCAAACAGCTCATCGGTTAAAGGATGACCATAAAAAAATGAGCTCATTTGGTTGTTGTTCGGGTCTTTTTCTTGTTCAAATTTAAAGATTTCGCCAATATTGGACGGCGTTGCCCAGCCGTGTGCCACACGTAAGTAAGCCTTGTTGCTCAAAGATGACTTGCGTTCTTTGTTCTTATCGTTGAAAAATCCAAACCCGACAAAAAACTCGCCCTGATAGCGATCTTCCACGGCGTAGCTACGGTAGGCATTACTGTCTAAACGAGTCACACTGGCTTGCCCGAGCAGATAGAGATTCGACGCCACGTGATAGCGCGCTTTCAAACCCAAGTTCGCGTCAATTCCTGCACCAATTCGCTCCTGCGTGATATCGGAGAACGCAAAGTAGGTACTGTTAAAATCGGCTTCTTTGTACCTGAGCGTGAACGACGGCTCCACTTCCCAATCGCCCCAGCCATATTTGGCCGCAAGACGATAATTGGAGTGAAAACGGTACTCGTTGTCGCCCATAATTTCCGCTTCCAAACGCCAGTTTTCGTCCCAATGATACGCCAATTGCATGCCAAAGTCGGCTTTGTCGCCTTCAATCGAGTTTTGTGCCACTTTGGGAATATCGATAAAACGCAACCGAGTCAACGCATTAAGTTGCCATTTCTCATTGTCCGATTCGAACAGGTAAAAACCCCCTTCGGTACCACGAATAAACAGGTTGTCATCGTTGTAAAACATCATCGGGACAAACGTACTCACAGATTGATCGCCGCCGCTAGTATCAAATGGAATCGAGGCGACTCGATACATCGCCGCGATCCCCCAATCCGGTTGCTGAGCTTTAACCGTCTGACTAGGCAGAAAAAAAACTGCACCAAGACCAAAAATGAATAACTTTTGCTTCATTTATATAAACATTCCATCAATGACAGTGCGTCAAGCGTAAATAATTAACAAAACCATGAAAACGGTTTAGGCTCATCGATATTTAGCCGTTACAATAATAGATATTGCCTTTGATTTGAATTGAATGTGAAAGCTTCCGAACTGAAAAATATCCTCGTCTCATTACCTGATGATTACGATCCTGACCTTGTGATGGGTGAGGAGTGGCTACCCGAAAGGCTGGTGAATACTCGCTTAGACGGCGATTTGCTGTTTCTTGAATTTGATAACGCGCCCGATGATCTGCAAGGTGAAGAGGAAGGACGCGGCTTTGTTGAGCATGAAATCAGTATGATCCGCCATCGTTTTGAACAGATTTTAGCGGAAGCCAGCGACACCAAAACCAAAGCCGATGCGATGTTGGCGATTTTTCTCATGGGACACGAACTTTCCAGCTCCGAAGTGATCGAAGTGCTTGAAGATGAAAGTAACGACGACTAAATAAAACCACAGGAGTAAGGATTGACCCAGACAAACCCGCCGCGCTCTCCTCTGCCGCTGATTCTGGCAGGCCCGATACTCAGAAAAACGACCGCAAGCGAAATCAACCTTTGGCTGGTGAGCAGCAAACCCGTTGAGGGCACTTTTCAGGTCTTCGATGAGAGCGGCGAAAAATTGCTCTATCAAGCTCCGCTGAGCCTTTCTCAGCAACAACAAGTGGGTGAGCATGCTTTTGTGGCGCTGTGGCATTTTGCTGGCGAATACCCAACCAATTGCGCGCTGTTTTACCAAATTGACACCCAAGCGGGAGCCATCACTGAGCTTATCCCACACCTTTGCTACGAGGGAGATGAAACAAAAGGGATTGCATTTTCTGTGCGAACAACCGCGGATTACATCCTGCATGGCTCCTGCCGTAACCCACACCATCGTAGCGCTGATGCGTTGGTTGCGGCGGATAAAAAAGTCGCCTCGCTTTCGCCAGCAGAGCGCCCTGATCTCCTGCTGCTAAGTGGCGATCAGATATACGCCGATCATGTTGCCGGACCGACGTTAGACGCCATCACGCAGCTCATTGAGCGGCTCGGTTTAGCCAACGAAACGTTTGTCGACGCGCCTTTTCAAGACAGCATGGCGCTCTATCAAGATCCGCACTGCTTTTATGGCCGCGACCAAATTCTGCCCGACTATCGGGATAACTCAACGTTGTTTGCCCGTCTAACGCGTTTTCGCCGCCAACCGGTGTTCAGTTCCACTGAAAGCGAAAATCATCTCATCAGCTTTGCCGAGTTTTTTGCCATGTACCTGTTGGTGTGGTCGCCGCAGGCGTGGCAACTGGTTAACCGAGAACGCCTGAAAGAGCAAGCGTTTGAGTGGGCTGGGCAGACACTGAGCGAGAAATGGCAACAGTTGTGGCACAAAGAAATCAAGCAGATTGACGATTTTGTTGCCGGTTTGCCGAGTGTGCAACGCCTGCTCGCTCACTTGCCGACTTACATGATTTTTGATGATCACGACGTGACCGACGACTGGAACCTGACCATTGGCTGGGAGATGGCCGCCTATCAGCATCCATTTTCTCGCCGCGTGATTGGCAACGGCTTGCTCTCCTACTGGCTCTGCCAAGGCTGGGGCAATGCGCCGGAAAAATTTGACGAGCGCTTTTTCATCGCGGCGCAGCGCTATTTTCACTCCCCGACCACGGAGCATCAAGACGCGTTTATTCAACTGCTGTATCGCTTTGAGGATTGGCACTACACCATTCCCACCGAACCCAAAGTGGTGGTGCTGGATACCCGAACCCGACGCTGGCGCTCGGAATCACGCATGAACAAGCCGTCTGGTTTGATGGACTGGGAAGCGCTGGTCGAACTGCAACAGGAGCTGATGCATCAAGAAAAAGTGATCATCGTTTCTGCCGCGCCGATGTTTGGGGTCAAATTTATCGAAATGTTGCAACGCATCATGACGCAACTCGGCCAACCTTTACTGATCGACGCCGAAAACTGGATGGCGCATCCGGGCAGCGCCAATACGCTCATCAGCATTTTTACCCACACCAAAACGCCAACCAACTTTGTCATTCTCTCGGGAGATGTGCACTACTCGTTTGTCTATGACATCAAGTTGCGCTTTCGTAAATCCAGCCCCAACATCTATCAGATCACTTGCAGCGGATTAAAAAATCATTTTCCTGTGCGACTGCTGCGCTATTGTGATGCGATGGATAGGCTGCTTTATAGCCCCCGTTCGCCGCTCAACTGGTTCACCAAACGTAAGCGCTTGAAAATCAAAAAGCGTAGCCCAGACAACCAACGCTTTTACCGTTTAGTTAACCACAGCGCCATTGGCGAGCTGCACCTCGATGCGGACGGAAAACCAAAGCGAGTCAGCTTGCTCACTAGCGATGGCCGTTGTGTCGATTTTCCAGCAACCAGTGCAGAAGAATGAAAACGCGGCAGAATAAAATTATCGATAGCGGATGCGCAACAGCATTAGCGCTATCATGTTAAAAAAAGTATTGCGATTGAAAAGGTCACCGACATGTTTAACAAACTCACCACTCTCTTTAAACAGTTGCTTGATGGCACAGATTTGGGCCAAAACGCCGCCAACAACCCCAATCTGGCAATTGCCTGCTTATTGTGTGAAGTTGCAGGCGCCGATCATCAAATCGATGAGCGCGAGCAAGCGGTCAAACGCCATTTGCTCAAGCGCCTGCTCAATTTAAGCGATGACGAAGTGGAAAGTTTGCTCACTCAGGCGCAAAGTGGTGTTGCTCAAGCCGCCTCGTTGTATGAGTTCACATCACAGTTGAGAGAGCTTTCGCAAGAGACGCGTTTTGCGCTAATCAAAGGCATGTGGGAGGTGGCGCACGCCGATGGTGAGATTGACCCAATGGAAGATGCCGTGATTCGTAAAACCGCTGAGCTACTCTATGTGGATCACCGCGAGTTTATCCGCGCCAAATTGCAAGTGATCGATAAGTCGTAAAGCGAATTCGCCAATCAAAAAGCAATAAAAAAACGCGCACTCGGCGCGTTTTTACCTTATTCAAAGATTACAGGACGGGTTTTTGATGCCAACGGTAGACGACTCCACTACCGAACACAAATACCACACTCCAAAGCACGGAAAGTAACATCTTTATTTGCCATCTGAGTTGCTATGATTTGCAGCAAGTTTAGTGGCGCAAGATGAACAAAAATGAAAAGTGAGATGAAGATTTAATGACGCTCGCTTCTCATCTGAGCCTAAAACATGGTTAAAGCGAGCTTGGCTAAATTGTAGGCATCCACATAACCCGAGTGCTGCCGCCCTTCCCAATCGATGCCTTTCGCTTCTTGCGCCTGACGATGACCAATGCGCTTATCTTTGAGGCGATTTTGAATGCGGTATAAGGTAGCCAAATTGATAAACTCACTAAACGGGGGCTCAATCCCTTTCGCGTGGCACTCGTTAAACAGGATCTGGTCGTCTCGGCCCCACGAGGTGTAAATTTTATTGCTGCCGCCAAAGTTTTTGATCATCGACTTCACCACTTCGGCGAGCGGCCGGCCTTGTTTTTCAATTTTTCGCGGCGTAATGCCCGTCAGCTCGGCGCAAAACAGCGACACTTCGTCGTGTTCCGGTTTAACGTAATACTGCGCGCGTTTCACAATCTCCCCTCGGAGCAAATCAATTTCTGCCAAACCAATTTCAATGATTTCACCTGTGCGCCCGACGCCATCCTCGTTCCAGCAGCACATTTCCAAATCAAAGCAAACAATTCGGTTATGGTTCATAGATTGCCTTTTTCTCGCGGTTGATTGTTAAAGGGCGAAATTGTACCCCAGAGAAAGCAGAAACTCGACCTAAGCGCGGTTGTTTGCTTATTTTCACCCCAACTGACCAAGATTCTTGGTCCCTCGTGCGCGTTGGCGAAAATCCATCGCCAAAAACAGGCGGCTATTTGACGATATTTTCAGCAAAACCGCCGTAAATTCAGGGGTTGCAAGCGGTTTTAATACAATCTCCTCACTTGAATATGCTACTATCAGCCACCATTTTTATGTCTACACTAGGTGCACGTCGCAAAATCGCCCTTGAATTTGCGGCAAATGAGCCAATCCACGCACCTTTAAATCAATCGATTAGAGAAAAAATAGCATGAACATTGATTTAAACCTGATTCCTCAAACATTCGATATGCTGCATGCAGGCCTTGCGGCATCGAGTGTTTTACTTCTCTTGGTTGCCGTTTCGCGCAAAAGCAAAGTGATCGAAAAAGTGGTTGAGAAACCGGTTGAAAAGATCGTTGAAGTGGAAAAGCCAGTAGAGAAAATTGTCGAAGTCGAAAAAGTCATCGAAGTTGAAAAAGTGATTGAGAAAGTGGTGGAAGTGCAATCCAAGCTCGCCACTGCCTCAACCGATTCGGCGATGCAACTGCTCTCGATTATGCAGCAAGAAGCGCGCTTGATTGATTTCTTAAAAGAAGATCTCAGCGCATTCTCCGATGAAGAAGTGGGCGCTGCCGCCCGTGTTATCCATACTGGCGGGCAGAAAGTACTCAAAGAATACGTCACGCTAGAGCACATTCGTAGCGAAGAAGAAGAGATGCGCATCACGGTGGCCGAAGGCTTTAACCCTCAGGCGATTCGTTTGGTGGGTAACGTGACGGGCAAGGCGCCGTTTAACGGCACACTGGTTCACAAAGGTTGGAAAGCCAGCGCAATCAACTTGCCGAAACTCGCGGAAAACTACGACGCGACCATCATCGCGCCCGCTGAGGTTGAGCTGTAATGGAAATGCACAATACACCAGCGGCTGAGCAAGCCGCCAAATTCAGTATCGGTATTGACCTTGGCACCACCCACTGCGTGGTCTCTTTCCTCGATACGCAAGACGAGCACGCTCGTGTGCAAGTGATGGCGATCCCTCAGTTGACCGCGCCGGGAACGGTGGAAGCGCGCAGCCAACTGGGCTCGTTTCTCTACCAGCCGCACGAGCATGAGATGAATCCTGCGTCACGCGTGCTCCCTTGGACCACAGAACCCAAAGCGCTGGTTGGTGCGATTGCTCGTAATCTTGGCAGCAAAACGCCCATTCGTTTAGTCGCCAGCGCAAAATCTTGGCTATGCCATGGCGGCGTGAACCGCCGCGATGCCTTTTTGCCTGCGGGTAGCCCGGAAGAGGTGGAGAAAGTTTCGCCCCTGCGCGCCACCGAGCTTTATCTTGAGCACCTGAAACAAGCGTGGGATCACGCTTATCCGCAGCATCCGCTGGCCGAGCAAGAGGTGACCATCACCGTTCCGGCTTCGTTTGACCCTGCTGCGCGCGATCTCACCGCGGAAGCGGCACGCAATGTCGGCTTTGTGCATCTGACTCTGCTCGAAGAGCCACAAGCCGCACTGTATAACTGGATCGACAACAGCAACGAAAAGTGGCGCGATGAAGTGAGCGTCGGTGACGTGGTGCTGGTGGTCGATATCGGTGGCGGCACCACCGACCTTTCTCTGGTGGAAGTGACCGAAGAGCAAGGTAACCTGACGCTCAAACGTATCGCCGTGGGTGAGCATATTCTGCTTGGCGGTGACAACATGGATCTCGCCCTCGCCTACAGCTTAAAAATGAAATTGGCGCAAGAAGGCAAAGAGCTGCAACCTTGGCAAATTCAGGCCATGACGCACGCTTGCCGTGATGCCAAAGAAGCGCTGCTCAACGATGCCGAGTTGCAAGCCGTGCCGATTGTGGTGCCAAGCCGTGGTTCAAAATTGCTCGGCGCGACGCTTAAAACCGAGCTGACCCAGCAAGAAGTGCAGCAAATGCTGGTGGAAGGCTTTTTCCCCAAAGTGGCGATTACTGAACATCCGCTACAACGCAATCGCGGCGCATTGACGCAAATGGGCCTGCCTTACGCGCAAGATGCCGGAATTACCCGCCATATCGCCGCATTCTTGTCAAAACAAGCCAATGCGATGAATGGCGATGCAGCGCCAGCACAAGATTTCAATCCGTTTGTTGGCGGCATGCCCGGTATGCCGGGGCACGGCGCTCCTTCAGCGCAATTTATCAAGCCAACCGCGATTCTATTTAACGGCGGCGTATTGAAATCAGCACTGCTCGCCAATCGTTTAGAAGAGACCATCAACGAATGGTTGCTGGACGCCAATGCAGAGATGGCGAAGCGGTTGACGGGGGTTGACCTTGATCTGGCGGTGGCAAGCGGCGCGGCCTATTACGGCGCAGTGCGTCGTGGCCAAGGCGTGCGCATTCGCGGCGGTATCGCCTCCAGTTACTACGTTGGTATTGAAAGCGCGATGCCAGCAATTCCGGGAATGGCACCGCCCATGGAAGCGCTGTGTGTGGCTCCGTTTGGTATGGAAGAAGGTTCCAGCGTCGATGTTCCGAGCCAGCAATTTGGTTTAATCATCGGCCAGCCTGTTAACTTCCAGTTCTTCGGTTCTACTGTGCGCCGCGACGATCTGGCGGGCACCCATCTCGACCATTGGGGCCAAGATGAGTTAGAGGAGCTACCTGAAATTCAGGTCACTCTGCCCGTTTCTGAGGGCCGCCGTGAAGGAGAAGTCGTGCCAGTGACACTCGCATCCCGAGTAACCGAGCTCGGCACGCTCTACCTCGAAGCCATTGCCGCTGACAACGGTCAGAAGTGGCACGTTGAGTTTGACGTGCGTGAAGACGCCAAACAAAACGCACAATAATCGTTTCTCGCAACGGCATCCCTATGGATGCCGTTTTTAAATCACTCAAGGACTTGTCATGACATCTCCTCGTTATCTCGTCGGTATCGATTTAGGCACCACCAATACTGTAGTGGCGTTTTGCGAACTGAGTGAGAATCTCCAAGACGCCCACGTCTCTCTTTTCGATATTGATCAGTTAATTGGTCCCGGTGAAGTGGTGCGCAAACCGCTGCTACCCTCTTTTCGCTATCACCCCGCAGAGGGACAAATTGCCCCAAGTGATCTCACCCTACCGTGGGATCACCACGCCGTTGCTGGCGATATTGCTAACGTCATCGTTGGTGAATGGGCACGCGAGCTCGGCGCCAAAGTGGAAGGCCGTCAAGTGTCCAGTGCCAAAAGCTGGCTGTCTCATCAGGCGGTTGACCGTCACTCAGAGATTTTGCCGTGGGCAGGCGCGAGCGACGTAGACAAAGTATCGCCCGTCATCGCCAGCGCCAGTTACCTCAATCACATTCGCCAAGCTTGGAACCATCGTCATCCGGGCAACAAGCTGGAACATCAGGAAGTGGTGGTCACTGTGCCCGCATCGTTTGATGAAACGGCGCGCAATCTCACTCTTGAAGCCGCACAGTTGGCAGGGCTTGGCAAAGTGCTCCTTTTGGAAGAGCCGCAAGCGGTGTGTTACGACTGGTACGCCCGCCACCAGCAAAATGCGGCCGAACAGCTCAAACATCTCCCACTGATTTTGGTGTGTGATGTCGGCGGTGGCACCACGGATCTCAGTTTGATCGAAGCCAAGTTCAACCAAGGCGAATTGGCTTTGGATCGCATTGGCGTCGGTGAGCACCTGATGCTCGGCGGCGACAACCTCGATTTAGCTTTGGCCCATTTAGCCGAGCAACGCTTTAACCAAGGCAAGAAGCTGAACGCTGCTAGCCTGAGCAAACTGATTCAGCAAACACGCAAAGCCAAAGAGCAGTTGCTGTCGGCACGCGCGCCAGAAGAGATGAAGATCACCATGCTTGGCAGCGGCTCAAAATTGCTCGGCGGTACACGCAGTGTTGCGCTTAGCAAACAAGAGGTACACCAAATCGCCCTTGATGGCTTCTTTCCTCTGTCTGATTTTGCTCAAACGCCGGATAAACGCCGCAGTGCGGTGGTGGAGTTTGGCCTGCCTTATGCGGCAGATCCTGCGGTCAGTAAGCACGTGGCGGAGTTCCTCAGCCAGCATCAGCAAGTCTCCTATGCTGCGCTTGGCCAAGAAGACACGAGCCAACCCGCCATTCCCGTTGGCCTACTGCTGAACGGTGGCGTGTTCAACAGTGAACTGGTGACGGCGCGCATGAGCGAATTGTTGACCCAGTGGTGCGGCTCACCCGTGACGGTGCTCGACAACCCGCACCCCGATTGGTCAGTGGCACTGGGCGCAGTGGCGTTTGCCAAAGCGCGGCGCGGCGCACAGCTGAAAATCGGCGGCGGCGCGGCGCGCTCTTATTTCTTGCATCTGCAAGAGAAAAACAAAATGGGCAAAGCGCTCTGTTTGTTGGCCAAAGGCAGTGAAGAGGGGCAAGAGATCCGCCTCACTGGGCGTCGCTTTGCCCTTACGCTCGGAGAACCTGTCCGCTTTGACTTGCTGACGTCCACCCACGACACCTTGACCAACCAAACCTCGATTCAAAATGGCGTGATGGTCAACGTCGATGCGGATATATTCGCTCCGCTTCCCCCCTACATCGTGACCTTGCAAAGTGATGGCGCCGATTTGCACGCCAATCAAAAAGAGCGGGTTGAAGTTCAGTTGGCGTGTCAGCTCACCGAAGTCGGTACGCTGAAAATGGAGTGTGTCAGCGTTGAAGATGACAGCAAACGCTGGGCATTAGAGTTTGAAGTGCGCAATAAAAAGGCGCAAGAGAGCGAACAAGTGGCGCTCAATCCTCGTCTGACCGATTGCAAGGAGCTGATTACTCGCCTGTATAGCGGCAATAAAAAAAGTGGCGAAGGCAACGAAATCAAAATACTTGCCAAAGAGTTGGAGAGAAAACTTGGCAAGCGCGATGAGTGGGATTTCGTCACCTTGCGGCAACTGTTTGATGCCTTTGCTCAAGGGCGCAAACGTCGCCGCCGCTCAGAGCAACATGAGAAGAACTGGCTACGATTGGCAGGCTTTGCCCTGCGTCCCGGCTTTGGCGATGCCACCGATTCTTGGCGTATTGAGCAGGTTTGGAGCCTGTACCAGCAAGGTATTCAATTTCAAAACCACCAAGGTTGGACCGATTGGTGGGTATTCTGGCGGCGCATCGCTGGCGGGCTCAACCAAGAGCAGCAAGAGACAATTTTGGCCGACATCGCTAAGTATCTGCATCCCGGCGCGATGAAAAGTCCACAAACCGCCAAGACTGCACAAGAGATGGGCTACGAGGCGATGGTTCGTCTTGCCGCCTCGCTAGAGCAGTTGGAAGTGGACGATAAGGTACTGCTGACCAGCTGGTTTTTAAGCAAAGCGCTTAACCACAACCAGCTTGAGCAAGCGCACTGGTGGGCAATTGGCCGCTTAGCATCGCGCACACCGCTGTACGCCAGCCAGCATCGCGTGATCCCTCGTGAGCAAGCGGAACAATGGCTGCCAAAACTGCTAGAGCAAAACTGGCAGAAAGAGCCGATGATCGCTTTTGCCGCGGTGATGATCTGTCGCAAAACGGGCGATCGCCAATTCGACATCAGCGATGATTACCGCCAGCAGGTGTTAAGCAAGCTCCAGCAAAGTAAAGTGCCCGACTCTTGGCTTACACTGGTCAGTGAAGTCAAAGATCTGTCTGAATCTGAATCAAAACGCGTATTTGGTGACGCCTTGCCAAGCGGTTTGCATTTGGTCAGTCACTGAGCTGTCACTCGTCCCGCAACTAAAACAGCCAGCGAGATGCTGGCTGTTTTTTGTCCTTAGGTGCTTAACTTAAACTGGCAAGTCGCGCTGCAAACCCCATAAACAGCAGCCCAAGCAACCCGTTGCCTAATTTGCTCAGTGTCTGATTGTTCTTAAACAGTTGCGTGAGCGAGGTACCGACAAAAATCAACACGCTCAGATAGACAATGCTGAACACCTCCAAAATCGTGGCAAGGATCAGGTACGAGATCCAAGTGTGTTCATAGGTGTAATCAATAAACTGAATAAAGAAGGAGACATAAAACAAGATCGCTTTCGGATTAGTCAGGCTCAAGGTGAGCGCTTTGGTAAACACCTTTTCCACTTTACGCGGACGCGCCACACCTTGATCATCTAATACAGGCTTTTGCCAATATTGTTGGATCAGTTTGAAGCCCAAATAGAGCAGATAAGCCGCCCCCAAGTATCGAATGATGGTGAATAGCAGCGGTGAGGTTTGGATCAAAGACGCCACGCCTAAATAAGAGAGCAGGATCAAAATCGCATCACCAACCAGTACACCCATCGCCGCTTTGTAGCCGGTTTTGATGCCAAAGGTCGAGCTGGATTTGAGCACATAGATAGAGTTGGGACCGGGGGCCAAAATGATCATCAGCAGCCCCAGCATATAGGTCCAAATATTAATCACACCAAAACTCTCAAACATGCACTGCCTCGCAAAAATGATTATGGGAAGCATGTTGTATAACGCAAAGTATCATTAAAGTCTATCCACCAATGGTCTGCCCTTATCGCACCTCTCACCAACAGCGCAGCAAACGCGAATCTCCGGTCAGCCAAGAGACCCAACGCCGCTTGGAATTGAGCACGAAACTCTCTTTGGCCTCAATCCCTTGCACAATATAGCCATCCGCCTGCGGCAATTTCGCGGCTTCTTCTCGCGGCCAAAAAACAAACCGCCATTGATCGCTCAGGATCCTTTCACCACTGAGTAAAGCGTGATTGAGCTTATCGCTCATGACTATAATTGACAGCCCAGCAGCTTCCTCAATTCCAAGCCCACTGTCGGTCACCTGTCCCACAGCGACTGGCACTGAGAGCGTGCAATGACGTCCGTGTTCATCCACATGTGTGTAGCGCCCATCGCCAACACGGCCACGCAGCCAGATCAACTCGCCTTGGTTCATTTTTCCGACAGAGACAACCCCAAACGCGCCTTGCGGTAAGATGTGCTCCATTTCGCCTTGGCCCCATGCTAGCGGAGCGAGCAATAACAGCAGAGTCAGATAAAACTTCATCCTGCACTCCTTTCTGTCGCAACAGGCCCTTCCAGCGTTAACCAATACAGCAGTAGCAAAGGGCCAAAAATTGGCAGCAGAAAAACCAAACACCACCAGCCAGAGCGCTCTATGTCATGTAAACGTCGCACCGTAATCGCGAGTAACGGCAGTAATGTCACGGCGCTGTAGAGCAGGTCAAACACACTCGCGTTTCGCCAAGCGATATCCAAGCCAATACACAACAACGTCAGTAAAAGATGGAACAACATAAACATCCAAAACTCTTCTCTCGATGTTCGCCCTGCAAAGTCCGCGTACTTTTGCCAAGCCAAAATATAGAACCGCATCACTCATCTCCTTTTAATCTGTGATGTGCTTATAGTGGTCAATGGGCAGGGCGAAAGCGTCCTAAATCCGGTTTTAGCACGTGGCAAAACCGGTATTGGTTCTTTAGGGCTATATTGTTCAGATTCAAAGCATTATGCTAAAGCGCTCCACTGACCGACACTGCACAAAGCCAAAACAGGACATTTCATGCTCGCCATTCCTATTCCTTTTGTTGTCTCTTTGCTGCTCGCGTTACTCGCGATCACCTTATATGTGCGCTTTGCCGAGCAAGCTAAAACCGCCTGCTGGTTTCTCATCCTTTGCGCTCTGACAACGGGTCTGGTTGGACTGCGTTGGAGTTTCAATCTGCCGCTCTTTGCTCTGCTTCAGCCCTTATTTGCTTCCTGCATTCCGGTATTTGCTTGGTACGCCTTTACCCATCTCAGCCACACGCAAACACTGACTCAATTTGCCGCCAAGCATTCAGTTGGGCCACTTTTGGTACTCGTCAGCGTGACCATTCAGTCGCTTTGGTATTTGCCGCTGGATGAAATTCTCACCGCCATTTATCTGGTTTACGGCATCGCGTTGGTACGTTACTCCGCCAAAGAAACACTGTTGATCCATGTTTCCTTCAGCAGTTGGGAAAGCGTGAAAAGAGCCGAGAATATTGCGGGCTGGATGCTGCTCTTTTCCGCGCTGATTGACAGTGCCATGTCGCTCGACTTTACCTACAACCAAGGCGCGTTGGCCCCGTTTATTTTGAGCATCGGGCACTTGGTGTTGCTCCCTGTTCTCTCTTTGGCGGTGATTCTGGTCGCGATGAACACCGCAAACCATGATGAGGCCGATGAACTTTCGGACAAAGAAACCAAACTCGAAGCGCCGCTGAATAACGCATCCAATCTCACCGCACAGCAAGCGCAAACCATTGTCATCGCACTCGATGAACTGATGAAAACGAAACACGCCTACCTAGATCCTGAGTTGACGCTGTCTAAACTGTCACGCAAATTGTGTGTTCCTGCCAAACAGATCTCCAGCGCGGTGAACCAAGTGAAGCAGAAAAACATCTCTCGTGTCATTAACGAATACCGAATCGAACACGCCAAGCAGGCGCTGCACAGCAGCGATGCTCCGATCACACAAATATTTATGAACTGTGGCTTTCAGACCAAGTCCAACTTTAATCGCGAGTTCTCTCGCCTCACTGGCATGACGCCCAGCCAGTACCGAAAAGCGGCGACACTTGCTGAGTAACTCGAGATTTTGCAAGCCTTCGCGAACGGATTGAGGCTCGCCATACCATAATCTCAACATGCAAAGGAGAATCGATTGTGCCTTTAGAAAAATTTGCCGCTATTTATCAGCGTGCTGCCGAGCGCAAAGGAGGCGAAGCGCAGCTCGAAGCACTACTGGGCAAACCGCTCAGTAGCGATGCAATTGCCGCCATCAGTGATGATCGCTGGTTGTCCGCTTTCAGTATGAAGATTTTTCAAAGCGGCATTTCATGGCAGGTGGTGCGCAATAAATGGCCCAATTTCGAGGAGGTGTTTTTCGGCTTTCGGATCGAGCCACTGCTGATGCTCTCCGACGAGCAGTGGGACGAAAAAGCCAGTGACACACGTATTATCCGTCACCATGCGAAAGTGATGTCGATTCGCGAAAACGCCCAAATGATCCATAGTGTCTCAACGCAGCACGGCTCATTCGGTCAAATGGTCGCCAACTGGCCTAAAGATGACATCACGGGGTTATTGTCGTTTTTGAAAAAACACGGCAGTCGACTAGGCGGCAACACTGGGCCGTACAGCCTTCGTCAACTCGGGGTCGACACCTTTATTCTTTCTGGTGATGTGGAGGCGTATCTGCGCAACGGTAAGGTGATTGAAGGTGGCAAGGAGACGAAAAAGAGCCAACAAGCCGTCAACCTCGCATTTGCCAAGTGGCAGCAAGAAAGCGGTCGCAGCTTAACCGTCATCAGTCAGACCATCGCCTTTAGTACTGGCGACAACCGCGTTTAGATAGCCCAAGTCATCCCCTCCTAGCTAAGCGCGGTGGCTATTTCGCGCTTAGCTAACACCGTCCTTTGTTTTATAAATCACTCCGATTCAAGCAATTATTTATAGTTGTCACAACTTTATAACATAGTTGTCATCACTATCTTCTAGATTATCCATCGATTTCAAACAGATAGGATAATGTAAATGGATATTTTCACTTTGCGAACCTTGCTACCTTTGTTGTGCAGCGCTCCTGTTTTGGCCGATACCGATGTCTACCTAACCAATAACAGCGACCAAACCTTGACGATTCAAGTACAACACAGCGGCTCAGATCGCCTCACTTTAGGTGACGAGTGGCTACAGCACACAGACCAAATTGGCCCTTGGGAAACCAAAGCGGTGATCAGTTTTAATCGTTGGACGGGAGTCAAAGCGGGCGAGCACTACCAATTTGATACCGTCGTCACCAACTTGCAAGGTGAAAGCGTCACACTACACCAAACCATGAATGGTCACTGGTACAACTCTTCCATTGAATACGGCGTGAGCGCGGCCGATGTTCCGCTCTCCTTACAACAGGATAGAGAAGTGCACCGTTTTCGCAGTGATGCCTTTGGCAATGCCAACACCGAATTGGTACTCAAGTCCGACGCCGCAGCCCGCTATGATGATCTCTGCTACACCATCACGCCCGCCAAATTGGACGAGCAAGTCGAGCCAAGCGGGCACACCTTAAAAATGATGACCTACAATATTTGGGCGTTGCCCGGCGTGGCATCGCATATCGGTGATCGTTTTTCGATTATTCCCAAACACGTGAAAGGCTACGACGTCTTAGCCTTGCAAGAAGTGTTTGCCAGCGGCCGCAGCGCTTTTTTACGAGAACTGGCCAAAGAGTATCCTTATCAAAGTAAGATGCTTGATAAAGAAGGCATCAATATCCACGATGGCGGTGTGGTGATCGTGAGTCGCTATCCTATTGTCAATCAAGCACAGTACGTCTTCCCTGATTGTAGTGGCACTGATTGCTTTGCGGACAAAGGGGTAAACTATGTTGAAGTGATCAAAAACGGTCAGGCGTATCATCTGTTCGCCACCCACACGGCTTCGTTTGATACCGATACCGCGCGCGAATATCGTCAGCGCCAGTTCAAACAGATCCGTGCATTGGCACAATCACTGAACATTCCTGCCGATGAAACTGTGGTTTACAGCGGTGATTTCAACGTCAACAAACTTAAGTTCCCGGGCGATTACCAACAGATGTTAGTGAACTTGAATGCGCTGGAGCCCCAATACTCAGGCTACACGGCGTCGACTTTCGATCCGCGCATTAATGACTTTGCTGGTGAAGCACTCTCTGGCGGTGAGAATGTCGAGTATCTCGATTATGTGTTGCTCAGCGCAGAGCATGCGAGCAAAACATCGAATGATAACCGCGTTGACGTGCCACGTTCCACCGATGCCAGATTGTGGAAACATTACAATCTTTCCGACCATTTCCCGGTGAGCGCGGTGATCAAGTAATGAATCGAACACGTGCTTTTTTCCTGCTCGTCCTTGTGGCGAGCTTGATTGTCGGCTGGCAATTTTGGCCGCACAACAAAGAACAAAGTGGGCTGCTAGCCTCACCTGCACTCATTTCCCCTACTGACGCCGCACAGGAAAGCAGCGCAAACTCAATTCCCCCCAACACCACAGAGACAAATCTGCCTTTTGCTCTTACAGCGCAAGCCGCTCAGCCCGCAAATTTGCTGCTTGATCCTAACAAGCTACGCGAACTACAAGGCCGTGCTTTACGTGAACAGTTAGAAAGTTTTTGGCGCGAATGTGTGCATAAACAAAATTGTGAAAAGCAGCTTGCTCAACTTCAAACCTCTCTGTCTGTCGAGTGGTTTCAACTGCTTCAAAACTTCCGCCAACGCAGCCGGCAATGGCAGGACGCACAGGCACACATGCCACTGGAGTCGCTCGATAGCCTCTCCCAACGGATCGAGATGTTTAAAGAAAATGCGCTGGAGATTTGGGGCCCGCTGAGCGCTGTCCTTTTGGCCGATCAATTTGCCATATTGGAGTTTCGCCTAGACAGTGTGCCACTGACACAAATCGAAGCTAGCCAGTTTGTTGAGCAATATCAAAGCCTGATCGAGCGCTGGCAACAGCAGGGCGACGCGCTTGAATTTGAGGATAAGCAAACTCATTACGAGCGAGCACTGAGTTTGATTCCAAGCCACTATTCTGCGGACGAAAGAGAACAGATCCGCCAGACATTGGCCCAAAAGTACCTAAGCGATGAACAATCAAGCGAGATTGATTTTCGAGCTCAGCAGGAGCGTGAGCAAGAGAAACAAGTGGAAGACTACCAACGAGCCTTGGCGCAACTGAAAGCCAGCTTGGAAGAGCAGAGAACAAGACGCTACGCGAGTTGGGATGAGCCGCAGTGGCAAAACTACTATCAGCAGCAAATTGCCCATTTTCGCCGTGAGTTTTTTGCTACACCATAACGCCTTACTGTCCGGCAAAGCGCTCTGGCGCTGCTAAGAAATTTGCTTTTCTTCTGGGAAGAGGTAACTGCTCCAAATGAGTACCGACTCACTATTTTTTGCGCGGTACATATCTTCATCAGCCAGCTTCACCAAGTGGTTGATGGAGCGGGTTTGATCAGGATAAAAGCTGATACCAATACTGGGATAAACGTGCAGCTTTTCTCCGTTGAAATCGATCGGTTCACTGACCATGCGAGCAAACTGTTCTGCTTTTGGCAGTACGCCATTGTAGTCTTTCAGTAAATCGAGACACACGACAAACTCGTCCCCCCCAATGCGCCCCAAAATGTCGGTGTTGCGAAAGCAAACCTCCATGCGGCGCGCCACTTGGCGTAGTATTTCGTCTCCCGCATAGTGACCAAAGGTGTCGTTTATCTCTTTAAACTTGTTTAAATCAATAAACAGCAAGGCCATCTTTAATTCGGTACGATTCGCTTTCGCTGTGGCATTTTCTACCGCCGCCATAAAGGCGCGTCGATTATTCAACCCAGTCAGCGGGTCTTTCTCTGATAGGTATACCAACTGTTCTTTCTGTTCGCGAAGCTCCGCCGTTTGCCGCAACACTTCTTGCTCTAAATGCTCGCGAGTAACGGTACTCTGTTGTAAAGAGTCTTTCATCGAATTAAAACAATTCGCCATTACCGTGAACTCTTCATCCAGTTCTGTCGAGGTGATCCGGCTCTCCATATTTCCGCTGCGCATTTCATCTAGCCCTAACCGCAACACCTTAAAGCCTTTACGAAAGCGCTTTAACATCAGGTAAGTCACACTGCTGATCAATAGGGTAAAAAAAGCCAGTGAAAAACCACTGGTAAATACCGCTTTGCGCAACTTATTCAGTCGCTCTTCGAGAACATTACGCTGCAAAGCAGATAACTCCTCATCCATACTCTGCACTATCATGTTGTAACGGGAGTGCAGCAGTTCTTTCGCCTGCTGATTGGATCCAGCGAGATTTTTTTCATGCAGTAGCAGCCTTTCCAAAGTGTTGTTCATGCGTTCTAAATTAGTCATAACCTTTTGAAAACGCTTAGTATTGTGGATTTGCTCCGTCATTTTGTTCTGCGCAAGAGTCAGTTGAGTAAAGCTTTCGTCGTCTTTGTATTGCAGATAAAGCGAGAGCTGATTACGCAGCAGCTCTAAGTTGAATTGAGCTTGAGTAATAATCTCCATTTCGTTTTCAATATTCTTTTGCTCTTCAATCACATTCCACAATGAATGAGTCACCACTCCGACCAACAACACGGTGGAGAAGAAAAGCAAAGTGAGTTTGTATGAAAACGAACCTAACGTCATTTCACGTCTAATCCTTTACGCCTTTGCGCTTGTATTAATATATACCGATCAACAATCTGACGATAATCGGGCATTGGCCCTGTTACTAAACCTTTTTCAAGCGCCCAACGTGCCTGAACTTGTAAATTAGAGAGTAGCCCATTACCCAAAGAGAGTCGGTAGATGTAATCATTCCAAGACCAAGACAGTTGTTCAAGAGGGATATTCAAGTGATTGGCCACCCGTTTTTGTACCTCCAGCGGGTGAGCTTGAATCCACTCTTCTGCTTCTTCCAGCGCCAGCAGAATCCTGATGCTCTCATCCTGATAACGGGTAACATTCTCCCTTGTCGTCAATAAGTTAAATGACAGCTGGTAAATACCGGGAATACTGAGATCGACCACATCCACCCGGGGGTTGTTTTGCAATTGGTAACCCAGTGGCTCCCACACTGAAACCGCGTCGACCTCACCGCTGATCAAAATGTCATCCAATCTCGTGAAAGGGGCATATACTTTTTCCACTTTTGTCCCGGGGACATCACTGGACATGAGCATCGAGTCCAAGAAAAACTCACTGGCACTGGCCTTCACCACCCCGACCTTTTTCCCGTTCAAACCTGAGATTCGGTCAATGTCATTTTCAGCCAAGGTGAGCAGTTTAAGATCAAATCCTGACTCAACGAAACTGGCCAACATAACAAAATCGTCGCGTTTAAAACTTTCGAACATCACCACCGATTCCGAGGCGGTGGCAAAATCGACATTTTGCTCAAACAGAAAACGGGCGCACTCCACTCCTCCATAGCAGGGAATCACTTCTACCCTCACACCATATTTTGTAAACAGACCACGTTGCTGGGCAATAATCAAAGGAGCAGATAATGGGGTTTGCGAAACGCCCATTTTGAATACCACAGGATGAGGCAGGTGCGACTCAGTGTACTTCCACCGCGCCCCCGCGATAGCCACAACAGTCAGTAGAACGAGCAAAACGGCAATGAGCAGGTGTTTTCTCAAGATCATCTTTGCAGCCACATCTATACAATTCGTTTAATATAATCCTAGCTGCTTTTTTGTTGCTGTGAATTAAAATTTTTCCCACAGAGGACAATCAGCAACTAAGTGTTTAATAATTAACAATCAAATAGATGGAGTAATAGTATTATTTTTAACCTTTTGAAACGTAAGCTTGCAAATGGTTAAAACGAGCAAGTTAAGCACTTTTGCCTGCCTGATTCACTTTTGCGACATCTTATAAGTGAAGTCACCATCTAACCTGAGCGAATATCACATTCCGCCGCACTTTCTAAGCCACTCGGTTCACCGCGTTAGCAGGCAGTTGAAAACCACTACTGACTTTTAAATCAATTTAGATGGCGCATTTTCTCTAAAAGAATCACAAAATGTCTAATGATTCAGAAATGCGCCAAATATGTTGCAGATTTGTAATTTAACGGAATGTACCACTACTGCTCATCATAGACATCAAGTCGGCTTCCTTGAGACCCTGCCGTTAGCCCGCAACGCCCTTGTCATTCGGATTATCTTCTCCCAAGGGAAGATTCGGGTTTCTCTCAACCCGACGGGTTCGCCAGCTGCGCTGGGCAAACGAAAATCAGCGATCTCGTCGCTGCTTTTTACTCTCTGTCTCTGTCCTCTTTGCTTCCATTATATTTTCCTGAAACCTCATCAATTCTCAGCATTTGATCACATATTCTGACACTTTGATGTTATCAATTAGTAACATTGTGTCGTTTTTTTGCTCAGGATAAAAATCACCTTGTATTCGATGGATGAAACACAATAATTGAAGGTTCCAGCCCATCTTCCTCAGTGGCCTTTTTTGCTGAGAATGGAAAATAAACCGAACGAGTCACGCCAAAACAGCACATTGTTTCTGTCGTACTGGGCAATATTTAATTTCAACATAACAATAAATTAGAGACATTTTTGCGTAGAAACTTGCTTTCAACGCCCTTTCTTGTCTCATAGCCACACAACTCAACATTTTCTTATCCCGGTTAAAGGCTGTTCGACCTACTTTCAGCTCCGGATACAAAAGTCCAGACTCTCTGAGCGGAATTTGGTAGAGAGTGCGAAGCTCGACGCGATCTTGTACGGCATCACTCGAGCACCAAGCACTCTTTGCAAGACACACCGACGCAAACTTTTGCCACTAATGAGAGACTGGCGCGAATAACAACAGCAGGTGCAGGAGGCGCAGGTGAAAATTTTCTGGCAATTACGATGGTTCTTTAGGCTGAGGTGGAAACACTATTGTGGCTCAATACTGTTATTTATGATGATCTCGGCAATGCAATTGATCACACCAAAAGCGGTGGGCAATATCGTTGACGGGATTGTTGCCGATACCATGTCTACTGATGAGATGATGCAGTGGCTGGGTCTTCTGCTGCTGGTTTGGTTGGCCATTTATGTTTGCCGCATTTTGTGGCGTGTCTGGTTATTTGGCGCCAGCATTGAGCTTGGCACGATATTGCGCAATCGTCTTTATCAACATTTATCCACTCAGCCGCCCCGCTTCTTTGAACGTTATAAGACGGGCGACTTAATGGCGCGCGGCACCAACGATGTGAAAAACGTGGTGGTGACCGCTGGAGAAGGAGTACTCACTGCAGCCGATTCACTGATTACCGGCATCGCCGTATTGATCATCATGATTACCCAGATCAGTTGGAAGTTAACGCTGGTCGCTCTGCTGCCTATGCCCTTTCTTGGTATTGCGATTTTCTACATTGTGCGCATTCTCCATCAACGTTTTAAGGTCGCACAAGAAGCCTTCTCTGATATGTCGGATTTAACCCAAGAGTCATTAAACGGCGTGAGAATGTTGCGCGCGTTTGGTCTTGAGAATCAAGAGCAGCAACGCTTTGACGCCGTTGTGGAAGATACAGGCAACAAAAATATTGCCGTTGCCCGTGTCGACGCCCGTTTTGACCCAGCGATCCAACTGACGATCGGGCTCTCTTTTTTCCTCAGTATCAGCGTCGGCGCGTACTTGGTGCATCATCAAGAAATCACGCTGGGCGATCTCACTGCATTCACCATGTATCTTGGCTTGATGATTTGGCCGATGCTGGCATTTGCTTTCTTGTTCAACATTCTCGAACGTGGTTCTGCTGCCTGGGATCGTCTAGAAGAGATCTTTGTGCAGAAACCAGAGATAGTGAGCGGTAATGATTCGCTCCCCACAGAGCCTCAGCCTCTGCATGTCAACATTGAGAGCTACCATTGGAGCGAAGATCTCCCTGCTACGCTCAGCCAATGCCACTTTACTGTCACTCCAGGTGTAATGCTTGGCATCGCTGGCCCCGTTGGCAGTGGCAAATCCACCTTGCTTTCGCTGCTGCTGCGCCAGCAAGAGATGCAGCACGGTGATATTCGCTATGGGCAAGTCGCGCTGAAAAACGCAGACCTTGAACAGTGGCGTAGCAAATTTGCCGTGGTCAGCCAGTCACCGTTTCTGTTTTCCTGCTCTATCTTTGAAAATATTGCGTTGGGCTGCCCCAATGCTTCTAAAGAAGAGGTCTTTCGCGCGGCAAAGCTAGCCTGTATCCATGACGACATCCTTAAGTTTCCTGATGGCTATGACACCGAAGTGGGTGAAAAAGGCATCACACTCTCTGGCGGGCAAAAACAGCGTATCGCCATCGCTCGCGCGATGTTACTCAATGCGGAAATTTTGATTTTAGATGACGCACTTTCTGCGGTCGACGGGCGCACAGAGCATCAAATTCTCCGCAACTTGGAGCAACATTATCGCCACCAGTCGCTGATCGTGATCGCCCATCGTCTCACCGCTTTAGAAAAAGCCAATGAGATTGTGGTGCTAAACCATGGCCATATTGTTGAAAGGGGCACGCATAAAGCACTGCTGGATAATCACGCCTGGTATGCCGAAATGTACCGCTACCAGCAATTAGAACAAGCCATGGAGGAGGCATAAGCAATGAAATCCACTACCTTAAAACGTCTGTTTGCTTATCCGTTGGCTCAACCCAAAGCGATGCTGACTGGGCTACTGTTTTTGTTCATTGCCGCACTCGCCAACGCAGGCGGCCCTTGGTTAATTCAATATTTTATTGATGAACACATCACCAAAGATAGCTATACCCAATCGGTTTTACTGACCTTGGTAGCAAGCTATCTTGGGCTGTTGATCTGCTCGGCACTCTTTCAATATTTGCAAGGTTTGCAATTCAACATTGTGGCCACGCATATCATTAAGACCATCCGACGTCAGGCGTTCAATAAAGTAATTCGTCAGCCGCTGTCAGCGTTTGACTATACACCGACTGGCAAACTGGTTTCCCGCTTAACCAATGACACGGAATCTCTGCAGCAATTTTACGAACTGCTGATCGCCTCGGTGGTGAAAAACTTAGTCATGATTGTGGTGATGTTGGCTGTTATGTTTATTTTAAGCTGGAAACTCACCTTAGTGGTTTTAGTGCTGCTGCCGATCGTCGTTGCCTTTATGGCTTTATTTCAAAAACTTAGTACGAGTTCATATCGGTTGATGCGCGATTTACAGACCGACATCAACGGCAACCTCAGTGAATCGATTCAAGGTATGGGCGTGATTCAACTGATGCGCCAAGAGAAGCGTTTTAACCAGCAGTTCAACCAGTTGACTGACGCGCACCTGAAAGCGGGCAAAAAAGTCATCACACTCAACGGCGTGTTGCTACGCCCTTTAATGGACTTGCTCTCGGGCATTACTCTTCTTACTCTGGTGGCGATTTTCGGTTACAGCGGAGTTGAAATGATTGGTGTCGGGGTTTTGTATGCTTTCATTAGCTATCTTGGCCGTATCACCGAACCCTTGATTGAGATGACGCAGCAACTTGCGCTGCTTCAGCAAGCCTTAGTTGCCAGTGAGCGAATTTTTGAAATGATTGACGCACCGGAACAAACCTACGGCAGTGATAACCAAGCACTTGCTACGGGAAGCATCCAGATCGCAGGGCTCAATTTTAGCTACGATGGCAAACAGCAAGTGCTCAAAGAGATCAATATTGACGTCCCTCATCAAAGTTTTGTCGCTTTAGTCGGCCATACTGGTAGCGGAAAAAGTACTTTGGCTTCATTGCTGATGGGATTCTATCCGCTTAGCGAGGGTACATTAAAGATTGATGGCCGCCCACTCTCTTCGCTCAGTAAGGAAGTGTTACGCAGAGACGTTGCGATGGTGCAGCAAGATCCGCACATTTTGCCCACATCCGTCAGAGAAAATATTGCCCTAGGGCGCGACGTAAGCGATGAAATGATTTGGCAATCTCTAGAGCAAGTGGGCCTTGCTGAACAGGTACGACGCTACCCAGCAGGTATTAAGACTCAGTTGGGCCAAGGTGAAACCAATCTTTCTGCCGGTCAGAAGCAGTTGTTGGCCATGGCAAGGGTGTTGATTGCTAAGCCAAAAATTCTGATCTTAGACGAAGCAACCGCCAACATCGACTCAGGCACCGAAGCTTTGATCCAACGCAGCCTGGCAGCACTGCGTCATGATATGACACTGGTCGTTATCGCCCATCGTCTTTCCACCATCCTCGATGCAGATCAGATAGTCGTGCTGCATCATGGCGATTTGGTCGAGTCCGGTAGCCACAAACAATTGCTTGCAATGAAAGGCCGCTACGCGCAAATGTACCAGTTGCAGCAAGCGAACCAACACATCAAAGAGATAGAGAAGCAGGAAGAGGAACAACTCGAACAAGTGTCTTAAAACTATCACGGGTGCGCCAAGAATCACTTAAGGAGTCTTGGCGCCTTGCTTAGTGCGTATTAATCTATCATCAAAGCGACCGCTTATCTTCGCATTAAAACTACGCCTATCTACTTAAACCGACGTATCCCGATCCAAACCCACTGATTCTTGGAAACATCTTTTCTCTCGCCATCTGACAGGCAACTATTGTACAATAGTTGAGCTTCACAGAGTTAACGTCGCAGCAGTACGGCTTAAGTTGCTGCTAGCCATTTGTTATATCCAGTTGGTTGAAGCCCAATGTTTTTCGCAAAATACTGACTACAATGAAAAACAGGTTGTTATTCTCATTTTCAATCACATCAACAACTATTGTGTATTGTGTCCATGAACGAAGACAAATTTACTCATATTTATCGCTTGCCTGGCTCACTGCAAATTCGCATCGCTAAATGGCAACAAACGTTCCGCGGTACGTCGGATCTTGTGCTGCATGACGCCCTAACGGTACGTAACCAGCAGTATCAAAAGCCCGATTTTTTCCCTAAAGGATGGTGTATTCCTTTGGTCGATGAAGCGGAAATCTCCATTACACATCATGGTAAGTATATCCAAACTGCGATGCGTACTATGGTGGATCGAAAAGTCTCATATAAACGGGTATTTTTATCACGTTTTCCACTAGAACAGGCACAAGAACTGCTCATCCAATATAAAAAAGAGTGGATCAAGAAACACAACCAAGTTGCGAGAAAATACAATCAGATCAAGAAGAAAGAGTTCATGAGTTTCGCTTGGGAAGAATTGGAAACACTCTACCCTTCCATTCCAAAAGAGAAATTCGATAAAGCGCTCTGGAACCATCAGGTATTAAAAGAATTCGGACCAGAGAAAAAATACAGTAATCCCTATTTTGTCAAGAAAGCCGATTTCTGACAGCCATAAAAAAGCCGCAATTTAATTTGCGGCTCTAGCTAAAGTTAGGGTTGACGTTAATGTTGTTGTTGATGTTCACGATGGCCAAATTCTGTTTGTTGATAAATGTTTGCCAGAGATTTCGGTTTGTTTATCCGGCGTTTCGTTTTAGGACAAAAAACCTCTTGCTCTTGCTCACTGATCGCCTGTTCATGTTCTTTTGCAGATTGAACAAAATCAGGGTTAGACATAGCTTGTTGACGCAGCCGATTTACACGTTCTAAGGTTTCCCACAACATCGCGTTACCTCCTCCAAGAACCTGTTCATACATCCAGTATAGTACTGGATGTTATTTCGTCAACCCACACTGATTATTTATAAGTTTTTTGTGCAAGCCTCTTGCGGACAGCTTGCACGGGTTATCGATTGCTCTTACGCCTTTCTTATTGCAAATAAGCATTAAGCATCCAAACGAGTTTTTCTTGCTCACGAATGTAGTCACTCATCTGCGAAGCGGTACCTTCGTCATCCGCTTCACTCGCTTGCTTGAGCAGCTCACGCTGCTGATGCACTATGGTCGTAAAACCATTGAGTAGACCCGCGACACACTCCTCACCAGTTAAAGCATTTTTATGCTCTTTGATCACACTGTACGCAAGGTAGTCACTAAAGCCATGAACCGGAGTAAAACCTAAGGTCAGAATACGCTCAGCAAGCTCATCGATTTTAGTTTGCAGATCGGTGTAGATCTCCTCAAACTTTGCGTGTAGTTCAAAAAATTGCGGTCCTTTAATATTCCAGTGATATCCGCGGGTATTCATGTAAAACACCTGATAGTTTGACAGTAAGGTGTTGAGTTGTTTGGCCAGTTGCAGCGCTGCTTGTTGTTCAAGCCCAATTAAATTTGTTTTGTCAGTCATAGTAGTCACCTTCTTATCCGTGCTGAGTGAGAAATCTTTTTCTCTTTAACAACCATTCTATGCTGATCAATAAAGAAGACAAAAACGATTAAATCTATTCATTCAATCGTTTTTGCCTATTTAAAGAGCCTATTTTGCGTGCGCGCTGAATTAATAAAAGCCATCTTTGGGATCGTGCTCAGGAAAACGTGCCACGATCTGCTTTAGTTGATCTTGATGTTCTCTCAAAGCGTTGACACAAGCCTTGTCGAGTTTGCCTTCCGCGACCATTTTTTCCATTTCCAGCAACGCATGGGTGATAGACCAAGCTTGCCGATAAGGCCTATGAGTGGTTAACGCGTCGAAAATATTGGCCGCCGACACGACTCGCGCTACCGGCGGGATTTGGTCGCCCTGCAATCCAAATGGATAACCAGAGCCATCAAGGAACTCGTGATGATAAGCCATCACTTGCGTCAACAGTGTGATACTCGGATGGTGTGGATTTCCCAATGATTCAATGATCTTATCCATTATCTCAACGCCACTTTCGATGTGATTACGCATTTTCGACGTTTCACTGCCATCAAGATTGGCGGTTTTACACAAAAGATCGATGGCGAGGTTTACCTTGCCAATATCGTGGAAACGAGAAAACAGGCACAAGTGCTCGATCGTTTCATCGTCAAAATCCCACACATCTGCTGTTTCATTGGCAATAATACGGGTGTAACGGCTGATTCTTTCTTTATGTGCCAGTGAGTCTTTGTTGTAGGAAGGCGATAAGGCTTGGGTTTTCTCCGCGCACTTGGCAATCGCATGAACGATTTGGTATTCGGAGAAAATGGCAAATTGGATGATGTCAAAATAGGGCTTCATCTTTTCCACCAGCTCTGGGGTAAACGCCGCCACTTTTCTCGAATTGACAAATAGAAAGCCGATAAATTTATCTTGTTCAAAACAGGGAACCGCAATCGAAGAGCGGTAACCGGACTCGATCAAGGCTTTGACATGTACGCTCGGGGAGAGCTCGATGAGGTCATCAATAATGCGGTAGCTTTTCTCGTTAACGCAGCGAGTTAGGGCTGGGAAGTCGTCCAAATGTGCGCGGTAGTGAGCCAGTTCCGTTGAAGCGTTGCTGTCAGCATACGTTTTTAGCAGGCTATTCTCTTGGTCGAAAACAGCAAAAGAGACACGCTCAATACTGGCATCGTGCACTTGCATTCTATGCAGTATGCCTTTGAGCTGATCATTCAATGATGAAGCATGATAAAAATACGCACAGTTGCTTGAATCACTCCACAGGTCCATCTCTTTGCTCCTTTGCCTGACACAAAATCACCGAGAAACGATTCCAGGGTATCAATTTGTGTTTCCCCACTCTTGATAAGTTTAGGCGCAAACCACGAGCTTATCCTGATGAAAGTGAGCGAAAATAGGAGATATTTGATCATGGTAAAATCAAATAGATGGAATGGATTGCAATAACTTCATTTTTATTGCGAACGTAAAAGCCAAATAGTGAAATAAATGCTTCGTCTTACTGCTTAGTCTTATCAAGTGGGAGCAGAGGAAAACCTTTCGCGCGTGGTAAAGGTAGGCAAATAACAAAGCGGTGGTTAAGTGTTGACTCAACCACCGCTTTCATCGCGTTTATCCCAGTGAAGGTAAAACGCCTAAACTTATCAAGATTTGCGCTGCCACAATCAACACACCTACACCACCGGTTAGCATCAGGGAAACTTGCCCACCAACAACACGATATGCCCGTTGTGGGCTCTGCTTTCTCACTTTATTGACCATCGCCACTGGCAGAAAAATAGCCAATACGGTCAGCGCAATCGCGGCATAGCCCAGCGCGGTAATGAACCCTTGCGGATAGAACAGCGCAAAACCCAACGGTGGCGTAAAGGTCACAACCGCTGCTATCACGCGATTGGGATTTCCTTGCTGCTTTTTCAACGTGTCACCAAGGAACTCAAACAGACCCAGACTGACGCCAAGGAAGGAAGTCAGAAGCGCGAGATCAGCAAACACTCCCACCAACGTGCCCAACTGCGATTGATGTACGGTGATCGCAAGCTGTGCAATCAAGCCACTAAGCGCAGAATTGGCAAGCAAATCATCTTGCTTTACTACCCCAAGCGTCACAATCTGCCAGAAGATGTAAATCACTAATGGGATCAAAGAGCCAAACAAAATCGCTTTGCGCAAAGAGCCTGTATCGCCATCGAGGTAACGAACAATCGCCGGAATACTGCCGTGAAAACCAAACGAAGTGAATATTACTGGAATCGACGCCACCACTAAACCTTGTTCGAGCGGCATACTCAGCAAATAAGCCTGACTCACATTCGGCGCTAGGAAGAACAACACAGCAATCATGGCGACGATTTTGAGCGTAAAGAGCACTCGGTTAACTTTGTCTACCGTACTGGTTCCAATCGTCACTATGGTCGCAACCAGCAGCGTAAATAGCGTGGTCGCAATCGCACTGTCGACTTGCACGCCAAACCACTGAGTCACTCGGGTCGCAAATTGTGCACCACCACCTGCAATATAGGCAGCGCAAAGCGCATAGAAGAGAAACAACATCGAGAAGCTTGCAATCAACTTGCCCTTAGGGCCGAGAATTTGTTTTGCCAAGGTATGCAAGGTCGCGTTGCTTTGCGCTTCTTGATGAACTTCCACCATCAGCAAAGCAGTGAATGACATCAGCGCCCACAGCGATACCATGATCATCAAAGAAATAGAAAAACCAATCCCCGCAGAAGCCAGTGGCAAGGCCAACATACCCGCACCAATGGTTGTGCCGGCAATGATCAAAGTACTACCAAAAATCTTTGAACTATGCATATGTGTATTCTTTTATTTACACTAAAAGGATATTTTGCAGAGATTGATGATGAAAAATCGCCGTTCAACCTTGCAAAACGCTAGAGTGACGGCGATTTTGTAGTATCTATGATTAGAGATCAAGAGAAATGTAATGATTTGAAACCACAGATGTAATGATAAATTTACACCATAGAGTTACTGAGCAAAAAAAACAGCATGAGGCTGCACATGGATTTCTATTGGTAGAGAGCCGACCACCTCACCTGCAAAGGTAAACCAGAATAAGCGTGCAGCGATTTAAGCAAAGTCGCCTAGTAGCGAAACAAGGTTGTCCAATCAGAATGTTAACGCTTTGTGATCAAGTTCTTTGTTTTCTTTTCTTGTCCTGATAAAGAATCTCCACTCGATAAGTAAAAAAACAGATAACTGCTACACTCAAACAACCATTTAATCGCTTTTTGGATCGGGATATGGCAGCTTCTAAGCTCGTGTTCACGAGGTTTATCCAAAACAATGATACGTAACTCACTTTTAGCCTCACTCGTTTTCTTCACAGCCAGTATGAGCACAAGCACGCACGCCGAGCAAAACGATATCGTGCGTTTTGCATTGGGTGAATGGCAGCCTTACACATCTGTTGACGACGGCATTTTAGAAAAAATAGTGCTTAAAATTTTCAATGTTCAGGGCTTGGAGGTTGAGTTTGCTTACTACCCTTGGATGCGCAGCGCAAAACTGGTCGAATACGGCAAAGCCGATGCGACTTTCCCTTGGTATGCCACCGAAGAACGAAGAGCAAGCTACCTGCTCTCCACTACACCTTTGCTTCACGCCGACACGGTGATGTTTTACCACAACTCGGTCAACTTAGAATGGAATGAGCTTGCTGATCTCGCTAAGTACCGACTCGGCGCTGTCGAGGGCTACACCGTCACGCAACTTATGCAAGAAAACGGATTGACGCCTGTGATCGCCTCAGATCTAAAAGAAAACTTTCTCAAACTGCACCGAGCGCGCGTTGATGCGATTCCAGCAGAAAAGCGAGTTGGCCGCAACATGGTTAACCTTGTAACGGAAGGCGAAACGAGAGCAATTTTGGTCAACCCAAAGCCTCTGCTCAGCGACCCCATGTATGTGCTTTTTCAACCCACCGAGCGGGGGAAAAAATTGCAAGCCATCTATGAAAAAGGGATCCAAGCATTGAAGCAGTCGGGATGTTACGAAATTATGCTTGAAAACAATCCTTGCCCCGAATAGCTCGTTTACCGCCGTGTCTACATCAAATGCGGCAACCTTATTTGCACAACTCATCCGAGCTGTCCCTTCTGCACTTTTGATCCCTTTGCGCTAAGACGCATGGCGTTTATCATCTATGAAATCCCGTGCACTATTGCATGATATGAATGAAATGTGACAACTGAGATACACTCAGCTACTGATAAAACACTACTCATATCAAAATAATTAACAATAGCGCCTGTCAAGGATAATAATTCCAAACACTTCCCTGTATCATCGTTAAGATAAATGCACAAAGCTTACACGCATTGCTGCGAACAAAATAATAACTACAAAGTAACGTCGGAAAAATCATGAACGAGACATGCTCCTTAGGCACAGCACACTTCGAAGTAGACCTAAAACAAGCGCTGATCTGGGTCGCTAGGGCCTTAGATTACGTTGGCGTCGATGATACCCATCACAACCATCGCGTCGCCTACATCGCCTACAAATGCGCGCTAAAAATGGGCTGGGATATTCGCAAAGCGGAATTCAGCTACTTCGCTGGAATGGTGCACGATTGCGGTGTATCAGAAACCAAAGAGCATTTGATGCTGCTAGAGAAACTCATGCCTCAAGATGCACAAGCGCACTGCATACGGGGGTATCAGTCGCTACAGCAATGCAACATTTTAGCTCAATTTGCCAAACCTATTCTCTATCACCATACCCGCTGGGATGAGTTGGAACAGCTCGATCTTGACCCCTTTGACAAAGACATTGCTGCTCTATCTTTCTGATCGACTGGATTTTTTACGCGCCCACTACGCGACCGACTGTCATTCTGATCTCGTCACGCTACACGAAGAAATGATCGCCGATAGCATCATGGCTCACGCGGGAACGCTGTTTAACCCTGATATGTGCAAAGCGATGGTGCCGCTTATCATGACAGATGGTTTCTGGTTTGCCATGGAATCGGAGAACATTGAGACGATTGGTTTGGGTTTTGACCACATCGACTGGTTGCAAAAGCAGTTGACGGTACAAGATTTAATGACGCTCGGGCTATTTCTCGCTCGCATTGTCGACGCCAAAAGTCCGTTTACCTACCAACACTCGCAGAAAGTAGCGGAAGTGGCACGTTTCCTGGCCGGAAAAAGCGGTTTGACCGAACACGAACAAGAGATGATTTTCATCGCCGGACTGGTGCATGACATCGGTAAACTGAAAACACCAGATGAAATTTTGCACAAGCAAGGGCGCTTAACCGATCAAGAATACACTCGCATCAAGCGACACACGATTGATACTGAACTGGCGCTGCACAAAGTTTTCCCAAAATCAAAGATTGCCGAATGGGCTTCTAACCATCACGAACGTTTGGATGGTTCCGGTTACCCATACCATAAAACGGAAGCTGAATTGGATGTGCCATCACGCATTATTGCAGTGGCAGACGTGTTTCAGGCGTTGTCGCAAGACAGACCGTATCGTGGTCGAATGCAACAGGAGGAAATAGAGGCGTTAATGACGCAAATGGTCGCAGACGGCAAATTGTGCTCGGCAGTCTTTAAAATCCTTAAAAAACATATGCATACTTGCTATCAGATTTCGATTCAAAGCCACTAGCAAGCCAGATTGAAAACGTCAAAGACCGCTATTTTGAGGTCTTTGGCGTATTGAGAAGATTCACTTAGGGTTTTGTCTAACGAGAGATATCCAACATATTGTCTCGCACGCCGTTTATACGAAACCACCCAGCGATACTGAAACGGTCAACATGGCTGGTCAGTACCTCGTGTGGAAACAGTTCCGAGAGAAAGACCACCAATCGCCCGCCTTTGGGCTGAACCGTCTGTAAGTGTTGATCTTGCAAATCGTACATCACCAACTCACCGCCGTTGCCTTCCTGCCAAGTGTCATTGAGATAAAACACGGTGGTCAGTTTACGGTTTTCCTGCCCGCGAAAGCTATCAAGGTGCTTTTGATAAAAATCGCCTTGCTCATATTTGGCAAAATGTGCTTCGTATTCAAACAAACCAAGATAAAGATAGCGGTTGACCGCTAAGCGAATCTCTTCCATTTTGGCAAGATACTCATCAACGGCCTGTGACTTCCCTGCTTGTAGCCACTGAATTTTGTCACTGCGAATACGTTCAACTTTGATCAAATCATCGTTTCTCCCTATTCGGGCTTCTTTCCATTTCTCTGGGATGGCGTCTCTTAGACGCAATACCTCTTCACTTTCTAAGAAATCATCCCAAATAAAATAGCCTTGAGTGATTAGCGCATCGATCAACGGGTCCATTTACGCTCTAAACCTACATCATTTTCAGTGCGCTGTTTATAGTCAGTGTCGGCGCTGGAGACAACTGAGCCTTATTGTCGTCTGGATTAAATTATCTTGTGATTACCGACACTTGACTTTCTGCTGTTAGAGGGGCAATTCACGCATTGGCAGTTTGGTAGAATTCTGCTCTAATGCCCAAAATCCTGTTCAAGCCCGTATTTTATGGATTACATCTCTCTTTCGCGCATCAGTTTGAAGCATTTAACGGTTTTGCATGTCCTGCTCACCACCACCAGCGTGACCTGCACTGCGCAACAATTGTGTGTTACCCCTTCGTGCGTCAGCAAAATCCTCGCTCAGCTTCGCGCGTTACTCAAAGATGAACTTTTCTATCGAGAAGGTACACAATTGATTGCCACGCCGTATGCGCTAAGTATCGCTCCTGTGGTGCATGGCATTTTAGCCAGCATGAATGGCGTGATTCACCAAGGAACGTTTCAACCCGAGAGTTACAGCGGCTCGTTTTCACTGGCAATGCGTGAGAGCACTTTCGAAGTGTTTGCGCCCCTGTTTAGCGAGATCTTAGGCCAAACTCCGCAAGTGAGTATGAGCATCTACGCCAAAGAGCAACACGGTTTTGATTCTTTGCTGCGTGGCCAAGTGGATTTTCTTTTGCTGCCGCATGACATCAGCCAGCCACCGACGATGAATAAAGAACTGGTTTGGCATGCAATTTTAGACGATGAAATGGTTTGCTTGATGAACTCTGCCCACCCGCTGGTTGGAGAAAACTTGACTATCGGCAGTTACCTCGCCTGCCAACATATTGGTATTCATGAGAAAGAGCTGGCAATTCCCTACTTTGAACACATTTTGACTCAATGCCATCAGCCGCGTGATATCGTCATTTCACTCGCCGACTTCGGCGCGGCGGCGGTCATGTGCCATCACTCGCCGCTGCTGTTTACCTGCTCAAAACGCTGGGCAGACACTGCTTTGCAGGCAAAAGGGTTGGTGCAAAAATCCTTGCCTTTTGACTATGGCCAAGTGGCTTACAGTTTGGTGTACAACAAGCAGAGCCTTAATGATCCGGCGTTGGTGTGGCTTAAGCAGCAGTTAACGGAGATGGCCTAGCACCGTTTTCGACGGCAATATAATCGGATGAGCGATGTGCTGACGAAGACGCGCGGCAAAGCGTTCTATCTCAGCGTAATCGCATTTTGCCCAAGCTCGCGCTTCGCCTTTCACCCAGTGAGCTTGAAAGGCATTGAGGCGGATCTGCACTTTGCAGGGCAACCTCTGTAGCAATTCACACAGCGCGGTTAGCTCACTGTCTAAATCACTTTTGCCCGGGATGTGCAGCAAACGAAGTTCATGTAGCATGTTCAGTTCAACAAGATGCGTTATCGACTGTATGACTCTATGATTGTTGCGCCCTGTTAACCATTGATGGGTTTCCGCTTGCCAAGCTTTTAGGTCAATCATCACACCATCGGTGTAAGGGGCCAACGTTTCCCAGCCATGAGTTGTTAGTGAACCATTACTGTCGATAAAACAGCTTAAATGAGCCAGTGTCCTATCCGCTTTAATCGCTTGGAACAGCGCTAAAACAAACGGAAGCTGTAAGGTTGCCTCACCACCGGATACGGTCACACCACTGATAAACAGATGTTGCTGCCGAATCCTCTCCAGCACTTGCGCGACGCTCCACTCTTTGATTTTTGGATTGGAGTGAAAAGCGCAAACGTCGGTACAGGTGTCGCAGTGAATGCATACCTCTTCTCGCCAAACAACTTGGTTGTTGGCATCTTGGGTCAGTGCCCCTGTTGGACAATGCTCAACACACTCACCGCAATGATGACAGTGGTTGATTGTGTGAGGATTGTGGCAACTCTTGCAATGGAAATTACACCCCTGCAAGAAGATCACCAGGCGATTTCCCGGCCCATCAACACAGGAGAAAGGTAAGATACGACTCACTTTCCCCTTCTTGTTGAACTGAACAGCTGACATGAGTTATTCAGTGTTGCGCGTCGTAAAGTGGCGTCGTTTCCATGCTGACGACACGCGCTTTTCTTTGCAATACGTCGGTGTTGCTTGCCGCTTCGGCACCTAAAAAGGTGGTATTGCTGCGTGAACCCTGTTGTGCATAGCGGGCAATATCCGATAGGCGCACCATATAACCAGTGATTCTCACCAGATCGTTACCTGCCACGTTGGCGGTAAACTCGCGATAACCCGCCGCCAGCGCCCCTTTGCACAGATTAAACATCGCCTCAGGATTATTTTTTACTGTCTCGTCAATGGTGAGAATGTCGCTAACGCCCGCGGTGTAAAAAGCGTGATGCGCTGCATTAGCCAAAACATAGCTGACCGGATCAGGCTCGTGACCATAAGCAATACGTACGCCCGGCGTCACGCCACGGTCTAAACTGATGCCGCCTTGTGCGTGCAGTAACGCTTTCCCCGCTAGACCATATTTGACCTCGCGACTCTCGACCAGCTGCGCTAAGCGCTGAGAAATGGCAAGGCCAAGTGCGTTCGCCTCTTCACTATGACCATATTTTTGCTCGCGGCCTTGTTTATTGAGCAGAAGTTCTACCGCTTCCGCCATGCCATAAATGCCGAACATCGGGGCAAACTTGGCTTCATCAATCAGTGCTTCTTTCACCAAGAAACTGTCAAAAAAACCTGATTGCTCATGCAGATACGAGGATCGCGCATCCATAAGCTCAAACATCAACTCTGCAAACTGGGGCAGTTGTTGAGAGAAGAAATCCTCTGGATCCTCAGAGCGCTGCGCCACCTCTTTCAGATTGAGACGAACCAAGGTGTTCGCTCCACCCGCTAAAGGCAGCGAGTTGTAGCAGCTGACGATGCCGAACTGCCTGTCGCCGTAAGCCGCCGCATGCAAAGGATAGTTGGCGATGTGCGGTTTGCTGGATTGGCAAATGTTGTCGGTTGCCTGTCGCAGCAGATCGTCTGGCGTGACTGCCGGATCGTACAGGAAGGTCAAATTAGGCGCGATCTGCCTAAGTTCGGCATCCACCTGTAAAATCGTCCGGCAGAGAATGTTGTCTGTTGGTCCTACATTGACATGCATAAACGCATCCGGCAGGGTGCGATCGAGCATAATCCAAAATAATTTTATTTTTTTATACAGCTGCGCTTCACTGAGGTCACCAAGGTAAGGCAGCAGCAATTCATCTAGCTGTCCAAGATAAACCGGAATATTGGTCACCGAAGGGACATGATGATACAAGATGGTCAGCATGTTCAGTGCATCATCAAAGTCTTGCGCTGGACTAAGTTCAAGATATTCACTGCCTTGACGCAGAAAGCGAGCGTAGTCGGGCAAAACGTAGCGAGGCTTGAACGGCGCATGCCCTTCAAACATGTCACAAATGACCCCTTGCGCCATCGCCTCTTGTAGCGCGGGCGAAATTGACACGTATTGCAGCATCGCTTCAGCTTCTAAGGCAAGAAACTGATTTTTCTGCTCTACCGACAATTTGGCATCATTGACTATAGTCCGTAGACGCTGGTGCAAACTCGCTTCACTGTGGCTCATAACGGCTTATCCTGTTTATTTTTCAGTAGATTAGCTTTTATTAATAATTTCCACTATTGAAAAACAAACAAAGAGATATTTCCGTTTTGGAAACCGCTCTTCGTTTAGGATGATTGCCGTAGCCTGTCGACAACTAGGGTGAGTGAAGGCATTTAAGCGACGATTTGATTTCTGGAGTCACCACAAAATTTCTGCATTGCTTCTTGCTCAGGTAGCGGCTTGTAGAAGTAATAGCCTTGAATCTCGTCGATATTCCACGTTTTCAGCTTGCGCAGTTGGCTGGCTGTCTCTACGCCCTCTGCCACCGTGGTCAAACCGAGTTCTTTGGCCATCCCTGCAATGCTGCGGATCAGTGTTCTGGCCCGATCGTTGTTTTCCAGTTGGTCGATGTAAGATTTGTCTAACTTCACTATGTCCAGCGGAAAAGAACATAAGGTACTAAACGAAGAGTAACCGGTGCCAAAATCATCCAATGCTAATTGGACCCCCAACGATTTAATCTCTGTCATTCTATCTAACGTTTCAGATTCAATACCAAGCAGGGTGCTTTCGGTAATCTCGACCACTAATAGCCCTGGTGCGATGCCAAACTCCGTCATAACTTGACGTAAATAGTCTGGCAATTTTGCGTGATAAAAGTGAATCGCACTGAGGTTAACATGCACGGAAAGCGGCAATAGACCCACCTCCTCGCGCTGACGATTGAGCGTAGAAAGGAAGCGACACGCTTGACGCAAAATAGATTCCCCCAGTTCCACAATCAGTTGGTTTTTCTCTGCTAAGTGGATAAAGATCTCTGGCGAGACGAAACCCAATTCAGGGTGAACCCAGCGGGCTAACGCTTCGAACCCACCAACTTTACCACTCTCCGTGTCAACAATGGGCTGGTAGTAGGCGATGATCGCGTTTTCTCGCACCGCGCTGACAATATCTCGGCTAATCATCAGGGCGTGTTGCGCCTTGTCCGCCGTCGCTTTGGTAATTTGAATCACCTCTGTAACACGATCATGGTGATAGGTTTGGATGGTATAGGCCGCCGCTTGGAGCAAATAGCCCAATGGCTGATCGCTAAGAGAGGGATCGATAACGGCCACTTTGCTGTTTAAATCAAGCTCAATCCCTGATACTTCCCCTGTTTTTGCCAGAATATCCATAAATCGATTGGCACCAATAAGCGCCTCATCGTACTGTTTCCCCTCCGGGATAATGGCAATGAACTCAAACTCGCTGATGCGACCAACTTCAAACCCTTTCAGGACGCGACCAAATACAGAGGCAACATGCTTAACCACATCATCGAAAACCAAATGCCCGTAGACTTCTGAAATCTGCTTGAACTTTTCGATGGAAATGTACAGAAATGAAAAACGCGTAGGCTCGGTTTCAATCAGTTTATCCAGCTTGGCCAATATTGCCGGGCGGTTATACAAACCTGAAAGTGGGTCACGCCCAACCAAATCCTTAATCATTCGCTCTTGCTTTTTTTGCTCACTCAAATCGCTGAGCGAAATCATCAACGCTTGTTGATTCTCGTGATGAATTGGCGTTAGTTCGACCAAACATTCAATTTCTCGCTCACCTTTGGCTCGCATCATGGCTTCAAAACGCGTCTTGCCAGTCTCTGCCGCGTGCTTAATCTTCTCTTCACTGCATCCTTCTTGATCTTCTGCGCAAATACACCTTAACTCTTGGTTAATCAGATCCTGTTTTCTATAGCCGAGCAACTGCGCTGCCGCTTGGTTTGCATCAATAATGTCGCCATTCACAACCAGTAACATGCCTATTGAACGGTTCTGGTACAGGGCATCCAGTTTCTGTAATGTGTGATTAAGCTTGCCCTCAGTAAGCGAAGTGTTCTCAGCCAATAGCTCCACCAACTGAGTTATTCTTTCTAGCTCGTCACTGCGGCGAATGGATAGGTCTTCCAATTGATATCTTGAGAACAACTGCATCATAGTCTGTTCAAAATCAGCAAAACGGGTCGAAATACGATTGTTGAACAGGAAGAAGGTGGCTACCGCAATAAGCCCTGTGACCGTCGAAACGACAACAATCAAGTAGACGAAGAGATTCCTGCCTTTTTGGTAATACACTCTCGGTTGCTGGGTTTTTAGATAGGCAATCTTGTGATTCGTCAAATCCGTCACTGGGGTCCAGGTCGTCAAATGCAGGGCGGTTTTCTGCAACCACTTATCGGTACCGACAGCGTAAGCTTCCGTGGAAACAGCAAATCCCTCCATCACCACATCTAGATTATTTTCAGACGATAAGATGTCGGCAAAATTACCGGGAAAACGACTTGAAAGATCTTGCCCCCATATCAGCCAGCCAGCGACTGCCGAAGAACCTTCACTATTACGCACTGGGGTTAATGAAAGAAGCCAGATTCTGCCAGCGATGCGCTCTAACCCCGCAAGGCTTTTTTGTTTTCCATCCAGTTGACGACGCATTTCCCGTATATGGCTTTGAACATTTTGATTTTGCACAACCTGCTTGGCCAGATCGGGCGAGATTACCTCAGAGTCATCCCGCACAAGTGATTCAAATAATTCCCCTTGCACGGTGACAAACGCCATCATATCGAGCCCGAGCGTATAAAGCGAATCTTGGAACAGGTTGCGCTCGCGATAATCTGCGATATTACGCTCAGTAAAGAGTTGATAGGTATCATCCCAGTACGCCCAGTCGAAGGAGCGCTCTTCTAACTGCCAAGTCATCATTTGGATAACGGAAAACGCTTGTTTGTTGGCACGTTCCAGCTCTAAATCCTCAAGCTTATTGATGCTGTAAAGGAAAAAATAGCGCGTAATCAATAGTGTACTTAGGATTACCCCAACTAACCCCAAGCAAAAGTAAAGAGCGGTGCGACGGCGCAGCGTTAAGTGAAGCAAACGAAATCGAGGCATATAAACTCATTGTCATTTAGTAATGATTCAGTGGTGACTGTAGGTCAAACAATTCGCGTATGATTTGACCCATATTCAACTATTTAATTAATTGATCCCACTTAAGTTTTGTTACCGGTATCAAAAATCAGTCATAGAAGGGCTTTGCATCCACTTCCAACGAAGAGGGAGCGACTGCCCTTTCAATCTTGAGCGTACTGTTTTTGAGATCCACCATCGCCACATCGACAAAACGTTTGTATTTCCGTGAATAGAAGCATTTCACTTCGGGTTTAAGCGGATGAGTAGCATTAGAGCCCCAAACGATGCCAACACGTCCATCACTCAGTTCTACGATCGATCCCACCGGATAGATGCCGATACAGTTGATGAATTTATACACAAGATCAGGATCGAGATGAAATGGCGTCAAACTGAGAATAATCTTGAACGCTTCTGCCGAGCTCATGCCTTGCTTGTAGCAGCGATCCGCTGTGAGTGCATCATAGATATCGACTATGCAACTCATTCGGCCATGCAGCGGAATGTCATCGCCTTTTAACCCTTGCGGATAGCCTTTACCGTCGAGCTTCTCATGGTGCATTAAACAGACATCTCGGCTGATATCGCTCAGCCCCTCAACGTGCACGATGATCTCTTTAGCGAACACCTGATGTAATTTCATATGCTCAAACTCTTCTGGCGTCAATTTTCCAGGCTTGTGCAAAATGGCATCATCCACTTTAATCTTGCCGATATCATGAATAATGCCACCAATCGCCATCTGTTTGAGGGTGTCGCGGTCAAGACCTAAATGCTTACCAAAGGTAACCAGAAGGCAAGCGACATTGACCGAGTGTTCAAGCAAATAGGTGTCTTTTTGCCGTAGAGCCGAAACACAGTGCAGCGCGTCGGAGTCGACCAAAGCCGATTCGATCATCTCCTCTGCCCAATCGTCAATCTCATCGACCAGAATCACTTTGCCTTCGAAAGTTTGATTCAACAGTTTTTGCGCTAGGCTTTTTGCCTCTGCGATGAGCTTTTTGGCTTTTTTCTGTCTTGCATCTCGCCCATGGCGAGTTCGGGCTGGAATTGGCGTAACTGGCTCTTCTTTGGGCAGCACTTCGCGGCTTTCAACTGACGGCGTGATGACACAATTACGCGCTGATAAACTTTTATCGACCCAGACAAACTTAACACCACTTTCAAACAAGCGGGTAATCGCCGTTTGAGACTGCACCCGACCAGGATGCGCTAGATTCACTTTTTCACTGTTTTGAAGCGCGGTAACAAACATCCCAATGCTCAAATTGGCGATATCGATTTTGACTGAATTTTCAGGATTGTACTGCATAGTTGAGGCGATTCTCGCTACTGTCTAACTCCCACTTGCGCAGCCAAAATCAAGCGAAAGTTAAGGAGGAAAAATAGAATAGTCTTTGCCGGATCTGCGTTGTTTATTTTGAGCTTACAAATAAACACGAGTTTTGCAACCTCAGTGAGAAGAGATTTTGAAGTGGAGATAATCAACTAATTGAAAAGGGTAAATAGTGACAAGCTCAATTTGAGAAAAAGCCAATAACCACAAATAAATAGTGCAATTTATCGTGGTTTTACATCATGTTTTTTTACTTTTTCGCATGACGAATCGTATTCGTACTGTTAGCTTGGAAAAAATATCGATTCGAGAACCTTTAATGCTTGTCAAAGTTTTTAGCATCCTCTTCCCCGTGTTTTCCTTAGCAGGCGTAGGGTTTGCCGTTGGTCGCTTTCTAAAACCCGATTTTAAGCCGATCAACCGCATTAATATGGATGTTTTCCTGCCCGCTTTGGTGTTCTCGTCATTGGCTACCATGCCGCTGGATGCAAATCAACTACCACTGATTTATGCGTCCGTCATCGCCGTCTTGGTTCCAGGGTTAGTGATGGTACCCGTGTGCCGCTTTTACCACTTATCCTTTAAAACTTGGGCGCCACCGCATATGTTTCGCAATAGCGGCAATCTGGCCATTCCACTGTTTAGCTACACTTTTGGTGCAGCAGCTCAATCCAGTGCCGTGTTGCTGTTTGTGATGTCTGCGTGCATCCATATTAGCCTTGGATTGGCACTCTTGAGTAAAGGCAATTCACTGCTGCACATTTTCCGAATGCCGGTATTTATCGCCGCTTTTGCTGCGGTCACTTGTAACCTGAGCGGCATATTCGTCTGGCAACCATTGTTAGAAGCTTCCTCCTTACTCGGGCAAGCGGCCGTACCAGTGATGCTGCTGTCACTCGGTGCACAGATGGTGAATCTTAAGCTGGACGGGCTCAAAGTCGGCGTGATCTCCACACTTCAGTCTTTGTTCACGGGCCTAATCGCCTTCGTGCTTATCTATTACTTTGTACCGTTGCCACCGCTACAGATGCAGATGATGGTCCTTTTTACTATGCTGCCTGCAGCAGTGATGAACTACTTATTCGCAGAACGGTTTCATATTGAGCCCGAAAAAGTGGCTTCGATTGTATTGTTTGGCAACTTTTTCAGTCTGTTCACTTTGCCTGCACTGTTGTGGTTTGCACTGACAATTTAAAATTTAGTGAGTACTTTTCAATTATATTGACAATAAAATCAGAGAAAACCTGCCGCCGATTTAAATTAGAGTGCATTCGTTATTATTCGGTAACACCAATTGAATAGGTTAAATACTCTAATTATAATCGCGCCCTTGATGACTCTTTCATCACCTCGTGCACATTGACACAATTTATAAAAAATTCACTAGTAGTCAGCGCGGGTTTAGTGTAATTAAATCAAGACGAAACGAGATTGAATGCCTTTTTCTGTCCTAAAGAGAGATCAGATTGAGCAGTACTCAAATTATGGATATAACACCGAACCCAGACAAAATCAGCGACGATTTTGATCACATTCTTGAACGACGCTTTATGCATATTTTTGATGTATTTAGTGAAGGTCTGTTCCATATGGACGAACAAGGCATAATGGTGTTTTACAATCACCAATTTTACGAGCAATTCGGTATCACTACTGGCGTGATTGAACTCGACGCTTGGCTCGAGATCGTCCACCCCTTAGACAGAGTACGTCTCTCATCCAAAGTGGATGAGCATCTTGGATCGGTCGATTCACGCGTGACGACGGAATATCGCGTGCGTAAACCCAATGGCCAATACGTTTGGATTGAAGGCACAGCAGTGACCCGTCACTCCAAACATGGCAGTTTCATGGTTGGTAGCCATAAAGACATATCAGAACGCAAGTTGATGGAAAGTTACATCCATCAAGTCGCCTTTCACGATAATGCTTCTGGCATGGCCAATCGCAGCCGATTACTACTAGACGTTGAAGAGTTCTCTCGCTCGACGACTTTGCCCTATTCCCTGATTTATATACAGATAGAAGAGATCAAATCATACTTAAGTCACTACGGAGCCGAAATCCTCAATCACGTGGTGCACAGTATGCTGACAGCGGTGAGCCATCTTCCAGGGCAAGTCAGCAAGCTTTATCGGGTCAGCGATGACGACTTTGCCATCATGATTGAAGGCAATTTTACCGATCGCCAACTCACCAACATCTGCGAGAAGATCAAAGCGCGTTATCACGATGCGGTGATGGAACAAGGGCAATTGCTTGGCTGTGGCATTAGTATGGGAATTTACCCCAAATTAAACGCCATTTTCAGCGCCGAAGAGATCTTGCGCAAAGCAACCCGAACCAGCCAGTTTGCCAGCAAGAAAAAGGCCAATCGCATCGCGGTCTACAGCGCAACCACCCAGCAAGTGGTGGATCGCTTTTTCTATATTGAGCAAGGTCTTAAAGAGGCGATTGAGTCGCAATCCTTAACGGTAAAGTTCCAGCCGATTGTCTGCGCCAACAGTTTAGAAGTCGCCAGCTTTGAAAGTTTGGTTCGCTGGCGCAGCGCAGAGTTTGGCGAAATATACCCAGACGAATTTATTCCGGTCGCGGAAAACAAGGGGCTCATTGTCGACCTTGGCTATTTTGTCTTGCGTAAAGCGTGTGAGTTCATTCGCGATTACAACCAGCGCCATCAGCGTAATACTCGGGTTAACGTTAACGTTTCCGTGCTGCAACTGCTCAACAGCAGCTTTCCCAGCCGAGTAAGCGAGATTGTCAGCGAATATCAACTCGCCCCTAAAACCCTAGTCATCGAACTGACTGAAACACTGATCCTCGATAACAATCTCTTGGCGATTGAACAGTTAAAACAGTTGGCAGAATTGGGGTTTAATCTCTCGCTCGACGATTTTGGTTCAGGGTACAGCTCGCTCAACACCTTCTTTGACTTGCCAATGAGCCAAATCAAAATCGACAAGTCAATGGCATGGCGAACGGTCACTAACAGTGATTCAAAACAGTACTTGGCCTTTTTAATAAAACTGTGCCAGAAAAACAAAATCGATGTGGTGATTGAAGGGATCGAAACCCCCGAAATGTATAAAGTATTTCGTAAAATGGGCGCAACCTATCTGCAAGGATATTGGTTCTCGAAACCCCTATCGATTGCCTCTGCCAGCCGCTACACGCTCGCCCCGATGTCTGATAACTAAGGCTTTATGCCTGAACTTACTCGCCGCTGCGCACGAGTTCCGTCACTAATAACCAGCAAGTGAACTCAATCTCATTTTTCCTTCCTGTCATAAAAACTTAATTCAAAGTGTCTGGATGGCGTTTTTTTCGGCAGATACTATGCATGCGTTGTGGTTGGTGCACGGGCATTATGGTTCTCTATTATTCAGGGGTCTCCCCTTCTAAAGCGACGGTTGAATTCAGAAGCCTGCTACTCATGGTGGCGGTGATTTTTCTCTTTAACACGCCAATGAACTACATCAAACAAGAAAAGTTGCAGAGCCTGTCGAGCCAGCTTGGTGAAACCGCTGAAACATTAATCTTACGTAAGCAGTTGGTATCCAGTTACCTTTCGCTTCGCTATAGCGAAGTGGTAAAGCAATATGCAACCTATCCCCATCTGTTTGATGACTTGGCTCAGCACCTACTCAGCGAGCAAGATCTGGTGGTTGCTATGCAAGTGGTTAGCAAACTCCCAGAACCAAACTATCGCTATTACGATCGTATTCTTGCCTACAATCGGTTCTACACCAGTAGCCTCAATCAGTCACAGGTGCAGACCTTGCTTGAACCAGAGAAAGGCCATTTTCTCGAATTTGCCCCTATCTACGCTGAGGGTATTTTGCAGGGCTATCTCGTTCTGACCGTCAATCTCAATCTACTGACCAGTGTCGATCAAAAAGACATGCTATTGCTTGGTTTGGATGGCTTTGTCTATTCCAGCTCCTATTTGGGCATCCCGACCTACAGCTATTTGGAAGATACCCACCCAATTTTGCTGCAAGAGCTCAATCGCACTCGCAAACATTCTGGTGCGGTGGAGTATGACGACTTTACGGTGGTCTACCAAAATATCGGTGTGTTAAATGGCAAGGAAAACTTGCTGTTGAAAGTCGTTCGTAATGAGGATCTGCTCCCCAAATATTTCTATCTGTTTTTGCTGCTCATCACCTTAACACTTGGCGTGTCTTACTACTTGTATCGGCTACGCAAAGACAAATCAGAACTGAGAAAGATCACCTATTTAGACGCTCTGTCAGGGCTGCACAATCGTCACTATCTGCTGGAAGTAGAAAAGAAAATCACGCCAAGCAGCCGCTACTTTGTTGGCATGTTGGATATTGACCACTTTAAGTTGATTAATGATCGCTACGGGCATGACATCGGCGATCAGGTGATACGTCGCGTAGCCAACGTGATCAAAAGCCGCATCCGAGTAAGCGACTATGCATTTCGCATCGGCGGAGAGGAGTTTCTCCTGCTGATTCAGACCACCACAGCGGAAGATGCGCGGATTGTCTTGGAACGTATTCGCACCGATATTGAGCAAGCCAACCAAGCACCAAATGTCACCATTTCCGGTGGCTTCTGCTTGCTAAACGGCTCACTGGAAGAATCATTGCGCGTGGCAGACAGTAAGCTTTATGAGGCCAAACACATCGGGCGCAATAATATTCAACCAGCGACCTAATTCATTGGTGTAAGCGCTGCAACACCACCGCCTGATCGAGCTCTTCCTGCCAAGCGCTGTAATCCAAACCCTGATCAAAAATAAACTCCGTGACTAACGTGCGCACACAGTTGACCAAATCCGCTTTTTGCCACGGTTTTTCAAAGTAGCGCACAATCCCGGCGGAATTGATTGCAGCAATGGTGTCGCTGTGAGTTGCTTGCCCGGTGAGCAATATTTTTTTTGTCTGCCGAAAACGCGCATCACTGTGCATTTCCCGTAGCAGTTCTACGCCTGTCATGCCGGGCATCACATGATCGGAAATCACCACGGCAACAAACTCGCCATCGGCATCCAACTCGTCAATCAGATCCAACGCTTCATTTCCCGATTCACACTCTTCAATATTCAGCCAAGACGATAACGTTTCTAGATCTTGCGAGACGGCATTTAATACCTCACGCTGATCATCCACGCAAATGAGATTCAGTTTCTCCATGATTTCCCTCCACTGGCAGTTTCACTCTGAAAATGGTCGCTTCTTGGTTGCTTTTCACCGCAATCGACCCACCTAACCCAGTCACAATTCGCCGCACAATGGCCAGCCCTAGGCCCAAACCAAACGACAGCCCACCTTTCTTCGTGGTGAAATTCGGCTGAAAAATTTTGCGTCGAGTCGCTTCATCCAACTCAGGGCCGTTGTTTGCAATCGTCACCAAAATCTTATTGCCATCCTGGCGCACACGGATGTCAAGCGCAGGCTCTGGCGTCATCGACATAGCGTCACAGGCATTTTTGATGATGTTGACCCACACTTGCACCAATTCTGTATCGGAGGCCCAAATAGTGTCGACATTAGATGGGCGCAGACGAACGTCTACTCGACGTAAATCACTTTGCAACAGCGCCAATGCCTGGTTAACTGTATCATTCACATTCACTTTGGTGATGCGATCGGCATCGGTACGGCCAAGCTGTTTCACCGATTTAACAATCGCCACCGCATGACGCGAAGCCAAACGCAGATCATGCAAATCGCAGCCAATGCTCCAGTAACGGATGGCCTCATCGGGGTTGTTTAACCAATGGGCGTTCAGCATGCCATACGGCAGCGCTTTGGCGAGCGCCTTCGCCTGATTGCGCTCAATCGAGTATGTTTGCTCTAGCAGCTTGGCGCAGTTTCTCGCCTCACTGGTCGGGACACTTTGTCCCTGCAATAAGCCGAAATCAAAAAATTGACTCGCCTCGGGATGCTGCTCTTGCAGCAATTGCATGATGATACTTTCAAGGCGCTGCGACTTACTGCTAACTACGCCAATCGCGTTGTTTAGCTCATGAGCAAGACCTGCCGCCAACTGGCCTAAGGTGGTCATTTGCTCTGCCATATGCAGCCGCTGCAAGGCTTTCTCTTTAGCCACGGCTTCTTGTGTCAATCGTCTTTGCCTGCGTGACAACTCATTGACAATCACAGGCATAAATTGGCTGGTTAACGGGCCATGCTGCTCGCTGTCGATGGCCGTTGTGCGCCGGTCAATCCATGCCAAGGTAGAATCTGTCTTTGCAACCACCGTTGAAGAAGCCGTCCACGTCCCTGAGAAAAAACTGTGCACGCCAATAAACGCACCGGGAGAGGCAGAGAATATCCGCGTCTGCTTATTTTCACCTAGCTCAGTGTAAAACCCTTCCAGTTCACCTGACTTAACCAGATAGAGGCGGTCATTATGGCCATTTTGCATAATGATCACCGACCCTGCGCCCGCAGTTACCTGACGTAGCGGGTCGGTGAAATAGCGTTCAACTAAGGCTTCAAGCTTTGTCATGTACATCGCTTAACCAATGTGTCCTACTGCGTGGAGTACCCAAACCATGACAAAGCTGAGCAATACCCCGACCACTCCGAGTACCACGCCCACTTTGGCCATTTGACTACTCTGCACATTGCCTGTCGCATGTGCCAACGCGTTTGGTGGTGTACTGATTGGCAAAGACATCCCCAGTGATGCCGCGAACGTGACCACCAGAATTAAGGTCACTTCGCCGCCGAGTTCATTGAGTGACGCCATTGACGTGCCAAGCGCAGCCATAATCGGCATCAGTAAGTTAGCCGTGGCGGTATGCGACATAAAGTTCGCCATTGCAAGACAAAGAAACGCCGCGCCAAACAACACCACCAGAGGTGAGAACAGGTCAAACGGAATGCTCTGCACCACCAGCGCAGCAAGGCCAGTTTTGTCCAATGCAAGGCCAAGGGCGATACCGCCCGAAACCAGCCAGAGCACATCCCAAGAGATCTTTTTCAGATCTTCTTTATTGATAATGCCAGTGATAGAGAAAATAGCGACCGGGATAAGCGCGACTGTGTATGAGTTCATCCCATGCGCAGAGCCCATCAGCCAGAGCAAAATGGTGAGGCCAAAGGTCACGTAAACCACGATTGCTTTCGGCGTTTTCAGAAACTTACCTTTGATCGATAACTCGATTTTTGGCGTTTCTGCCGGGAAGAGTTTGCTGATCAACAGCCAAGCTAACGCCATCATAATCACCACAAATGGGACGCCAAACATCATCCACTCCCCAAAGGTAATGAGGTTGTCACCGACCAGATATTTCAGAGCAATAGCATTAGGCGGAGTGCCAATCGGGGTGCCAATACCACCGATGTTGGCGGCGACCGGAATGCACAGCGCAAACGCAACCCGACCAGGATCTTTCGGCCCAAACACGGCGATGACCGGCGTTAAGATGGAGAGCATCATGGCCGTTGTGGCGGTGTTTGACATAAACATTGAGAAAATGGCGGTGATCAACATGAGCCCTAGCATCACAAACTTAGGATCTTGACCAAAAGGCTTGAGCAGTACCCTTGCTAGGTTGACATCCAAACGATACTTAGTTGCCGCCATCGCTAGGAAGAAACCGCCTAAAAACAGCATGATGATCGGGCTGGCAAAGGTCGCCATGATTTCGTTGTAGGAGAGTAGCTTGCCAAACTGTGCGCTCCCTTCTCCAACGCGAAACAGATACAAGCCTTTGTTCGAGACCAACAACAGTTCTAACACGATGATCACAACTGAGGTGGCATAAATAGGGATCGGCTCAAATACCCAGCATAGAGCGGCTAACAGGAAGATAGCAATAACGCGTTGCTGCACCAACGTCATGCCTTCAAAGGGGAAAGACGAGAGTGGTAAGAGCAAAACAATCGCTGGAATGAGGATAGGGATAATGTACTTAAGGTATTGACGCATAAACAACTTCTCTTCCTGAGATTCGACAACCACCGCTAGAGTTTAAACTCTATCAGGACCGAAGTTGAATTATCGCCTTTTTCTGACTCAAGGTTTTTGGGGTTAGATCAATGAATAACAAATCCTCGCGAAAAACTTGTTACATATGTGTCAGTGCTCACTATCCGAATAAAAAAAGCAGCGTTTTCACACTGCTTTCTCCTAAAGCTTTTATCTGCGCTCACCCAGTTTGACCGTTCCATTGGTCGAAAACCACAGCGCTTGGTTTCGGCGTCGCCCGAGCAAAATTGGGCCATCGTCGTAAAAAAGAAAATTCTTCCAATGTTTACGGAAAGTACTCCACTTAGTCTCGATGATGTTGTACTTCTCGTAGCAAAAATAGACAGTAACGTCATCTTGCCAATCGATATGCTGCAAAATGGCATCGGGTAACTGGGGATCATCGGCTTCCCAAGCCGCCATCCAATCAATTTCCTCTAGCCAATTGCTAGCTTTCATTGGCCAATCTTGGCTACTAAGACGCTCAGCGTCCGGGCTTTGCGGGCTGATATTCTCTTTCCAAAATTGCGCCGCTCTTGCCTGACTCATTGGTCGGATATGCATCAGTTCGTCTTGCGGCACCGGCATCGACTGGTGAGTAAAAATCCATTTCCTTTGGTATTCATCCAAAGCTAAATAAGACATTCATCTTCCTTACGCTTTTAACCACCCATTTTGGGTCGCTTGTTCAATAATTTCTTGCGCTTTTTCCCACAAAGCGTGAGAACCAAGCTCAATTTTTCGGTTAATCGTTAGAGCTTGCTCGCGTGTAACGCCATGTTCACGCCAACTCTGCCCTTGATTGTGAAAATTGAGCAACATGGGAATCAGCCTATCCAACGCTTTAGCAAATTTGGCCTCTGCACTTTGCGCCTCTTCAAACTCATGCCACAACGCTGAGAGCTCATCGCGCTGATCGTCAGGCAACATTCCAAACAGACGCTGCGCCGCAGCCAACTCTTTTTCTGCTTGCTGCTCTGAAGCTGCGGCATCATAAACAAAGGTGTCGCCCGCATCAATCTCCACCACATCATGCAGCAGCAACATTTTCACCACGCGACTAATATCCACTGGCTCATTAGCGTGTTCTGCAAACAACAATGCCATTAGAGCAACATGCCAGCTGTGTTCGGCGCTGTTTTCTAACCGCGTATCCGCGCTTTTCACCCGTGTGCGGCGCAAAACCGATTTGAGCTTGTCTAACTCCATCAGCAGCGCCAACTGTTTTTCCATTCTTTGCATGCTTAGCTCCGTGGCGACCAGTCTTGGTGGGTCATCGACATCAAGACATGATCGCGCCATTCGCCATCAATCAACAAGTAGTCTTGCGCGTACCCTTCTCTGACAAAACCCAGCGCTTTGAGTACCGCTTCACTACGCTGATTGTGAGGCATGTAAGCCGCTTGAATACGATGCATATTCTGTATTTTGAACATGTACTCGCAAGCGAGTTTGAGCCCTCGACGCATGTAGCCTTTCCCTTGTGCACTTTCGGCCAGTGAATAGCCGACCGAACAGGCGTGAAAAGGGAAACGGGAGACATTGCTAAAAGAGATGGTGCCCAGCATTTGCTGCGTTTCATCATCGATTAACAAACAGTAAAAACCCAAATTCATGCGATGCAGTTCTTCCAGTTTGATGAGCTTTTTTGTCCACCCTTCGACGGTGAAAAACTCCTCTTCTCGCACTGGCTCCCACGGTTTGAGAAATGCACGGTTATTCTGAAAATAGTGGGTAATCATCTGCGCGTCCGCAATCGTCGCCGTGCGTAACGTAAATTCTTGTTCTGTTTTATTTAAACCTAACTGACTCTCTTCCATCATGGTTAATTTTTTCTTATTCCGTAATCCCTGAGTTTGTTGGCAATCGAGGTGTGTGACACATTCAGCCGTTTTGCCAGTTTGCGACTGGATGGGAATGATTGATAGAGACGCTCAAGCACCTGAGCTTCGTAATCGCGCATAATGTCATCAAGAGAGCCATCTAAGTTCAGTTGTGTCGCCGTCCCTGCCACCGTTTGCGGCTGAGGTAAGTGGAAATATTCCGCTTTCAGCTCTTCCTCTTCCATTTCGGTCAACGCACGCAGCACCATGTTATCCAATTGGCGCATATTGCCAGGCCACTGATAAGCCATCAGCTCATCCAATAGCCCCTCTTCATAGCTCGGCTTGCGAATGGCCAGCTTCTGCGCATGTTTGGCGACAAACAGATCCAGCAGAGCAGCAATGTCATTCGAACGGCTACGCAAAGGCGGAATGGTCAAGGTGAGGACATTCAGCCGATAGAAGAGATCTTCACGAAACGAACCTGCTTCGGCTAACGCTGATAATTGATGCTTGGTTGAGGCGATGATGCGTACATCCACATGCATTTCATCTTCGGCGCCAACGCGGCGAAAGTTGCCATCTTGCAAAAAGCGCAGCAGCTTGATTTGCAAGTGAGGGCTCATCTCACCAATTTCATCTAAAAAGACCGTACCACCGTTGGCTTGCTCGAAAATGCCTTTGTGCCCTTGTTGGTGGTTAAACGAGCCCGGAGCGTGACCGAAGAGTTCGGTTTCTGCGACATCATCGGGCATCGAAGCGCAACTGAGCACGAGAAATGGCTTGCCTGCGCGATTGGAACGGTTGTGGCACGCTTTCGCCAGCATCTCTTTGCCCGTGCCTGTTTCGCCTTCAATCAGCAGTGGCTGATCGAGCATGGCTAACTTTTTCGCTTGGCTGATGAGCGCTTTATGACGATTGGACACACCGACAAAATGTTCAAATCCAAGCTCATTATGCAGCGGTAGCGTATCACCGACGACGTTGTTCGCTTTGACACTACGGATCATCACGACCGTACTGGCGAAGGTAGACTCTTTGGCTTCATCTTGAATATACACTGGCATAAATTCCAGCATGTAATCCAAGCCATCAATCACCATGTTTTCCCGCTGTCGGTTGCCTTCCGACCAACGACTGAATTTGAGATTGGGCAGCAAAGTGCTGATGGGGGCACCGATCACCTCTTTTTCGCTTTTGCCAATCAGCGCCAGAGCCGCTCGGTTGGCCATATCGACCGCACCTTTGACATCCATCGCCAGCACAGGATCGGGCAGATTGTTGACCAGTGAGATCAGTTCCGTGTTGTGCCGTTCCATCGGCATAAACTGGATCTTCCGCACGTCTTTCACACCAGAAATGCGACGAATCTCGGCCATAAGCAAGCTGAAAGTATCAAAATCGATGTCGGGACAATTGAGGTAGATGATGCCGCTGATATCAATTTCGATCCCCCGCAGGTCGATGTTTTTTGATACCAGAATATCAAGCAGCTCTCGGGTTAGGCCGAGTCTGTCTTCGCAAAAGACTTCAAGACGCACAGATTATCCTAATTCATACTGTCACGAAAAGTTGACAGTAGTTTCTACCAAGCTTGGTCTACCGTCAAGCTAACCATAAAGAAAGCTTAAGGTTTGAGAGCGAGAGAAGCGACTTTAGTGATGATTTCCTTGCGAATCGCCGAGAGTTTCACTTGCGTCTGCGGCTGCCACGGAATGGGCCGCAGCAGCGCCATCGCTTTTAAGCCAAGCCTTGCGGTCAAAATGCCCACACCGACGCCTTGCCCAGCACGCGCAGATAGCTTACCCGCAAGATCCATCGACATCAGATCGACGCCTGCATCAATCGCCAACTCGCTTGCCCCAGCTAAAGCCATGTTTGCCAGCACGAGACGCAGAAGCTGGATGCGAGAGGCGTAGCCCAACTCCACACCATACACTTGCGACAAGTTATCAATCATCTTGAAATTGCGCCAAGCCACCAGCAGCATGTCAGCTAAAGCCAAAGGGCTAATCGCCACCAACGCCGCCGATTCGGTGGCGTGACGCGAGACCAGCTGCATTGCCAACTTGTCTTGCTGGGTAACGACCATCGCATCGTACATCTGCACCACTTCGGCATCACTGTGAGTGGGGTTAACGCTGTTGCGCCAACGATCGTATGCAGGGTTTTCAGCGGGGATACCACTTTGCCGTGCCATATCCTGACAAAACGCTTTACCCTTGCCCACACCGTCACTGGAGAGCAGTTGCTCGGCTTGCTGTTGCGAACTAAAAAGGTGGCGCAATTTGCGCAGCTTCCATAGCTCTTTCGCTATCGCAGACAACCCAAGCCCGGCCAGTAAGGAGAGAAATGCTGACCAGCCTAAGGTAAGCCAATCCCCCGCTTGCAGTGCCGTCAGCAGCGTATCCACCGCCTGCCAGCCCACCAAGCCAGCGAAGGCACTAAATAGCCCGCCAAACCACCAGCGACGCGACGATGACGGACGGATAACCTCGGCCAATTGCAATTCAGCCGATTGCTCTTCTTGCGCCGTTTCATTGGCGGCAGGAACAAATGTTTCTGCCGCGGTAAACTGTTGCTGCGCAGTTAGCTCGGGCTGCTGAGGATCAGCAGAAAAGCGGGTTTGCTCAAAAACGTGTTTGGGTTTGAAATCACTCATTGCAGTTTATCTCCCAGCAAAAACTCTAACGCTTTGTCGAGGCGAATATGTGGTAGCGGCTCTTGCCAATCGGCAGACAGAGGACGAAAAGCGGTGAAATCAAAGCCACTGCGCTGCCAAAAATCGCCATCAGGGATCTTCTTTGGCACTTCACCCGGAAACAGCGTCAGCGAACGTCCATCCAGAGTGTGACCTTGAATGGCGGGCACACTTTCACTGCCATTGGCGATGAAACCCGCCTGCGTGGCACGCACCGACGCCATGGAAATACAGCTGATCTCGATGTTTTCATAAGCGGCGGTTTGCCAAGCTGGATGCACCATCTGTTGCAGCAAAGAGACTAAATTTGCATGTTGATCCGGCGTTATGTGGTCTGTTTTGGTGGCGGCAAACAGCACTTTGTCGATTTTGGGGGCAAAAAGACGTTTGAGCAGCCCACTTCTACCATAGCGGAAACTCTTCATGATCTGCTCAAGTGCCTCGCGCATGTCATAAAACGACTCACTCCCCGCGTTGAGCGGCTGCAGGCAATCCACCAGCACAATTTGGCGATCAAAGGTGGCAAAATAGTGCTTGTAAAAGCCTTTGACGACTTTCTGCTGATACTCTTGGTAGCGCTTTTTCAACATATCTATGTTGCTATTTTTCTTCACCTCGGCTGCTGCGTCGAAACGGCAAGGGAAAAACTGCAGCACAGGTGCGCCAGCCAGTTCACCCGGTAAAACAAAGCGTCCCGGTTGCACCCAATGTAACCCAGCCTCTTTGCAACGGTGCAAATAATCGGTGTAGCTTTCGGAGAGTTGCTGCAACTGTTTCTCATTGACGTCGCCCTCAAGATCGAGCTCCGCCAACTTATTTAGCCAATCTTGCGCCAGTTTAGCACGTTGCCCTTTTAAAGCGGCAAATTGACTGTTTGACCAAGCGTTAAAGTCCAGCTCAAGCAGAGGCAAGTCCAACAACCATTCACCGGGGTAATCGATAATGTCGAGATGTAAGACCGAGGTTTTACCGAGTAATTTCCGGCTGCGTTTTTGTGGGCGATATTTGATCGCTAAGCGAATTTCGCTCACATCCCGCGTAGGCTGCGGCCACTGCGGCGTCGCTTGACAAATGTGCTCCATCGCTTCGTCATAGGCGAATCTGGGCACCATCATGTTACTTTGTGGCTCGCGCCTTGCGCCAATCAGGCGTTTGTCTTGAGCGCAACTCAGCAAAGGTAAATTGTCGTGAGTCGAGGTGTGCAGCAGTTGATTGACTAAGGACGTGATAAACGCCGTTTTGCCAGCACGCGACAAGCCTGTCACGGCGACGCGCAAATGTGAATCCAAGCTGCGATGGATGAGGTCATTCACTTCGCGGGTAATGTTCTTCATTTTTTCTTTAGCTCCTCGCGATTAGCCGTGGCTTTACGCCGATTAAAATCTGATTGCGCACCATAACGTTATCAATATTAATCGCAAATGAACAAAAAAGCCTCTGATAAAAATCAGAGGCTTACAGGGACAATCACGAAGATTTAGTCGTCTTCGATCAGTTTGTAGATAACAAACAGAGCAATTTCTAAGATCAGCCACAGTACGCAAGTGACGGTAACGTATTTGTCGTTAAAGATGCTGATGCCATTAAGAATCAGATCGTAACCGATCAAACCACCGACAACGACAGCCAAAATGATTTGTAGAATTTGAATAAAACGAGGCATTGAGCTCTCCTGATCAGATTGTGCGGATATCCAAGCCATATGGAACCCGTTTGCTAGTAAGACAAAGTGCAGCTTGCGCTGCACTTGTGTCAAATAGGACCCAGTGAAATCAGTCCTTTGTCACATTCTTACTGGTGCAAATCCATTTCCTGAATTTTCACTTTCCAAGTATCTGGACCGATTTGGTGCGCATTGGCACCACTTGAATCAACCGCCACGGTGACAGGCATGTCTTGTACGTCAAACTCGTAAATCGCTTCCATGCCAAGATCTTCAAACGCAACCACACGCGCTTTCTTGATTGCTTTCGCCACCAAATAAGCGGCACCGCCCACAGCCATCAAGTATACCGCTTTGTGGTTTTTGATTGATTCAACGGTTGCAGGGCCGCGTTCCGCTTTACCAATCATGCCCATAATGCCCGTTTCATCGAGCATCATGTCGGTGAACTTATCCATACGTGTTGACGTTGTCGGGCCTGCTGGGCCAACCACTTCATCACCCACCGCATCCACCGGGCCAACGTAGTAGATAAACTTACCTTTGAGATCAACCCCTTCAGGTAAACCTTCGCCGTTTTGCAGCATGGTTTGAATGCGTTTGTGCGCAGCATCGCGGCCAGTGAGGATCTTGCCTGACAACAGCAAGGTTTCCCCTGTTTTCCACTGCTGAACCTCTTCTTTAGTTACGGTATCGAGATTGACACGACGCGCACTTGCGCCCGCATCCCAAGTGATGTCTGGCCACTCTTCCAATTTCGGCGGGGTAAGCTCTGCGGGGCCACTGCCATCAAGGGTGAAATGCACGTGACGCGTAGCGGCGCAGTTCGGGATCATGCACACAGGCTTAGACGCAGCGTGTGTTGGCGCGGTTTTGATTTTTACGTCCACGACCGTGGTCAAACCGCCAAGACCTTGCGCGCCAATACCCAAGCGGTTCACACGGTTGAAAATATCCAAACGCAGATCTTCTTCGGCATTTTGTGGGCCACGCTCAATCAGTTCTTGAATGTCGATGTGCTCCATTAAGGATTCTTTTGCCAGTACCGCCGCTTTCTCAGCCGTACCGCCAATACCAATACCCAGCATGCCCGGTGGGCACCAACCCGCGCCCATCAGCGGCAAGGTTTTCTCCACCCACTCCGCAATATCATCAGATGGGTTGAGCATCACCATCTTGGTTTTGTTCTCAGAGCCACCGCCTTTGGCCGCGATTTGAATCTCGACTTTATCACCCGGAACCATATTGATATGCACGACCGCTGGAGTGTTATCTTTGGTGTTGATACGCTTTCCTGCTGGATCCATCAGCACCGACGCACGCAATGGGTTGTCTGGGTTGGTGTAGGCTTGACGCACGCCTTCATCGACCATCTGCTGTACCGTCATTTCAGTGGAATCCCACTGCACACCCATGCCAATGTTAACAAAACAGGTCACGATACCCGTGTCCTGACAGATAGGACGCTTGCCTTCCGCCGACATACGTGAGTTGATCAGAATTTGCGCAATCGCGTCTTTCGCGGCTTGGCTTTGTTCACGGTGATAGGCTTTTTCAAGGGCTTGAACGAAATCGAGAGGGTGGTAGTAAGAGATGTATTGGAGTGCGTCAGCGACACTGCTGATCACGTCCTGCGTGCGAATTACTGTCATTGCATGCCTCGTTATAGTTATGCTTCCGTATAACTTATTTAGTGTTCAGCACAAGTTGAGCGGAAAATCGAACAAAATCAATCCGACTTAGTGTTTCATGCTGAGCGAACTAAGTAAGCGAAATTATTTCGTTTTATGATACCCTTGCTTTCCATCACACGCTATGCAGCAATCAAACTCTTTGTCACAAATTAAACAAATGAACAACAGCGATATCAATACCATTGCGGTCAAAGCATTAAGCTATCAATCCGATCTAGCTCAGTCATTATTTTCGCCGATTCAACATCTCCCTTGGGCGATGCTATTGCGTTCTGCGTCCAAGACGCACATGGATAGCCGCTTTGATATTTTGGTCGCCAATCCGCTGGCCACGTTGCAGACCGAAGGGCCACAAACCGTCGTCCGCATTGGTGGCGAAACTCGCTACTATGAAGACGATCCCTTTGCACTGCTGGACCGCTACCAAAATAAGTTATTACCTGCGCTGAGCTTTGACGCAGACTTGCCGTTTGTCGGCGGAGCGCTTGGCTATTTTAGCTATGATCTTGGTCGGCGCATTGAGCAGATGCCGACACTGGCCAGCCAAGATATCACCGCCCCCGACATGGCGGTTGGTCTCTACTCTTGGGCGCTGGTGGTGGATCATCAAACTCAAACGGCTCAACTGGTTGGTGTCAATCCGCAGGCCGCTTGGCAATGGCTCAATGAACAAAGCGCAGCAAAGCAAACGCCGTTTGCCTTGCGCTCTGCATGGCTCTCCAATATGAGCCGTGAGCAGTACCGCTCCAAGTTTGAGCAAGTACAACAGTACTTGCTCAGTGGCGATTGCTACCAGATCAATCTCGCACAACGTTTTTGCGCCGAGTATCAAGGCAGTGAGTGGCAGGCTTATCAAAAACTGGAAAAGAGCAACCAGGCGCCCTTTTCTGCGTTTATTCGTTTGCAGCATGCCGCAATCCTAAGTGTCTCTCCTGAGCGCTTTTTGCAGCTAAAAGAGAATGTGATTGAGACCAAACCGATCAAAGGTACTCGTCCGCGCAGCCTCGATGCAACGCAAGATAAACTAGCCGCACAGGAGCTCGCCAGCGCAGAAAAAGATCAGGCAGAGAACCTGATGATTGTCGATCTTCTGCGCAACGACATCGGCCGAGTGGCGCAACCTGGCAGCGTGCATGTGCCTAAGCTCTTTGACATTGAGAGCTTTCCTGCGGTGCATCATTTAGTGAGCACGATCCGCGCCAAGCTCAATTCGCCCTACACGGCCGCCGATTTACTGCGTGCCTGTTTCCCCGGCGGTTCCATCACTGGCGCGCCCAAAATTCGTGCTATGGAGATCATCGAGGAACTGGAGCCGCATCGTCGCAGTGCCTATTGCGGCAGCATTGGCTATCTCAGCCGTCATGGGCACATGGATACCAGCATCACCATTCGCACTTTAGTGGCCGAGCAAGGCAAATTGTACGCATGGGCGGGCGGCGGCGTGGTGGCAGACAGCCAATGTGAGGCGGAATATCAGGAGACACTCGACAAACTTGGAAAAATACTGCCAATATTAGAGTAACTTCCGCCAACTTTTCATCGAACGATTGCCACGAGGTGCGACTTTGCTTGAGCTAAATAGAGACACACTACTGCAAAAGTTTCAGTTGCACCTTCCGGTTGGTTACCATGCCGAAAGCTTGGGCCGCATGGCCCATCTCAATCCCACTCAGCTGAGAAAAGCCGCGGTATTGGTCGGTTTTGTCGAGCGTAGCCATGGGCTGAATGTGATCCTCACTAAACGCGCTTCGCACCTCAAACATCACCCAGGGCAAATCAGCTTTCCCGGCGGGAAATTTGAACCCGACGATTCGTCGTTAGTGGCAACCGCGCTCAGAGAGACATTTGAAGAGGTGGGCATTACACCATCACAGATCTCCGTATTCGGCCAGATGCCCGAACTGGTAACGGTTAGCCGCTATAAAGTGACCCCAATCTTGGCTTTTGTCGCCGCTGATTACCAAACGCGCATCGACAGAAACGAGGTCGAGGAGGTGTTTGAAGTGCCTGTGCGCCATCTTCTTGATCGCCAGCAGTTGAGAAGCGCCAAATTTCGAGTCAATCAGTCGCATCATCGCGTGTTCGCCATTCCCTACCAGCATCATTTCATCTGGGGAATGACGGCGCAAATCATTCACGCCATGCAGCAGCAACTGGTGAAATTAAGCTAGCCGAAATTACTTCAGCTAATCTTGTTGCCTTAATTTATCTCATGAAAAAATAAAGCAAACGTTTAACGTGAGAAAAATTTATACAAACCGCCCTTCGAATAACTTTTTCTAATCGATTGCATTAGCAATAATCAGGTGTAGCACATCATTTTCGTGATAAAAAACCGGTTTTTGACATATCATTCAATAAGCCCAACCAATACATGATTTAGATCTACTTTTCTTGCAAGAAAAAATTGCAAAATTGCACCCGACTTATTTCCTGTTCCCAAAAATGAGTATTACAAATGAATACAACCTCTAATACGGCTTCTGCCGTACAATCGTCTAGTAAGTTTACTTACCAAGATTTCACCTGGTGCCTATCACTTTTTGGTACCGCTGTCGGCGCTGGTGTGCTGTTCCTGCCAATTAAAGCAGGCGCAGGCGGCTTCTGGCCATTGGTTATGTTGGCGCTGATCGCCGCACCAATGACTTGGTTCGCGCACAAATCGTTGGCGCGTTTCGTCCTTTCCTCTAAGAACCCTGAAGCAGACATTACAGACACTGTAGAAGAGCATTTCGGTAAGACTGGCGCAAACCTTATTACTTTTGCCTACTTTTTCGCTATCTACCCAATTGTTCTAATTTACGGTGTTGGTATCACTAACACAGTGGATTCTTTCCTCGTCAACCAAATGGGCATGGCTTCTATTCCACGTCCACTGCTATCTGGTGCGTTAATCCTAGCGATGACCGCTGGCGTGGTATTTGGCAAAGAGCTGATGCTCAAAGCGACTTCCGCGATGGTTTATCCGCTGGTTTTTGTTCTGCTGGCACTCTCTTTCTATCTGATCCCAGAGTGGAACACCTCCATGGTGGAAGTGGCACCGGATTGGTCAGCGATGCCGACCGTGGTTTGGCTAGCGATTCCAATCATCGTGTTCTCGTTCAACCACAGCCCGATCATTTCTCAATTTTCTAAAGAGCAGCGCAAACAGTTTGGTGACGAAGCGGTGAAGAAAACCGACTCTATCACTGGCGGCGCGGCGATGATGCTGATGGGCTTTGTGATGTTCTTCGTTTTCTCAGTGGTACTTTCTATGTCTCCTGAGCAACTGGCGTCAGCGAAAGAGCAAAACATTTCGGTGCTTTCTTACCTAGCAAACGTGCACGAGTCTCCGCTGATCTCTTACTTGGGTCCACTAGTGGCGTTTGCAGCGATCACCTCTAGCTACTTCGGCCACTTCCTCGGTGCGCATGAAGGTTTGGTTGGTCTGTTCAAATCTCGTTCAAACGCATCAATCAGCAAGATTGAAAAAGCTTCTCTTGTGTTCATCGTGATCACCACTTGGATTGTCGCGATGGTTAACCCAAGCATCCTTGGTATGATTGAAACTATGGGCGCGCCAATGATTGCCGCTATCCTGTTCTTGATGCCAGTGTTTGCAATGCAGAAGGTGCCTGCAATGGCGAAGTTCAAAACTTCAGCGCCTGTACAGATTTTTACAGTTATCTGTGGTCTTGCGTCTATTACTTCTGTAATCTACGGCGCGCTTTAATCTCACGTTACTACGATCAGAATTACGATGAGAATAAAGAGACAAAAATAACCATAAGACCAAGCCTCCCACTCCCTCGGGAGGCTTACTTTTGAGGTAATCAAAATGATTAGTGTATTTGATATCTACAAGATCGGCGTTGGTCCATCCAGCTCACACACAGTTGGACCAATGAAGGCGGGTAAAGAGTTTATTGATGACCTACGCTCAATGGGAAAATTGCGCGACATCACTAAAATCACCGTTGACGTCTATGGATCATTATCACTGACAGGGAAAGGTCACCACACCGACATCGCTATTATCATGGGGCTTGCTGGCAATACCCCTGAGAAAGTGGATATCGACGCCATTGCGGGCTTTATCGCTCGTGTAGAAGAAACTGAACGCCTGCCTGTTGGTATGCACTGTCATACCGTCTCCTTCCCTCGTGAAGGCGGCATGAACTTCCATCGCACTAACCTCGCGCTGCATGAAAATGGCATGCAGATCCACGCTTGGATTGACGATGAAAAAGTCTACTCGAAAACCTACTACTCGATCGGTGGTGGTTTCATCGTTGACGAGGAGAACTTTGGTAAAGACAGCCAAAGCTCGATCAAAGTCCCTTACCCGTTTACCAGCGCAGAAGAGTTGGTCAATCAGTGTAAAGAGAGCGGCCTGTCGATTAGCGCTCTGGTGATGAAAAACGAACACGCCCTTCACTCTGATGAAGAGACACGCACCTACTTCGCCAACATCTGGCGCACGATGCGCGAGTGTATGGAGCGCGGCATGAATACCGAAGGCATTTTGCCTGGACCACTGCGCGTGCCACGCCGTGCGGCGGCGCTGCGTCAACAACTGCTGACCTCTGAAAAAACCTCCAACGATCCAATGGCGGTGGTTGACTGGGTCAACATGTACGCCTTTGCCGTGAACGAAGAGAATGCGGCGGGTGGCCGTGTCGTCACCGCGCCAACCAACGGCGCGTGCGGTATCATCCCGGCGGTTTTGGCTTACTACGACAAGTTTATCCAAACCGTGACGGAGAAGGATTATATTCGCTACTTCGCTGCGTCTGGCGCAATTGGCGGTCTGTACAAGCGTAACGCTTCGATCTCTGGTGCCGAAGTTGGCTGTCAGGGTGAAGTCGGCGTCGCTTGTTCGATGGCGGCAGCTGGCCTTGCTGAGCTGATGGGCGGTAGCCCTGAGCAAGTCTGTATGGCCGCTGAAATTGCCATGGAGCACAACCTTGGCCTCACCTGTGACCCAGTCGCAGGTCAAGTCCAGGTTCCTTGTATCGAGCGTAACGGCATTGCTGCGGTCAAATCGATCAACTCGACTCGCATGGCTTTGCGCCGTTCATCTGCACCCCGTGTTTCTCTGGACAAGGTTATCGAAACTATGTTGGAAACCGGTAAAGACATGAACGCGAAATACCGTGAGACCTCACAAGGCGGTTTAGCGATCAAAGTGATCTGCTAATTAAGCCTCTTAAAATGAGCGAGCCCGATGTGAAAACGTCGGGCTTTTTGTTTCTGCTTTACTTTTCTTTACTTAGTTTTACCTGCTAACGGCTTGTTTCAATTTGTGATCAGCTTATAAATAGAGCTCACGATTTTTCTACCTCAACGTTGATAAACAAGCCCATGTCAAAAGCCACCCTCAAGAAAAAACTGCTGATATTTCTGGCAATCATCCTGCTCGCCAGCACGGTCGGCTACTTTTTTTATCCGCAACAAGCACCTTTGAGCTTTGCTACCGAAACCGTCCGTCGCGGCAACATAGAACAAACGGTGCTGGCAACTGGCATGCTGCAAGCGTCCAAGTTGGTCGCTGTCGGCGCGCAAGTTTCCGGGCAGATCGAAAAGCTCGCCGTCCAGTTAGGAGACGAACTGAAACAGGATGATCTGGTCGCGCAGATAGACAGCCTGACTCAGCAAAACAGCCTTAAAGAAGCCAATGCAGCACTAAACAGCCTCAATGCACAAATACGCGCCAAACAGGCACAAATCCATCAAGCCCAAGCTGAGTACAATCGGCAAAAAGGCATGCTGGCAGACAACGCCAGTTCACGCTCGGATTACGAAAGCGCCGAAGCGTCGTTAACCATTTATAAAGCAGAGCTGGAGCAACTGAAAGCCGAACTGGAACGCGCCAAAATTAGCGTCGATAACGCCAAACTGGATTTAGGTTACACCACCATTCGCGCCCCATTTGACGGCACCGTTGTTTATAGCGCGGTGGAAGAGGGACAAACGGTCAATGCCAACCAAACCACGCCAACCATTATTGAGCTGGCAAAGCTGGACAACATGACCATCAAAGCACAGATTTCCGAAGCCGATGTGGTCAATGTCCACCCCGGATTACCCGTCTATTTCACCATTCTAGGCAAACCGAACAAGCGCTATCACGGCACTTTGCGTGCGATTGAACCGGGCCCTACGCTAATGGATGGCGACGATAAAGACCTGTCAGTCAGCAACGATGAAGCCATCTACTATCACGGCCTATTTGAGGTTGACAACCCGGATCGCGTTCTGCGTATTGGTATGACAGCGCAAGTATCGGTGGTGCTGGACCAAGCCAACGATGCTTTGTTGGTCCCCTCGCAAGTATTGATTCGACAACCCGGAGCCAAGGATCGTTACCAAGTGCCCGTTTTGGAAAATGGCAAAGAGGTTCTGCGTGATGTCACTGTCGGCATCAACAACAAAGTCAACGCACAAATTACCTCAGGCTTAGAGGAAGGCGAACAAGTGATTCTCGGCATGCCAGGGCAAAGCGCGACCTCATCAGGTCGTCGCATGGGACCACAGGGGATACGCTTCTGATGTCACAGCCATTACTGCAAATTCGCAACGTCTATCGCCGTTTTGCCGCCGGAGAGGAGACCCTGACGGTACTCAACAACATCAACCTGTGCATTGAGCGCGGCGAGATGGTCGCCATTGTGGGCGCTTCCGGCTCAGGAAAGTCGACCTTAATGAACATTTTGGGTTGCCTTGACCAAGCCAGCGAAGGCGAATATTGGATCAATGGACAAAATACGTCGTTGCTCGGCAGCGATGAACTTGCCCGGCTGCGCCGCGAATACTTTGGCTTTATCTTCCAGCGCTATCATCTGCTCGGCGATCTCACCGCACTTGGTAATGTTGAAATCCCTGCCATTTACGCTGGCTATGACAAAAACGCTCGTCAAGAGCGTGCTGCGGCACTGTTAAGTCGCCTTGGCTTATCTGATCGGCTAGATCACAAGCCCAACCAGCTCAGCGGCGGCCAGCAGCAACGAGTTTCCGTCGCCCGCGCTTTAATCAACGGCGGCGATGTGATCCTCGCTGATGAGCCGACAGGTGCATTAGACAGTAAAAGTGGCGAAGAAATGATGCGGCTTTTACAAGAACTGCATCATCTCGGCCACACCATTATCCTTGTCACCCACGACATGCAAGTGGCTGAGCACGCTGATCGCATCATCGAGATCAAAGACGGTGAGATCTTGAGTGACAACGTCACCAAAAAACAACAAATCAGCCAAAATCAAGACACACTGGCGCAAGCAGAGAACGCAACGGCACTTGCTCGCAGCCGCAGGCTATTTGACGATATTTGGGAAGCATTAAAAATGGCGCTGCTGGCGATGTCGAACCACCGTCTACGCACATTTCTCACTATGCTCGGCATCATCATTGGCATTGCGTCTGTGGTCTCTGTGGTCGCACTTGGCAACGGCTCGCAAAAGTCGATCCTCGATAGCATCTCCTCCATGGGTACCAATACCATCGATGTGATACCCGGCAAGGGTTTTGGCGATCGTCGCTCTGGGCGAGTGCGCACCCTCACCGCCGCCGATGCTGATGCCTTAAGTCAGTTGTCTTTTGTTGACAGTGTCACTCCGTCGCTCAATACCTCTGTCACTCTGAAGTATGGCAATCAATCCTTCACCGCATCGGTGCAAGGCGTCGGGCCAGACTATTTTCGCGTGCGAGGCTATGAGCTCAGCCGAGGCCAATTTTGGGATAAGTCCAGTGTCACCACGATGGCGCAAGAGGCGGTGATTGACAGCAACACGCTGAAATCGCTGTTTGCCAATCAAAACCCAGTTGGTGAAGTGATCTTCGCTGGCAATTTGCCTATCCGCATTATTGGCGTCACAAAAGCGAAAGAGAGTGCCTTTGGCAACAGCGATTCTCTTAACATTTGGCTGCCCTACACCACCGTTAGCGCGCGCATGGTTGGTAAGAATTATCTCGACCGCATTTCCGTGCGTGTCAACGATAACACCCCAAGCGATGCCGCTGAACAGGCGATTATCGCCTTACTTAAAATGCGTCACGGCACCCAGGACTTCTTTACCATTAACACCGACACCATTGCGCAAAACATTCAGAAAACCACAGCGACTATGACGCTGCTCATCTCAGCCATCGCGGTGATTTCGCTGATTGTCGGCGGAATTGGCGTCATGAACATCATGCTGGTTTCTGTCACCGAGCGTACCCGCGAAATTGGCGTACGGATGGCGGTTGGCGCGAGGCAAAGCGACATTCTACGTCAATTTTTGATTGAAGCGGTTTTAGTCTGTTTATGCGGCGGTGCGATTGGTATTGGCGTGGCGTATTTGATCGGTGTGCTGTTTGCTACCTTCGGCAGCAGTTTCAGCATGATTTATTCCGCAGCGTCGATTATTTCTGCGTTTGCCTGTTCCACCCTCATTGGCGTTCTGTTTGGCTATTTACCAGCAAAAAATGCCGCGCAGCTCAACCCAATCGATGCCTTGGCACGGGAGTAAATGATGATGAATCCACGTTATTGCACTTTGGCGCTTTCTCTGCTGTTGCTCGGTGGCTGCGCTTCTCGTTCAACCTTGCCAGAACAAAATCTGCACATCCCTGAGCAGTGGCAAACTTACTCTCAGCCATCTAGCGTACTTGTAAGCCATTGGTGGCAGCGTTTTCAAGATCCGCAGCTCGAACAGTGGGTAGAGAAAGTACTCGCTAGCAACAATGATTTAGCCTTGGCCACTTTGACGCTGAAACAAGCAAGGTTACAAGCCGGGCTGGCGGTAAGTGACACTCACCCCGACTTATCAGCCAACCTTGCGGCCAGTCGCAGTCAATCCCTTGAAGGCGGAGACAGTTCGGCAAGCTACCAAGCCAAACTGGGCGTGAGTTATGAGCTGGACTTGTGGGGCAAACTGGCGGCGGCGGAAGATGCCGCGATGTGGACCGCGCTGGCGACACAAGAGGAGCAAGAAGCAACGGCGCAAAGCCTAGTTGCGACCACCGCTCAGCTTTATTGGCAGATTGGCTATTTGAATCAGCGAGTGGTACTTAGCAGCCATGACATTCAGGATGCACAAGAAACGCTTGCGCTAAGTGAAAGTCAGTATCGTCACGGCTCTGTGTCCAAAATTCATGTGCTGGAAGCCAGACGAACTTTAGCGGGTTTAGAAGCGACCCATCGCAACTATTTGCAGCAACGAAGCGAGTCCGTCAATGCTTTCAGCCTGTTGTTCGACCAGCCGCCACAGGATCTGGCAGGGCAGATCCCCGCGTTACCTGAGTCTGCCCTGCCCGAGATCGCTGCTGGCGTGCCAGCCGATGTGCTCGCCCGTCGCCCCGATGTAAAACAAGCGCTGCTAGAGCTTAAGTCCGCCCTCGCAACAAAAGATTACAGTGACAACAGCTACTTTCCTGCGTTGACCTTGACGGGCGCTTTGGGTGGTTCTTCGACGGAACTGCGTAAGTTGCTAAGCGATCCGCTTGGTACGCTTGGGGCCGACCTGACTTTACCGTTTCTCAACTGGAATGAGATGCAGCTCAACCGAGACATTGCAGACGTGAAGTATCAAGCCGCGATCATTGCGTATCGTCAAACCTTGTATGCGGCATTCGCTGACGTGGAAAATGCGCTCTCGGCAAAAGAGAATTACTATTTCCAAGCCGAAAAGTTGCAAAGTCAGTATGACAATGCCGCCGAAGTGGCGCGAATTTATCGCAGCCAATACCAATATGGGGCGATTGATATCGCGACGCTACTCGATGCTCAAGAGAACGAGCGCAGCGCTAAGGCTTCCGTGCTGGAAAACCGTTACAACCAATTGGTCAATCTCGCCACGCTCTACCAAAGTTTGGGCGGCGCGGATCTCACCAAGGAGTAGAGTTTCTCGACGTTTCAGGGCTTTTGGCTTAAATAGGCACACGCCATTACCCAAAAGTACTTAAACTTCATTAACTTGAAATATCAACACTGTCTGCTAGCAGTAAGCTCTGAGTGAATTGATAAAAAGGCCTAGCAAATCGCTAGGCCTTTTCTATCAACGCTTTCTAACTATTCTGAGTAGATACAACCTGCGGTACAGGTTTCTTTAATCTCGACTTTACTCAGCAGTGGTAGAGATGGTTTGAGCTGCTGCCAAATCCATTTTGCCAACACTTCGCTGGTCGGGTTTTCCAACCCTTCAATGTCGTTTAAGTAGTAGTGATCCAAGCGCTCATAAATGGGTTTAAATGCCGCTTTGATCTCAGCAAAGTCAACCACCCAACCTGTATGCGGATCCACTTCACCTTCCACATACAAGCGAACTAAGAATGAATGGCCATGCAAACGACCACATTTATGACCTTCTGGAACATGCGGAAGGTGATGGGCAGCTTCAAACATGAATTCTTTGTACAATTCGGTTCTCATCGTAATTCTCGGGCTTTCAAAAGAGACGCAATACTAAGGATTTCTTGCCTATCAGACAAGACATACCGCTGAGTTTGGTTAAAGCAGTAATAAGCTATTGTTCCAACAAAATGCTATGGTGCTCACATAGTGTCAAATAACACACACAGCCAATAAAGCATTCACATCACATTTACAATAACCACACTTTGTATGGCATCACATTCGTACAATCTCACATTCGCGACATTTTCTAATCCCTTCTAAACTAACAGAGTCTTATCCATACATAATTAAAACCTATGCGCTCAACCATTACGTTTAAACTTCTGATAGCTCTAATTACGGTTTTTAGCTGCGTACTTGCTGTGTCTACTCTGTATCAATACTATCAGCAGAAACTGCTGATAAATTCTGTCTTGAGCGAACAACTGCACGATAAAGCCAGTAACTATTTTGACAGCCTCAACATGATGATGCTGACAGGCACCATGGCACAAAAAGAGACGTTACGGCAAAAAGCCTTGGCACAAGAAGGCATAGAGCAAGTCAAAGTGCTGCGCTCAGACGCCGTCAGCAAGCTGTATGGGCCGGGAAACGCCAATGAGAAGCCCACCGATGAGATTGATGCGCGGGCTTTGGCGGGCGAATTGGTGATAGAGCCGATTGAAGCCAGTTGGGGACAAGGCATTGTGGTGGCGCTGCCGATGAAATCCAGTGAAAACTATCGAGGTACCAACTGCGTTGCCTGTCACATGGCACCGGAAGGTGAGGTGTTAGGTGCAATCCGGTTGGAATACAACTTAAGCCATGTTAATTCGTTGATTAACAAGCAAGCGCTTTTTGCTATGGCAATTATGTCTTCGATCGCTTTCGTCGGCTTTTTGATTACCATGAGCCTTATCCGACGCATCATAGTGCGCCCTATTCAATTCACCTCTCAATTTATGACCAAAGTCAGTGAAAGCAAAGATCTCTCACAGCGACTAGACACCAAACAAAACGATGAAGTGGGCTTGCTGGCCACATCAATTAACTCCTTCATGGAAACCGTCACAGACAGTCTGCATAAAGTCCAAGAGACCTCCCATTCGTTAGCTGACTCAGCCAACCGCTTGACGCGGGTCGCGCAGACCACCGACGATGCGGTTAACAACCAGCAACGCGAAACCACCGCTGTACAATCGGCGATTGAAGGCGTTCAGCAGCAGCAATCGGAAGTCGAACAAGCGACCGTCAACACGACCAAACTGGTCAACCACACTGTGGATGTCGCGAGCAACAGTGCGTCATTAGCGCACAACGCCAGTGAAGATATTAAGAACTTGGTGGGTGATATTGATAAAGTGCGCGATCGCATCACCCAACTCAACGCGCAAACCGATGAAGTGTCTTCTATTTTGAGCGTCATTCACGGCATTGCTGATCAAACCAACTTGCTGGCACTCAACGCGGCGATTGAAGCGGCGCGTGCGGGTGAGCAAGGGCGTGGATTCGCGGTGGTGGCCGATGAGGTGCGTAATCTCGCCTCTCGCACTTCTGAAGCCACTGGCAACATCGGCGCGATTATCACCAACTTCCAACAAGGCAGCTCTGAATCGCTGCAAGCGGTGGCGAAAGTGTCGGAGCATGCGCATCAACGCTCATTGGAAGTCGAAGCACTGTCCGATACCATCCGCAACATGGTGGAAGAGATGCACCAAGTGCTCGAACACGCCAAACATATCCAAATGCAAACTGAATCGGCAGGCGCAAGTTGCATGTCGGTGCAGACGACGGTCGATACCATCGCTAGACACGCAGACGACACCTCGCGATCGGCGACTGAAACAAGAAACATCAGTATCGAACTTGAGCAACTGTCTGAGCGTTTAGAGCTTCTGCTCAACCAATTCTCCTTAACAGAGAGCAAAGTCAGAGCAAAATAGCTAATTTCTTTGTTGGAATGAACATTAAAGGTTGATGCTGACGATTTGACAGGTAATATGTTTCGTTGAATCTGTAAAATTCTACCCAACCCAATGTTTCGCTTAATCTTTGAACAACTAAGCAAAACATTGGGTTGAATGTTTACCTCAATGGAGATTATTTAAAACATGACTTACGCGCCTGTAAAAGACGTATTAAGCGGTAAGCTGGCAGTAGACAGTGAAGTCACTGTACGCGGCTGGATCCGTACACGTCGTGATTCCAAAGCTGGAATCTCTTTTCTTGCCATCTACGACGGCTCTTGTTTCGACCCGATTCAGGCCGTGGTCCCAAATAATCTGAATAATTACAACGATGAAGTACTCAAGCTCACCACGGGCTGCTCTGTTGAAGTAACGGGTAAGGTTGTTGAGTCCCCAGCGTCTGGCCAAGCGTTTGAGCTGGCGGCTACAGAAGTGAAAGTGGTTGGCTGGGTTGAAGATGCTGACACTTACCCAATGGCGAAAACTCGTCACTCAATTGAGTACCTGCGTGAAGTGGCTCACCTGCGCCCACGTACCAACGTCATCGGTGCGGTCGCTCGTGTTCGCCATACGCTGTCTCAGGCTATCCATCGTTTCTACCATGAACAAGGCTACTACTGGCTGTCAGCCCCATTGATCACCGCATCCGACGCAGAAGGTGCGGGTGAAATGTTCCGTGTTTCCACTCTGGATCTGGCTAACCTGCCGCGCAAAGAAAACGGCGATGTCGACTTTAACGAAGATTTCTTCGGTAAGGAGACTTTCCTAACCGTATCAGGCCAACTTAACGGCGAAGCCTATGCTTGCGCTCTGAGCAAGATCTACACATTTGGCCCAACGTTCCGTGCAGAAAACTCAAACACCAGCCGTCACCTTGCAGAATTCTGGATGGTTGAACCTGAAGTGGCGTTCGCTGATCTCAACGACATCGCGAAACTGGCTGAAGACATGCTGAAGTATGTCTTTGCGGCAGTACTTGAAGAGCGTCGTGACGATCTTGAATTTTTCGCCAGCCGTATCGACAAAGATGCCATCACTCGCCTAGAGCAGTTTGTCACTTCTGATTTTGCACAAGTGGACTACACAGATGCGATCCAAATCCTCTTGGATTCTGGTCGTGAGTTTGAGTTCCCAGTGGAATGGGGCATCGACATGTCTTCTGAGCATGAGCGTTTCCTTGCAGAAGAACACTTCAAAGCGCCAGTGATCGTGAAGAACTACCCGAAAGACATCAAAGCGTTCTACATGCGTCTCAACGACGATGGTAAAACCGTGGCAGCGATGGACGTTCTTGCCCCTGGCATTGGCGAAATCATCGGTGGTTCTCAGCGTGAAGAGCGTTTAGACGTCCTAGACTCACGTATGGTGGAAATGGGTATCGACCCTGAACACATGAGTTGGTACCGTGACCTGCGCCGTTACGGCACCGTGCCACACGCAGGCTTTGGTTTAGGCTTCGAGCGTCTGGTTTCTTACGTAACGGGTATGGGCAACGTGCGTGATGTGATCCCATTCCCACGTACACCACGCTCTGCAAACTTCTAATTTAAACAGAAGCTTAATACACAAAGGCCTCCAAATTTGGAGGCCTTTTTCATGGCTAGCCATTTTGATCTGCTCGTTGTGCATACCTTACGCCCACCACACACAGAGCAAGCAGCACAAATGGAATTACCGCCGCGGTGTACTCTGTCCATACCAATTGAGTGAAGGATTTCGCTAAGATCAAATGCGCAAACACTAACAGCAAAGCACTGAAAATGGCGATACCGATCAATCTCACTTCATCTTTCACAGCCTGTTTTGCCATGATTACCTCCTCAGTTTGTGCCTCCATTGAAACACAAAAAGCGGCCATCACTCTGGTACAGTTCCACTTGAAAATCGCTAAACAGTTCTTAGAAGAGAGCGAATCACCTGCGCCATTTTTTCCATTACTGGAATAAAGTCATCACGCTCGGAAAATGAGCTATTTAGCCTTAAATAGTTGTCGTGGCGATCATCACGAGCAAACAATCCACCGTAAGCGGAAGTCACTCCAGTTTCGAGTAGCTTTTGGTAGACCTCAAGGCTATTAACCCCATCGGGTAACTTTAGCCATAGACAATAGCCGCCTTGAGGGACAAAAAAACTGACCTCTGGTGGAAAGGAGACCTTGATGGCATCAACCATTTTCTGCTGACGCGCTGATAAACTTTTACGTAGTGTTCTCAGGTGGCTTTCATAACTGTCGCGCTGCAAATAGTGCGCAACACCAAGTTGTACAGGCGCACTGCCCGACAAGGTTGACACCAGTTGCAATTTTTGAATGCGCTCGTGGTAGGTTTGATTCACCACCCAACCGATACGATAACCCGGGCATAGACATTTGGAAAACGAGCCACAGAGCAAAACACGATCTTGCCGATCATACGCTTTTAAAGGCAGCGGCCTTGGCATGGCAAATGCGAGTTCCGCGTAAACATCATCTTCAATCACCACCACGTCGTAGCGGTTCGCCAAATCCATGACCGCTTGCTTTTTATCCGCACTCAGTGTGGTTCCTGTCGGGTTATGAAAACTGGTCATCAGCCAACACGCGCGAACTGGTTGATTGGAAAAGGCTTCTTCAAGGCGGCGTAGACAGAGCCCTGAAGTGGCATCAACTGGCACTTCAATCGCATTTAGCCCTAAACGCTCAACCGCTTGCAGCGCGCCATAGAACGTCGGCGTTTCAATCACCACATAATCCCCTTTATTGACCACGGCCTGAAGGCTGAGATTGAGTGCTTCCAACGCGCCAGAGGTGATCACAATGTCGTCGTGTGAGATGTCCATTCCTTGCTGTATGTAGCGCTGCGCAATCAACCTACGCAACGATTCACAACCGGGCGGCAGGTTGTCGGCCAGCAAATCTACCGACATCTTGCGCCCGGAACTGGCCAAGTTGCGATTTAGTGCCGCGAGTGGAAACAAGCTCGGGTCAGGAAAGGCCGAACCCAACGGCACCGCGGCTTTATTACTTTGGTGCTTGAGGAAATCATACAGTTCGTCGTCAATCGATTGTCGTATGGCAGGACTAGTCGCTCTCGTATCGGCAAAACGCGCTAAGTCCGGCGTGACAAAATAGCCCGATTGCGGTTTGGCACTGATCCACCCCTGCGACTCAAGCAACTGGTAAGCTTGCAATACCGTACCAGGACTAACAGCGTGGCTGCGGCTGGTCGCCCGCACTGAGGGCAGTTTCTCCCCCGCTCTCCACGTTTTCTGTTGGATCTGTGTTTTAAATAGCTCCGCAAGTTGGCGGTAACGACTCATAATTTCCTCAGGTAGATTTGTGCTAAAACGTTGCCCCATTGGCGAATAAGGCGTGATTTTTCCATAGCTGACGCAAAATCGAGAGGGAAAAATGCTGAATTGAGACCTACGCAGGTTTAACGTCACCTAGCCTAAAAATAACGAGATGAGCTTCACGTTATTTTTATATCCTTTTGTTACATTTACTGAGATTTGCGTGACAGCAAGCACAGCTGTCCCTTAACAAAGAGATGGAAAACATGAAGAAATATAACGCAGATGATATCCAATACAAAGGCGAATCGAATGGTGTTCATAGCTGGAGCACGCCTTCAGGTCAGCCGTACTACTGGCATCCAGATTGGCTGCATATTGCAGAAGATGCGACAGGATCTCACCCTAAACAGAAGCTGGAAATAGAGAGCGGTGTTCAAGCGACCAAAACACACGCGCTCAAAGCCATTGTAAAGCAAGTCAATGATTGGGCGAGCAAAAAATTGGCTGAGAACCCAGAGATAGAAACCAACGCAATCGAATCTGAGTTTGACTTGAAAAAATAGTACTCGCTTGGTGGAAGTGAGCTTTTGGCCACCAGAAAGTAAACGCGAGCTCCGGCTTGGCGTTTACTTTCTGTTTTCAATACTTACACTTTAAAACGTTTAATTGTTGCTGATAATTCTCTCTGCAATTGATCCAGCTCACTAGCAATTGTTCTGTTCTCATCCAGAATCCGTCCTGACGCCTGTGACGTGGATTCAATGGTTTGGATACTGCTTGAAATACTGTCCGCCATCTGAGTCTGCTGCAACATCTGCTCTGCCATCGTCACGTTAACCGTTCTCAATTTCTCAATTTCTTCAGCAACCGATCGTAAACTTAGCAATGAACTTTGGGTCGTGTTCAACGTTGTCTCGCTAAGACTTTTTGAGCTTTCCATGACTTTAACCGCCTGAGACGCGCTCTCTTGTAACTTAGCTATCCTTTCTCGAATCACACTTGTGCTAACTTGTGTTCTTGTCGCAAGATTACGGACCTCATCAGCCACCACAGCAAAACCTCGCCCTTGCTCACCGGCTCGAGCGGCTTCAATTGCCGCATTCAATGCCAATAAATTGGTCTGTTCAGCGATCCCACTTATTTCAATTAAAGTTTCTTCAATATTCTCAACATCTTCACGAACAAATCGAATTACATCACTTCCCGAAACGACCTTGTCTGTTAAGTCATTGACCATTTGTTCTGTCTGATTAATTTTGCTTAAAACAGAAGTAGAATTCTCGCTGATCAGCTCCACGGATGCGGCTGATACTTGTGCGTGTTTATTAGCCTCCGCACCTATGTCAAACAGGTGGTTAACTGAATCGATAACACGTTGAGTACCGGCATGTTGTTCTCGATAGATATCAGCTGCCGACTTTGCACCTTGCTGTAAACGCGCAATCGTCGCAGAAACTGAATCTATAGAACGGTCGGTATTTTGGATAAGGCCTTGCCATACGTCGAGTAAGCTGTTGATACTCAAAGCCATATCTTCAAACTCGTCTCTTGTGTTAAGTGTTAGACGCTGAGTTAGGTCCCCATCACCATGAGTCAAACGATCAATTCGTTGATGAAGACGAGTGGTAGAGGAGGTAACTTGCTTAGTCAAATAGATTGCTATTGCAAACAATGTGATAAATGAAAACACCACAAGTATTAACGTCTTTGAATAAGCCGTATGAGTTAACGAAGCAATACCTGACACTTCATTTTCAACCGTACTGTCAGCAAACGCCTCAATATCAGAAACGAGTTCAATCAAACCCTGCGCCGCATTTTGATAGTCGTGAAATGCGTTTCGATAGGAAACATAGCTCGTTAGTAAGACATCCACCGATTGGTTATGCTCACTGTTCAGCAACTGGTAAACCTGCTGATACGTGCGCTTCTGCGGATCGTTTTCCACAGGATGATCAAAGTAAGGCGTCGAGAACATATTCCGATTAGCTTCTAATTGAAACTGCTTCGCCTGCTCAATTTGTAAAACTATGTCGTTACCACCTTCATTTTCAATAAACAACTGAACTTTATACAGTTTCCACAGCAATCCAATACTCGATTCCATACCGCCATCAGCAGCTTTCCAAAGCTCCTCCAGATCCCCTTTCCATAACAGCTTTCGCGTCGGGTCCGATTGCAAACTTTCCATGGCACCATCCCCCATTTCCTCCATCTCTTCACTCAAATCGACGAGCCTTGAAGTGAGGTGGTCGTATTGGCGCTTATCACTGCGATATTGGGAATAATGTTCAATTAACTGCTCTCGCTTAACGCGGTACGCCGATAACATTTCGTTTAAACTGTGCGCATCACTATCTGCCAATAAACCTGCTGCTTTCATGCGGGCCAACGCTTCATCCGCCGCAACCGCGTGTTTTTTTATGTCATCTAACGCCTGAGTGTTTGTTCTTTCTAGATAGCGCCCAACTGCCAGCATTTCTGCTTCGATTTCAATGCTTCCCTCCATTGCACCATCAGCGGTATCCCAGGCAGGACCAACAACGTAATTTATCTCATCAGTTAGCTTAAGAATGTTATTGATACTGTAGATACCTGCCACCGCAATCAATATTGCAGACAAGCTAAAACCCAGTGCCATTTTAGTTCTAATCTTCATACTATTTCCTTAGCATGCTTGAGCATCATTCTTGAGTGGCTCTCAAATCCTCCCACAAATATAGTATTGCTGTTGCATATTTGGTAAAAATCTTCTTCCCATCAGCATTGATGCGTACTGCAAGAGATTGCGTCCTAAATCAGGCCTGTTTATGACGCATAAAATCCTATCCATTTTGATAATGGAACAATAAAATATTCAGCCTTTTAGAATGAAATAAGCAACATGATCTTGATTGGCTACACTTATTACTTCAATTGATAACAAAGAGTTGAAACAACTCGGTTTAAAATTTAGCTTTGCATACGCTTCATACTCACCTGTGATTTGGACGTCTATCGACACATTCAAATCTGGAAAAAGGCTCATACTATGTCTGATTACAATGCGTCTCTAACGCTCAAGCTCTATTTACTTGCAGCCGTGCTCTTTGGTACCTATGGTGGCAGAGTATGCCCTATGCTAGCTACGCTCTCACCTCTGGAAATTCTGATACAGGTGTCACTAATTTTTCTGTTATTGGCCGTAATTCGCCACTTTGTTTTTGCTCAACATCGACTTGTTACCCAGCAGCAACAGGTCCAACTTGATACCCTATTGTTTTTCTCAGGCAGCCTGCCACTAGCCCTTTACTACAACATCGCTTACGACTTCACCATTGATAGCAATTTAAAGGTGTTGTTCGGTATGACGCTGTTTGGCTTTTTTACTGGCCTTTTATTGCAATTAGAATCTAAAACCAAACAATTCGACACTTTATCGTCTGATAATACCTACCCGTTGGAACTGACCGGACAACGACAATCCATTGTTAAACAGTTGATTGTAATGATGATTATTTTAATCGGCGCATTAACCGCCATGCTGACCATGGTGGCCGTCAAAGATATTTTCTGGCTAGAGCATAACCCAGAACGATTGCTCAATGGCAGCGGAAAACTCAGTATTATCAAAGAGTTTATCTATCTTGCCTTAGTCCTTGGCGGCTATGTCGTTGCGATTTTGCTCCTTTGGAGCAAATTGATGAAAAAAGTCCTACTGAGCCAAGAGCGTAAGTTGCAACTCGTGACGCAAGGCGACATCAGCCAGCGCTTGCCGGTTTTTGAGCACAACGAACTGGGTGCCATGGCCTCGCTCACCAATACAATGCTCGACAGCTTAAAATCGGCGCAGGATGAAGTGCAAACCACCCGCGACGTTGCCATCGTCAGCCTAGCCGCACTTGCTGAGTCTCGGGACAACGAAACAGGCGCGCACATCATTCGCACCCAAGAATATGTGCGAGCACTCGCCACCTTTTTGGCACAAAGCCCACAACACCAATCGCTACTTACGCCCAATTACATCGATCTGTTATATAAATCCGCCCCGTTACACGATGTGGGTAAAGTGGGCATTCCTGATAGCGTGCTACTCAAACCCGGGAAGCTCACCGATGAAGAGTTTGCCATCATGAAAGGCCACCCGCAGATCGGCGCAGATGCGCTCTCTATCGCTGAAAAACGTATGGGTTCGAGCTCTTTTCTGCGAATCGCCAAGGAAATATCCCTCACCCACCATGAAAAATGGGATGGTTCCGGGTACCCGAATCAACTCTCCGGTGCAGCGATCCCGCTCTCTGGACGTTTGATGGCACTGGCTGATGTTTATGACGCACTTATCTCCAAACGGGTTTACAAACCGGCATTTAGCCATGAAAAAGCGCGAGAAATTATCCTCGAAGGACGAGGAAAACATTTTGACCCGCAGGTTGTCGACGCTTTTCTTGCCGTAGAGCAAGATTTCTGCGCGATTGCGGCGCGCTACAAAGATGGTCAAGACTGATAAGACCAGTCGTTTGCTTTTTACACCTTGGAAAGTCGCTGTTTCCAAGGTGTTTTATTATGAAAATTCGCAATTCATTGACACTTCGCGATCAAATCAAAATTATTTTAACTTTTCCTACCACTAGGTGTTGTCACTGATCTGGCAGAAAGGTATAAATATACACCGTCTGCTCCAATCTTATTCGTCAGCATTCGCTGCTACTTTGCCAGATGCTCGCAGACATACGCGTTTCCAGATAAACGAGCGGGTCTGATTATGTTTCATTGACTTCTGCGCCTTAGCACTGAAACATAAACAGACCTACCCCTTCGATTTAACATGGATGAAGATTATGTTTGAAAAAGTAGTTGCCGCCCCGGCTGACCCGATCCTTGGCCTGACTGAAGAGTTCAAAAAAGACCCTCGTCAGGGGAAAATTAACCTTGGTGTTGGTATTTATAAGAATGAACAAGGTGAAACCCCTGTTCTTGCAACGGTGAAAAAAGCAGAAGCTGCTTTAGTTGAAACCGAGAAAACCAAGTCTTACCTGACTATCGAAGGCACCGCGGAATACGCTCTAGCGGTTCAGAAACTACTTTTCGGTGAGAATTCAGACATCCTCGCTTCTCTACGTGCTAAAACCGCCCAAGCGCCGGGTGGTACGGGTGCATTGCGTGTGGCTGGCGAGTTCATCAAACGCCAACTGGGCGACGTAAAGATCTGGATCAGCAACCCAACTTGGGCAAACCACCACGGTGTGTTTAAAGCCGCTGGCCTTGAAACAACGGAATACAGCTACTACAACGCGCAAACTAAAGACAAAGACTTTGCTGCCATGGTCGCGGATCTAGAAAAAGCCAGCGCTGGTGATGTGGTGCTGCTTCACGGATGCTGCCATAACCCGACAGGTATCGACCCAACCGAACAAGAGTGGGAGGTACTGGCGAAACTGGTGGCTGAAAAAGGCCTGCTGCCGATGTTCGATTTCGCTTATCAAGGCTTTGCTAAAGGTGTCGAGGAAGATGCACAAGGTCTGCGTACTTTTGCTAAGTACAACAAAGAGATCCTCGTTGCCAGTTCCTTCTCAAAGAACTTTGGCCTGTACAACGAGCGTGTGGGTGCGTTTACCCTAGTGGCTGAAAACCAAGACGTTGCGGAAACGGCCTTCTCTCAAGTGAAAGCCATCATCCGTTCTATCTACTCTAACCCACCTGCGCACGGTAGCGCCGTGGTTACGTACATTCTAAGTGATGCCGCGTTACGTGCTGAGTGGGAAGCGGAAGTGGCAGAAATGCGTGACCGCATTCAAGAGATGCGTGAGCTGTTCGTGACGACGCTTAAAGCGGAAGGCGTTGATGCCGATTTCAGCTTTATTGAACGCCAAAACGGCATGTTCTCTTTCTCTGGTCTAAACAAAGAGCAAGTAGCGCGCCTAAAAGAAGAATTTGCCATTTACATCGTCGGCTCTGGCCGTATCAGCGTAGCGGGTATGACCAAAGAGAACATGGGCCCTCTGTGTAAAGCTCTTACACAAGTGCTGTAATCAGTTACGAACTGATGCAAAAGCAAAGGCCGAGTTTCTCGGCCTTTTTACTTTCAATCACTGGGTAAAACGCTAGTAGATCACGCGTGCGCTGATTCCACCTTCGTTGATATAGTCTTTGCCTGCATCACGATATTTGTAAAAAATGCCTGTGCCAAAGACGTCATTCCATTGATAGTTGAATGCCAGTTTGATGTTGTCCTCATCCACCCAGTCACTGCGGGTAAACTCGCCTTCCAAAGTGAGCGTCATTTCCCGGTTAATCAGATAGTTAAACCCTAGTTTTGCGCCTTGCAGCATATCGGATTGCGAATCGAGCAGTTTATCGGTTTTGTTGTCTGTCTGCTCATAGCGCAGTGCGCCGATACCGTAAAGTAAGTACACATCTAACGCCGCCGTAAGGTCATAGTGATAACCGCCAGAAAAGAGTAATCGGTCAACTCGCGAAGTAGAATCATCAGGATGAAAAAACTGCGCTGAGTAGTCCACATCTAACAGCCATCCAGAAAACAGTGGCTTACTTAATCGCAACTCAAAAAATGACGCGTTTGCTCCGTTAAACCAGTCTTTGTTTGTCGTGCCAGAACCGGCCACCGCAGAAAAGTGGCGATACACTTGTTTGGACTCTGTCAGCTGTTCGTCACTTTGCTGCGCCCACCCAGACCCACTGAGGGCAACCAAAAGCACTAAACCATTGTGTCTTACCATTCTACATCCTTCTTCATTGGTAATTTCTCAGCCAAGGTGCGGTAATCCATCGTTGCTCTTGTCTGACCTTTACAATCTTATTTCAAAACAAACTCTTAAGACGAGACGTCGCTCCCTTTCAGCCATTGCAGCAGCAAATCGCTGTCAATTGAGGTAAGATAGCGGTCCACCTGCATGTTAATGTTTACGGGTCACCATAGGCTCTAAACCCAAAAGGTTTGAATATGGATGCTGAATTCACCGAGATTCTTAACTTCCTCTCGCAACACGCACCGTTTAGTGAGCTCCCTGAAGAGACACTACTCAACGTCACCCAACACATCGAGATTTCTTATTACCGAAAAGATACACCTATCATTCGCAGTGGTGATGAAATTCATGACCTTTTTATGCTGCGCAGTGGCGTGGTTGAAGTGTACCGCCGCAAAGGCGAGCTTTACAACCGTTTAGACGAAGGCGCCCTGTTTGGTCAAATGGCGTTGCTCACCAACAACCGAGTCAAATTTCCCGTCACAGCGGTGGAAGATTCGCTGCTCTATTGCATTCCAGAAACCATTTTCCAATCGCTCTACGACCACTTTGATTCCTTCGCGGACTTTGTTGAGGTGGAAAAGAGCATCCGATTGCGCCAAGCGGTACTTGAAACCAAAGAAGCGAACGACCTCACGACCTCGAAAGTTCGTACCTTGCTGACCCGTGATGCACCAACCATTGAGAGCACTCAGTCGATCCAAAGCGCCGCAGAGATGATGGCCAATGAACACGTCTCTTCCCTGCTGGTGTTAGATTCAAAGGCCCAAGCCTCTGCCTCACCAGCGCCCGTGGTCGGTATCATCACAGACCGCGATTTGTGCACCCGCGTGTTGGCTCAGGGGAAATCACCGCAAGATGCGGTAGGTAGTGTCATGACAGACCAAGTGATCTCATTGGATCACAACGCCTATGTCTATGAAGCCATGCTGACCATGCTCAGGCACAATGTGCACCATCTGCCTATCATGCGGGGGAAAAAACCACTCGGTATTGTCGAAGCGACGGATATTGTCCGTTATGAATCTCAGAGCTCGCTGCTCTTGGTCAGCCGCATTTTTCAACAGCAGAGCTTTGAGGATCTCGCTCAACTGGCGCAAGAAGTGAAAAACAGCTTTGTCCGATTAGTCAACGAAGATGCCAATTCACACATGGTCGGCAGTGCCATGTCGGTAATTGGCCGTAGCTTCAAGCAGCGCATCATTGAGTTAACTGAAGAACGTCTCGGCCCACCGCCGATTGACTACTGTTTTCTCGCATTAGGTTCTATGGGGCGCGACGAGCAATTGTTGGTCACCGACCAAGACAACGCGATTATCCTTGCCGACAACTACCGAGCCGAAAAACACGACGCTTACTTTAGCCAATTTGCCGAGCTGGTGTGTGATGCGCTCAACGAATGCGGCTACAAATATTGTACTGGCGATATTATGGCGACAAACCCAATTTGGCGCATGACACGTGCGCAGTGGCGTGATTGCTTTGCCGATTGGATTGATGACCCCAACCCGAAAGCCCTGCTCAATGCCTCGATTTTCTTTGATTTGGATGGCGTGTATGGAGAGCTGGCATGGGCATCACAATTGACCGATTTTATCGTCAACAAAGCCAAACAGACGCCCCGTTTTCTCGCGTGTTTGGCGCGTAATGCCCTGAATCGCACGCCACCATTAGGCTTTTTTAAAGATTTTGTGATGGAGAAAGATGGCCGTCACAATAACTCGATTAACCTCAAACGACGTGGCACTGCGCCATTGGCCGATCTCATTCGCGTCCATGCGTTAGCGGTTGGGTCGAGTGCCAGAAACTCGTTTGAGAGGCTCGACGATGTGATTGATGCCGGAATTCTGCCTAAAGGGCGCGCACAAAACCTCAAAGATGCGTTGGAATTTATCTCTATGGTGCGCATCCGCCATCAGGCCGTGGATGTGCAAAACGGTATTGAAGCTGATAACAATATCGAACCCGAAAACCTGTCGGATTTTGAACGAAGAACGCTCAAAGATGCCTTTCAGATCCTAAGCAATGCGCAGAACTTCCTGAAGTTTCGCTATCAAGCTGGCAACAGTTTTAAATAAGGGAAAATATGTCGTTATTTAAACCTGCTCCCCTTGAATGGCAGCAAAAATTTGCCCAAAAATGCCAGCGTGTGCAGGATGCTCGCTTGCAACGCTTCTATGCTCAACCACTGCCACTCGCTTGCACCCCCATCAATGAGCTTGAGATGGTGGCGTTGGACTTTGAAACCACCGGATTAGACGCGCGCAGCGATGATATTCTCTCGATTGGCTTGGTGCCGTTTGATCTGCAGCGCATCTACTTAAACCAAGCCCATCATTGGACCGTTCGCCCACGGCAAAACCTCAGCGAAGAGTCGATCGTCATTCATCGCATTACCCACAGCGATATTGAGCATGCACCGGATCTCGAGACGATTCTTGACGAAGTATTACAACAGTTAGCCGGAAAAGTGGTGGTGGTTCATTATCGCCATATTGAGCGCGATTTCTTTGATGCCGCATTAAGACAGCGTATCGCTGAAGGAATCGAGTTTCCGCTGCTGGACACATTACAGCTCGAATCAGATTATCTTAGCCAAACCAAGGGCGGATGGTGGCGGCGCTTAAAAGGCGTCAAACTGCCTTCGCTGCGTCTTGCCCAGACTCGACGACGCTATGGTTTGCCTGACTATAGCGCTCATCACGCACTGACCGATGCCATCGCCACCGCTGAACTATTACAAGCGCAATTTGCCCATCACTACGACGCGCAAAGCGCCGTCGGTGAGTTCTGGCTTTAGACTTTTTGCTTCTAGACCCAGCAAAACAACCAGCAAAACAAGAAGAGGAGCACTTGGCTCCTCTTCTCATTCAACTCTCGCTTACAGCTTAAAGCGTCTGATCTCTTGCTCAAGTTCATGAGAAAGATCCGACAACATGCTGGCTTGCGCCGCCGCTTCATGCGCCTCGGCAGCCAGCTCGTTTGACACATCGCGGATGCCTTCGGTATTGCGGGTGATTTCGGTGGTTACCGATGCCTGCTCTTCCGCCGCCGACGCAATTTGCGTCGCCATATCACTGATGCGCACAACAGCCGTATGAATTTGCGTTAAGCTTACCGCCGCCGAGTTCGCATCATCAACACTGGTCAGCGCCAGCGCACGACTGTCGTCCATAATGCCTACCGCCTGAGACGTGGTGCCCTGCAACTTCTCGATGGTTTGCTGGATCTCTTGCGTTGACGCGTGAGTGCGTTGACTCAGTACACGAACTTCATCCGCAACCACGGCAAAACCGCGCCCTTGCTCGCCAGCGCGCGCCGCTTCAATCGCCGCATTGAGCGCCAACAGATTGGTTTGCTCTGCAATGCCCTGAATGGTGGAAAGAATGGTATTGATGCTGTTGCCGTGCGCTTCCAGCTCTTGAATCACATTGGTCGCCACTTGTACTTCTTGTGACAAGTTCTGAATAGAGCCTTGCGTTTGTGTCACTTGCGAAGAACCGTGAACACACGCAGACACCGCTTCTTCCGCATTTTGCGCTGTGTGATCCGCATTACCCGCAATTTCTTGTGTTGCAGCCGCCATTTCGTTCACTGCCGTCGCCACCATGTTGATTTCATCTTGCTGCAATGAAATACGTTGGCTGCGCTCTTCAGCTTGCTGTGCGGTCATTTTGGCTTGTTCAGACAGTGATGCAGAGACTTCGCTCAACTTGCTGACCATAGTGTGCATGTTACCTACGAAACGGTTGAAGTTTTCCGCCAGTTTGCCCACTTCATCATCACTGCGCGGCTCTAAGCGTTGAGTAAGATCCCCTTCACCAGACGCAATTTCTTCCAATGCATGGGACACGCGGCCAAGGTCACGGAACAGGAAACCCACCAGCCAGTATACAGCAGCAATGACTGCGGCGGTGATTAAGGTGGCAGTGATGAGCATTTCACGCATCAGTTGGCTCAGGCTAGCTTCTTCGGTGGCGCGATCCATTTCAATCGCAAACATCCAAGGCGTTTGAGGTACTTTGACGAAGTAGAACAGCTTTTTCTGGCCATTGACGATAGCCTCTTCAATCGCGCCTTGAGATGCGGCTCGCTCGATATCCTGCATGGTAAATTGTTTCAACAGAGTGTTCACAGGCTTAAGCGAAAGCGCTTTGTTAGGATGCGCCAAGAAAGTACCGTCTTGTGTATCAATCAACATTGCATGGGCATTTTTGCCCGCATCTAGGCTGATTACGTCATTGATCAATTGGTCAATCAGAACGTCTGCACCCACCACACCGACCAGTTTGCCGTTGTGACGCACAGGTTCGGCAATCGTCACCAGCAGCGCGTTGGTAATCGCATCCTGATAGGCGGTGGTAATAATCTGCTGACCTGCTGCACTGGCGTCTTTATACCAAGGACGCACACGGGGATCGTAATCGGCACGGTTACGCTCTGGATGTGAACGGTACATCTCACCCTCTGGCGTTCCTAAGAAAATATCGTCAAAACCACCCGCTTTGCGCGCTTGCTGTAAATACGGCACAACATCGCTTTCTTCGCTGTAGTCATTAAAGGCTTTGGCAATATTCTTACGGATCGAAATCCAATCAGAAATGCCTTGCGCCGCCGCTTCACCGAGGCTTTGCGCACGGGCATATACTCCATTACGGGTTTGGTTGGATAGCTGTCCTGCGGACAGCCAGGTTAAGGCGGCAGCCATGATCACTACCGCTGACAGACTTGCGCCTATGAGCTTTTGCTTTAGTGTCAATTTCATTGTTGTCAGGTTTCAGTTGGGGGAACAAATTTTCGTCCGTGATACTACACACAAAACCCATCACATGCACGTATTATCCGTCGCCAACTAAGCAGTAACCCCTTGTATTCCTGATGGTTACATCGCCATTTTTATACCGTACGACAAAATAAAGCCAGCTTGATAAGCTGGCCTTATAAGCACATAAAAAAGTGACTACTGTTTTTCGGTACGCATACCTAAAAGCAGGCTGACACACATCGCCAAGAGGATAAAGGTGAAAGGTAACGCCGTCGAAATCGCCCCCGCTTGCAATGCTTGAATTGCTTCTGTACCACCAATCCAAATCAGTGCCACCGCAATAGCACCTTCCATAAATGCCCAGAAAATACGTTGCAGGACTGGCGCATCCATCTTACCGCCGGCGGTAATCGAGTCGATCACCAAAGAACCTGAGTCGGATGAGGTGATGAAGAAAACCAGCACCAGCACGACTGCAATCACCGACAACAGGGTGCCGTATGGCAGTTGGTCAAACATCTGGAACATCGCCAAAGGCACGTCGGTTAGCCCTTCCGTACCAAGCTCACCAACGCCGTTGATCACTTGATCGATAGCCATACCACCGAACACCGACATCCAAAGCAATGTTACCGCCGTTGGTACCAAGAGAACCGCGGTCATAAATTCACGAACAGTGCGCCCTTTTGAAACACGCGCAATGAACATGCCGACAAATGGTGACCAAGAGATCCACCACGCCCAATAGAAGACAGTCCAGCCTTGGAACCAAGCTTCATCTTCACGACCCATAGGGTTACTGAGCGGGATAATGTTCTCGACATACGCCATCAAAGTCGTTGGCACAGAGCCAAGGCTCACCGCCCAACCGATCAAACCCACCAAGCCAAGCAGCGCAAAAGCGAGCAGCATGTTGATGTTACTGATCACTTTAACCCCGCCATCAATGCCACGAATGACCGAAATGGTTGCGAGAAGCGTCACCGCGACGATCACAATGATCTGTAGGCTCAGGCCAGCTTCAATTCCAAACACATGGTGGATACCACTCGCTGCTTGCTGAGCTCCCAAGCCAAGCGACGTCGCCAAGCCAAACAAGGTGGCGACAACCGCCAGAATATCGACAATGTGCCCTGCCCAACCCCAAGCGCGATCACCCAGTAGAGGATAAAAGATCGAACGCATCGAAAGCGGCAAGCCTTTGTTGTAGGCAAAAAAGGCCAGTGATAGGGCCACAACGCCATAGATCGCCCAAGGGTGTAAACCCCAGTGGAACATGGTCGCGCCCAGTGCCAGTTTGGCCGCTTCCGGTGAATTCGCAGCAACATTCAATGGGGTCTCATACCATCCGGTAAAATAGGCTACCGGCTCTGCAACACTCCAGAACATCAAACCAATCCCCATCCCTGCTGCAAACAACATTGCTAGCCAAGATAGAAAAGAGTAGTCCGCAACGGCATCAGAACCACCCAAACGAATCTTACCCATAGGTGAAACGATCAATGCAAGGCAAAACACCACAAAAATATTACCGGACCAGATAAACAACCAATCAAATGACCCGATAATTTGCCATTTGATGCCATCGAGTACCGTCTTCGCGGTGTGGGCGTCGAGTACCAGTGCGGCAATCAGAAACAGCGCAACCAAACCTGCGCTAATGCCAAACACTGGGTTATGAACATCAAAACCCCATCGTTGAACATTGTCCTGACCAACCGTGTAGTCTGTACTGTCAATACTGTACTTATCTATACCTGTCGTCATTCTCACTCACTTAAAAATGCTTTTTCTAAAATGTACCAATCAAGGAAATAATTAGAATACAATACATACTCCAAAAATATCGGTTATTAAACTAACAGAAAACATCGTATAAATGCAAATTAACCACAAGAAATAGGCTTTAAAATCGGAACGATTGGCACTTAATAACACAATAAACCATAAAAATAAAATGCTCACAAATCATTCGTCATCAAACTATTATTTCATATTCCTCCTGAGGTGACACCGCGGCACAAACCAAACCTGCACTCGCGGCTCTAGATCGCCGTTGATTTCTTGGCCTATTCAAGCCGCGTCGACGCTTTGCAGTGCTTTCAATCACTGATAAATTGCGGTAGTTTTGGGGCCAAATCATCGACGGGCAGACATTTTGGAAAAACACGAAGAAGTTCTCATCGCCATCAGACAGATCATCCGCGCCATCGATTTACATTCGAAGAAGCTCAATAAAATTTCTGGACTGACTGGCCCTCAGCTTATTTTGATGCGTGCAATCAGGGAGTTGGGCGAAGTTACCATTCGCCAGCTTGCCAACCATACCAATATGAGCCAAGCAACCGCCACCGCGATTTTGGACCGTTTGGAAAGAAACGGGTATGTAGAGCGAGTTCGCAGCAAAGAAGATAAACGCAAAGTGCACGCCCATCTCACCGGCGATGGAGAGCGCATTCTCAAGCAAGCGCCAATGCCATTGCAGGAAAATTTCATCTCTGAGTTTCAGAAATTGGAAGATTGGGAGCAGTCGCTACTACTTTCGTCTGTGCAGCGAATCTCCAGCATGATGAGCGCAGAGCAGATTGATGTATCACCCATTCTTGAACTGGGTAGCATCAAGCCAGAGTGACCCGTTTACTGCACCAGACCCTGCTCAAACGCATATTTGGCCAACTCCGCGGTGGAGTGCAGATCTAACTTATGCTTGATATTGTGGCGGTGGGTTTCCACCGTCCGATAGCTGATATCCAGTAAGGTCGCAATTTTTTTGCTGCTGTGCCCCTGTGCCACCAGCTTGAGTACCGCCTCTTCACGGCGACTGAGCGGGTTGACGCGTTGAGCTGCGGGGACGATCTCCTGAGTAAATAGGGTTTGTGTCACCGACTCACAAAAATAGGTCGAACCTTGATTGACGGTTTTGATCGCTTGCACCATTTTCTCTGCCGAAATCTCTTTCAGCATGTAGCCAACCGCGCCCTCCTGCATCACTTTCATGATGTATTCTCGATTGTCGTGCATAGTCAACATCAAGACCTTGCTCTCAGGAAACTCTTCTTTGATCAAGCGAGTGGCTTCAATGCCATTCATAATCGGCATGCTGATGTCCATCAGCACTACGTCGGGCTTGTGTCGACGAACGGCATCCAACGCTTCTAAGCCATTGCTGGCCGTTCCTACCACTTCAATATCGGGTTCTATTTCTAAGCGAGCCATAAAACCATCGAGCACCACTTGGTGATCATCGACGATCACGATTCGAATCGGTCTATCCATAGGTTAATCCATCCAAATTCAGTAACACGGTAATTTCCGTTCCAAAACCGGGTTCACTCATCAGTTCAAAATCGCCGCCTAAGAACTCGACCCGTTCACGCATGTTCCTCAGGCCAATTCCTCGTTTGCGCAGCGCATCTGCCACAGCAAAACCACAGCCATCATCGCGGATCAGCAGTTGCAGTATGTTGCCCATCTGCTGCAAGCTCACTGTCACTTTACGCGCCGCAGAGTGTTTTTCGATGTTGTTGAGTGATTCTTGCGCGACACGGTACAAGGTCGTTGCCACTTCTGATTTGAGTTTATGCGCTTGCGTATCAAAGTGGATATCGATATCAATACCCGAATGAGCGCGAAAATCTTGTAACAAACTCGACAACGCAGCCTCAAGACCAATGTCATCTAACGCACTGGGGCGTAATTGATGCGAAATGTGCCGCACTTCATTAATGGCCGTCATCAGTGACTGTTGAGACTTTTCCAGATGTTGGCGCAGTGAAGGTTGATCGATCTTGTTACTCAATAACTCTAAGTGACATTTACTTGAGACCAGTAACTGGTTAATGCCATCATGCAGTTCACGGGCGAGATGCTTCTTCTCATCTTCTTGAAACATCACGGTTTTATGAGCCAGCTCTTTGAGATTCTTATCCGCGAGACGATGCTCATGCAAGTTGATCGCCAAGGTCAACACAATGATCACCGCCACTGTGACCAATAAAATCACTACCACAGAAAAAAAAGTCGTTTCGATGTTTTTGTTCACCGCCGCCTGCATGTGCGCCACTTCTTGGCGAATGTCTTCCATGTACAATCCGGTGCCGATCATCCACTCCCATTTACTCAGCCAAGCCGCGTAGCTGAGTTTCGGCACTGTTTCACCTGTCGATGGCTTTTGCCACAAATATTGATGAAAGCCGCCTCCCGTTTGCGCTTGATACAGCAGCGCTTCAATCAGATGATCACCATTTTCATCTTGCAGATCGAGGAGATTTTGCCCGACAAGCTCAGGCTGAATAGGATGAACCAAGTTGGTTCCTTGCTTATCGTAGGCAAAGAAATAGCCATCGGAACCATAGCGCAACCGAGTCAAAATGGCTTTTACTTTCTGCTGCGCTTGCTCCTCACTCAGAGAAGCATCGTTGTGAATGTAACCAATTGCGTCAAACGCCAGATCCACGCTGTCTTGCAACGCATTTTCACGAGATTGGATCAGGCTTTGACGAAATATCTCCACCTCTTTTTGCCCTAACGTTTTTGCCTGATAGATGGAGATCCAACTGATACTCGCTGAAACCAGCAGCAGCGGCAACAGCGTTAGCAAGATCAGCTTCATTTTCAGCGGCATAGCGTGTCCTTATACAACAATGGCTGCCCATCCTTGGCAGCCATTTACTCTAGCAACTAAGTTTCAAACCTAGCAAGATTTACCTCACTATTGTGCGCCCTAGCCCATGCCATAGAATTCTGGGAACAGCAGCAATGAGGCAAGCACCAATATCTGTAAGCCGATAAACGGTACAACACCACGATAAATATCCCGAGTGGTCACCCCCGCTGGCGCCACCCCTTTGAGATAGAACAAGCTAAAACCAAACGGCGGGGTCAGGAAGGAGGTCTGTAAATTCATCGCCACCAGGATAGCAAACCAAGTCATGTTGATGCCTAACGTCTCAGCCACTGGCGCTAAAATGGGCACAATAATGAAGCAGATCTCGACGAAATCGATAAAGAATCCGAGGATTAAGATCACCAGCATAGTGACGATCAAAAAGCCCCATTTCTCACCGGGAATATTCAGCATCCACTCCTCGACTAAGAGGTCGCCGCCGGTGTAGGTAAAGGCCATAGAAAACGCGGTCGCGCCAAGCAAAATAGCAAATACCATAGCGGTCACATTGACCGTCTCTTTCGCTGATTCGTACACCATTTTCCAGCTGAACTGGCGATAAAGCAGTGACAGAACGATTGCACCAGCGCCGCCTAGCGCCGCCGATTCGGTTGGTGTCGCCACACCAGCAAAGATCGAACCTAAAACCACCACGATCAACGCGAGGGGTGGAATGACCGCTTTGAGCGCTTTGATCACTTCCTCACGGCGGCTAATCGTTTCATCACGTTCAATCGGCTGCGCTGCGTGCGGATTAAGTTTGGCGTAAATAAGGATGTAAACCACATACACGCCCACCAGCACAATCCCCGGCCAAACGGCGGCTTGGAACAAGTCGCCAACTGGCACGCCGAGCACATCACCCAATAAAATCAATACGATCGATGGCGGAATAATTTGCCCCAAAGTGCCCGACGCACAGATAGTTCCGCACGCTAACCCTTTGTCATAGTTGTATTTGAGCATGACAGGTAACGAAATAAGGCCCATTGCCACCACAGACGCACCAACCACTCCCGTCGATGCCGCAAGCAGCGTTCCCACCAGCACGGTAGAAATCGCGATACCACCGCGCACGCCGCCAAAAAGACGCCCCATCGATTCCAGCAGTTGTTCCGCCAAACGCGTTTTTTGCAGCACCAAGCCCATAAAGACAAACAGTGGCACGGCCATCAATACGGTGTTTTCCATGATGGATTGAATGCGGTATGGCATGAAGGCAAAGATCTCTACTCCTTCCGCCCACACTCCAAACAAAAGTGCGATACCGCCAAAAGTGAACGCCACAGGAAAGCCGAGTAGCAACGCAAACAGCGCGACAAAAAACATCACAATTCCGATCATCCTGAGCTCCTACGACTTATCTGATTTGGAAAGGTGCAACAAGTGCGGATTGACGATCTTGTTGAGCGAATGCAACATCAAACCGACGCCACTGATGGTCATGAAGGCAAATGAGAGTGGGATCATCGCTTTGATTATCCAGCGATAGGGCAGCCCACCCGGATCGCCGGAGGTTTCACCTAATGCATAGCTCTCTTTGGCAAAGTCGATACCAAACCACGTCACTAGAAGACAAAACGGAATGAGGAAAACGACCGTTCCCAGCAGGTCAATGATCGCTTGCGCGCGATGAGAAAGATTTTCGTAAAAGAGATCAACGCGAACATGCCCGCCCGCTTTTAGCGCATAAGGGATACCCAGCAGGAAAACAGCGGAAAACAGGTGCCATTCCAACTCTTGAAAGGCGATGGACACATCGTTAAAGGCATAACGCATGATGACGTCGTATACCACGTTGGCGAGCAGAACCACAAACAATATGCTGGCAAGCCATCCGAGGAAGTCCCCGAAACGGTTAAACAGACGTTCGATATAGATCAGACTTCTCATTCCCTACTCCATGGAATTTTGAAAAATGGCTCCGCTTGGCAAGCCAGCGGAGCTCTGTTATCGGCTCATCTCAAGATAGAGTGAGCTTTCTTGGGCTCCTCACCAGAATCGCTGGCGAATTTTATTGCGCCTGACCATTTAGGTACGCGCGGGTAGAAATGTCGGTCCAAGGACGAACCTGCTTAAGATAAGCCGCTTGCGATTCTTGGATCTCTTTGGCCAGTGCATCTTTCTCAGCATGCTCTTTTAGCAACTTGTCGTTGGCTGCACGCATCGCAGACATCACCGCAGGCGGGAAGTCTTTCACTTGTACATTCGGGTATTCAGATTTGATCGATGCCCAGTTTTTGCCATTTTCATGCTTGGATTGGGTATACATGTCGTACGCCGCAGTTTTCATTGCCACCAGCAGAATCGCTTTCAAGTCTTGAGGCAGCCCATCCCAAGTACGTTGGTTGACCAAAAACTGCAATTCCGTAGCTGGCTCATGCCAACCTGTGTAGTAATAAGGGGCGATTTTGTGAAAACCCATGCGCAAATCCAGTGATGGGCCGACCCACTCCAGCGCATCAATCGTACGACGCTCAAGTGAGGTATACAATTCACCCGGTGCAATGTTGGTCGGTTTCGCGCCAAGCTCGGCTAAGATTTCGCCCGCAAAACCGGGAATGCGCATCTTCAACCCTTGCAGATCATCTACCGAGTTGATCTCTTTTTGGAACCAGCCGCCCATTTGGGTATCCGTGTTACCCCCCGGGAAAGACAGCATGTTGTGCGGCGCGTACACCTTCTCCATCAACTCCATACCGCCGCCGTAATAGAACCAAGCGTATTGTTCCATCGGCAACATACCAAACGGCATTGACGTAAAGTAGAGCGTGTTCGGTACTTTGCCTTTCCAGTAATAGGACGCTGAGTGCCCCATGTCGTACTGTCCTGATTTCACCATGTCGAACACGCCAAGCGGTGCTTTGTGCTTGTTGGCAGAGTCGATACGGATCTGCAAGCGGCCGTTGGACATCTCTTCTGCCATTTTCGCCATATTTTTGGTCGCATCACCGAAGATGGGAAAGTTAGGCCCCCACGTTTCTGCCAGTTTCAGGCGGTACACTTTTTCTGCCGCATTGGCCGATGTCGCAAGCAGTGCCAAAGCGGCCGCCACGGCAGTACTTTTCAGCACACGTTTTAGAGATTGTTGGATAAGACTCATGTTTCACGTCCTTGGTTTTATTGTATGTCACATCAATGAACACTTGTTATTCATGTTAAAGATGTAACAAAAACCAACGACATGTAATCGGCAGGAACACGCAAGCTGTCTCGTGATTGGCGAGATAATTCGACCAAGGTATTACGTATTAATACGTAAGATCAAAATCAGATATCACTTTAATTATTTGATTAATATAAACATTAAAAATTCATCGACAAATTTAGATCTGAACGGATACTTACGTAGTAAAACAAGTCAAGTATTAACAGTTTTTAGCAAAAGTGTGACAAACAAGGCTGGTTAAGAGCAACAGAGAAGACGCAAGATTGGGTGAGATGGGATAAAGTGCCCCGGGCAAGCCGAGGCAAAGCAGATGTTGCCAAGTAAAGTTAAGCGCGCTTGTAGATCACTTTGTTACCGCTTAGCTGCTCTTTGGTGACGAGATTTTCTTCAAGCAGTTTTTTTAGCGCACCAGTGGCCCATGAAGCCGCTTTTGCTTCGTCTTGCCCTGCGGCGAGACCAATACTTTTGGGATTGATGCCATCAACATTGGCCGTCACTATATCCAGCACTTGCTGCTGTTTTGGGGTCAACGTGAGGTTGCTTTTCACCGCTGAAACGGCAACGTTTTTCACTTCAGCCACTTCGCTGGCGGCAACCTTCTTTTCAGCAACCAGCGCAGATACCGTTGCTTTGCTCGCCACTGGCTTCGCTTTTCTCGGTGCCGTCGCCAAATTTGCTACAGCGGCTTGAATGCGTTTTTGCAGTTTTGCCTGCACGTTACGCTTATGAGAAAGTCTCATTGAATTGGTCTCCAGTTCACTGCTTGTCAGCAGGGATGAAAATTTTGAAGCGCGTTTTATAGCAAATTTCAGGGGTAATTTGTAGGCTTAAGCGGCGAAAGGTCATGAAAAATGCGTGGTTTGGGCAGAAAGACTACAATTTAAACAAGTACAAAGCATTGAGTGCTGAGTATAAATACAGTGGTAAGATTCACTAAAAATGCAAAGGGATGAGTATGCAAACGCTGCAATTGTGCAACTACGATTTCAGTCTCAACTCAAATAAAGGTCGGGGCTTGATTGGCGGATTCTTGGCCGCTGCTTTACTGCTTTTGTCCCTCTCTACCAGTTGGTTACAAGCTTTTGTCGCCATCACACTGCTGCTTTTTCTAGCCTTACTTGGCATCTACTTAATGCTGCGCAGCCAAGTGAAATACACCCTCACTGCCACTCACTTCCAACAACACCTGTTTAAAGGCGGTTGGGTGGTCAAATGGCGCAATATTGAAAAAATTGGCGTCTGCACTGTTGAGACACAAGGTTGGCATGAGCCGCTACCTTGGATAGGCATTAAACTCAAAAACTATACGCCCTATCTGGATGCGATTTGTCCCCGAGTCGCCAGCGAAATTCTCCTCAGTCAACGAGCCCTACTTTACTTGGGCGCACATCAACATCGGTGTACAAACCAGTTTGAAGATATGGTGCTCAACTCAGATCCCGTCCACATTGGCGATGAGCGTTTGTATACCGGATTAAAAGCCATGCTCGCCAACCGCATGCGCTATCAGCGGCGTTTTTTTGATTACGACATTTTTATTTCGGCGCAAGATCTCGACCGGGAAGCCGACGATTTTGTCGGCCTGGCTCGGCGCTACTTAGCCGCCGCCGAACCAGATTAAGTGAGTGAAGGGAGACTCAGTAGAGCGGCATCTCGTCAGCGACGAATGGATTGGTTTTGCGCTCATGGCCAAAGGTTGACTCTGGTCCATGACCCGGGATAAACGTCACGTCATTGCCTAAAGGCCAAAGCTTGTTTTTAATCGAAGCGATCAAGGTGTTGAAATCCCCTTGTGGGAAATCGGTACGGCCGATGCTGCCGTTAAACAGGACATCGCCGACAAAAGCGCGACGAGCTTGTTCGCTAAACAGCACCACATGGCCCGGTGTATGACCTGGAGTATGCAGCACTTGCAGCACTTGGTGCCCAAAGCGGATCTCGTCACCATCCTGTAACCACTGATGCGGTTCAAATGCTTGTGTCAAAGGAAACCCGAACATTTGGCTTTGCCGTTCCAAACCTTGCAGCCAGAAGTTATCGGCTTTGTGCGGGCCAACGATTTCCACTTGGCCTAAGAGTTCAGACAAACGCTCCGTACCACCAACATGATCCAGATGACCGTGGGTTAAAACCAATTGCACAACCTCAACGCCGAGCTCTTTGATACGTGCCGCCAGTTGTTTCTCATCGCCGCCTGGGTCAATCACGATGCCTTTCATGGCTTCATCGCACCAGACAATCGAGCAGTTTTGCGCGAAAGGAGTAACGGGAACAATCTGATATTTAAGTGCCATAGTAACCTCGGACCAAGAAAATCTGGCCGGAACTATGACACTTGAAGGAGGGAAAAACAAGAAGCGGCTACCATTGACGAACGGGCCCGGTGTCGATGTGCACAAAATCACTGCGCGGATAGTAACCAACACCACCCGCGTTGAGCGTTAAGGCGGCTTCATGGACCGTGGCGATGGCAACGCCATCGATACGAAAGTCTATCGCTTTACCCAGCATGTGATAACTTTTCTTAGCGACCGCCGAAGAGCGAGCTCTTAGCGCCGCGTTGGTCACGGGCGAACGATAGCCCGAAATGATCTGCACTTCGTTTTGTGTGCCAATCAGAGTTTGAATTTGCGTGAGTTGATCAAACAGACGTCTGTCCATCGGATGCGCTTCGTTTTGGCGAAAGTCCCGGCATAAATGGTCAAGGCGAGCCAGCTCTTCTTCAACGTAGCTCACGCCATCGAAGTAACAACTTTCCAACCACTCGCCCGTGTGTAAATTGTTCATTGCCAATTCCCGAGGTGCATCAGGCAACGAAGCAAATGCTCGACTGGGCATGCACGAAACCGCTGCGACAGTCGCACTCGCCATACAGATAAAACGCCGACGCGAAAGCGGCTCAAATTTCGACTTCACTCAAATTCCCACACTTATTGGTAACAGCGGGGCACCATAGCGAATGACTTTCTCAGCGTCAAATTGCTTTCTGGGTAGCAACGGGTTCAATTTGCATCAGGGATGAGAGTTAGTGATTGAAGTAACTGATCTTTTCCACGTATGTAAATTTCTGGCAAATTTCATCCCTGCTGGCGAATCAAATCGAATTGATAAATATCGTCACGATAATTGATCTCTTCACCATCAAACCAAACCGTTTGATAAATGATGTGTACTGGCACGCGAGTCTTGAGCGGGATCATATTGTTAGGCTCTTGCCAGGCAGATTGTCGCGTGAGTTCTTCTTCTAGCCCTTGGGTTTGCAGTAATAAATGGGCAAATTGATCGGCATTTTCCACCCGCACGCAGCCGGAACTAAACGCTCGATTATCTCTGGAGAACAGACGCTTAGAAGGCGTGTCATGCAGAAAAATGGCCCGTTTATTGGGAATGTTAAACTTATACAAGCCTAAGGCGTTTGTGTTGCCTGATAACTGACGCATTTTGTACGGGAAGTTGTGTCGCGAAACACGTGACCAATCGATGCTTCCAGGGTCGATGGCCGTCTCTGAGTCCCACGCTTCCAAAATCTCAATATTTTGTTTTTTAAGATAGTTTTGGTCGCGCTTCAGCTTAGGCAAAATGTCTTTAACCATAATTTTATTTGGCACATTCCACACCGGGTTAAGCACGATACCGTCCATTTTCCCTTCCATGATCGGTGTTTTGCGGCTGATTTTTCCGACCACCACTTTCGATTCGAATACCTCCTCGCCCTTGTACCAAAATTGCATTTCATAGCCAGGCACATTGACCAGAATGAGCAAATCCCGCTCTTGCGGCCATAAGCGCGAACGCTCTGCATTCAGTGCCATCGAGTGCAAACGTTGTGCTGGTGAAACATTCAGCCATTTGATGGTCGCAGGACCTATCACCCCGTCCTGAGCGAGGCCATGCATCTTTTGAAATTGCTTGATGGCTTTAGCGAGCGCCGCATCATAGAGAGGATCAGCATCTGAGCTTTGATGGGTATCAACACCGACCATTTGCAAACGTCTGAGCAAAGTGGCTTTATCCGTAAGGGAGTCACCGACTTTTTTCAGACCTTGTGGACGGTACTCTGTAGTAACTTGATGCTGTACATTCCATAACTTGCGATAACGCTGCTCAAATTGAGGGTTGAGCTGCAACGGAGAACGCAAAGAGGCGATGTAATCGGCAAGCGAGCCTGAACGAATTTCTTGTGCGAGATTGCTTAGTGACCTTGGATTAGGCGCTGGCAAACTTTGACTTAACGGGGAAGCAAACAGCCAATCTTTGCCATTGCGCGTCAGTTTGTCGAGATAACTCAGGTAGGAAAGCAAGATGTCGGTGGCGAGAATGTCATAACCCAACCACTGTTGCTGCGCTTTATAGCGATTGAGTTTTGCGATTTGATGTTCAAAATAAGAGCTCACTCCGGCCGCTTTGACCAATTCCAGTTGAAATTCAAATTGCTCAATCGCTCTCGCATCCGTCCAAATTCGTTGGTGCCCGTGCTCTCGATACAACTGCTCCACTTGATGAGGATATTGCACATAAGCAAGAGCCGCGGAGTTTTCAATACGCCAATGGACATCTTCCTGCTGGGTTAATGCCCACAAAGGTGGAGCGAGAAACGCTAGCAATAAAACTATCAACGACTTAGACACCTTTTTCGCTCCAGAAAATCAAAATTTGCCATAGGCTAAGTATGGCAAATATCGTCGAGGTTACGAGCGCAAAAGTGAGAAGTTTTTTTTAAACAATTTGTGACCAGTGATTATCCCATTGAATATTCGACTGGATTTCTCTTCGCCCTTGCTCAACCGAAGTGTTCACAACTGTGCCTGCGCCTGAACTGACACGAAATTGATCTTGATACACAACCACACCGGACGCGTCAGGCAAAGCCCCCAGCTCCACCAGTTTGCCACTCTGTTTGGACCAGATACCGTAGCAATTGCCCGGAGGTGAAGTGGCAAGAATCCACTCTGCCGTGGCGGCAATACTGGCAATATAGTGATTAAACCTCGCCCACTGCTCTGACTCGGCGTACAACGACACCATCTCATACCCGCGAGTGTGCATGGCCAACAATGACGGGTACTCGTCTGGCTCACCACGATATTGTTGACCACAAAGCACCGTATCGCGACCATCATGTGCAAGATGGCGAATGCTCAATTTGGGATCGGCTAAAGTCACTTGGTCGAGCAACTCACCGTTTTGCGCTAAGTAACTGAGGCTGGGTTGCATACTCGCTAAGTTGAGCGGCTCACGCCCATTGGTATGCACGCCGCCAACACCGATCACTAAGGTGCTATCTGGCATGATGATCACTTCGTGCGGGCCAATGCCAAACCCACTCAGCTCGTCAACTTTCTGATAATTATGCTGCACATCATAGACACCGATGATACCCCGGCTGGTTCCACGCTCTCCTTCGGTGGCAAACAGGTAGTTTCCGTCTAAAGAGTAAACACCGTGTCCGTAATAGTGACGATTTTCTGCTGCCAAACTGAGATGACGCATTTCCCCGCACTGATAATCGAACACAATGAAGAAACTGCCCGGACGCCTTGCAAAAACCGCCGCGTGCCCCGCCCGATTCGTCGCCACGCCATGTCCGCGCGCCGGCAGTGGCAATTGATGCAAAGGGTAGCCATATTCATCCGCCACCACCGCACTAAACTGCTCACGCCCGGCAATGGCACAGCCAATTAAGGCCGGTTTTGACGCGGCCAGAGACGCACAACCAAAAGGCAACACGGGCGTTACTATGCCAGCTAAAGCAGCTTTCAGCAGGCTTCTGCGTTGTAAATCAGTCACCATCTGTTGCGTTAAACCCTATCACTACGCCCAACTCCACCGCCACCTCATCATGAATGACGTACTTCAACTGCTCGAGCTTATAATATTGCGCTAATGCTAGGCGGTAGCCGTCCTTCGTTGGTAATGCACTAAATAGGCTCCGCTCTTGCGGCCAAGTGGCCAGCATAGTATCGAACTGATTCAGCACACGATCCGCCAGATCCTGCTTGCCCATTTCGCGCAGCATCGCATCCAAACCATGCCCGTGAGCAACATACAGTTGACGAAGTGCCTCAATGTTCGCTTTCAAGTTAGAAAACGAGGTTTCAGAGCGCCAAGATTCCGCAAAATAAGGTCGCGGCTGACCAATGTTTGCCAGTGGACGCGCCATTTTTTTCATCGCGTATTCGAGCTGATTCGACAACAGCGAAATGTATTCTGACTGCCACTCTTTATCGTCCAAAGCCACCCATGGATTACTTTGCCAAGCCGTGGCGATTTTTTCTGCGTTGCGCTTAAGATTACCGGCAATCGCCACGCCAGTATCGCAAGTCTGCGGATTTTTCGACAAGTTAGATTGGCTGTCGTAGAGTAACCATTCCAGCGCCCCCAAGCCCTGCACAGTGACGCTTTGTACCGCTATCTCATCCACCGACCAACTCTGCTCGCGGCGGGTCAAGGCAGACATCTTTACTCCAGTGGTATTTTTCTTGTCGGGCCAAAACTGTACGTTCCAGCTCTGTTCCAGTGCCGCCGCCGGGCCTCTTTCCTGACCTTGCAGAGCCATCCAACTGAGCATGGTTTGATGCCACTGCTGGCGCACTTCGCTGGCTTCCTGCGTCGGCGCAGAACAATAATCAGCAAACGATTGAGAGAGCAGTTCGGTTTGGCGATAAAACTGCTGAGCCGCTGCAAACTCCACTTCGTAAACCGCTTGGCTAGCATGATGCGTTTGCTCCGCTTTCTTCTCCATCTGCGAGTCGATCGACTCACATCCCGACATGGTGACAAGCGAGCTCGTCATGAACGCAATTAAAGAATATTTCACACTAAAATTCCTATAACGATTCCTATAAGGATTTGAGGAAAGCGATCAAAGCGTCTCTCTCCGCTTTGCTCATCGACAATACTTTTTGTTTCGCTGCTTCTGCTTCACCGCCATGCCACAACACGGCTTCAAGTAGATTGCGAGCTCGGCCATCGTGCAAGAAGTAGGTATGGCCATTGACCTCTTGCGTATAACCAATCCCCCATAGTGGCGGCGTGCGCCATTCGCGGCCATTAGCCAGAAACTCTGGGCGATTATCCGCCAGCCCTTCGCCCATATCGTGCAGTAGCAGATCGCTGTATGGGTGGATGGTTTGCTGCGATAAGGCAGGTAAATTCGGTCGTTTGGCTGTCTTTACATCCTTTTTATGGCAACTCTGACAACCCACTCGCTCAAACAAAGCTGCACCTTGCTGAACCTGAGGATCTTGTAAGTTCCTTCGTACTGGGACTGCGAGATGCTGTGAATAAAATTCAACAAAAGCGAGGATATTATCACTAACCTCTGGCTCCCCCCCGTTTGGCATTGTTTCACACAGTGCTTGCTTTGCGGTGCAGTTTTCTTGTGGAAAGAGACGACTGGTCAAGCCGATGTCTCCATTGAACGCGGCGGCATTTTGCTGCATCAGACTGGGTTGCCCCGCCTTCCAACCAAAGCGCCCAATGGCGAAATGTTGCTTTTGTACATCCCAAACTCGGTTGAGTTTACCTGAGATGCCATCGTGATTGGCGTCATCCGGATCGGCCCATTGGCGCAGTGTCTCTTCCGGGATGCTTTCCAGCAAGCCAAGACCGATCATGGGCGGCGCAACTCGGGCAGACAGCATGACATCAGGATGCATTGCCCCGTATCCCAACTCGCCGATTGTGACATGGGGTTTACGTAGCACCACCTCACTGCCATCTTGGAACCTGACTGGCACGGGCGAATAGGTGACTATGATCTTGCCCTCTGCTTTTTGATCCGGCAAGGCAAAATCTTGTAATTGATCGCCATAGGTCGGCTCTGGGACCACTCCCCCTTTGAGCAGCGCTTGCTTTTGCTCATCCGTCAGTGCGGGAATGCTGAGCCTAACCAGCATCGAGACCGAATGCGAGTCATTGGCTTCAGGTGGGTGGCCGCGGCCATCTTTGATATGGCAATTTTGGCAGCCATTGGTATTAAAAAGCGGACCGAGACCATCTCTCGCGTCCGTTGAAGCAGGCGCTTGAACCCAAGGATTGCGGAAGAAACTGTTTCCTACACTAAAATCCAGACGTTCGCTCATCGGCAAATTTGCCGCTGGTAAGGAAAAAGCGTTTGGCCCCTCTTTTCTTACGCTGGTGTCGCCGCCCGATTTTTCGGTATCTGCAAACACAGCGCCTGAAATGGCCAGCATCAAAAGGCTCAATAAATAAGGCTTCATCGATTACTTCCTGAAAAACAGGTTGTTATTCTTAAATAGCAAAGGGCTCCAAAGAGCCCTGAAAAACATAATGCTGTGTTGATTAGAATTCGTGATCAGCGGTGTCTGGGTTGAGGCTGTCAATACCCACAATGCCTGCCGCACGTTCAATGGCTGAGGTTTGCGCCACGAGTGACATGATGGTTTCGTTGACTAACGCATGGCCCTGCGTGTTACCAGCCGCAATCAGTTGATCAAAATGCTGATTATTTTTCTCTGCTGAAGTCACTAACTTGCCGACTTGTGCACGAGTGACATCAAACTGCTTTTGGATCTCTTTTGCCGCTTGAGGATCTTTTTGCTTCACCAGATCATGCAAGCTTGGACCTGAGAGCAGCGTACCATCAGCGCGTTTGTACAGCCCGGTATAAACGTTGTAGATACCTTGTTCATTGTAGTAATGCGAGTTGTGCGTGTTGTCTGAGAAGCAGTCGTGCTCATCTTCGGTAGAATTGGCTTCCAGTGCCACCTTCATACGCTCGCCCGCTAGCTCACCAAGAGAAAGGGACCCCATACCAAACAGCATCTTACGTAGGCCATTGTCGCTCGAATCTGTAAGCAACTCTTGGCGATAGTTTCCTTTGCCTTCGGCAGACCACTGCTTTTCCATCCACTCAAGATCTTGCACGAGAAGCTGTGCTGCGGCTTTTAAGTAAGCACCACGACGGTCACAGTGGCCGTTAGTGCATGCCTCACCCACAACAAAGTCTGTGTACGCACGTTGACCGGCTCCAGCGTTAGTGCCGTTGAGATCTTGTCCCCAAAGCAAGAATTCAATCGCGTGGTAACCTGACGCAACGTTTGCTTCAGAGCCACCGACTTCGTTTAAATCTGCAATCAACTCTGGGGTGATATTCGATGCATCCAAGGTACTGTTGCCAATTTTCAGCGTGGTATTGGCTACGATATTGGCTTTGGCACCTTCATTACCCAGTTCATGTTGGTAATCCGCTGCTACGTAGTCAATCAAACCTTCGTCAAGTGGCCAAGCGTTTAGCTGGCCTTCCCAGTCATCCACTACTGCATTACCAAAACGAAATACCTCTGACTGCTGGTAAGGAACACGCGCGGCAAACCAAGCTTGTTTTACCTCGTTGAGTTTTGCTTCTGACGGCGCAGAAAGGAACTGTTCTACTTTTCTTTCAAGTAGTTGTGCCGTGGTCAGTGAATCGGCAAAAACCGCGTGCGCAATGTCTGCATAGTGTTCAACGACTTGTTGTTGAGTGACATTTGCCGCCAGCGCACTGCCACTGGTAAGCAAGATTGACGCGGTAATAGAGTGGAGCAAGAAATTCTTGGCATTCATTGAAAGCATCCTTGTTGAGCATTTGTTAATATTATTGGTAGTGCTAACTATTCTCATTTGCACTTTTGTTGCTGATCATACAAATTTACATTTTTTTTGCAAGCCAGAAACGAAAAAAGCCCCAATTCAGTGAGGCTTTTGTTAGAAAGTTGGATATCAATCAATGACCGACTCTTGGCTCAATCAACTTTAAGGTTGTGTTTGCCATGCGATACTTTGGCACGTAAGTAGTTTTCGTTGCCATCTTTAATATGGGCAGAGGTGTTGACCACTTCAACAATCTCAATGCCATATTCTTTCAATTCACGGATTTTCTTCGGGTTATTTGTCACTAAGCGTATCTGTTGCACCCCAAGCGCCTCAAGCATTTGCGCCGCCTCAGTGAAGTCACGCAAGTCATCACCAAAGCCTAAATGATTATTGGCTTCGTAGGTATTCATCCCTTGGCTTTGAAGCAAATAAGCATCAATTTTATTGTACAAACCAATACCGCGTCCTTCTTGGCGCAAGTAGAGGATAATCCCGCCAGATTGCCCCATGCGAGTAATCGTTTCTTCGAGTTGTTCACCACAATCACAGCGCGAGGAGTGGAATACATCGCCCGTCAGACACTCAGAGTGCATTCTCACCAATGGCACCGACTGAGTCTTGTCGGCTGACTTAAAAATCACCGCGACATGTTCTTTGTCGGAGTTAAGACCGCGAAACGATAAAATCTCCGCATCAATATCACTTTTTGCGCCGACTTTAAAATCGACCCTGGCTCGAACTTCCGCCATACCTACACTCACTTGATTTGTTAATTTTTGTCTATCTGATATTGCATACATGATCTGCTCTCACTTATAGGCCAAATATGAGGTCTGATACTGAGAAATTCAACATACGGATCACAAATGAATTTTTTGTTATATTATAACAATTCAACCTCGTGGCAACCCTTAGGCGTAAAAAAACCCCAAACAAAGGTTTGAGGTTCATCTGATGTCTTACTTTCTTTTAATCAATTAATCTTTTAATCAATTAGTGCGTTTGGTTTTTCTTCCAGACCACCAACTCTATCCAAGCGGCTTCCAGCTCGCTGAGCTCTTCTTCCGTTAATACTGCTAACGTTGAAGTCGACTGAGAGACAGCACTAGACTGTAGAGAATAAATCTGTGAATAGAAATCTTTTTTTAGTTGAGTTTTGACTGCATCCACTGCGATTACCCTATCAGCACACGTATTATTACCAGAAATAAAATCGTTAATTCTCAAAAATAATAACAGCTTGCGTGATAATTGTACAATTAATTATCGACAATGGAATAGTCATCACATTATTTTTCAACTTGGATCTTGATCTTATTTTCCCCTCATATGATCCCTATCTAGCTTGCGATATTTTTGATCTTTTACTGAAGAAAAGATCGCATCCAACTCTCAGATAATTTCCACAGACAAAAGAAATTTCATTGCCACAAGTGGCATTTGAGTTGCTTCTCTGCACTTTACTAAAGCAATTCTATTGAGAAAAAGTCATTTAATTCAAGCAAATAAAGGCAAGCCTAGTGCTCTATTTGCGCTGCCTGTTTCTCCCCTTACTGGACGAAGAAAGATCAATCACTCTATTTTCCTAAGTCCAATTTTATGATCAAGAAGGCGCGAAGAATCGATCATTTCTATCGAATAGAAAGATCTTTTCTCGTTATTTCCTTATTGTATTTCTTATTTAGCGCAGAAAATCGGATTGGATCATCAAATAAGATCTTTCTCGATCCAATAAAATAGCGTTTTTGGCTTACTCTGGTTTAAACAATTGCAAAAGCTCAATGGCTAAAAAAGTATCGCTATGAATATGCGCGATCATAAAGATCAACAAAATCAGAGCAAAAAAGTAATTAAAGCGATTAACCCACTTCTGTTTAGCTAAACGACAGCCACTGTTTGCTAGTTTGACCCCGACCAAACCAAAAGGATAACCAATCAGCAGTGCCATCATCGCTGCCAGATAGGTTGATAGTGAGGAAGCAGCTTGCAATTCCATGTGTATGTCTCCTACGCAAAAGCAGTCACTTTCTCTTACTGCTTTTTCCTATAAGTGCGCAGGTTACCAGATAGGCAGGCGAACGAGCGGTTTTAAGCTCAAGAAATGTGGTAATTGCTGGGTTCGGTTCCAAAATCGAGTTATAGCATCTAATTGCATAACTATATTTTGCCAGGCAGTTTACTTTTCGCTGGAAAATAGGAGCAGAAATTAAAAAGCCGGATAGAAAACTACCCGGCTCTTATCAACATACGCTTGCTTTTTCAAGAAGAAAGCATGCTATTCCTGCTCGTCTTGAGCCTCATCGACAACGACATCGGTCTCTTGCGCTTCATCGCCTTCTAGCAATTCCACCTCTTCGACTTCTTCAATACGCTGTAGACCAACCACCAACTCATCTTCTGCGGTACGGATTAATGTCACGCCTTGCGTATTACGGCCAACTTGGCTCACTTCTGCAACGCGAGTACGCACTAATGTACCAGCATCTGTGATCATCATGAACTCGTCGCCTTCGTCAACTTGAACCGCACCGACAACGCTACCATTGCGCTCAGAGACTTTGATCGAAACCACGCCCTGAGTACCACGCCCCTTGGTTGGGTATTCAGACAGGCTGGTACGCTTACCGTAACCATTTTCAGTGACGGTTAGCACGTCACCTTCCGTTTTAGGTACGATGAGTGATACCACTTGGTCGCCATCGGCCAGTTTCATACCTCGTACACCCGCGGCAGTACGGCCCATTGGTCTTACGCCTTTGAACTTGATCTCTGGTTGACCATGTTCATCCAGCACAGGTTGACCGTTTTCATCCACAACCGCGGTTTCTTCTGATTCTTTAAAGCGAACCACTTTGCCGAATTTAGAGAACAGCATAATTTCGCTTTCGCCGTCAGTGATATCCACGCCAATCAGTGAATCATCATCACGTAGGTTAAGTGCGATAAGACCGTTTGCACGAACATTAGAGAACTGATCAAGCGAGGTCTTCTTAACCGTGCCGTCTCCAGTCGCCATGAAGATGTATTTGTCTGCGCTGAACTCAGTGACCGGCAGAATTGCGGTAATACGTTCATTTTCTTCCAGCGGCAACAAGTTAACAATTGGCTTACCACGAGCCGTACGGCTTGCAAGAGGCAATTGATACACTTTCAAGCGATAAGTTTTACCACGAGTGGAGAAGCATAGGATGTTGTCATGCGTATTCGCAACCAGAAGACGCTCGATATAGTCTTCATCCTTCATCTTCGTTGCGCTCTTACCTTTACCACCACGACGCTGTGCTTCGTAGTCGCTCAGTAGCTGATACTTCACATAGCCTTCGTGCGACAAAGTCACAACCACATCTTCACGAGCAATCAGCTCTTCCATGTCGATATCGTGAGTTGCCGCGGTAATTTCAGTGCGTCGTGCGTCACCAAAAGCATCACGAACGGTTTCAAGCTCTTCGCGGATCACTTCCATCAAACGTTCAGTGCTGGCAAGGATATGCATCAGTTCAGCGATTTCTTCCAGAAGAGCTTTGTACTCATCAAGAATTTTTTCGTGCTCTAAACCTGTCAATCTGTGCAGACGAAGCTCAAGAATTGCTTGGGCTTGTTGCTCAGTTAAGAAATATTTGCCATCACGGATACCGTATTCTGGTTCAAGCCATTCAGGACGAGCGGCATCGGTGCCAGCACGTTCAAGCATTGACGCTACGTTGCCAAGATCCCAACCACGAGCAATCAAGCCTTCTTTTGCTTCTGCTGGCGTTGGCGCTTGACGGATCAAGTTAATGATTTCATCAATGTTGGCCAAAGCCAGCGCCAAACCTTCGAGGATGTGCGCACGTTCACGTGCTTTACGCAGTTCAAAAATAGTACGACGCGTCACCACTTCGCGGCGGTGATCAACAAAGCATTTCAACATTTCTTTCAAGTTGAATAGCTTAGGTTGACCATTATCCAGCGCAACCATGTTGATGCCGAATGTCGTTTGTAACTGTGTTTGAGCGTAAAGGTTGTTGAGAACCACTTCGCCAACCGCATCACGTTTACATTCGATAACAATACGCATGCCGTCTTTATCAGACTCATCGCGCAGAGCACTGATGCCTTCGACTTTTTTCTCTTTCACTAGCTCAGCGATCTTTTCGATCAAACGAGCTTTGTTCACTTGATATGGGATCTCAGTCACGATGATGGTTTCTTTACCATTTTTCTCGACTTCGATATCCGCTTTCGAACGCATGTAGATTTTTCCGCGTCCCGTTTTGTACGCGTCAATAATGCCTTTACGTCCACTAATCAGCGCAGCCGTAGGGAAATCTGGACCTGGAATGTAATCCATCAGCTCATCAATGGTGATGGCTTCGTTATTGATGTATGCAAGGCAGCCATCAATAACTTCCGTCAAGTTGTGCGGAGGAATGTTGGTCGCCATACCTACTGCGATACCGGACGAACCGTTGACCAGCAGGTTTGGAATTTTGGTTGGAAGCACCGCTGGGATCTGTTCTGTGCCATCGTAGTTGGCCACATAATCCACGGTTTCTTTATCTAGGTCTGCTAGAAGTTCATGAGCGATTTTCGCCATACGAACTTCGGTATAACGCATTGCTGCCGCGGAGTCACCATCGATCGAACCAAAGTTACCTTGGCCATCGACCAGCATATAACGAAGCGAAAACGGCTGTGCCATACGAACAATTGTATCGTATACCGCACTGTCACCATGTGGGTGATATTTACCGATTACGTCGCCGACTACACGGGCAGATTTTTTATATGGTTTATTCCAGTCATTGCCTAGCACACTCATCGCGAACAATACGCGGCGGTGTACTGGTTTTAGGCCATCACGCACATCTGGAAGAGCACGACCCACGATAACGGACATCGCGTAGTCTAGGTATGAACCTCTCAGCTCATCTTCAATGTTTACGGGCGTGATCTCTTTAGCTAGATCGCTCATAGAGCCATTATCCCTCTATTTTCTGATCGTATGTACAATACGTTTAAGGTGCAAAAATATAACACACAATTCCCCTTTGCGGCATCACTTTCCCTTTCCTTTTATCAGGTTGTGAGGTTGGTTGTGAATCAATTGCTGAGAAATTGCACATTCTTTTTCTATCACGCTGATAACAGGTGATTATTTAGCCAGGTTCTACCAAAAACGCCTTTCCCTATGGAGGAAAAGAACGATGGCGTTATAATGCGCCATCTTTTCACGGATGCAGACACAGCGCGGACGAAGCATATGAGTAAAACACAAAACGTTGACCCAAATGAAATCAGAAAGTTTGAAGAGATGGCTTCCCGTTGGTGGGACTTAGAGGGCGAGTTTAAACCGCTCCACCAGATCAATCCTCTGCGTCTCGACTACGTGCTCGAAAAGGCGCAAGGTTTGTTTGCCAAGAAGGTATTGGATGTTGGCTGCGGCGGCGGCATTTTGGCAGAAAGCATGGCTCGTGAAGGTGCGATTGTCACTGGCTTAGACATGGGCAAAGAGCCGCTAGAAGTAGCCCGTTTACACGCTTTGGAAACGGGCACGAAACTGACTTACTTGCAAAGCACCATTGAAGATCACGCCGAGCAGCATGCCGGCGAATATGATGTGGTGACCTGCATGGAGATGCTAGAACACGTGCCGGACCCTTTGTCGGTGATTCAGTCTTGCGCGGCATTGGTTAAACCCGGTGGCCACGTGTTCTTCTCGACACTCAACCGCAATCTCAAATCTTATTTGTTCGCGATTGTCGGTGCGGAAAAACTGCTGAAGATCGTCCCTGAGGGCACACATGACCACGAAAAATTCATTCGTCCTTCAGAGCTCATCAAGATGATTGACCAAACCGATCTCTGTGAGCAAGGCATCACAGGTCTGCACTACAACCCGTTAACCGACCGCTACAAGCTCGGACGCAATGTTGACGTCAACTACATTGTCCACACGCAAAAATTCTGATCTCGATATCGCTCTAACTTCATCGGCAGTAGCATAAAACTACTGCCTGTTTTAGTTGCTCCTTGCGCTATTTTTGTGCTTTTGCTTCCAATTTATACAATCCAGTTTTGGCTTACAAAATGACTGAAAGATCAAGAAAAATATTTTTGCTGACGGTTAAGATTAAACCGATCCAAAATTGTCATTTTTCTCTACTCAATTGAGCTCTTTTGTCATCGGTAAGTGTTTACTTACTGTTTTTTTCGATTTCGCCACTTATCCACAAGTCATCCCAAGGCTATAACTTGAAATGACCTGCCAATAGCACTATCTTGTTACCCGCAAACAGTAGTGCCCCTATATGTTGTGTTTGTACTACAATGTATAGATAGACTTTGATCACAAGGCCGTAACGATATTTACAATCGTTTCAGAATAAAGATTCAAAAATGCGGCTTTAATCAGTTTTCTTAGGGAAATAAAGCAGAATGAACCAACAACTTACCGTCACCAAGCGTGATGGCCGTAAAGAAAATATTGATCTGGAAAAGATCCACCGCGTGATTGCTTGGGCTGCAGAAGGCCTGCAAAACGTCTCTGTCTCTCAAGTCGAGTTGCGTGCGCACATCCAGTTTTACGACGGCATCACCACGTCTGATATTCATGAAACTATTATCAAATCTGCTGCGGATCTGATCTCCGAAGAGACGCCAGACTACCAATACCTCGCGGCTCGCCTAGCGGTGTTCCACCTGCGTAAGAAAGCGTATGGCCAGTATGAGCCACCAACGCTGATTGACCACGTAACTCGCATGGTTGAACTGGGTAAGTATGACAAGCACATTCTGCAAGATTATACCCAAGCAGAACTCACCGAGCTGGATAGCTACATCGATCATAAACGTGATCTCGATTTCTCTTACGCGGCGGTAAAACAGCTCGAAGGTAAGTACTTCGTACAAAACCGCGTAACAGGCCAGATCTACGAAAGTGCACAGTTCCTGTACATTTTGGTCGCAGCCTGCTTGTTCGCTAAATACCCCCACGAGACCCGTTTGTCTTATATCAAACGTTTCTACGATGCGACGTCGACGTTTAAGATTTCGCTGCCTACGCCGATCATGTCGGGCGTGCGCACCCCAACTCGTCAGTTCAGCTCATGTGTACTGATTGAATGTGGTGACAGCCTAGACTCAATCAACGCGACCGCAAGCTCCATTGTGCGTTACGTTTCTCAACGTGCAGGCATTGGCATCAACGCAGGTCGTATCCGCGCGCTAGGTTCTGAAATTCGTGGCGGTGAAGCATTCCATACGGGTTGTATCCCGTTCTACAAGTACTTCCAGACTGCGGTAAAATGTTGTTCACAAGGTGGCGTGCGCGGCGGTGCGGCGACGGTATTCTACCCGCTTTGGCATGGTGAAGCGCAGTCTCTGCTGGTGCTGAAAAACAACCGTGGTGTCGAAGAGAACCGCGTTCGCCATATGGACTACGGCGTGCAGTTGAACAAACTCATGTATCAACGCCTGGTCGAAGGCGGCAATATTACGCTGTTCTCACCATCCGATGTTCCTGGGCTTTACGACGCTTTCTTCCAAGATCAGGCAGAATTCGAACGTTTGTATGTAAAATACGAAAACGATGCGTCGATTAAGAAGACCACCGTCAAAGCGATTGAGATGTTCTCTTTGCTGATGCAAGAGCGCGCCTCAACTGGCCGTATCTACATTCAAAACGTTGACCACTGTAATACACACAGCCCATTTGATGCCGAAGTGGCGCCAGTGCGCCAATCTAACCTGTGTCTGGAAATCGCACTGCCAACCAAGCCGCTGAGCAACGTGGAAGACGACTCTGGTGAGATCGCTCTTTGTACCCTCTCTGCATTTAACCTCGGCGCGATTCAATCACTGGATGATTTCGAAGAGCTGTCTGATCTGGTGGTACGTGCGCTAGATGCGCTGCTGGATTATCAAGATTACCCACTACCAGCGGCCTACAAGTCAACCATGAACCGCCGCACTTTGGGCGTGGGCGTGATTAACTACGCATACTACTTGGCAAAACATGGCGTGAAATATTCCGATGGTAGCGCCAACAGTTTGACTCACCGCACTTTTGAAGCCATTCAGTACTACCTACTGAAAGCCTCTGTGGCGTTGGCCAAAGAACAAGGTAAGTGTCCGTCGTTCCACGAAACCAACTACGCCAAAGGTTTGCTGCCGATCGATACCTATAAGAAAGATATCGACCTTATCTGTGATGAGCCTTTGCATTACGATTGGGATGCATTGCGCGTGGAGATCATGGAGCATGGCTTGCGAAACTCTACGCTCACAGCGCTGATGCCTTCTGAGACTTCCTCTCAGATCTCTAACGCAACCAACGGCATTGAACCACCACGTGGCTATGTGTCGGTAAAAGCGTCTAAAGACGGTATCTTGAAACAGGTTGTACCCGATTTCACAGAGCTGAAACACAACTACGAGCTACTTTGGAACATTGGTTCTAATGATGGTTACCTACACCTTGTGGGCATCATGCAGAAGTTTGTTGACCAAGCGATTTCTGCCAACACCAACTACGATCCATCGCGTTACGACAGCGGCAAAGTGCCAATGAAGAAACTGCTGCAGGATCTGCTCACTGCCTATAAGTTTGGTGTTAAAACGCTTTACTACCATAACACGCGTGATGGTGCGAAAGACGAACAAAAAGATGCGGTTCAACCACAAGATGACGATTGTGCTGGCGGCGGTTGTAAGATCTAACCCGCGTAAAAACACAAACCGTAAAGACAGATTATCGAGTACCTCCCTTACGGGGGAGGTATAAAAGGAAATGAGGCACTATGGCTTACAGTACTTTTAACCAAACAAAAAATGATCAACTCAAAGAACCGATGTTCCTAGGACAGTCGGTTAACGTTGCTCGTTACGATCAACAGAAGTTTGAGATCTTCGAAAAGCTGATCGAAAAGCAGCTTTCTTTCTTCTGGCGCCCTGAAGAAGTGGATGTGTCAAGCGATCGCATCGACTACAACAAACTGCCCGATCACGAAAAGCATATCTTCATCTCAAACTTGAAGTACCAAACCCTGCTGGACTCGATCCAAGGCCGCAGCCCGAACGTCGCGCTATTGCCACTGGTTTCGCTACCAGAGCTGGAAACGTGGATTGAGACTTGGTCGTTCTCGGAAACAATTCACTCTCGCTCCTACACCCACATTATTCGTAACATCGTCAATGATCCGGCGATCGTCTTCGATGATATTGTAGAAAACAAGCACATTCTCAAGCGCGCCAAAGATATCGCGCATTTCTATGACGACCTTATCCAAGCGACGAATGACTACCACCGTTATGGCGAAGGAACGCACACCATCAACGGCGAAAGCGTCAAGGTCAGCCTGTATGATCTGAAAAAGAAACTCTATCTGTGTTTGATGTCGGTTAACGCGCTAGAAGCGATTCGTTTCTACGTCAGTTTTGCCTGCTCGTTTGCTTTTGCCGAGCGCGAACTGATGGAAGGCAATGCAAAGATCATCAAACTGATTGCCCGTGACGAAGCGCTGCATCTTTCTGGTACGCAGCACATGATCAACCTGCTGCGCAATGGCCAAGATGATTTTGCCTTCCTACAGATCGCCGAAGAAGCAAAACAAGAGTGTTTTGATCTCTTCAAAGAAGCGGCTGAGCAAGAAAAAGAGTGGGCGGAGTACCTGTTCAAAGATGGTTCAATGATCGGCCTAAACAAAGACATCCTTTGCCAGTATGTGGAATACATCACCAACATCCGCATGCAAGCGGTAGGTTTACCGATTGCTTACCCTGCAGCGACGTCGAACCCTATTCCGTGGATCAATGCTTGGCTCTCTTCTGACAACGTGCAAGTTGCCCCTCAAGAAGCGGAGATCTCCTCCTACTTGGTCGGCCAAATTGATAACGAAGTGAGTATTGACGACTTCGAGGGCTTCGAACTCTAATGGCGCGGATCAAAATCAACAAACTCGTCTGCATCGAGTCGAACCGCTCCAACACGATTTTGGAGACGATGGAAAGCGCAGGGCTGCTGCCGGAGTACAATTGCCGTGATGGTCACTGCGGTGCGTGTCGCTGCAAGCTCGAAGCCGGCGAAGTCGAGTATGTTGGTTTTGCCATGGCTTACACACAAGGCAACGAGATCCTGCCCTGCATTTGCAAGGCCAAGACCGATGTGGTGCTGAGTCAAGTCAATTACAGTCTCAAAGAGAAACGGGCCTAGTTGAGCATAACTTCTCAGCAACTATGATATTGGTCAGCAATAAAACGATAATAAGCCGGGCGAACAAACCCGGCTTCTTTTTTACATGACGACCAACAGTGCTTATTTCACCACACTGCTTGGTAAAAACATCTCTTTGGTTTTCTTCAGAGAAAAATAATCGCCAAACATGGGTTTACGCTCTAAATAGCGACGCAGCAAATCGGCGGCAGCGGCGCTGATGATTTTCACCGCTTCTTTACGTCCATATGGACGGTTAAACTCTAGTACCATCCCCCACTCACCACCGTGTGCTGAAAGTGCAATGGTGAATCGATTCTCCTCCATTCGCCCCGTGACTAACGCAATGTCCGTGGCGCATTTTTCTCGCGTAGCCCCAGCTAATGCAAAGGTGGCCGCCAGGGGGTTGCTGTTATCAATCGTTTCACTGTCGCGGGTCGATAAAATCCAACTATGGCCACTTTGCTGGCTGATCTGTTCATCGCTTTGCAGCCAACTGGTGAGGTAGCCGAAACTGCACTGTTCTGCCGTTGCTAGCGTCAAACCTTTCTCCACTAATAGATGCCCTAAATGTTCAAGCATTGGCTCATCAACGCTCACCACATTCGCTTCAAGCAACTTGTAGATGAGTTGCATCACTCTGACGCGTTCTTCCAAAGCATCCTGAGGGCCAAAAAGTTTCACTTCAATGAAAGGTAAGTAAGAGCGGTAACCTAGGTCATAGCCAGCGGGTAGCTTCAAGTTATCTAGCTTGTCCGATATCGCTGACTCCGACAGGCCGAAGGTGTACAAACGGCTGCACTGGAATGCGACATTGTTTGGCCAATCACGCTGCAAATCAGGCAAAATTTGTTGCTCCACCATAACCTTGAACTCTTTAGGTACGCCGGGAGTGAAATAAAACACCGCATCATTGATCAGCATTTTAAACCCGCAGGCGGTACCGACTGGGTTATCAATGATTTGTGCGATTTCAGGGAGCATGGCTTGTTTCAAGTTGCTTTCAGGCATTTTACTGCCACGCTGGCTATACATCACTTCCATGCGCTGCAACCACTCCTTGAACAAGACCAGTTTACAATCTGCCGCTTGTGCCGCCGCGGCTGAACTCAAATCGTCCGTAGTGGGACCTAAACCGCCATTGACAATCACAACATCATTATTGAAGCTCAACATCATAAGCTCTTCAGTAAGAGCAGATAGCTGGTCGCCAACCGTGGCACGTTTCACCATAGCGAAACCATGCTCATACAAGTAGCTAGAGAGCCAAGCGGCGTTAGTGTCGACAATATCGCCGTGAAGCACTTCTTCACCGGTACTCAACATGGCAATTTTCACGTTCTTTTTCCTCTTTCTCGCTGCTTTGTTAAGCAACCCTATGAATTTTCTCTTCTTAGACCCGAAGCCTTGCACTTTGTTTCGGATAAATTTGTGACAGGTGTTTGCATCCCCAGAAGATTCAGGGATAATCGTGCGCTTGATTATTTACAAAAGAAACTGGAGACATTCGTGCCAAAGCCATTACTTCTTACAAAAGCTTTGAGTGGACTTCTTCTTACCGCTTCTGTTTCAGCCCAGGCCAGTCAGTTTGATTTCAGTAAGCACACAGAAACTACCTACGCAACGGATTGTCTTCAAGAGTACTGCGTTAACGATAGCTTGTATAGCTTCAACAACGCCCAGCTCCTATCTCTGGACGAGAGCGAGCTTAAGCTCGATCTCGATGCCGACACCCAGCCTAAGTATTTGATCGTCCCGCAAGATAAAGACTGGGATTATCTGATGGGCCAAACCTACACCATCTTGGGTTTAAGCGTCGCCACTGTTGGCTTAATGACTTTATTGCCACAAAGTATCACCAAATGGGATGACGACTCACGAGATCTGAGTAACTTGGGAAGTAAGTGGAAAGACAACGTCACCTCTGGGCCAGTATGGGACAGGGATGAACACGTCTTGAACTACATCATGCACCCTTATTTTGGCGGCGTGTACTACACGGCAGCTCGACACGCAGGCTACAACGAATTCGAGTCATTTCTTTATTCAGCCACTATGTCGACTTTTTTCTGGGAGTATGGTGTAGAAGCGTTTGCTGAAGTGCCATCTTGGCAAGATATTTTTATTACACCCTTTTTTGGCGCTGTCGTCGGCGAAATGATGCTTGAGGCAGAACAGAGTATTGTAGCCGATGGTGGTGAAGTGCTCGGTTCTAAACTGGCGGGAGATGTTTCAATTTTCTTCTTAAACCCTGTGGGTCATATTCATCACTGGGCGTCGAATCTGTGGGGCGGCAGCGCGGACGTGAACTTCACTTCCAACCCTTGGTTTGGCAATCAAGACGCGGCGAAATTTGCTTTAGATGCGGGCTACGCCTACGACAATCAGTTTTATGGACTGGACTTTAAAGTCACGTTTTAACTAAACACTTTGCAAGAAAGCGGCTAAAGAGCCGCTTTTTTGTGCTCTTTTACAGAGTTTTTAGGATGGTTTGGCACATTCGTTGGAAAATATGACCTCCATCAAATCAGGTGGGTTCGCAAAACTTCTACACTGAATCTGAAAAGGATTATTTCTGTGAATCAATGAGTTGTCTGATGTATCAGGGGGAAATTATGAACAGTGTATTCATCGTGAGTTTCATCGGCAAGGCGTCACCGACGACCATCAAACAGTTAGCGGCAATCACGCACGAAAATGGTGGTAAATGGTTGATTAGCAAAGTCAACTTTATTGAAGAACAAGTGGCGGCAGTGATCAAAGTTGAGTTACCCAAACAAAATGAAACCTTGGTCAAAGAGGCTTTTTCCGCTCACGCTGATTTGCTTGTGCAATTTGTTGATACGGATTTAACAGCCAATAAAAGCGATACGATCCATCAGTTACGTGTCGATTCCAACGACCGAGCGGGCATCGTCAATGAGATCACTCATGTACTAGACAGTCAAGGCATTAGTATTCTCGATATGGACTGTCAACGCGTGTTTATTGCTGGCGGTGGTGGTGTCAGTTCGAGCCTGTTTACCGCAAACCTTGCGATCAAATTACCGGCTGAAGTCGACATTGAAGACGTTGCTAATGAGCTTGAATCACTCAGTGAAGATACACGGGTCATAGTAGAGTCATAAGCACTTCGTTCTCTGATAACCCTGCTACAAAAAGAGCAGCTCAACGGCTGCTCTTTTGTCTTTTTGGTCTATCTATCTTAGTTAGTCAGTTAGCTCACCGACCACAACGACAGAGAACGCTTGAAATCTTCATAGCCAAACTCGTTGAGTTTTTCGATCTCACCACTGGTACGCTCACAGTAAACCGAAGGCATTTTCAGACCGTTGAACCAATTCAATTTCACCATGGTGTAACCCGCACTATCGAGAATGTGCAGTCGTTGGCCAATTTCGAGTGGTTTATCGAACTTAGCCACACAGAACTGATCGCCAGCAAGACAAGAGCAAGAACCAATCACGTACTCGTGTGAACCCGTTTCCGATGCCTCAAGCACTGACGCTGGCTCTTTGTAAATCAAGGTATCCAGACGGTGCGCTTCGGTGGCTGAATCGACGATAGCGGTTTTCATACCGTTCTCAACGATGTCGACCACGGTCACCACCAGATCGGTTGTTTTGGTAATGATCGCTTCGCCCGGCTCCAGATACATCTGCACGCCGTGTTTTTCTGCAAATGCCTTAAGTGCCAAGCCCAGTTTTTCCACATCATAACCCGGCCAGGTAAAGAACACACCACCGCCCATGCTGACCCAATCAAGCTTGTCTAGGTATTGACCGAAACGCTGTGAGATCGAATCCAACAAAGCGATAAACGCATCGACATCTTTGTTCTCACAGTTCATATGGAACATAACACCATTGATGCTCTCAAATACCGCCGAATCAATGTGATCCGCTTGTACGCCGAGTCGCGAGAATTGACGTGCTGGGTTTGCCAGATCTTGCCCCGCGTAGCTTACACCGGGATTAAGACGCAGGCCAATCGACGCTTTACCTTCCAGAATGTGACGATAGGCCGCCAACTGAGATTGCGAGTTGAAGATGATCTTATCGCACATATCGGCCACTTCACGCACATCTTCTTCACTGTAGCCAACGCTGTAAGCGTGCGTTTCACCGCCAAATTTCTCATAGCCAAGTTTCACTTCAAACGGACCAGAGCTGGTCGTGCCATCCAAATAAGGCTTGATGATGTCAAACACACCCCAAGTGGAAAAACACTTCAGAGCGAGAACGAGCTTAACGCCTGAGATCTCTTTCAGTTGTTTGGCAATTTCCAAGTTTCGGATCAACTTCGCTTCGTCAATCATGAAAAATGGCGTCTTCAATTGTTCTTTATTCATTGTTCAATCACTTTAACGGAATAAAGCCGGCGCAAAGCACCGGCTTGAGTTCATTACTGAAGATTCTTAACGCACACTTATTTCAGTGTGTGAATGGTCGGTTGTCCAGGAACCAGTTCCTGAACATCCCAGCTCAAACCAATGCTTGGCATGGTTTCGAGGAATGGATCTGGGTCAAGCTGTTCTAAGTTGAACACACCTGCGTCCGCCCATTCACCACGGAAGAACTGCAACGCTGCGGTGATCGCTGGCACACCTGTGGTGTAAGCAATCGCTTGATGCTCCACATCTTGGTAAGCCACTTCGTGATCCGCATTGTTGTAGATAAACACGCTGCGCTGTTTGCCATCCTTTTTACCTTGTACCCAAGTACCAATACAGGTTAGCCCCGTGTAGCCCGGTGCAAGAGATGTCGGATCTGGCAGCATCGCTTTTAGAACTTGTAACGGCTGAACCACAGTGCCATCTTGCAGCGTTAACGGCTCTGGGCTGAGCAGGCCGATATCACGCATACAGTTGAAGTAGTTCAGGTAGCGGTCACCAAAGCCCATCCAGAACTCGATGCGTTTCGCCGGAATGTACTCTTTCATCGAGCGAACTTCATCATGTGCCATGGAGTACACTTTGAAGTTCCCACATTTCGGAAAATCGAATTCCATCATACGGCTGTGGCATGGTACGCGTTTCCACTCTTCGTTTTCCCAGTAAAACGAGTCACCTTGGATTTCCAAAAGGTTTGTTTCTGGGTCGAAGTTGGTGGCGAATTTCTTACCATGATCACCAGCGTTGATGTCCATCACGTCAATGGTGTCGATTTCATCAAACAGATGCTTCACCGCGTAGGCTGCAAACACCGACACCACGCCCGGGTCAAAACCCACACCAAGAATGCCAGTGATACCCGCTTCTTCGAACTTCGCACGGTATTTCCACTGTTCGTCGTACGCTTCAGGGACTTGTTGCCCCTCGCTGCATAGGTCGACGGCCACAGACGTATCAAGATAAGAGACTTTCGCTTGGTAACACGCTTCCATAATGGTCAGGTTTACCCAAGGAGGTCCAGCGTTGACAACGAGATCAGGTTGAACTTCCTTGATTAGTGCAACCAGTGCATCCACATCATCAGCGTTAACAGCACGAGCTTGTAGTTTCTTACTCGAATCTTTCAGGTTGTTACGACCATGAATCGATTCAATGATCTTTTCGCATTTGTCTAGCGTGCGAGAAGCGATAGTAATATCACCCAGAACATCGTTGTTTTGTGCTGCTTTGTGTGCAATTACCCAGCCTACGCCGCCTGCACCAATCTGTAAAATTGCCATTGTTTTCCGTTACCTTTATTGCGCTAGCTCTTCCGCTAGAGTGTTGATTTTAGATAGTAAAGCTTCAAAATCTGAAATCTTCAGACATGGGTTAAGAATCGTAAACTTCAGAGCAGTCTTACCATCTACAATCGTTTCACCCAGGACCGCTACACCACGAGTCAATGCTTCCAGTCTTAGCGTTTTATTCAGTTCATCCAGATCCGTTCCGTTGGTTGCACGGAATAGAACGGTGGACAGCGAAGGTTCTGCCAGTAACTCAAAGCCTTCATGGTGACGAACTAGATCAGCCACTTCCAGTGTCTGAGCTAGAATGTGGTCGTACATTGCACCCAGTGCTTTCGGACCGACGCTCTGCATAGTCATAAAGACTTTCAATGCATCAAAGCGTTTTGTTGTTGCCACTGATTTGTCAACCAAGTTTGGCAACTCATCATGTTCGCGGTTGAGGTAGTCGGCATGATGAAGCAAGAAAGTGAAGTTTTGCTTATCATTAACCAACAACGCACCACAACTAATTGTTTGATAGAACAATTTGTGGAAATCCACGCTCACTGATTGCGCACGCTCCACGCCTTTTAGACGCGGTTTCTGGCTGCTGAGGATCAGCGCACCACCGTAAGCGCCATCGACGTGCATCCACATGTCGTGCAGCTCTGCCACGTCAGCAATCGCATTAAGATCGTCAATAGCACCGTGGTCGGTGGTACCTGCCGTACCAACCACCGCAAATGGGATCAATCCTTCTGCTTTGGCTTGTTCAACCGCCTCAGCTAGCTTGCTGACATCCATAGTACCGTTTGGATGTGCATCAACGGTCAGGACTGCTTTTTCACCTAGGCCCATCCAAGAAGCGGATTTTTGTACCGTGAAGTGCGATTTCTTCGAACAAACGATACGCAGTTTATCGGCATACTCAGGTAAGCCAAGCTTTTGGATGGAGTGGTTGCTCAGCTTGTTGGCAATCCAGTCGCGCGCCAACATCAGACCCATTTGGTTACTTTGCGTACCGCCACTGGTAAAGATGCCGTCGGCCTTCTCGCCTAGCTCATATTTGTCACATAGCCAATCAATCACTTTCTGCTCAACATACGTTGCCGAAGACGATTGATCCCAAGAGTCCATGGATTGGTTTAGCGCCGCAATCATGCTCTCAGCAGCCACTGCTGGCATCAAAGGAGGCGTGTGTAAGTGTGCGATACAGTCTGGATGCTGAGTGAAAATCGAGTTTTTCGCCACCAGCTCCGCCGTTTCGTCAATCACCGCTTTCAATGAAGCGTTTTTGTTGTCTAGATCAACGGCATAGATCGCTTGCTCAAGTGCTTTCGGATCCATTCCTGAGTAAGGGGCGCTGACTTGTTCAAACACCGACTTCATTGCTTCTGTGGTGTGGTTCATCACAGAGGCGAACTCTTTGCTGCCATTGACACCAGTGTGGATGAAGTGTTTTTTCCACTCTGGGTTCTGCTCTGCTTCAACACGTTCGCCGCCCGCAGCAAGAATCGCTTCTTCCAGCACGCGCAGGGCAAAATCGATCTGCTCGAAAGAAATGATCAACGGTGGAAGGAAACGAATCACAGAGCCGTCACGACCGCCTTTTTCAACCATCAGGCCGCGCTCCAGCGCCGCACGCTGAATCGCCAGTGTCAGCTTGCCATCCGAAACAGGCTCACCAAATTTGTTGAGTTCGCTGCCTGGCTTGCGAATTTCCACACCTAGCATCAAGCCTTTACCGCGAACCTCAGCGATACAGTTCACACGTTGTTGGATTTTCTCTAGGCCGTGACGCAGGTATTGACCCGCCACGTTGGCATGTTCAACCAGATTATCACGAGTAATGATTTCCAGTGCTTTCGCGCCAGAAACCATCGCGAGCTGGTTACCACGGAAGGTGCCCGTGTGCTCGCCAGGACGCCAGGTATCGTGCTGCTTGTTAATAACCAGCAAAGACATCGGCAGACCGCCGCCAATTGCTTTAGAAAGGCACAGAACATCTGGCACAATGCCAGCTTCTTCAAACGCAAAATTGTAGCCAGACTTACCCACGCCGCATTGAATTTCATCGAAAATCAATAGCATGCCGTGTTCATCACAGAGACGGCGTAGTTCACGCAGCCAAAATGCAGGTGCAGGGATCACACCGCCTTCGCCTTGAACCGGCTCAACGATGATGGCTGCAGGCTTCATGATGCCCGCTTCATCATCATTGAGAAGACGCTCAATATAACGAATGCTTGCTTTCGCTCCCTCATCACCACCCAAACCAAACGGGCAGCGCAGGCTGTAAGGGAAAGGCATAAAGTGAACATCAGACATCAGACCAGTACGGCGGGCTTTGGTATTCAGGTTACCCATCATGCCCATTGTGCCGTTGGTCATACCGTGGTAAGCACCACGGAAAGCAAACATGGTGTTGCGACCTGTCGTCTGCTTCGCCAGTTTGATAGCCGCTTCGACGGCATCAGCACCAGACGGGCCACAGAATTGAATGACACAGTTATCACCTAGCTCTTGTGGCAAGAAACTTTTTACTGTTTTGATAAAGTTGGTTTTTGCGGTCGTCGCGATATCCAGTGTTTGGTATGGCAGACCCGAGTCCAACTGCTCTTTTAGCGCTTGATTAATTTCTGGATGGTTGTAACCCAGCGCCAAAGTGCCCGCACCCGCCAGACAGTCAAGAAAGATCTGACCACGAGTATCCTCAACTAAACAGCCGAATGCTTGCTTAATCGCTATTGGGATACGACGAGGGTATGAACGAACTTCAGACTCGTGCGCGGCTTGATCAAGCAGTACTTGATCCGGAGTTAAATCGTAAGTTCCTTCAACAATCGGAACCTGGGAAGAAAAAATTGTAGCGATAGCGTTAGTATCGACTTCAAAGGCGGTGCTCATACATTTTCCCTTGAAACAAAAAATGATTCTCGCCCCCTGCGCACTGTGTAACTTTTTAGTACGAGATTGGGACATGACCAAGCCTTCCGATTGGGTCTAAAAAGACGGGTACGGAATAGCGACCATTACGACGAATGGTAAATGTCGGTGTTAAAAATCAAGGCTCGGTAATGCTTCTGTTTTGCAATACAGGGCATTTAGGAAGTATGAAGCTGATTAATGTGAGATTATTAAAAAAGTTCAACGTTGGGTTTCCCATTTACATGCCGCTGCTTAAGCAACATTAGTATCCCGTCTATCGACAAAAGGCTTTGCCGATACCTACCCTACGTAGTTTCCCAATCAGCCTGAATGGTCACTACGCGTATCCCCCAGGACTACTGCCCGAGATTGCGCGCGAATTTATCATAATAAGAAAGCAACAGGCAATCCTTTTTGCCAACAAATTTCCGCTTCCGTCGACAAGTTAATGTTTCAGAAGAGATAAATCGAAGAAAACAGACAAACAAAAAACCCAGCATTTCTGCTGGGTTCAATGTTTGGAGCGACACACGAGGTTCGAACTCGTGACCTCAACCTTGGCAAGGTTGCGCTCTACCAACTGAGCTAGTGTCGCATATTGTCTTTTAATGGTGCCCCGGGCCGGACTTGAACCGGCACGACTCGAAAGTCGAGGGATTTTAAATCCCTTGTGTCTACCGATTTCACCACCAGGGCACGCAAATCTTTGCGATGGAGACACCATCTATAAATACCGCTTTCGCCGTATCTTTTAATTTGGAGCGACACACGAGGTTCGAACTCGTGACCTCAACCTTGGCAAGGTTGCGCTCTACCAACTGAGCTAGTGTCGCAAATGGAGGCGCGTCCCGGAGTCGAACCGAGGTCCACGGATTTGCAATCCGCTGCATAGCCACTCTGCCAACGCGCCTTCAAACCTTAAGAGGTAACTCCCTCTTGGGTACGGGATGCATTCTACGCAATCATCTCACTGAGTCAACACTATTTTTATTTTTTTGAATCGTTTGAGCAGAAAGTGTGCGAAACACAGCAAATTGCTTATTTTAAAGGCAGTTAGTCTTTAAAAATGAGCTTTTGACTTCACCACAAATGTGCTTTAAACGGGCCAGAATGGCTATTTTCAAATATAAAAAACGGGCTTTCGCCCGTTTTCTTAAATTCAGTGATTCTCTTCACTCAGTAAGTCATCTTTGGCCGCCATCAGGTATTGCACCATCGACCAGTAAGTTAAGAATGTCGCAATATAAAGCGCTGCATAACCAAGCCAAATCATCCAGTCATCATAGCGCCAAATCAACACCCACAGGGCAAACATCTGTGACAGTGTTTTCACTTTGCCGATCCAAGAGACAGCAACACTTGCCCTCTTGCCAATCTCCGCCATCCACTCACGTAAGGCAGAAATAATAATTTCACGTGCAATCATCGTGACTGCCGGAATCGTCACCCAAATTGTATGATAATGCTCAGTGATAAGGATAAGCGCCGTCGCGACTAACACTTTGTCTGCGACCGGATCGATAAATGCACCGAATCGAGACGTTTGGCCCAATTTTCTCGCCAGCATGCCATCGAGCCAATCGGTAAAGCCCGCCACCCAGAAGACCATCGCTGCCGCAAACGGTGCCCATGAATAAGGAAGATAGAATACAACCACGAACACCGGAATGAGAAATAATCTCATTAATGACAGGAGGTTAGGGATATTTAGACGCATATTATTATTCTCTTACACTTTGCGCGTTAATGGTGCTGGATTTTCACTATTGTTTCAATGCTTGATAGATAATTTCTGCTAAAGAATGGCTAATCCCCGGAACTTTGGCGATTTCTTCAACAGTGGCTCGTTTAAGCTCTTGTAAACCGCCCATATACTTCAGTAATGCTTGGCGTCGTTTAGGTCCAACTCCTTCAATGCCCTCTAGTGCACTGGTTTTACGCGTCTTTCCTCGCTTAGCTCTATGGCCCGCAATCGCATGGTTATGACTTTCATCACGAATATGCTGAATCAAATGCAAAGCTGGCGCATCACTTGGCAAGTTAAACTCCTCACCTGACACGGTAATTAAGGTCTCTAAACCCGGTTTACGTGTCACGCCTTTCGCTATTCCTATCATTTCTGGTCGTTTGGGCCAATCGCCCCAATACTGTTCAATGATCTCACGCGCACGATTTAGTTGTCCCTTACCACCGTCGATAAAGATCACATCAGGGATTTTTTCCACGTCGAGTTGTTTCGAATAACGCCGCTCTAAAGCCTGCCCCATCGCGGCATAGTCATCGCCACCAGTAATCCCGCTAATATTGTAACGGCGGTACTCTTGCTTGACGGGCCCTTCGGTGTTGAAGACCACGCACGACGCGATGGTGCTTTCCCCCATGGTATGCGAAATGTCAAAACACTCCATTCTTTGGATGGTTTCTTTACCCAAAACTTCGCGCAGTGCTTTGAAACGCTGGTTGATGGTCATCTTGTGATTGATTTGCGTGGTAATAGCAGTCAGCGCATTGGTATTAGCCAGTTTTAGATAACGGCTACGCGCCCCAGTTGGATTGGCATGAAAAGTGACTTTACGCCCGGCAACCTGACTGAGCGCTTCCTGAATAGCCGCCACATCCACCGCCAGATCCTTATTGAGAATAATGCGCGTCGGAACGGTTCGCGCTTCATTGTGGCTAAGGTAGTACTGGCTTAAGAAGCTATCAAATACCTCTTGCGCTGTGGTGTTTTGTGGAATTTTCGGGAAATGGCTGCGACTTCCCAGCACTTTACCCTGCCGAATCATCAAAATATGGATACAAGCTATGCCATTTTCTTGGGCAAAACCCAGGACATCCATATCATCCATACTGTCTTCAGAGACATATTGCTGCTCTTGCACTCGACGAATAGCTTGGATCTGGTCGCGAAAACGAGCAGCATCTTCAAAGCGCAGTGCCACACTGGCGTCTTCCATCTTGCTAACCAGCAGTTCAAGTACTTGATTATCTTTGCCTTGCAAAAACAGGCGAAGATAATTCACCAGGTCAGCGTACTCTTGATCGGAAATCACACTGCTCACGCAAGGCCCTGCACAGCGGCCGATCTGATACATCAGACATGGTCGAGTACGGTTAGCATAAACCGTATCTTCACACTGACGCACCGGGAAAATTTTCTGCAATAGATGCAGCGTTTCTCTTACCGCTCCGGAGTCAGGATACGGTCCAAAATATTCACCTTTACGTTTTTTCGCACCACGATGCAGAGAAACTCGAGGATGTTTGTGACCACTCACATAGATATAAGGATAGGACTTGTCATCACGCAGCAACACGTTGTATTTAGGTAAGTATTGCTTGATGTAGTTGTGCTCAAGGATCAGCGCTTCTGTCTCTGTATGCGTGACCGTGACGTCAATCTTAGCAATATTACTGACCAACGCGCGCGTTTTCTCACTGTCGACTTTCTTACGAAAATAACTCGAGAGGCGTTTTTTAAGATCTTTGGCTTTACCGACGTAAATCACCACAGCGCCGGCGTTATACATTCGATAAACGCCGGGCTGATGAGTCACTGTCTTAAGGAAAGATACCGAGTCGAAAGGAAGGGTCACAACTAGAGAGTCTCGGTATCCAGCATTCCATGACGGATGGCAAGGTGCGTCAATTCAACGTCACCATTAATATCCAGTTTGTTAAACAAACGGTAGCGATAGCTGTTGACCGTTTTCGGGCTGAGGTTCAACTGCTCAGAGATGTCGGTGACTTTTTGCCCCTTAGTGATCATCATCATGATTTGCAGTTCACGCTCTGATAAATCTTTAAACGGATTTTCAGACGCTGGCGAAAACTGGCTCAATGCCATTTGCTGTGCGATTTCCGGAGAAATATAACGCTGTCCGCTATTCACAATGCGGATTGCATTGACCATTTCATCCGGACCAGCCCCTTTTGTTAAATAGCCAGAGGCCCCGGCTTGCATCACTTTAGTTGGAAACGGATTTTCCGTATGAACAGTCAAGACGATGATTTTTACATCCGGATTAACACGCAGGATTTTCTTGGTCGCTTCCAAGCCGCCAATCCCAGGCATGTTCATATCCATTAAAACGACATCAGCATGATTCGTGCGACACCATTTTACTGCATTCTCACCGCTATCAGCTTCTCCTGCTACGTTCATTCCACGGACGTCTTCAATAATACGTCGTATCCCTGTGCGAACCAGCTCGTGATCATCTACAAGGAAAACATTGATCAAACTTGTATCTCCACACTATTCAATGGCTCTGCACCCACAATAAATGTGGATATCAGTACGCTTGCCTATACTACCGCATTTCCTCAGAAATGCCTGCTAAGAATATGTGCCTAATCGCAAACTTTAGCAAGGACTTATTCAATGCAGACGCGAATATAGCGAGTCACTCTACCAATTTTGTTTTAAAAAGGAGACTGTTAGTTATGACCAATACTCAGTAATTTTACCTACATCATGTTTATCATAGAGTAAATGTTCAATTATCCATCAATCACGGCTTATCTGACGATAAAGTTCTGAACCTTTTGTAGACTTTGCTAACATCAGCAGAGCAATAGCATCTACAGGCAGATATTTTGACCACCACACCTGGGTTCGTTCTAACACGCCAATCTCGCGATAAATTTGCCACAACTCAACTTGAGTTGTGGCTGAGCACGCCACATGGCCCTCACCAACTGCTGATCGAAGGCGAAAAACCGGTGTTCTTTGTGCTGCAAAGTGATCTGCCTCGTATCGAAAACTTGCTTCTGGAGGGCGGGCATCACGCGCAGCTTACTCCTCTACCACTGAAAAACTTTGAGTACCACCCTGTGGCTGCCTGCTATTGTGCCACCATAAAAGAGTCAACTAGCCTCGCAGCTTGGCTGCAACAACACGACATCCTCGTGCTAGAGGCCGATGTTCGTCTCGCAGACCGATTTCTGATGGAGCGTTTCATTCAAGGATCGGTGGAGTTTGTCGGCAAGCCCCAGTCACAGGAGAAGTTTGTTCGCGTCAAACAGGCCAAATGCCGCAAAGGCGACTATGTGCCAACACTTTCGGTAGTGTCGCTGGATATTGAATGTTCAGAAAAAGGCATCCTCTACTCTATCGGCCTCGACAGTCCAATGGATAGCCGAGTCATCATGATTGGCCAAGCTCAAGATTCACACACGCCCATTGAGTGGGTAGATGACGAGAAGCAGTTGCTAGAGCGGCTAATTCGCTGGTTTGAACAGTTCGATCCGGATGTCATCATCGGTTGGAACGTGATTGATTTTGACTTTCGTTTACTGCACAAACGGGCTGAATGGCACAAGCTAAAGCTCACCTTGGGCCGCGGCAACCAAAGCAGTTTTTTTCGCTCTTCAACGCAAAGTCAGCAGAGTTTCATCACCATTCCCGGTCGGGTGGTGCTAGACGGCATCGATACACTCAAAACGGCCACCTACCATTTCCGTTCTTGGTCTTTAGAATCCGTTTCCCAAGAGCTGCTTGGTGAAGGCAAAGCCATCCACAATGTTCACGATCGCATGGCGGAAATCAACACCATGTTTCGCGAAGACAAGCCTTCGCTCGCCAAGTACAACTTACAAGACTGTGTTTTGGTGAATCGCATTTTTGCCCACACTCACTTGCTTGAGTTTGCCATCGAACGCTCCCGTCTTACTGGCGTGGAACTGGATCGAGTCGGCGGCTCGGTGGCCGCATTTACCAATTTGTATTTGCCACGACTGCATCGCGCTGGTTATATTGCCCCGAACCTTCAACCAGAGAATTGGGTAGCTAGCCCTGGCGGGTATGTGATGGATTCGCTTCCCGGATTGTATGATTCGGTGCTGGTGCTCGATTTTAAAAGCCTATACCCATCCATCATCCGCTCCTTTCTCATTGATCCTCTCGGCCTTATCGAAGGTTTACAACTCGAGATGGGTAAAGAGGCACATCAAGCCGTACCCGGTTTTCGCGGGGGGCAATTTCATCGTAGCCAACATTTTTTGCCCGAGATGATCGAACAACTTTGGGCCGCTCGTGATGTAGCGAAAAAGAACAATGAGAAGGCGTTCTCCCAAGCGATTAAAATCATCATGAACTCCTTTTATGGTGTGCTCGGCTCCTCGGGTTGCCGCTTCTTTGATACGCGGCTTGCGTCTAGCATTACCATGCGCGGTCACGAGATCATGAAACAGACCAGCAAGTTGATTGAGGCAAAAGGTTATCAGGTGATTTACGGCGATACCGATTCTACTTTTGTTTCACTCAATGGCGCTTATAGCCAACAACAAGCGGATGCGATTGGCCAATCGCTGGTGCGGGACATCAATCAGTGGTGGAAACGACATCTTCAGCAAGAATTCAACCTCACTTCGATTTTGGAGCTGGAATATGAAACCCATTATCGCAAGTTTCTCATGCCAACCATTCGGGGCGCGGAAACGGGCTCGAAAAAGCGCTACGCAGGGCTGATCGGTGAAAGAGAAAACGAAAGCATTGTATTCAAAGGGCTAGAGAGTGCGCGAACCGACTGGACGCCACTAGCACAAAAGTTCCAGCAGCAGCTCTACATGATGATATTTCATGGCGAAGACCCGACGGACTACGTTCGCCACACCGTAGAACAAACACAAAATGGCGATTTTGACTGCGATTTAGTCTATCAAAAACGGTTAAGACGTAAATTACACGAATATCAAAAGAATGTGCCACCGCAAGTTCGAGCAGCACGTCTTGCCGATGAGATGAACGCCCGTTTAGGCCGCCCTTTGCAGTACCAGAACAAGGGGTTGATTGAGTATCTGATCACGGTCAACGGCCCAGAGCCAAGAGATTACCGCTCAAGCACCATTGATTATCAGCATTATATCGACAAACAGTTGAAACCGGTGGCAAATGCGATTCTCCCGTTTATCGACATGGATTTTGACCAACTCGCAGCGCCACAACTAGGGCTATTCTAGTCAGCAACGTCTATAGGCTTTTGATATTGTTCGCTTTTTTGCAGTAGTGAATAAAATCAACGTATTGCAGGGAGCGGCTATAGTACCATCCTTGCACCGAAATATGATCGCGGATCGGAATGTGGCCTAACTGCTGTTTCGATTCAACCCCTTCCACCACGACTTTTAACTTGAGCTGCTCGGCGACCGACAGCAAACTCATAAAGACTTTCTTACCCTTCTCATTACCAAGCGCTAAAACAAACGAACGGTCAATCTTTATCGCATCAACGTCAAAGCGATTGAGATAAGAGAGCGATGAAAATCCGGTACCAAAGTCGTCTATCGATATTTCCACGCCTAACTGATGCAAGCGGTTGAACGAGATTGCCAGCATTTGCTCGTCAACCAACAGCGTTTCTTCTGTGATCTCGATATGGACTTGTGACGCCACAGGCGCAATGATGTACTCCAACTTTTCCATGTACTCCTGATCAACCAAAAAATCAGGGGTAATATTAATGCTGACTGGGATGTATATTTCACTGCGATTCCACTGCTGAACATCGGAAACCACCTTTTTTAGCACCCATAAATCCACCTCTTTCATTAACCCCGCCACCTCGAGCCAAGGAAGAAAAGCACCAGGATAAATCAATGTGCCATCGGGCTCTGTTGCTCGAATTAGGGCTTCACAACCAACCACGCGACCATTTTCTGCCGACACTTGCGGTTGGTACTCTACGCAAAATTCTTTACTGCCAATGTGTTCCAATTTTTTCTCGATTTCTCGGTCACGACGCGCTCTGTCATTGGCGGTGGCAATGGGATCCTCTTTAAGCGTTTCCGCTTCTTCTTGGCGGCGTACATACACCGTATCGAGGAAATGAATTTTGATCGCCTGATTACTATACAAGCGATTCAGACTTCGCACTGCTGGGTAATAAATCGCTACACCAAGCAGAATATTCAACAGTTGCAGTAGAATCCCATTGAGATCTCCCGATGTGGCTAACCACGCATTGACAAGAATAGGGGCATTAAAAGGGACACTTGCACTCGGAACGGCAATAAAACCACTTTCCACCGCAAGCATGCTAACAACCACATTCACCACTGGCGTGATCAAAAAGGGCAAAAACAGCCTAGGGTTCAAGATAATTGGCAGACCAAAGAGCAAGATTTCATTGACATTAATGAGCCCTATTGGGATCGATGCCAAGGCGATCAATCGGTGACTTTTTTGCTTAGAAAACAGTAACAGTGCCACCACCAGCGAGAGTGTCGCTCCACTGCCACCAATAAAAACGAACGTCCCCATCAGAGACAGGTTCATCATGTATTGGCCTTCCCCACCAGCCACAAAGGTGGAATAGTTGAGTTGGCTGGCTTGCTGAAGCAGGTCCACCATCGGTAGCAAAGAGTAATAGCCATGGATCCCTAAAAACCACAGCCCTGAGTTGAGCGCACTGAACAGCATACCAAATTGATACGGTTCATTGGCGTAATCTAGGCCGATCTGCTGAAAAGCGACAGTCAGGCTCAGCAAGCTAAAGAGCAGGTAGTTGATTGTGAGCACAATTGCGGCCGTGAGTAAGGCTGGAAACACCAAATTCAATGACTCTTTGACCAACTTGCCGCCACTTTCAGAAGAGGTAATGCGCAATTGTGGCACATGTTGCAAACGGGCTAAGATCGGCACAGCATAAAGTGGAGTAATAATGGCAATGACGATATGAAACATTTGCATCGTGCGCTCTTCGGGCACAATTTGGCTGACAATCAAAAGAAACAACATGGATAACAACGCCATAGGTGGACGAGCAAGTTTCCATTGCATCGCCAATACGTAAGAAATTGCCGCGGTCATCAAGTAGGGGAAAAAAGTCGCGATAGCGTTATGAATGTCGTAAAGGGTGGCTATCCACCAGCTCCTCCCTCCACTGAAAAACTCACCAATGCTGGCAAAAAAAAGCGCAAACGCAGAAAGCATCAGGCATGGGATCAGCCAAATCATTCCCTCTCTAACCGCCAATAAGGATAGTGAGAGCGACTTAAGCCGTTTTTTCAAACCAGATCCGAGCCAATACAATGGCGCAGCCGCTTGCTTATCCATATGCTCACCTGAAAATTGTCTTTTACCAATTAAAGTTAGCACAAGCAGGATGATTCGGTATCGACTCTAGTGACAATGCGATCAATTAGCCGATTTTAAATTCAGTTTTCTGATAGTGCTTCACAAGCCAATCGCCAAAACTGTCTAACAAACCAATCACCGAACGCTTTTCTATGAGTTTGCCAGACAGCAAAATCGTCAGACGACGGATCTCAACCGATTTTTCTGGATGATATTGCACAAAGTGTTTTCCACACTCGATCGGATCATCAAACCATTGTTGGTCTTTATGCATGATCAACGAATAACTGGCTCGCAGCAGCTTCTTGGCGATGATTTTCTGATTTATCACCAGCAATTCAGACGTATTGGCACGGACAATTTTATTGCGATAGACCGCCAGCCAATCTTCCACGTCCATGTTCCAGTGCTTGGCAATTTCCCAACTCGGAACATACTCGCCAAAACACTCCGCTAAATCATTGCCATAAACGCAGACACAGCAGTGTTTAAGCATAAACCCCCAAGTGAACAGGCTATCAAGTGACGCAATGTCTTTCACCTCGGCAGTTTTTACCGCCACGCCGATCACTTGAGGAAAGCCCTTTTGCACACGCCATTTTAGGGTATTGAGAACCGTGGCACGACTTGCCGTAAATGGGCGGTGAGTCACTACCACAAGATCCAAGTTAGACAAACCTGCGATGGCTGTTTTGCGTGCCACACTGCCGTAAACATAAACACTGTGCAGATTTTCTCCGAGACCACCTTTGAGACACATCAATACATCATTGATAACTGGTTGAAATTCAGGTTGAAAAGGTGTTTTTGGATCGATTACAGGTAAGGTCATAACCAGTTTAGATTCTTGATAATTATGATGTTTAGGCAATCTTCGCCCAGTTAGCCCACGGAATCAAGCGCAATACAACGTCGCCAAAGCTAAGCGCGATTAAGAGCGAAAACCGTGTGATGAAGTAATTTTTCTTGGTACTCGCAAGTTAGCAGGAGTTGAGTATATAATTCAGCGATTTTGAGTAACTCTTAAAAAACGCAATAGGAACAGATATGCCAAAGGCAAGTGAAATTAAGAAAGGTTTTGCAATCGAATCTAACGGTAAGACTCTTCTAGTTAAAGATATTGAAGTGACAACCCCTGGTGGCCGTGGCGGTTCAAAAATCTATAAAATGCGTTGTACAGACCTAACAACTGGTGCTCGCGTAGAAGAGCGTTACAAGTCAGACGACGTGGTAGAAACCGTTGAAATGAACAAACACGCGGTTTCTTTCTCTTACATCGATGGCGATGACTACATCTTCATGGACAACGTCGACTACTCTCAGTATGTGTTCAAACACGCTGACATTGAAGACGATCTGCTGTTCATCAACGAAGAAACTCAAGGCATCCACGTAATCCTCGTCAACGGCGACGCGGTAGGCATAGAGCTGCCTTCTTCTGTTGAGTTGGTTATTGAAGAGACCGACCCATCGATCAAGGGCGCTTCTGCCTCTGCTCGTACCAAACCTGCTCGTCTTAGTACTGGCCTTATTGTACAGGTGCCAGAGTACATTGCGACGGGTGATCGTGTGATCATCAACACCGCAGAACGCAAATACATGAGCCGAGCGTAAGCATGACGGATCTGATTTCTTACGACGATGCGATTGATGCCGCGTACGATATCTTTCTAGAGATGGCTGCAGATAACTTGGAGCCTGCTGACGTGATCTTGTTCACCGCGCAATTCGATGATCGTGGTGCGGCTGAGCTGGTTGATGTCGCGAGCGATTGGCCTTCCCACGTTGGCTTTGATGTCGATGACGAAATCTACGCAGAAGTGCTTATCGGTTTAGTCAACGAAGAGAACGATGTCTTGGACGATGTGTTCGCCAGAATGCTGATTAGCCGAGATCCCGATCAGAAATTCTGCCACATTCGGTGGAAACGCGATTAACCGCGATAAAAAAGGCTTGCCACTGGCAAGCCTTTTTACTATCTATTTTGCTATCACTTTTAAGCACTTAGCGCTGAGTATTGCTGCGAGATGGACGTGCGTTTGGCGTGTTTGCAGTACTTGTTTTGTTAGTCGCGGGCTTGCGACGTGACGGATTATTGCTGCGACCTTTTGGCGTACTCACTCGCTCTTCATGACGCTTCACCGCACGACGGATTTTTTGGCTGCGGGCACGGTCACGTTTACGCGATGAGCTGTTCAGTTCAATCATCGTCTCTTTTTCTGGGCGCAGTTCAACCAGTTCGCGCAGGTAGTTGACGTCTTTCAGTTCCAGCTCCATCCAACCACCGCGAGGCAATTTCTTATCCAGATAGATGTCACCGTAGCGCACGCGTTTCAGACGGCTTACCGTACAATCTTGTGATTCCCACAAACGACGAACTTCACGATTACGACCTTCGTTAATCACCACATAGAAGGTGTGGTTCATCCCCTCACCGCCCGTATAGACAACGTCTTCAAAGCGAGCGAGGCCATCTTCTAGTTGTACACCATTAACTAAGTTGCGTACTTTGTGCTCGTTCACTTCACCAAACACTCGAACTAGGTATTCACGCTCAACTTGACGGCTTGGGTGCATCAAACGGTTTGCCAGTTCACCGTCGGTGGTGAACAACAGCAGACCGGATGTGTTCGCGTCCAATCGACCAACAGAAATCCAACGTGAACCTCGGATCTTAGGTAGACGATCAAATACAGTACGACGACCTTCTGGGTCGTGGCGGGTACAGAGTTCACCTTCCGGCTTGTAATACGCCAGCACTCGACAGATCACTTCCTCTTGTGCCTTAACCGACACAACATGACCATCGATGCGCACAACCGCATTTTCGTCTTCCAGTCGCTCACCCAGTTTCGCAACAACACCGTTTACACTTACACGTCCTGATTTGATTAATGCTTCCAATTCGCGACGTGAACCGTGACCGGCTCGCGCTAAAACTTTCTGTAATTTTTCGTTCATTTATCTACCTATGTGTCGTCTTCTCAGACGTCGTAGTCTTACCAAGCATAGACCAGACTTAGTTATCTACCCGAAGCTCGGAATCGGGGGCGGCAATTATACGGGAAATAAATCCGCAATGTAAGCTCTCCGCACTTCGTCATCGGGCGAATCATGGAAAAATTCTCGCTAAAAATCACCCAGTAGCACTGTCGATGGTGACAGTTAACTTTATAATAACAACTTGATGAATATTAATAAAAAAGGAGCACTTGGCTCCTTTATCTTAAACAGATTTTTCTCGTGTCGGCTTACTCAAATGGGGCTGGGTCACCCGCGCCAAGACGAGCAATAACCGCCTCACCTTCGCTAAAGTCAATCACCGTGGTTGGCTGCTCGCCCAGATAACCACCGTTGAGAATCACATCCACCGCATGCTCGAGTTTGTCACGGATCTCATCGGGGTCCGACTCGGTATAGTTATTACCCGGCAAAATCAAGGAAGTTGACATCAACGGCTCACCCATCGCTTCCAAAAGATCGAGTGCAATGCGGTTATCTGGCACACGAATGCCGATGGTTTTACGCTTGGCGTTCATCAAACGACGAGGCACTTCTTTTGTTCCTTTGAAGATAAAAGTGTACGCGCCCGGCGTGTTGTTCTTTAGCAAACGAAATGCGGTGTTATCAACACGAGCGTACAGCGACAACTCCGACAAATCACGGCATAACAGGGTGAAGTTGTGTTTTTCATCCAGTCGGCGGATCTGACAAATTCGCTCTAGTGCTTGTTTGTTTTCCAGTTGACAACCAAGTGCATAACCGGAATCGGTCGGGTAAACCACCACACCACCATTACGAATGATTGCTACGGCTTGATTGATCAAGCGAGCCTGGGGGTTTTCTGGATGAACGTAAAAAAACTGGCTCATTGTAATTCCTCATTATCGAGCCTCTCGGCTCTATAAGACTGGAGTGTGGATGTTTGTGCTTGCTCCAAAGGAGCGGACTCTAAACCCCAATCTTTCCAAACTGGTTCTACGCCGGAGGGCAACCAGAGGTTTCTTCCCAATTCCATCCACGGGGAGGGATAGTGAAAATCACTGCCTTGGGAAGCTAATAGTTTGTATTGTATAGCATAATCCGCCAACGTGCGTCTTTCTTGTTGCGATTGTTGTGGCTGGGCAACCTCCATGGCATCGCCACCGGCCTCGACAAACGCTTGCAACAACCGTTTTAGCCACTTGGCCGTCAGATCATAACGCCCCGGATGAGCCAGCACGGCCAAGCCCCCCGCGGCATGGATCGCGCCGACGGCATCAGCCATTGAACACCAATTCGGCGGCACGTAACCGGGATTGTTGCGCGTCAGGTATTTTTTAAACACCTGCTGCATATTTTTTGCAAAACCGTTATCCACCAACCATTTGGCAAAATGGGCGCGAGTCACTGGCGCACCATCGGCAATCGCTCTGACCTCTTCAAGCACTCCTTCTCGCGTTGCTTTAGCAAGGCGCTGCGCGATCATTTCAGAGCGAGCGACTCGATACGCCTGTTGCTGAGCGATCAGTTGGCTTAGTTGAGCATTTTGAGGATCGATATTCAAACCAACAATATGGATATCTTTGTTTTGCCACACAGTCGAAATTTCGATGCCGTTAATGATGGAGAGCGGCAATTGATTCTGCGCCACATAACGGTGAATCTCCTCCAGCGCTTCCACGGTATCATGATCGGTAACAGCTAAAACATCCAGCTCAAAGCTGATTGCGCGATCAATCAACTGCGCTGGCGTGAGCCTGCCATCAGAGGCGGTGGTATGGCTGTGTAAATCTATTCTCATATATTTGCTTCTTGGGGGTTGACTTTTTACCCTTGCACTAGTTAACTAGTACACAAATACAAAGTACCTGACTGTAAGGCCGACTATGTTACAAGAACTTAACCAAAAGCAAAAAGCGAAACTTGCTCTGCATGACGAGAAATCGAATGCAGCTGAGTTGGCTTGGTGGCGCATCTGGACAAGTTCTTGGTGGGCAAACGTGTACTTTTAATTGAGGACACTCATGATACGAAGCCCGCCTAAACAGCGGGCTTTTTGTTTTGTTGTATAACTCACGTTCAACCGATTAAATATCCACCAGATTGACGAAATTGTGCGTTGGGTGAACGTTTGCTTTGTGCGAGTATGTACAACAGGAAGCTAGAACAGATTTGAAATAATAAGGAGGTCTTGTGAACAAGGCCATTAAGATCAAAACCTTGGGCAAGTTAGATGTGATTACGGCATCGGTCCCATACACACAAGACCCAACCCGTCTGTTCCACACCTTATGCGAAAGCAAGACGGACAGCTTGTTGCTCGAATCCGCCGAGATTGATTCGAAGCGGGATCTCAAGAGCCTGCTAATTGTCGATTCCGCCTTGCGTATTGTCTGCTACGGGCAAACGGTGACCTGCAACGCGCTCACGGATAACGGTCGTCATCTGCTAGCGCATTTACTGCGTAATATCCAACCTGAGATCAAGCACCAATTCGACGGACAAACACTGACGTTAACCTTCAGCGACTCCGACAATACCTTAGACGAAGATTCCCGTCTGCGCGAAGCATCTAGCTTTGACGCGCTGCGTTTAATTCAGCACAGCTTTGATTTAAGTAGTCATGACAAACATGCGCTGTTTATGGGCGGTCTGTTTGCTTATGATCTGGTGGCCAGTTTTGAACCTTTGGGTAACGCCTGCGCCACGAACAGATGCCCAGACTACGTTTTTTATGTCGCAGAGACACTGCTGGTGGTCGATCACCAAACGGAAAGCTGTCATCTGCAAGCAACACTCTTTGCCAACACAGAGCAAAAATCCGTACTCGAAACACGCATTGAACAAATCAGTACACTCTGCGCCGCCCCAAAAACTCTGCCTCAAGCGGTGAAACTTTCGCAAGTGGATGCCACTCCGAGTGTCAGCGATGAGGCTTTTTGCCAAATCGTCCGCGATCTCAAACAGTACGTGGTCAAAGGCGACATCTTCCAAGTGGTGCCATCACGCCGCTTTACTCTTCCCTGCCCTTCACCGCTGGCGGCGTATAAAGAGTTGAAGCTGAGCAATCCAAGCCCTTACATGTTCTACATGCAAGATGAGCTGTTTACCTTATTTGGCGCGTCACCAGAAAGCGCGCTGAAATACGAAACAGACACCAACCAAGTGGAAATCTATCCGATTGCGGGGACCCGCCGTCGCGGCAAACGAGCAAATGGTGAGGTTGATTTTGATCTCGACAGCCGTATCGAGCTGGAATTGCGCTCCGATAAAAAAGAGAACGCCGAGCATATGATGCTGGTGGATCTTGCGCGCAATGACGTCGCACGAATCTCGCAAGCGGGCACTCGCCATGTTGCCGATTTGCTCAAAGTCGACCGCTACAGCCATGTAATGCATTTGGTCTCACGTGTAGTAGGACAACTTCGCACAGATCTGGATGCGCTGCACGCCTACCAAGCTTGCATGAATATGGGTACTCTGACTGGCGCGCCAAAAATTCGCGCGATGCAGCTTATCCGCGATGTTGAAGGCGCTCGTCGTGGCAGTTACGGCGGTGCGGTCGGTTACCTAACGGGTGAAGGCACCTTGGACACCTGCATCGTGATCCGCTCAGCTTACGTCGAAAATGGCATCGCTCAAGTGCAAGCGGGCGCGGGTGTGGTATTTGACTCCGACCCACAAGCCGAAGCCGATGAGACGCGCGGCAAGGCGCAGGCCGTTATTTCTGCCATCCAGAAAGCACATAAGGAGTAACGGACATGGCTGACATCGTATTTATCGACAACTTCGATTCGTTCACCTACAACCTAGTGGATCAATTCCGCTCACTTGGCCATAAGGTAACCATTTACCGCAACCACATCCCTGCGAAGGTGATTGAGCAAGCCATCGCCAAGCTCGAACAACCTGTGGTACTTCTCTCACCGGGCCCGGGCGCTCCGTCAGAAGCGGGCTCGATGCCGGAGCTGATTCAACGCGTGAAAGGCAAAGTGCCGGTGATTGGCATCTGTCTTGGTCATCAGGCCATCGTAGAGGCGTATGGCGGTACCGTTGCTGGTGCGGGTGAGATCATTCACGGCAAAGTGTCGATGATGGCGCACCAAGGTCACGCGATTTATTCTACTTTGCCTTCGCCTCTCGCGATTGCTCGCTACCACTCTTTAGTCGCCACACAAGTGCCCGAGAGCTTAACCGTCACTGCGGAAGTGGACGGCTTGGTCATGTCGGTAGTGAATGAGCAAGACAAGGTGTGCGGCTTTCAATTTCACCCAGAATCGATCATGACCACTTACGGCGCGACACTGCTCGCCAATGCCATTGACTGGGCGCTAGCGTAAGGACAGGGAGAGACATTATGCAAACTATCATCAACAAACTTTATCAGCAGCAGTCGCTGAGTGAGCAAGAGAGTCAGCAGCTGTTTGATACTATCATTCGCGGTGAGTTGGACCCGATTTTGATGGCATCAGCGCTCACCGCATTGAAAATCAAAGGCGAAACGCCAGATGAGATCGCTGGCGCCGCCAAAGCCTTATTGGCCAACGCTAACCCTTTCCCTCGTCCAGATTACGACTTTGCTGATATCGTCGGTACCGGTGGCGATGGGCACAACACCATCAACATCTCCACCACAGCGGCATTTGTGGCGGCGGCGTGCGGGCTGAAAATTGCCAAACACGGCAATCGCAGTGTGTCGAGCAAATCGGGATCTTCCGATCTGCTTGACTCCTTTGGCATCAATTTGGCGATGAGCGCCGAAGATACCCGCCGAGCGATGGATGAGATTGGCGTCGCCTTTTTGTTCGCGCCGCAGTATCACAGCGGTGTCCGCCATGCGATGCCTGTGCGCCAAACCATGAAAACCCGTACGATTTTCAATATCCTCGGCCCACTGATTAATCCGGCGCGGCCCAACATCGAACTGATGGGCGTGTACAGCCAAGAGCTGGTCAAGCCGATTGCACAAACCATGTTGAAAATGGGCATGAAGCGCGCGGCGGTGGTACATGGCAGCGGGCTGGATGAAGTGGCGATCCACGGCGAAACCACGGTTGCGGAAATCAAAGATGGCAAAATCCATGAATACACCCTCACGCCCGCCGATTTTGGCTTGCAAACACACCCACTAGAGGCGATTAAGGGCGGCGATCCGCAAGAAAACCGCGCCATCATTACGCACCTCTTGACAGGCAAAGGGAGCGAAGCGCAACTTGGTGCTGTCGCGGTTAACGTCGCACTGCTGATGCGTCTGTTTGGTCATGAAGATCTCAAAGCTAACACTCAGCAAGCGATTGAAGTGATGAACTCAGGAAAAGCCTACCAACTGGTTGAACAACTCGCGGCACACGCCTGAAAGGAAAAAGAGATGAGCGAAAAACTGTCCGAGCACGTATCGGTGCAAGAAGCGCAAATGGCCGAAGTGCTGGCAAAGATTGTACGCGATAAATATCAATGGGTTGCTTTACGTAAACAGCAGCAACCTTTAAATACCTTCGAAGCGGATCTCATCCCTTCCGATCGCAGCTTTTATCAAGCACTGTCCACCGGCAAAACGGTGTTCATCACTGAGTGCAAAAAAGCATCTCCATCGAAAGGGCTTATTCGTCAAGAGTTTGATTTGGATTACATCGCCTCGGTGTATAACCGACATGCAGACGCCATTTCCGTCCTAACCGATGAGAAATATTTCCAAGGGAGTTTTGACTTCCTGCCGCAAGTACGCAAGCAAGTGAAACAGCCCGTACTGTGTAAAGATTTTATGCTCGACCCATATCAGGTCATGCTGGCAAGACACTACCAAGCGGATGCAATTTTGCTGATGTTGTCCGTTTTGGATGATGAGCAGTACCAAACGCTGGCAAACGTTGCCCACAAACTCAATATGGGCGTGCTGACCGAAATCAGCAATGAGGAAGAGTTAGCCCGCGCGGTCAACTTAGGGGCAAAAGTCATAGGCATCAACAACCGTAACCTGCGTGATTTGACCACTGATCTGAATCGCACCAAATTACTCGCACCTACCCTGCGCAAACTGGCGCCCAATGCGGTTGTCATCTCTGAATCGGGGATCTACACCCACCAGCAAGTGCGCGATCTGGCTCAGTTTGCCGATGGTTTCTTAATTGGCAGCTCGCTAATGGCCGAGGAAAATCTTGAACTGGCGGTGCGCAAAGTGACGTTAGGTGAGAATAAAGTGTGCGGGCTCACTCAGCCAGACGACGCAGCCAAAGCGTACCATGCGGGGGCTGTTTTTGGCGGGCTGATTTTCGCTGAGCAATCAAAACGTGTGGTGGATATCGACAGCGCACGCTTGGTCATGAGTGGCGCGCCACTACGTTACGTCGGCGTTTTCCAAAATCAATCGCTTGAATTTGTGGCGCAAACCGCCAGCCCACTCGGCCTTGCCGCAGTGCAGCTGCATGGCGAAGAAGATCAACACTATGTGACGCAGTTGCGTAGCCTGCTCGCCGAACATATCGCGATTTGGAAAGCCTACGGCGTGACCGAACACACTCCACAGCGCCTCACCCAACATATCGACAGACATCTTTTCGATGCCCAAGTCGGCAACCAAAGCGGTGGCACAGGCCAAGCGTTTGACTGGACTTTGATTGGCGACCCGAGCAAGGTGATGCTCGCGGGTGGCTTGAACGCAGATAATGCAAAGCAAGCGGCTTCACTCGGTTGCCTAGGATTGGATTTCAACTCCGGTGTCGAAAGCGCACCGGGTAAAAAAGATACACAGAAGTTGCAACAAGCGTTTGCTGCGATCCGCAACTACTAAAAATTGACGAGAAGGATGAACACCATGGCAAAACTGAATGCCTACTTTGGCGAATACGGCGGTCAGTACGTTCCGCAAATTCTGGTCCCAGCTTTGGAGCAGCTTGAACAGGCTTTCATTGATGCGCAAGAAGATGACGCGTTTCGAAGTGAGTTTATGGGCTTGCTGCAAGAGTATGCGGGCCGCCCGACCGCACTTACCTTAACGCGTAACCTTACCAAAGGCACCAAGACCAAACTCTATCTCAAGCGCGAAGATCTACTGCATGGCGGCGCGCACAAAACCAACCAAGTGCTCGGCCAAGCGCTGCTTGCCAAACGCATGGGCAAACACGAAATCATCGCAGAAACTGGCGCAGGCCAGCATGGTGTGGCAGCGGCATTAGCCTGTGCACTGCTTGGCCTGAAATGCCGCGTTTACATGGGTGCAAAAGATGTGGAGCGCCAAAGCCCGAACGTGTTTCGAATGAAATTGATGGGAGCCAAAGTCATTCCAGTGCACTCTGGATCCGCCACGTTAAAAGACGCCTGTAACGAGGCGCTACGCGACTGGTCCGGCAGCTATGAAACCGCGCATTACCTTCTCGGCACAGCAGCGGGCCCTCACCCATTTCCAACCATAGTGCGTGAGTTTCAGCGTATGATTGGCGAAGAGACCAAAAACCAGATCCTCGCGCGGGAAGGTCGCTTGCCTGACGCGGTGATTGCCTGTGTGGGCGGCGGCTCCAACGCCATCGGCATGTTTGCTGATTTTATCGAAGAAGAGTCGGTACGTTTGATTGGTGTTGAGCCTGCGGGCAAAGGGATTGATACTGACCAACACGGCGCGCCGCTCAAACACGGCAAAACCGGGATCTTCTTTGGCATGAAAGCACCACTCATGCAAGACGAAAACGGCCAAGTGGAGGAGTCTTACTCTGTTTCTGCCGGCCTAGATTTCCCTTCTGTCGGCCCTCAGCATGCGCATCTCAATGCCATTGGCCGCGCGGAGTACGACAGCATTACCGACGATGAAGCACTCGATGCGTTCCAAGAGTTAGCTCGCAGCGAAGGGATCATTCCCGCACTCGAATCTTCGCATGCACTCGCTCATGCCCTGAAAATGGCACGCAACAATCCTGACAAGGAGCAACTGCTGGTAGTGAACCTGTCGGGTCGCGGCGATAAAGACATCTTTACTGTACATGCTATTTTAGAAGAAAAAGGAGCAATCTGATGGACCGTTATCAAGCCATGTTCGAGCGTCTGGCAGAGAAACAACAAGGCGCATTTGTTCCGTTCGTAACGGTTTGCGATCCCAATCCTGAGCAGTCACTGCGCATCATGCAGGCCTTGGTCGAAGCAGGTGCTGACGCTTTGGAACTCGGCATTCCTTTTTCCGACCCATTGGCCGACGGCCCAACCATTCAAGGGGCGAATATCCGTGCATTGGACTCGGGCGCGACGCCGGACATCTGCTTCGAACTGATTGGCCAAATCCGCGCCCAGTATCCGCAGTTGCCGATTGGGCTGCTGATGTACGCCAATCTGGTGTACTCGCGAGGGATTGAAGATTTCTATCAACGCTGTGCCAAGGCGGGAATTGATTCTGTGCTGATCGCCGATGTTCCCACCAACGAAAGCGCCGAGTTCGTCGCCGCCGCGAAAAAATTTGGTGTGCATCCGATTTTCATCGCACCACCAACGGCCAGTGATGAGACGCTTAAAGAGGTTGCGAAATTGGGCGGCGGTTATACCTACTTGCTCTCACGTGCAGGTGTTACCGGTGCGGAAACCAAAGCAAATATGCCTGTTGATGATATGCTGGCGAAACTCACCCAGTTCAACGCGCCACCAGCCCTACTCGGATTCGGCATTTCTGAGCCCGCGCAAGTCAAACAAGCGATTGATGCTGGCGCAGCGGGGGCGATTTCCGGCTCGGCTGTGGTCAAAATCATTGAGGCTGACGTGTCAAACCCCGACGAAATGTTAAATAACCTCAGCAATTTTGTTTCAACAATGAAATCTGCAACGCAAAAATGACGTGTTAGACACGCCGACCTCTATGGGATCGATTTCTTATTTTCAGTAGGGAATCGATCTTTTTGTTAACATTCACCACCGCCACTCCCATTGCGCAATAAACAGTAAATTCTCAATAAAATCCCGTCGTTTTATAGAAACAGCCAATAGCAAACGTTTGCTATTGGTCAAAAAGTTGTCACTAATCAATAAAGTTGTCGTTAAACGCAACATTTAAAAATGACTCATCTTGATAAATGTGAAATTAACGTGTAAAAAGCTTCTCGAAATATTTATCCAAAGAACAGTTTTTGTTCAGAGGGTAACACTGGAATTTTAAATTTTGTTAGCACAGAGGTTATGGAAGTGTTAAAAGAAAAGAGTTTGCTAAACAACATTGGCGTACAAGTTGTCATCGCCATGATTGCAGGTACTGCCGTTGGTGCCTTCATGGGTGACAGCGCGTCAGCTTTTGCTCCATTGGGTGCTATTTTTATCAACTTGATCAAGATGCTGGTTATCCCTCTAGTGGCGGTTGCTCTGATTTCTGGCGCTGCTGGTCTTGGTAACAGCCAGTCCGCAGGAAAAGTGGGCTTGGTGACCTTAAGCTACTTTGGTATCACTTCTGCACTTGCCGTTGCGCTGGCGTTAGTGATGGGCGAAGTTTTCCAACCAGGCGCGAGTATCGACGTTTCAGGCATCGAGAGCATGTTCTCGGCCGAATACGCTTCTAAAGGTGAACTCCCTACTTTCTGGGCAACCGTTACTGGTATGATCCCAACCAACGTTTTCCAATCACTGAACGAAGCCAACATTCTACAGATCCTTGTCTTTTGCATGTTCTTTGGCATTGCTGTCGCTAAGCAGCCTCAAGCAAAACGTGAACCTATCATCAACGGCGTAAACTGCATCGTTGACGCTATGGTGTGGATGATTAACAAAGTCATGATCATTGCTCCTATCGGCGTGTTTGGTCTGATGGCCGAAGCGGTCGGCACGTTCGGTTTTGGCGCACTCATGGTGGTGTTCAAACTGTTCGTGGTCTACGTTGCTGCGATTCTGATCTTCGGCTTCGTCGCTTACCCGCTGATGATCCAACTGTTCACCAAAACCTCGGCGAAGAAATTCATCTTAGCGATGAAAAAGCCACAAGCCGTGGCACTGTCTACCGCATCCTCAATGGCAACACTGCCTGTCACGATGGACACAGTAGAGAAAGAACTTGGCGTGCGTAACTCAACCGCCTCATTTGTTCTGCCGCTTGGCGCAACCATCAACATGTCTGGTAATGCGATTTACTACGGTTTGGTCGCTATCTTCTTTGCACAGCTGTTTAACATCGATCTTGGCATGGGCGCATACATTGCGATCATCATTACTGCGACACTGGGTGCGGTTGGTCAAGCGGGCGTACCTGGGCCATCTTTCCTTGTCGTGGCGGTTTTGCTGGCGGCTGGCATCCCAATCGAAGGTCTGCCACTTTTGTTCGCTCTTGACCGTATCTTCGATATGATCCGCACCGCACTTAACATTACTGGCGATGCTGCCTGTGCCGTTATCGTTGATGCGCTGATCGAAGAAGAAGCCAGCGAAGCGGAAATGCAGAAGCAAGAAGCGTAATTCGCGCACCGCAAAACGATCTCACATTGCAAATATGCAGAGAAAAGGAGTGATATTTTTGTCACTCCTTTTTGTTTTTCCCCTGCATCTCTTTATGGATCAGTGTGTTTCATTCATGGCACTACTATTGCAAGAAATTTCTCACTCAGAGAAGTGTCAATGGTTTTACATTTTGACCTCTTGAAGCGAACATGAGGATTTTTGTCATGAGCTTACACAGACGCACTTACTACGGTTTGATTCATCATGGTTTTAAAGCTCTGCTTTTAGACCGCTTCGGCCACTTCAGCGAGGATGAATACCACCACTACCTCAACCTTACCACGGGCAAATCCACCTGTTTTGCCATGACCGATGAAGAGCTGCGTGACACCGTCGATAACTTGCGCAGTGAAGGCTACTTAGCCGATATGAAACAAGTCATCAGCGAATATCAATCGGGGGCTTACTACAACTAAGCGACCACAGCACATTCCCTTTGATACTCGCAAGCCGCCGATACGCTGTTTGCCTAACCAATTTTGTATCCATTTGTCTCGACCTCTTCACATTGGGTCAGTTTTAGATAGACTGTGGACAATTCAATAAATAGGAAATTCTTTGCCTCATGAAGCAAATTCTTGATTTTATTCCACTGATTATCTTTTTTGCTCTTTATAAGATGTACGACATCTATACCGCGACTGGGGCTCTGATTGCCGCAACCGCGGTGCAAGTGGTTGTTACTTACGTGCTATACAAGAAAGTAGAAAAGATGCAGTTGATCACTTTTCTTATGGTGGCCGTCTTTGGCGGCATGACCATCTTTTTGCACGACGACAACTTCATAAAATGGAAAGTGACGATTGTTTACGTTGTGTTTGCCATTGGCTTAGCGGTTAGCCACGCTATGGGTAAATCGGCGATCAAAGGCATGCTCGGCAAAGAACTCACGCTACCGGATCGCGTGTGGAGCAACATCAACTGGGCATGGGTTGCCTTCTTCTCCTTCTGTGCCGGCCTCAACGTTTACGTTGCTTACGAGCTACCACTGGATGCTTGGGTGAACTTTAAAGTGTTTGGTCTGCTGGCCGCCACATTGGGATTCACGGTTTTGACTGGTATATACATCTACAAGCAGATGCCAAAAGAGGATAAAAACCAGTCATCGGACATCACAAGCGATGAATAATCCAGATTATTTGCTATAATCGCCACTTATTCTTACAGCGACCCACTTGGTCGCTGTTTTGTTTGTTGCGGATGTCAAAATGAGTCAGGAATACAACTCTCCAAAGGGTCAACTACTGCTAAGAACCCTTGCAATGCCGGCTGATACCAATGCCAACGGTGATATTTTTGGTGGCTGGATCATGTCACAACTCGATCTTGCGGGTGGCATTCTCGCCAAAGAGATCTCTTCTGGGCGAATCGTTACTGTATCGGTCTCCGATATCATCTTCAAAAAGCCAGTCAAAGTAGGAGACGTGGTGTGCTGCTATGGCGAGTGCACCAAAATTGGTCGCACTTCAATGTCGATTGATCTCGAATTGTGGGTCAAACCTATCCGCGCCCACGGTGTGGAAGATCGCTTCATGGTGTGTAATGCCACCTTCAACTACGTCGCAATTGACGGCGAAGGCAAACCGCGACCCGTACGTTAAGAAGGTAGAATTGTCGCACCGTTTCACAAAACGTCGAATTTCTCTGTCTGGACCAAGCAAACTGCGGTAGATTAAGCGCAAATTCACCTTGAAATACGGAAGGAATCAACCATGTGGTACGTTATTTTTTCTCAGGATGTAGACAATTCATTAGAAAAGCGCTTGAGCGTTCGCCCTCAACATCTTGCTCGTTTGCAACAGCTTCAAAATGAAGGACGCTTGCTTACGGCAGGTCCAATGCCAGCCATTGATTCTGAGAACCCGGGTGAAGCAGGATTTACTGGCTCGACCGTCATCGCTGAATTTGCTTCACTGCAAGAAGCACAATCTTGGGCAGATGCTGATCCGTACATCGAAGCTGGCGTTTATGCTAAAGTCATAGTCAAACCATTCAAAAAAGTCTTCTAAATGTTTAAGCAAATTATCTGCGCTGCTCTCGCTTTCTCTGCGTTAGCAGGCTGCTCTTCAAATGACGACAGAGAGCGTCAATTGGAACTGATGGCTTCCAATCGTGCTGGTATGCTCTCGGCAGGGTTACCACTGGAACATGGTCCGTTAAAAATCATGCGCATTTCAGCCAACAAAAGCGTGATTGAGATGATGATGATTTACAACAGCGATGCGCAGGGCGCCAAACCAACCGAGCAGGTACTGGCGAATAGCATCCATAGCTACTGTAGCAACGACGAAATTCGCAGCCAATTAGATTTGGGCCTGATGTATCGCATCAAGATCCGCAACTCTCGGGGTCAATTGGTCGCCGACCAATTAGTCAATGCGCAAACCTGCGCGGCAAAGTAGCTTCTCACGCCAGGTGAAACTCACAGGGGATTGACTGAATCAATCCCCTGCTCTTTTTAGCTCTATGCTTCTGTCAGCGACTTGCGTAATGTTTTTGCCGCCGCAACGAGATTCGCCAATGCCGCTTCGGTCTCAGGCCAGTTGCGCGTTTTCAAACCGCAATCTGGGTTCACCCACAAACGCTTGACCGGAATTTTCTGCGCCGCTTTTTGAATCAAATCCACAATCCACTCCTCTGTCGGAATGTTCGGTGAGTGAATGTCATACACACCCGGGCCAATTTCATTGGGATAGTTGAACTCTTCAAACGCTTTAAGCAGTTCCATATTTGAACGCGAGGTTTCAATGGTGATGACATCAGCATCCAGTGCTGCGACCGATTCAATAATTTCGTTGAACTCGCTGTAGCACATGTGGGTATGAATCTGCGTTTCTGGCTTGGCACTGGCCGCTGCAATGCGAAACGCTTCGACCGCCCAATCTAGATACGCCTGATGATCGCGTTTCTTCAATGGCAACCCTTCGCGAATCGCTGGCTCATCAATTTGAATGATGTTGATGCCTGCATCTTGCAGATCCGACACCTCATCACGAAGCGCCAAAGCCAGTTGCTGGGCGATCGCTTTGCGGCTGATGTCTTCACGTGGGAAGGTCCAGCACAGAATCGTCACTGGGCCCGTCAACATGCCTTTCATCTGTTTTGAAGTCAGTGATTGCGCGTACTTGGACCACTCCACCGTAATGGGTTGCTCACGTTCGATGTCCGCGACCACGATGGCCGGTTTCACGCAGCGCGAGCCGTAGCTTTGTACCCAGCCAAACTGAGTGGTTTGAAAGCCTGCCAGGTTTTCAGCAAAGTATTCCACCATGTCGTTGCGTTCTGCTTCACCATGCACCAACACGTCCAGATCCAACGCTTCCTGTCGTTTCACGGCGTCGGCAATGTGCTCTTTCAGCGCTTGGGTGTACTCGGCCTGCGACAACTGGCCTGCGCGGTAGGCACTGCGCTGAACCCGGATCTCTGCCGTTTGTGGGAAGGAACCGATCGTGGTGGTTGGTAACAGCGGCAGTTTCAGCACTTCTGCCTGATGCGCGGATCGCTGCACATAAGGGGCACTGCGCTTAGCAAACGCGGGCGAAATCGCATTCACACGGGCTTGTACCTGCGGCTTATGAACATGACTTGCTGACTTGCGCGCTTGAATCGGTTGGCTATACACCGCACATTGCGCAATCGCGTCCTCGTTCCCGTCCAAGGCTCGGCCAAGCAGCACCACTTCCGACACTTTCTGCTTGGCAAACGCAAACCAGCTGTGTACTTCTTCGCTAAGGGCTGATTCAAGATCTAAATCTACCGGGCTGTGCAGCAGTGAACAGGAACTCGCGACCCACAAACGTTCACCAAGCAGTGCCTTCACAGGTAACAAGCGTTGATATTGCGCCGCAAGATCCGAGCGCCACACGTTGCGGCCATTCACCACTCCGACAGACAGCACCCAATGCGGAGGCAATACCGCAAGCACCTCATCCAGTTGCTCTGGTGCCGCTGCAAGGTCGATATGTAAACCGTCCACGTCAAGTTCCACAACACGCTCTAAGCAATCGGTCACGGCATCGAAATAAGTCGTCAGCAGTACTTTGACCTCACCACGGATCACTTGATAGGCCAACTTGAAGGCATCTAGCCACGGCTTTTCCAGCTCAAGTGCCAGAATCGGCTCGTCAATTTGTACCCATGTCACCCCTTGTTTTGCCAGCTTGGCCAAAATCGCCTGATAAGCACTGAGCAGACGGGGAAGCAGCGTCAGGCGGTCAAAGCCTTCTTCCACTTCTTTACCCAAATAGAGGTAGCTTAGAGGGCCAAGCAGCGCTGGTTTAACGTTATGCCCCGCTTGAACCGCTTCACTGACCTCTTCAAACAGCTGTGGCCAGCTCACCTCAAAGGTATCATCGCGGCTAAATTCCGGAACGATATAGTGATAGTTAGTATTAAACCATTTGGTCATGTCCGATGCTGCTGCGCCATGACAGCCGCAATCAGACTGGGACTGACCGCGGCCAACACGAAACAAGGTATCGAGATCAGGAAAGCCATGACGATGGCGTTTCGGCACATGACCAAGCAGCAGCGTGGTGGTCAGCACATGGTCATACCAAGCAAAATCACCCGCCGTGGCGTAGCTCAACCCTGCCTCTTTTTGCACTTGCCAGTTCTGCTGGCGTAAATGAGCGCCGACTTTCTTCAACTCGGTTTGGTCAATCTCTCCACGCCAGTACTTTTCTTGTGCAAACTTGAGTTCTCGTTTTTCACCGATACGCGGGTAGCCGAGGATGTGCGTTGTGGTCGTCATGGTCTTATTCCTTTTTCTATGCTTGGTCTATTAGTATTTGATGGACAGTTTATATTTGTTCGACAATTTGCTTTGCATCCCATCAGGATGTCCAGATGGCTAAACTATCTCGCCAATCCCACCATGGAACAAGCGTCAAATATTCAACTTGTTTATTAAAAAAATTCATGATGCGCTCAAACGTCAGCACAAAACAAATAGACGTCTAGATGTTTACAGCTCCAAAAAATCCAGGTAAGTTACAAAGACTCATGCATACAGCAAGGAAGATGAGAGGGATTCATGATCGAGTTGAAACACCTAAAAACCCTGACATCGCTACGCGATACTGGCTCACTCACTGCGACGGCAACGGCGCTGCACCTCACTCAGTCCGCTCTCTCCCATCAGATCAAAGATCTTGAGGCAAGGATCGGCGGGCAGTTATTTTTGCGTAAAACACGCCCGGTGAAATTCACCTCGGAAGGGGAAATTTTGCTACGCGTCGCCGACGAGGTTTTGCCCAAGCTTGCCCGAGCGGAAAACGAGCTCGCTAGCTTAAAAGAGGATGTGAATGGCCGTTTACATATGGCGATCGAGTGCCACTCCTGTTTTCAATGGCTCATGCCCGCTCTGAAAGAGTATCAACTCACTTGGCCGAGCGTGACTCTCGATTTCTCATCGGGTTTTGGTTTTGAACCTTTACCTGCGCTGATGGCGGGCGAATTGGATTTGGTGATCACTTCAGACATTCAACCGCGCGGTGAAGTCCATTATGAGCCTCTGTTTGATTTTGAGATGCGACTTATCACCGCCACCAGTCACCCATTGGCGAATAAAACACGCTTAGAACCAAGCGATCTGGCTGATCAAACCATGCTGACTTACCCGGTCCAAAAGCAGCGCTTAGATGTGGTCAAACACTTTCTGGCTCCCGCTGGAGTAGAGCCGGCGAAATGGAAGCAAGCGGATAACACATTGATGTTGGTGCAGATGGTGTCGGCGGGTCTGGGAGTGGCTGCGCTGCCAAACTGGGCGATTAGCGAATTTTCCCGGCAAGGGCTCATTACCAGCATCCCGCTGGGCAAGGGCTTGTGGCGCCGCCTGTTTGCCGCAACGCGCAATAGCGACAAAGAGAAGCGCTATCTGCAAGCGTTTTTTGCCACCGCACGCCAGCAATGCAAAAGCCACCTTGATGGTATCAAGATGGCTTAAAAAATGCTCAGCGTGAGTATGATTTAAACTGATTGGTCAGTGGATCGTATTGATAACCAAGCACATCTAACTTGCCGATCACCTGTTCAACGTCCATTTCATACGTGCTCACCAGATCGTCAAAACTGTCACATTCTAGGCGCAACTTTTCATTGACGATCCCCAGCAGAATAATACTGTCTAAGCGCTCTACATTGCTCAAATCCATGGCTACGCTCCTTTTTTGAGTACCTCAAGTAGTAAGCGTAGCCACAAATCCGTAGATAAAAAGTGAAGAAGATCTAAATGTTGTCGCGCTATCAGGCAGGGAGACTAAACAGCATGTGCATGCAACTTGCCGATGCCAACAGCATCAACCACGCAATGGCTAATTGAATCTTGTGCGCGGCTTTGCCAGAGAAAATATGCCAACACCACATAACCACCCCCACGATCATCAGTACGAGGCTGGCCAGCATTAATGGTGTGACTTGCTCTAATTGCTCAGCACCAAACCCTGACGCCACGGCCAGCAGCGCCAGCGCCGTCAACATCGCCGCGATAATGCCACTAAAAGGCAAAATGCGATGAAAAGCCTGCAAACGTGAGCGAGCAATCACCAACAGCAGATGAGTAAAAATAGCGCCCAGTAATACCGTTAGGAGAACCGTGACTAGCGCGGCGCTCCAATGAGACTGTTTTACTGCTTGCAAAGCAACAAAAGAGAGGGCTAAACCGTCAGCCAGATACAGTACCCAAAGCGGCCCTTCTTGACGCGTTTTGCCTGTCTGCACTTTGGAATAAAAGTAGAAAATGGCAAACACCACTAAAAACGCCGCGATTTCCAGCGAGGAAACCGCCATCCACATCAGCCCCAGAGCGGGCAACACTTTGTGAATACGACCACGCTGCCCCGGGCAAATGTCGCCTTTTACCAGCACGAGAGTGAGAACCAACTGTGCACCAAGCAACATGGGTGCAAATGAAGAGAGTAGAAACTGGACCATGAGCGTTAAACTTGACTGTAAACCGAGCCCGGATGATACCGAAAGCGCTGAATAACGGCAATCGATAGCTCGGCGGCGATGAAACAAACTATTGATACACGTTTTGCTGGGTTAAATACTTGAGTATTGTATGCATTTCCACCAAGCCTTTGTAGTGCCCTTGGTCATCGACCAAAATCCAGGGAAACGCTTCGGTCTGGTTAATCACACTCGGCAAAGCGCTGAGCTGCGTTTGCCAATGCACCTCTTCAAACGCGGTTACCATCACTTGATTCACGCGTTTGTTCCACAGCGAGGCCTCTTTCATGCTTTCGGTGTCCGTGCCCATGTGTGGGGTTAAATGAAGGTTCATTGCTTCACGATCCACAAAACCAACGCACTCTTTCTCATCAACCACTGGCAAGATGTTAAGATCCTCCTTCGTAAGATACTCGTGCGCCAAGGAAATGGGCTCTCCGGGATCAAGATGCGGTGTCGCGGGAGTCGCCAGCTCAGCGATCACCCCTTTCGCACCGAACTTATTACGGTACTGGTGCAAAAGTTGTAGATCGAACGCCCCATCTTGCAGGCTTTGTAACGAACGAGGTTTGGAAAACAAAAATCCCTGTACACTATCAACACCAATGCTGCTGATAATCTCCAGTTCTTCTTCAGTTTCTACGCCTTCGGCAATCACCTTAAGGCCGAGCTGATGAGATAGCTCCGTCAACGATCGCACGATGCGGTATTGATTCGAGCAACACTTAATCTCGCTGACGAATATGCGGTCAATTTTCAAAATATCAAAATGGCACGCTTTGAGATAACTGAGCGAGGAATAACCCGTGCCAAAATCGTCTACGGCTAACGTCACCCCAGCATCACGCAATACGTTCAGCGCGTGATGGTGGCGCTCTTCACTTTCAAAATAGGCACTTTCAGTAATTTCCAGTGTCACACTGTGCGGTGCAACGCCACTTTCATCAATCAGAAAAGCGCTTTGATCAAGAATGGCATCCACGCTCACCGAAGAGTGAACAGAGCGATTGAACGAAATGCCTACCTGCTCACCAAACAGTGCTTGCAGTTTCGGTAAATCACGCAGTGCTTGACTTGCCACCTGTTGGTCCAAGGTTTCAATCATTTCCAAATCTTCAGCAATAGTAATGAGCTCTTGCACCGACGCTTCTGCACTGAGCGATGGCGGAAAACGGCACAGCGCTTCGAACTTTTCGACTCGCCATTGGTGAATGTTGACAATCGGCTGGTAGTGCACTTCAAGCTTTCCCTCTTTTACACAGCGAATCAGCAGTTCTTCCAGACGCTTTTTCTTATCGATCTGCACATGCATCTGATGGTCATAAAAGCTGATGTGATTCTGCTGCCCGGAATGCATTTCGAGTAGCGCTTGATTGGCATGCGAGAACAAGGTGCGCGAGGTTTTTGCATCCAGTCCCAACACGGAGACCCCTGTTCGTCCAGAAGACAGCGCTTGTGCCAACGGTAAATCGGCCGCTTTGAACGCGTGGAAAAACAGTTTGATCGCCCGGCGGATAGCTCGGATTTTCTGAATACGCTGCGGATGGTGAAACTCCAAACAAACAGCAAATTTGTTGTGCCCGATATAGCCGCTCAGTACTGCGTTGGTCTGTTGCTGCAAATAGTTGGCAAATGCTCTTTTGATATCTGGCAGCTCTTGCTCAGCAAAATTGGGCTGGATGGCCAACAAAATACAGCCTGTATCTGAGACCTTACTGCGTTTTCGGCACAAACCTTCTAACAAGGAGAGAAAACGATCTTTGGCTGGCAGTTGAGTGAGCAGATCCACCCCGCCGTGCTCGTTATCATTGATTCGCTCGAAATGGGCCGACAGATCGGTGCTAAGTCCAAGATAGAATTTGCGTCCGTTCCCGACGCTGACGCGCTGAATGGTTAGCTCTTGCGGCAAGTTTTCACCAGAGGCGGTGCGTGTCAGTATGGTTCCAGTCCAATAACCATGCTCAGCCAAGTTTTGCCACAGCGCCTGATAGTAACTGTCCGAATGTTTATCTGCGTTAAAGATACTGGTTTTCAAGCCTGCGAGCTCACTGCGCAGATACCCCGTGACACGCTCAAAATAGCGATTGCAGGCGAGAATGCGCGTCTCTTCATCAGTCACTAAAATTCCGTGGTGCGCGTTTTCAAACACCGAGTAGAGCACCTGCGCCACCTCTTCCTGACTGGTGACGGTAAACAGCGGTGTCAGCGTTCCTTGCAGTTCATGGGCAGAGATTTTTTCCACATACAGCTCAACCAAACTAAAAGCGTGATTGGGTAGCAATATCGGGCAGCGTAAAAACTGTTCCTTGCCCGAGGTAAGGACTTGCTTGAAGGTCTCAATCACCCGCTTTTTCTGTTCTGTAGCAACAGACTGAATCAATCGGCTCAAAGGCACTGGGCTTAAGTCAAAGCCAAACCAAGCACAACATTCGGCCTCACAATGAAAGGTTTGTTCTGAGGTGTCGATCCGCCAGTCAATGATGTGGTTCCAAGGCTTGAGCGGTTGTGAAATCGGCTCAGCTACCGATTTTTTCTGCGTGAGGTCATCCATAACAGCAAAACTATTCTTCAATATCATTCTTGTTTCATAAGTATATTCCACCGTTTGCAATCTAACCTTGACTCGGCCTGCAAATTCTCTTCAGCAAGGCTAAACGAACTTAAACACACGTGAAATCTGGGGTCATGTTGAGGTGGATACTGATCACACGAGCCGCTATAATTCGCGCTCGCGAAATCTGAGGTTATTTTATGTACAGCGATATCACACCAATTCATCAATATAAAAAATACTGGGCGGAGTGCTTCGGTACCGCTCCATTTTTACCCACCAGTAAAAAGGAGATGGACGCTCTGGGTTGGGATAGCTGTGACATCATCATCGTCACGGGTGATGCGTATGTCGACCATCCAAGTTTTGGTATGGCGATCATCGGCCGTTTACTGGAAGCGCAAGGATTTCGCGTAGGCATCATTGCCCAGCCGCAATGGCAAGATAAAACCGACTTCATGGCGCTTGGTAAACCGAACCTGTTTTTTGGCGTGACCGCGGGCAACATGGATTCAATGATCAACCGTTACACCGCTGACAAAAAACTGCGCCACGATGATGCCTATACCCCCAATAACGAAGGTGGAAAACGCCCGGATCGCGCGACTTTAGTTTACTCGCAGCGCTGTCGTGAAGCTTACAAAGAGGTACCGATTGTACTCGGCGGGATTGAAGCCAGCCTGCGCCGCGTCGCGCACTATGATTATTGGTCTGACAAAGTTCGCCGCTCAGTGCTGCTCGACGCCAAAGCCGATATTTTGCTGTTTGGTAACGCCGAGCGAGCTCTGGTTGAAGTGGCGCATCGTCTGGCAAACGGCGAATCCATTGCCCAGATGACCAACATTCGCGGCACTGCAGTCAACCTCGCTGCGGAGCCCGAAGGCTACACCATTATTGACTCTTCTCGAATTGAAAAACCGCGTAAGGAGGCGTTTATTCCGCCAAACCCTTACGAGGTCGAAACGCAGTGCGAAACCAAAAAAGACGAAGAGCCAAAAGCGCAGCCGATTACAATTCGTCCCTCACGTCATGACGCTGCCACCACTGCGGTGCGTCTGCCGAACTACGAAAAACTGCAAAACGATCGAATCTTATACGCACACGCTAGCCGTATTTTGCACTTAGAAACCAACCCTTATTCTGGCCGTGCGCTTATCCAGCGTCATGGCGATCGTGAATTGTGGGTCAACCAAGCGCCAATCCCACTCTCAACCGAAGAGATGGACTACGTATTTGGGCTGTCGTACGCCCGTGTGCCGCATCCAAAATATGGCAACGCAAAAATCCCTGCGTATGACATGATCAAAACTTCGGTCAACATCATGCGCGGCTGTTTTGGCGGCTGTTCTTTCTGCTCAATCACCGAGCACGAAGGGCGCATTATCCAAAACCGTTCGCAAGAGTCGATTTTGAACGAACTGGAAGAGATCCGCGACAAAGTTCCGGGCTTTACCGGCACTATTTCTGACCTTGGCGGCCCAACGGCCAACATGTACCGCTTGGGTTGTAGTGATCCGAAAGCGGAGATCAACTGCCGCCGTCCGTCGTGCGTCTTCCCGGGTATTTGTCACAAGCTCAATACCGATCACAAACACACTATTGATCTCTATCGTGCGGCACGCCAAGTTGACGGGATCAAGAAGGTGATGATCGCCTCCGGCGTACGTTACGATTTGGCGATTGAGTCGCCTGAATACGTTAAAGAGCTGGTAACGCACCACGTCGGTGGCTATCTGAAGATTGCACCTGAGCACACCGAAAAAGGCCCACTGAACCTGATGATGAAACCGGGAATGGGCGCCTACGATCGCTTTAAAGAGATGTTCGAGAAGTACAGTAAAGAAGCTGGGAAAAAGCAGTATCTGATCCCTTACTTTATTTCCGCGCACCCCGGCACCACTGATGAAGACATGCTGAACTTGGCGTTGTGGCTGAAAAAGCACGACTACGAGTGTGACCAAGTGCAGAACTTCTACCCATCGCCGATGTGTAACGCCACGTCGATGTACTACTCCGAAACCAACCCGCTTAAGCGCGTTAAGTACAAACAGCGTGAAGAAGTGACTGTGGCAAAAGGGGAACGTCAGCGTCGCTTGCATAAAGCGCTGTTGCGCTATCATGATCCGGCAAACTGGCCAATGATCCGAGAAGCCTTGATCAATATGGGTAAAAAGTATTTGATTGGCGACAAGCCGGGTTGTCTGGTGCCGGCGGAAGATATGGATTCCAGAACGCCAGCACAGCGTCGTAAATCGGGCCGCCACGGTTCAAACCGCTTTGCCACTAAGCACACCAGCACACAACCGGGATTCCCGGGAGACAAAGCGGCGCGTGGCAACCAACCGCGCCCAGCGTCGAACACCGCCAGTGGTAACGCGCGCAGCGAAGGTGGGCAGAAAAAGCATGGCGCTCAGAAACCCGCTGGCGGACAAAATCGAGGCCGCTCTGCAAGCAATGGGCCAAACAGACAGCGCGCAGCGCAGCGCTAATCGACGCCCATGTTCAATCGCCATCCCACTCGGATGGCGATTTTGTTCCTCAAGCCAACAACTTAACCCGTACTCACCGCTATGAAACTCAACAATAGCCCCATCACGCAACATCGGTTTGCAAATCGCACCTTTTTCCTTAAACGAGACGATCTGCTGCATTCGCACTTTTCCGGCAACAAAGCGCGCAAGTTCAGCGCCCTACTCACCCAAGAGCTGCCACAAGTGCGTACGCTAATCAGTTACGGATCCGCCCAAGCGAATTCACTCTACTCTTTGGCGGCGCTGGCGCGTATCAAAGGTTGGCAACTGGAGTTTTATGTCGACCATCTGCCTAGCTGGCTCAAACAGCGGCCGATGGGCAATTATCGCGGTGCGCTGGAGCTGGGCGCGAACATCATTGAAGTGGGCAAACTCGCTGCGGGAATGCACCCGAGCGAGTACATTGAAAAAGTGCGCCAACCAAACGAAACGTGCTATCTGGTGCCCGAAGGCGGGCGTTTTACCTTGGCCGAACAAGGCGTTAAAGAGCTGGCCCGCGAAATCCTCGACTGGACACGCTTTGCCAGCCAGCAGTCATTCGTCGTGGCACTTCCCTCTGGCACTGGCACCACCGCTCTCTACCTGCACAAATACCTCAAGCCACATGGCATCGAAGTGTTGACCTGTGCTTGCGTTGGCGGAGAGCGCTACCTGATTGAGCAGTTTGCTCAGCTTGGAGAGCAAGACTATCCGACCATCCTGACTGCGCCGCGTAAACACCATTTCGGCAAGCTATATCATGAGGACTACCGAACTTGGCAAGCGCTTTTAGACGAAACCGATATTGAGTTCGATCTGCTTTACGATCCCCTCATGTGGCAATGTTTAAGCCCTTGGCTAGCCAATCACCCCGACAAAACGCTCATTTACCTGCACCAAGGCGGGTTGCTCGGGAACGAAACTATGCTGCCCCGTTATCAGCGCAAATGGGGCGATAAATAAATTTCGCTGCGTTTGGAAAATGGCACGAATGTTACAGTCAATTGATGTATGCTTTACAGTAACTTAACGATTGATTGGGAGGCAGCGTTCGTTGAAAGCGAGAATATTACAGCAGTGGTTCCCGGGGTTACTTCAGCTTAAACAGTATCAGCGCGATTGGTTCACCGCCGATCTGCGCGCGGCACTTTCTGTCGTCGCGGTCGCACTGCCAGTTGCCATCGCCTATGCGCAGTTGACTGGCGTCTCCGCCATTGTTGGCCTCTATTCATGCGTATTACCCATGCTGGTTTATGCCTTGATGGGCACATCGAGACAGTTGATTGTCGGCCCAGATGCCGCCACCTGCGCCGTGATTGCCGCGGTCGTCACCCCACTGGCCGCAGGCGATTCCACCAAACACTGGCAATTGGTAATGACCATGACGGCGATGACGGGCATCTGGTGCGTTTTGGCCAGTCGTCTTAAACTCGGCATTCTCGCGGATTTTCTCTCTCGGCCGATATTGCTTGGCCTGCTTAACGGCGTCGCGCTGACCATTATCGTTGGCCAATTTGCCAAAGTTCTCGGCCTCAAGTTTGAGCAGCGCTACCTTTTGGAACGGCTATGGGAAGCGCCAAAATTGCTGAGCGAACTTCATTGGCCAACACTGGCAATGAGTGCAACTACCCTCTTTTTGTACCTGCTGACCAAACGTTTTCGCCCGGGTTGGCCTGCGGCGATGCTGGCAATTGTGGTCACGACCGCAGCGGTGTGGTTTCTCCATCTGGACAGCATGGGGGTGAGCGTGGTTGGCGTAACGCAAGGTGGTTTCCCTGATTTTCAAACCCCGCAATTTGACATTGGCGTGAGCCGCGAACTGGTGGTGCCAGCGCTGAACTTAGCCATGGTCAGCTTTGTCAGCATGATGCTCACCGCGCGCAGCTTTGCCGCCAAAAATGGCTACGACATTGATGCAGATAAAGAATTTCGCGCCTTGGGTTTTGCCAATATTGCGTCAGCGTTCTCACAGGGTTTTGCCATCAGCGGCGCGGACTCACGCACCGCGGTTAACGATGCCAACGGCGGCAAATCGCAACTGGTGTCAATCATCGCCGCCACCGTCATTGCCATCATCGCCGTGTTTGCCTACCAGCCACTGCAATATATCCCAATTGCGGCTTTAGGTGTCGTGTTAGTGATCGCTTCGCTGTCACTGCTCGATCTCAAAGGCATTTGGACATTGAGAAAGCGGGACAAAGACGCGTTTTATCTCGCCAGCGTCACTTTTATTGCGGTGTTAATAGTCGGTGTGATCCCCGGTATCACCTTGGCGGTGTTACTCGGCTTATTCCAGTTTTTGCGCATTGTGATGCGCCCAAGCGACCAAGAGCTCGGCCTAGACGAAGAAGGCACCATCCGCACCATCGACAGCACGGGCAAAGCCAACCCTATCCCCGGCATGGTGATCTACCGTTTCAACTCGCCACTGACCTACTTTAACGCGCCCTACTTTAAACGTCGGCTGCTGGAGTGCACGGAGAAAAACAGCGGCGATGTGGGCTGTGTGGTGGTGGACGCCGTTTCCTGTTTTACCCACCTCGATTTGAGTGTGATGGCGATGCTCTCGGATGTGCATGCAATATTAAAGCAGCGCGGCATCCGTTTGGTGCTCGCCGGGCGAAAACGCAGCCTGCGTAACTGGTGTGAACTCACGGGCATCAGCACCAGTGAAGGCGGAATCCTGCTGCGTGCCGATCTTTATTTGGCGGTCAAACTGAGCGGCTGTTACCTCAGTGCAGTGGGCGATGGCCAAGTGCCCGCAATCCAAAAAGAGCCCGATCCAGAAGCGCCCGCCAAGCCGATCCCCGAAGTGGCTTAAACGGCTGCCACTAAACCGTTTGCTGTTTTGACGGCCTGATTAGCGCAAAACAGCAAACTGGGACACTTATTCTTCGCCCACTTCATCAATACTGAACCCACTTAAATTAGTGGGTTCAACCATGATATTTCGTTACGCCATCACACTGCGCTTTGTGCCCGTTTCGGTGAAAGATGCCTGACTGACCAACCCTAAGCCGGATAAAAAGGCGGTTGCGTCTGCGCGGTTAGAAGCAAATTTAAACTTAGGTGACAGCGCAAAGAGCAGCGCTATTTAAGTGATATGGAGAATTGACGATGAAAACCCTGACAAAAGCTCTCTTCAATTTGTTGCTCTGTTTGAGCGTGAGTTTTCCTTTACACGCCAAAGAGCAGATCATTCACTTTCAAAGTGGCAGCAATACCCTTGCCGGCGTTTATATATCAGCCGAAAAGCCAACCGAAAGCAAAGGGGTGATTCTTTTTGTACACGGTGACGGAGCGCTCAGCTATGACGCCTACGGCTATTATGAGCCAATTTGGCAGCGGCTGATTAACAACGGCTATGCGGTGTTTAGCTGGGACAAACCGGGCGTCGGCAACTCGACGGGCAATTGGCTTAACCAATCAATGCAGGATCGCCAGCAAGAAGTTCACGACGCCATCGCGTTTGTCAAAAACCATTTCCGTCACCAAGCCAAAAGCCTTGGCTTAATAGGCTTTAGCCAAGCGGGATGGGTGGTGCCAGCTGTCGCAAAGAGCAATGATGAGGTGGATTTTTTCATCGGCGTCGGCTTTGCCATCAATTGGTTGCAACAAAGCTGGTACTTAACGAAAACACGCTTAGAAGCGAGTGGTGCAAGCGAAAGCGACATCGCCAAGGCTTATCAGCACCATTTGCAAGAGATTGCTTTTTGGCAAGCTAGTCCCAGCTACGCCGATTACACAGCGCAGTACGCCAACCAGCCCAACTTGATGAGTGAAGAGCGCTTTCACTTTGCCAAACTGAACGCTTTTGCTGATGCGAGCAATGATTACCAAAACCTGACAAAACCCGGGCTCATCTTACTGGGAGAGCAGGACCTCAACGTGGATATCAACCACACCCGTCGGCTACTGAGCAAACTATTTCAAGGGCAAAACAGCCTGACCATCAAGCGGATTGCCAACGCCACACACAGTTTACTCAAACATCCGACATTCAATACCCAGACGCCGGGGACTTGGTTTCTCATCAAGCTCTATTGGTATGGCGACGAGGCGTATGCCCGCGAGTTTTTCGACACCCTCGACACTTGGCTTGGCCAAGTTGCACAAGCTCAATGACCCAGGCGTGTGAATAGCGAGCCGCAGCAAGGAGGCTGCTTTTGTATTGTGTTAACCTTGTGCCAGAAATTGCCCTACTCCAGCCATTACCAGAACACTGGCAAAAGCGCTTTGCCGATGCTCTAACGCTGATGCATCAAGACTGTCAGCCCTCACTCAACCGGCGTCAGTCGCCTTTTAGGGGTGGTTTGGACGCCTTCACTTTCACGCGACAGACGATGAATTAACGCATCTCGGCGCAGATCCAGAATTTCATCGATGAGCTTTTCCTTCGCATGGATGCCAAAATGCTCGGCATAATTCTTCACTTTCGTCACCTCTTCGGGATGCAAGCGATAGACATCCTGCTTGAGCCTTGCAACGGCTTCGCTTTTTATCAAACCTCGCTGTTGTAAGAGCTTGATAATGGTCGAATCGGAAGAATGAATTTTTTTACTCATAACAGATCACACTTACTCTTTTGCTGCAAAGCAGCCTGACTAAACTCGCCGCACAAGTTAACCACTTAATATGACAGTAGAATTTCACACCAAAAAATAAGCACAACTCTCATTTTAAATATATCATCCCGCCAAATCCCATGACATTCTGCTACATCTATTGCTCAGCCAAGCGCATACAACCTTATCGATTGGTGCTGGCGCGTCAAGCTGGGCAACTTTTGCAAAAACAACACAAAGGACATAACAACACTATGTGCACTCGCATTCTCAACAATATGGATAACAAACAGGTCGCCGTTGCTCGCAACATGGATTGGGAGTTTCACCTTGATGCCACACTACTGCTTACCCCAAGTGGAGGTAACGCAGTCGGCATGAGCAAGGCCGAACGCAAAAAAGAAGGGCTGATGAAAAAGCAAGTGCTCAAATGGCAGGCAAAATATGCGAGCATAGCCACCTTGCTAGGCGATGACGAAGATGGCTTTGGATTTTGTGATGGTATGAATGAAAAAGGTTTTGTCGCCAACGTGTTATACGACACGAACTGCACCTTTCACCAAGGGTCACTCAGTGACGAGCAAAAAGGGCTGAGCGTGCTACGTTGGGGGCAATTTATGCTCGATCACTTCGCGACAGTGCGAGAAGCGGTGAGCTATTTCTCGTTCCCAGAACCGGGTATGGAGATCTGCTTTTTCGGCGGCAGCGTGCCCGGTGATCCCAATGCCCCCGCGCAGGTTCATGCAGCGATTTCTGACCAGCATGGTGATTCAGCCATTTTGGAAATTCATGACGGCAAACTGACCATTTATCATCATCGTGACTTTACCGTGATGACCAACGAGCCCGATTATCAGACCCAGCTCAGCCTTGATACATACTGGCGCTATCAGTGGAACAAAACCAAGACAGCGAATCTAAATCCTGTATTTACTGCGCCAGGCGGACATACCTCGGTACAAAGATTCGAGCGTGCTAGCTACTATCGGTTGCTGCAAAACGAGAATTTAACTCAGGTTGATCGTGTTGCTCAGGTGGCTGCGATGATTTCCCCATGTAAAGTTCCGCAAGGGTTTGAAGCGCTGCATCCGAACAATCTTGAAGAGCAATTGGAGAAAAAAGCAGGCATCACCTTCAACTCATTCACTCTATGGACCAACATCAGCGATTGCAGAACTAAGCGCTACTACTTACAAAGCAACGACGCTATTCAAACTGTCTGGGTTGAGTTTCCGGCATCGCTAAAACAAGCGCAGTCGATCTGTTTGGACGCCGCCTTTAGAGCGGCACAAGTGATGGGCGATGTCACCAACAAGATGACGCCCGTGTTTAGCAATCCACTTCATACCGCATAGTCAAACTTCTCAGTCGCAAGGCAAAACTGATTTTTGCCCGACGCTTTGGCGAGATACAGCGCTTCATCAGCATGCAGCAGCGCGCTACGATGCTGACCCGGTTGATGAAGCGCTAATCCGATACTGACGGTGACTGGCCGCTCAATAGCAAAATCAAAACAGGCGATGCCATCAAGCAGGCGTTGTACTTTCTCCTGCGCCGCTTGTTCACTGTCGGCGTCAATCGAGAAGAGAAACTCTTCCCCACCCCAGCGACCAACCAGATCCCGAGGCTCAGCCGCTTGCTGCAAACAACGCGCAAGATTGATTAATACGCAATCGCCCACATCATGACCCAACAGGTCATTGATCTGTTTGAAGTCATCCACATCAATCATGGCGATCCAACGTGTTTGCTGTACATTGTGCAAAAAATCATCCAAACAGCGACGATTTGCCAAACCCGTCAGTTGATCTTGGGTCGCTAAGTCTTGCAGTTTTTGGTTCGATTTACGCAGAGATTCCAATAACTGACGACGACTATGGTCGTAAAAAAAGCCGACAAAAAACAAAAAGGCAAATATCGTAGTGAAATGGATAAAACTGATGGTTTCAAAGTAGGCGGGCTGCCAAGAGTCCATCGTCGTTAGTACATAAGAGGCAGTGATAAGGTATGTAATGCCGCTAAACCAAGCACCTAGCTTGTAACCCAAAATCAGCATAGAAAGCATCGGGGTGATAAAGATGAAGGCAATGGAAAGTTCGTGGTGCCCTTCCTGAACGATAATCGACATACTCGAAAGGGTCATGTTTAACTGCATGATAAACGCCGCAATCTTTGGCGCTCGACACTCTTTCATCAGCAGCAAACTGATCACACACGAGACCATACCGATGGCCAAGGTGTTACGCATTGGCGTGTTGGGTATGACAAAGATATTGTAGTAGAGAAAGAATAGATTGGTGAAACCGAGAATCATCAAGGAAATGACCAGAAAAGAGTAATCCTTGTAGCGTTCATCATCGACGCGCAGCTCTAACCATTTTGCGATCCACGCACTCAACATGTATCTTCCTTAATTTGAGACAATTGAGAGAAATTTCATATACGTTAGCATCGTATATTGACAGAAATAATAACGAATTATAGTGAATATTACCGAGTATGCAATTTACAACATTCAAACTATTAAATGGCGTTAATTTTCTAAATCATAATCACAAATTGTCACGTTTTGGCGATCTTCACCGCAGTTTCTTTATTCAAACAAAATGCAAACAACTCATATGCAATAGCATTTATATTAAACAAATCCTATTTACCACATTTTTGTTTACTATTTATTCAAATCTGGTATGGTACCGTTCCCACGAATGACTGTGGGTTCTTTTGAGGTATCTATGAAGCACAACCTTCTATCGACAGCATTTGGAACGTTACTGCTGTTTTCTTCTTTTACTGCTTCTGGAATGGAATCTGATATCACAGCTCGAGTGATCGGCGGTGATAAAGCGCAACCTAACGCATGGCCATTTATGGTCGCCTTAACCCGAAACGGCGCAACTCAGCCATTTTGCGGTGGCAGCCTCATCGCCAATCAATATGTTTTAACCGCCGCGCATTGCGTTGATAGACAAACGCTCGCTTCCGACGTACAGGCGGTGGTGAATGCCTACAATTTTGATGACTTATCTTCTGCGGTTAGAGTCGGGATAAAACAGATTTATCTCCATCAAAATTACCAAACGGCCTTTGATGGCGACGATATCGCCATTTTAGAATTAACTCGTGCCATCAATAATCCTTTACTCACCGTGGCAAAAAGCGATGATTTTAATGAGCTAAACGAAAATCTCTCATTGAATGTGATCGGCTTTGGTAGCCGTCATTATGACCCGGTGAAAAAGGTCAGCAGCGACAACCCAAGAGTGCTTCATCAAGCATCCGTGCCCTTCGTATCTCTGGCAAAATGCAAAGCATCGAACAGTAGCTACAAAAATCTTGGTGACCACGTATTTTGCGCTGGTGAAATCGGTGTTGACAGCTGCCAAGGTGACAGCGGCGGTCCGATTATGTATGACGCCACCAACGGCCTTAAACAGATGGGTATTGTCAGTTGGGGCGTCGGCTGCGGTCTTAACCCCGGAGTCTATACCAAGGTGAGTGACTATCAGAATTGGATTGAGGATCGCACCGCGGGTCTTTCTTATCGTCAAAGTAAAAACATTGGCATCATAGGCCTTGCAGCGAACCGCAAGCACATTTTTACCTTTACCAATCAATCCAACAAAAGTATTGAGCTGAAAAATCCTCAAGCGACGGTCAACGGAAACACTTTGTTAACCATTATCGACCCTGCTAACGACACTTGTTCAGGCCACCTCTCTCCCGGCGAGCAGTGCCAAATTGAAGTGGATTACAGCATTGTTGAGTACACACTCGGTCGTGTGTTGCTTGAGTTTGAATCAAGTGACCTAAAAGAAGGAAAAGTCGCCGCGTGGTTAGATTATCATGCGCTTCAGCCCGCCTCTAACGAAGTAAAAAGCTACCTCAAGGCACTACCCAATCACAGCGCTTACGAAAACAATCATCGCTGGCAAGTTGATAGCAAGGTGTTACACAGTGCAACTGACCTAGAAGCCAATCAAACCTCTGAGTTAGTGCTTGATAACCTGCCAAGAGGTGAGTTTTCATTTAATTACTGGATCCAGTCCGATGGCGGGTTAGATTCATTAACGGTTTACTTAAACGGTAAAAAAGAGAAAGTATTCTTCGGCTATACCAATGAAATACTGAGTAAAGGCAGTTATTCGCTTGAAATGTATAGTGCGAGTAACAAAGTTCGATTGGTGTACCACCGCAGTCAAAACAGTAAACAGAGTGATAGCCACGTGAGTCTCACTGAGCTAAAACATCGTCAATTGCTCACCGATATCCTGCAAGAAACGCTGGATCTCATTCGCAGCAATAATAGTAGTGACGCGGGTAGTTTAGGGCTCGGCTCCGGATTGGCTTTATTGGCTATGATGTGGCTGCGCCGATCACGACGCCAATAAGAGCCCTACCCACGTTCTATTAATCACAGCCAAGCGCGCTATTAATCAAAACCAAGTGAGCTATTAATCAAAACCAAGCGAGGTTAAGTCGCTTGGTTTTTTTGCGTCTGATCAACATAATAGGCTCCAAAGACCACCAATAGATGGGTAAGAACGAGAAGAATGTAGCGGAAAAATTCTCCACATATTGTCTTGATCGATAAAGAGCCAGATACGTAAAAATCAGATTAAGTAAGCAATTTCAAGAGAAGATAGCGTGAGTAAAAAAATTGGCCTGTACTGGTTTACCAACGATTTACGAGTGAACGATAACCCGCTACTTGAGCAAGCCGCACAGCAAGTAGATCGCTTGATCTGTTTGTACTGTTATCCCTCGATTACGCCATTTTTGGCGCGCTACGCCCAGCAAACCCAATGGGGCGAAGCCAAAAAAAAGTTTCTCAACCAAACCTTGGCTGACTTAGATCATTCGCTCAGTACGCTAGGCCAAAAGCTTTGGGTGACGCCACTTTTGCCCTATCAAGCGCTGCGCCATCTACTGACTCAAGTCGAGATTACGGATATTTATGTGGATGCAATGGCGGGCTCAGATGAGCGCCACGCTATCGCGCGCATTCATCAGGATTTTCCTTCTGTGCACATCCATCAGCAAGCTCTGCGCAGCTTATTGAGTGAGCCGCAGTTGCCGTTTGCACTTGAGGCGCTACCGAGCACCTTTACCCAATTTCGCAAGCAAGTAGAAATGCTCCCCCTTTCTGCACCGATGGGTTATCCGCGTGTTTTACCGCCCATTTATCAAGGCTGGCAGTTGCCTTTGCTGGACATTGTTACCGAGCCGAATCACAGCGCCTTTATCGGTGGTGAGCAAGCAGGGCTGACGCATTGCCAACACTATTTCTCCTCCATGCTCCCCAGTCGCTATAAAGAGACGCGCAATGGGTTAGACGGCATGGATTATTCCACTAAGTTTTCGCCTTGGCTCGCGCTCGGCGCGGTTTCGCCAAAAACCATTTATGCCATGTTGCAGCGTTATGAAGCTGTACATGGCGCGAACGATTCCACCTACTGGATTTTCTTTGAGTTACTGTGGCGTGAATATTTTTACTGGTACGCGCGGCGCTATGGCGCAAAACTGTTTCGCTTCTCTGGGATTGGCGAGAAAAAACCGCTCACCAGTTTCTATGCGCAGCGCTTTTTACAGTGGAAGCACGGAGTAACGCCTTTCCCCATTGTGAATGCCTGTATGCGGCAACTGAATCAAACGGGTTACATGTCCAACCGTGGTCGACAGTTAGTCGCCAGTTGCCTAGTCAACGAACTAGGCTTAGATTGGCGCTATGGTGCCGCTTATTTTGAAACTCAGTTGATGGATTACGATGTCGGATCCAACTGGGGCAACTGGCAATATTTGGCGGGAGTCGGAGCCGATCCACGCGGCTCGCGGCAATTCAACCTCGCCAAACAGGCGCACACTTACGATCCAAAGGGCGAATTCGTTGCCAAATGGTGCGGAACGGAGTGTGGCAAGCTAAATGCTCTGGAAAATTTGACGCTTGATAGTGTCGATATGGTTGACTGGCCAATCGCCGCCAACGCGTCTCTTCTTATCCATCATCCTCAAAATAAGGAAAGCTCATCATGAATATCGTGATCATCGGTGGCAGCGGCGGTATTGGTTTGGCGATGGTGCAAGAAGCGCTGAACCGGTTTAGTAAGGCCAACGTGCATGCGACTTACCATAGTACTACGCCGACGTGGCAGCACCCGCGGCTGACTTGGCACGCACTCGATGCCACCCAAGAAGCGCAGGTACAAGCCCTGAGTGAGCAATTTAGCCAAATCGATTGGCTTATCAACTGTGTCGGCGTACTGCATACGGCAAGTAAAGGACCAGAAAAGAACCTCAATGCCTTAGATGCGGATTTTTTCCTCTACAACCTGACCCACAATGCCTTGCCTAGCCTACTGCTTGCCAAGCATTTCACCGCCAAACTGAAGCAGAGTGAAGCGGGCAAGTTTGCCACGCTTTCCGCCAAGGTCGGCAGTATCAGTGATAACCAACTCGGCGGTTGGTACAGCTATCGCGCCTCGAAAGCGGCGCTCAATATGCTGCTGAAAACATTAGCGATTGAATGGCAACGTTCACTGAAAAAAGGCGTGGTATTGGCACTGCATCCCGGCACAACCGACACCAAACTCTCTGCGCCGTTTCACAGCAATGTCGCCCCAGAGAAACTGTTCAGCCCCGCCTGTGTTGCGCACGATTTGATTGGCTTGATTGCAGCGGCAACGCCTGAACAAAGCGGCGGATTTTATGCCTATGATGGCAAGGAGCTTCCTTGGTAACTTACGGCGCGAGCCATACACAAGAGAGTTGAATCATTAAGTTCGTTACCATTGATTACACCAATTAATCCAATCGAGGCAAGTGATTGGACATGCCCGTCCACTCTTTGCAAAGATACGCTGGTGAAACCACAACACTCTCTCGCTATTGAAAGCTGAAAGCCAATTTTGGCTTTGTTGTGACCAATCTGCCCTTAACTCGTTGCTTATCATTTTTTAAGTAAAACAAGGTCTATCTACTTTCTAAAAAACCAAAAAACATAGGTTCGGGGGACGCCCCCAACCATTTCGTTTGCTATCAGGAGAATGAAATGCAATACCTCGCAAAGTTAAAAGTAAGGACGCGTTTGGCTCTAGGCTTTGGTACGTTAGTCGCTCTGATGGGCGTACTGACCATCATTGGTATTCAAAAAGTCAATTTTATCGACATGAGCTTAGAGGAGGTGACCGACATCAACTCCGTGAAGCAGCGCTACGCCATCAACTATCGAGGCAGTGTTCATGACCGAGCGATTGCGATTCGTGATATAGCGATGGCGCGAAGCTCTGAGGAAATTGGTCTGTTTGAGGATGATATTCGCCATTTGGAAAGCTTCTACCAACAATCTGAGCAAAACATGCAACGTATGATGTCTGACGGCGTTCCGTTTTCAGCGATGGAAAGAGACATTCTGCGACGAATTGATGAAATACAAGCCAAGACTCTACCTCTGGTGCAAGAAGTGATTGTGAAAAAATCGAACGGTGAAGACGTCACGCCGCTCCTGCTGGATAAGGTTCGGCCAAATTTCGCCAACTGGTTACAGGCAATCAATGAATTTATTGATTATCAAGAATCACTCAATCAGCAACTAACACCGATAGCGCGAGCACAAGCCAATGGATTTCAAAGCCTGATGCTGGCTTTAAGCGGTATCGCGGTTGTGATCTCCGCACTGGTGGGTTTTATGATCGAACGCAGTTTTCGTCTTTCCTTAGGCAGCGAACCGTATGTGGCGCAAAATGCGATTCAGTTAATGGCCAGCGGCGAACTCACTCAGCACTATGAACCCAGTGAACGCGGTAGCATTCTCCATTCTCTGTCACAGATGTCCGACAAACTGAGCTCGATTGTGCTCAATATCCGCCGCGCATCAGAGCAGTTGGCAACCCAAGTAGAAGCCGTTTCTAGCGGCTCTAGCTCGGTGTTTGATTCAGCGCAGCAGCAGGCTATTCTGACTCAGAATATGGCAGCTCAGTTAGAAACCATGCACGCGAGTATTGATGACATCGCCAAAGTGGTCAGCCTTACAGAGCAAAACTCGGTCAACACATCGGACAATGCGCGCGATGGTCGCGTTCGCATAGCGGCGGTTGCAGAACAAATGCTTTCTGTCACCACAGCGGTCAATGACACCGTGGCTCAGGTCAAACAACTTGAGGCAAAAACGCGCGATATCGGTGGAATCGTCAATATGATCAGCGGTATTTCAGAGCAAACCAACTTGCTTGCGCTCAATGCGGCAATAGAAGCAGCACGTGCAGGTGAATCCGGACGAGGTTTTGCCGTGGTAGCCGATGAAGTGAGAAACCTAGCCAAACGCACTGGCGAAGCGACAACACAAATTGAAGCGATGCTCAAAGAAGTGCAGGCCCAGACTGTGGCGAGCGTGACCGCCATGGAGAACACACAACCTAAAGTCGAGAGTTGCCAGAAAAATACCGCGGAAGCAAGCCAGCTGCTGGTGAGCATTGAGCAGCAGTCTCAGGACTCACTCAATCGAGTGCGTGACGTTGTCATTGCCACCGATGAGCAAGTGGAAGTGGTTCGCGAGTTAGTCGTCGCCATGCAACAAATCTCCAGTATGTCGAACGAATCCATTCGCTTAATGGAGAACAACCAAGTCGCCAGCCAGAACTTGAATGCCCTTTCCAACCATCTCAAACAGGAAGTGGCCTTCTTCAAAGTGTAACGAGAACGGCTTGACCTATAAAAACGTAAAAAGCTCAGTATGTTGCCATGCTGAGCTTTTTTGAGCGCCTTAGGCTGCCAATATTTCAATGTACGATTTAGCGCCTCGATTCCGTTCACCCGATGGGGGCAAAAGCCCTCAAAATCCAAACTCAACCATTCACTGGCTTTCGCAAAATCCTTACATTTCATCGCCACCTAGAAGGCTAAACGACCTCTTTTGCTTGCATTATTCTCTCCCAGTCCATGATTCTGTGTTTAGAAACAAGTGATGCGCAATCGCCTTACGCAGAGCGTACATCCGCTTTTGGTAGTACCAACTTAAGCATCAACATGCCGAGCGTTGCAATTCCACCTTCACTGTTTGAAGGCTGGATGCGACCCCACTCGCATGCCGGACAGCAATAACCCATTGGCTCTTATCCACTCCAAACATAAGAAACTGATTCAAATATAAAAACTTCGCGAGTGAACCTCTATCCTTCATTGTCATCATTTCCTTATACGAGGACTTCATCCAGTATTCGTTAGTCGCGTGCTTGAGGTATAATCTTCGCCACCTATGACAGCCCAACTGCTTGGGCATTCTTACCACGGAGGTTATTTTGTCCAAACCCACAGCGTTATGGCTAGGTCTTGTTACGTTACTTCATGCTTACCCTATTGCAGCCAGCGATGGTTCAACCATGACCAAGGAGCAACTCGGGCAGATGTTGTTTTTTGATGTCAATCTCTCGCAAAATCGAACGCAATCTTGTGCCACTTGCCACAATCCGAACCATGCTTTTATTGACAACAGAGCGTCAGAGCTGAAGGGAATGGTCTCAAAAGGCGACGATGGCGTGTCGTTTGGTGACCGCAATACGCCAACTGCCTCTTACGCCAATAAAATCCCTCGCATAACCCGTAATGATGCGGGTGAATTTAAAGGCGGGCTCTTCCATGATGGCAGAGAGCGCGATTTGGCTGGTCAAGCTGGTGGCCCCCCTTTAAATCCACTTGAAATGGGCATGCCCAACAAACAAGCCGTGGTCGATAGGCTCAAGGAAAACCGTGCCTACGTGCAAGGGTTCACGGCTTTATTTGGTGACGCGATATGGTCAGACACCGACGCCGCCTATCTTGCCATGACAGAAAGTATTGCCGCGTTTGAAAAAACCGACTTTTTTTCGCCCTTTGATTCTAAATACGACCGCTATCTGCGCAATGAAGTCGAACTGACTCAGCAAGAGTCGTTGGGTGAGGCGCTGTTCTTTTCTCAGCAGTTCACCAATTGCAACGCATGCCACCAGCTAAAAGCCTTTCCAAACAGCCAAGGGGAGACATTTAGCAACTATGAGTACCACAACTTAGGGGTTCCGGTGAATACGGCGGTGCGTAAGGTCAACGGCCTAGGCGCGGAGCACATTGACAAAGGGCTGCTTGAGCACCCGCGCATCGACGATGAAGCGCAAGCTGGCAAGTTTAAAGTGCCGACACTGCGCAACGTGGCCGTGACTGGCCCCTATATGCACAACGGCGTGTTTAAAGACTTGCGTACTGTGGTGCTGTTTTACGACAAATATAATAACTCAACCCGCACGATTAACCCGGAAACAGGCCAACCTTGGCGAGCACCTGAGGTTGATAAAAACCTAGCGCTCACCGAAGCAAAGTTTCAATCGCGCGCTTTGACCGATAAGCAAGTGGACGCGTTAGTCGCCTTCATGAAAACACTCACCGATCAACGCTACGAATATCTGCTCGAAGAAAAATAAGCAGCGGCTCGCATCCATCGCCCGACGGATGCGAGCCGACGTTATGCGCGTCGCAAGGCACTAGCTGTCCGTTTTCTGCCTTTACCGACAACATCAGTAAAACAACGTTATTAGACAGTCATGAATGGGCATTACGCCACGACTTAAAACCACTTAAAACCTGTGCTACTCGATAATGCCCGAGTAACTCAACGCCGTGCCGAGCACGTTTACTAGCCTTGGCGCCAGAAAAACAAACCCGCACACTGAGCGGCGAATGCCATAAATAGCGATGTAACCGTAACTAGGTCCGTTTTCACACTTTATCCCTTCTTGATTTAAGATTGCCACCATCCACTCATCACGAGCCCAACGGTGTGCTTCAATGACTTTGTGGTGGGATTGTTCCACGGTGATGGGAACAAAATGTGTCCGTGTTTGCTCAATTGTAAACAGGTTCAAGAGGGATTGAGTGAGAGAAACAGTTGCCTGCCGCCTAGACCAACACAGGTAACTGGAATGAGAAGGTTACCCCTTCAAACTCCGATGTATCGACATGGCGAATCATCTCCACCAAGTAGCCATTGAGATCCAGCGGCAAACCCTGTTTTTCCGCCGCATCAAACAACGCATCTAACGCGGTGCTGTACGCGACATCGGAAGCGAGATAGACCTCGCTGCATAAGTAGTATCCTTCCGGAATTATTCGATCGTAACGCGCTTTGGCCACCTGCCAGTTACCAATTTCCGCGTCAATCTCATCCCACGCCTTCTCCAGTTGTTTGAGCGGTAACGTGCTCATCAAATGTGTTGACTTCTCACCATACAACTCAAACACACTGTCCCAATCTGCCGTCTCCAATTTGAGTTTTTGCATGCCCCGCTGCGGATACCAAACGAGTTCGGTTGGCATCGCTTGCGCCAGCTCTTTTTCCATCGACGCCTGCATCCCCGGATGCGCTAGTCGCTGGATGAAATCCAGTGTCTCCTTGGGGGTCGCTTGGGAACCCATGTTTCGAATCTGTTTGGCAGTCACCCCAAGCTCGCGCTTCAATGCCTTAGCCAACGACTGGGATGATGAAAAACCGCAGTACAGCGCGATGTCAATCACGCTCCACTGCTCGTCGCTTAGTAGCAGGCCAACCGCCACTTGCAACCGAACTCGACTGAGATACTGCCCAGGCGTTTCGTTAAACAACTCGGTAAATTGACGATGAAAATGATAGGGAGAAATAGCGCTTTTCGTCGCGATTTCTTCCCACGTTCGACGCTCGCCCCACTCTTGATGCATCAAGTGAAGCGCGTGCGTGAAGCGCTTTTTCAGGTGCGCTGGTAACGATTCGAGTAAGGCGATTTCAGGGACGAGCTGAAAAACGGGTTGGTTTTCGGGCATCATGGCATCGTTGCGCTTGGAATAATTGCACTCACTATGTGCCGTGTTTTTTATAAAATCAATCACGAATGCTCCACGGACAGCACTTCCAGTGATTCCGGCTCAACGATGGGAGGTTTGCGGCAAAACAGCCCCAACAGTACCGGAATAAGAATCAGCGTCACGGCAGTAGCAAACAGCTCACCAAACACTAAGGATACCGCTGCGGGCTTTAAATACTGAGCCTGCTCCGCGCTTTCACTGAGCAAAGGTAACAAGCCACACACGGTGGTGATGGTGGTGAGAAAAATCGCTCTCAAACGGCTCGTCCCAGCCGTGACTAACGCCTGCTGCAACGGAACACCTTGGCGGTATTCCTGATTAAAGCGGGTGATCAGAACCAAGGAGTCATTGATCACGATACCGGTCATGGCCATCATGCCAAACATGGACAAGATGCTGATGGGCAAGCCCATCAGATAGTGGCCAAAAATCGACCCCGCAAAGCCAAACGGGATCACGGCCATAATGATCATCGGCTGCCAGTACGATCTCAACGGCACCGCCAATAAGATGTAGATCATCAGTAGCGTCAGTATCAACGCCGATTGAAAACCCGCTGAGACCTCCCCTATTTCTTCAAACTCACCGCCCGCTTTGATGGTCACGTTTGGGTATTGCTGATGAAGGGCATTGATCGTCTGCTGGAGCTGCTCTCGGGTTTGCTCGGGTGATTGCAGATTGCGATTTTGTTGCCAATAGAGATTGATGACTTGCTCTCGGTTGCGGCGGTACAGCACTTGAGGTTCTTGCTCATGATGCAACTCGGCGATATCACCGAGCATCACACTGCCACCTGTGGGTAGCAGGATGAGCGTTTGCTGCAACTGAGCCAAGGTTTTACGCTGATCACGAGGGTATTGCAGTAACACTTTGGTCTCTCGCCCATTGTCCAACAGGCGGTGCATTTCTCTTTCACCAAACGCTTCTCCGGCAAGTTGCGCCAGTTTCGCTTGCGTTAGCCCAAGTTGCTGGCCATAGAGGTTCAATACCAAACGGACTTGTGGCACGCCATTTTGGCCATCGTCGTACACATCCGATACCCCTTGCAATGACGACAGCGCGTTCTTCAACTGCTTACTTACACGCGATGCGAGCTCGCGGTCATCACTTGAGATGGTGAAGAATGTCCCTCCGGCAGGCTCCTCTGCGGCACTAAACTTGACCGAATACGCGCCCTCGACCTGCCCAGTGCTTTCTCGCCATCGTGTCAGCAACCCATTACCTGGCAATACACTGAGCGATTCACTGGTCAGTTCCGCCGTCACTTCAATGTCCCCCTGCCCGTCAGACCATGCCAGCAAGTTGACAACGGGCTTCTGTTGCAGCGGATAATCGACCATGACACTTTGCTCCACCCGCGACATCGCCTGCTCCACTTGCAGCAAAGCTTTGCGCTGCAAAGGCAAAGGTGCCCCATCTTCCAGCTCAATCACTGCGCTGAGGTAACGGCCCGGGATTTCTGGGAACAATGCACTGCGAATGGTGCCGTTGAACCACATCCCGTAGGCCAAGATGAGAGTGGCGACAAAACCGAGCAAGAACGCCACTTTGTAGCGCAGCGCAAATTCTAGCGTCGGTTGGTATAGCTTGATATTAAATCGCTGCAAGCCACCTTGAGCGAAGGCTTGAATCTTGCCAACAACACCGAGTGATGGGGATTTGCTCGAGAGCTGGGCCAAGTGGGACGGTAGAATGAATTTGCTTTCGATAAGCGAAAAGATTAACGCCAAGATCACCACCGCCGAGAACCCAGCGAACACTTTGGCCAGTTCGTTATTGATCCACAACATCGGCGAAAACGCCGCGATCGTCGTCAGCACACCAAAAACGGTGGCCACGGAGACAGAATGCACGCCCTGCCACGCCGCGTTTTTGCCACTGAGATGGCTCGCTCGTTTTTCGTGGATCGCTTCTCCCACCACCACCGCATCGTCCACCAGCACACCGAGTACCAAGATGAAGCCAAACAAGGTGATGTCATTGATGCTGTAGTCAAACCACTGCATGGCCGCAAGCGTTCCAGCAAGCGCAATGGGGATACCCATGGCCACCCAAAAGGCGAGTCGGATTTCGAGGAAAATCCCCAATAAAACGACGACAATCAGTAGACCTTTCCACGCATTTTCACTTAGACGAAACAACTGGTCTTCAATGTAGGGTGCCATATCCGCCATGGTGTTCAAGGTGATGTCCGACGGTATGATTGCTCGCTGAACATTGAGCGTTTCTTCTATCGCCTCACTCACTTTAAGCAGGTTGTCGGTTTGGCTGGTGCTCACCAAAAGCGCGATGGCATTCGCACCATTATTTCGCACAATGGAACCACTGTATTGATAGCCTCGGCTTATCTTGGCGATATCACCTAAGCGTATTTTGCCACTGCTGCCAGACATCACCACCAGTTGCTTCAACTTCTGCAAATCATCCGCATAACCGTCGCCACGAATCACGATTCGCCCCACGTCACTAATGAGTTCACCGCTGCGCGCCTCAAGTGAACTTTGTTCAACTAAACTGGCTAACGTTTCCAAGCTCAATCCTAATGCCTTGAGTTGTTCTGGATCGGGCTCGACGATGAGCTGAGAGGTTCGGGTTCCCCAGTTTGAGACCTTCGAAATGCGTGGGTGCTTTTTTAACGCCTGCTCAAGCTGCTGGGCAATGGGTTGCAACTCGTCATCCGTTCTTGGCCCCGACACCACCACAAACGCCGCCAAATTGGTAAAATCGTTGCGCACCACTTGTGGCTTTTCCGCCTGCACCGGAAAACCATTAATCGCATTAACTTGGTTACGAATATCATCCAACAGCGAATCTAACTCCGTAGTGCTGGTTTTGCGCACAATCACTTGCGAAAGACCGGCACTCGACTGACTGGTGATCTGCTTGATACCGGCAATGCCGCTGATCGACTCTTCAATGCGTTGTGTCACGCTCTCGTCTATCTGTTGCGCCGTCCCGCCAGGATACGCCACCGTAATGCTGATGGACGATGGGGCGATTTGTGGGAACGACTCAACGCGCAGTTGCCCAAACGCGAGCGCACCGCTCAAGACAATCGCCATCATCAATAAGTTGGCTGCAACAGGATTGGTAATAAACCACTTGGTCATCCAACTCATTTGTTCGACTCCTGACTTATCATCGCTTCCGCACTGAGTGACGTTTGCTTCTCTAAGCTCAATGATTCTGAAGCAACGCGCCCAACCATCATTGTGTCAGGGTCGTTTTCAGAAGCCACTGGCGCGACCTGTTTGCCACTTAGCATCGACGCGAGCGGGTATTGCACCACTCGACGCACCTGCGCACTTTGCTCATCAAATCGAATGTTGAGCTGCTGATGCCCTTGCCCGATTAAGGTGACAGGCTCTTTACGTAAACGATCGCTGCTGTCTAGCGTCCAGACATACCCGTCTCGAGTCATTGCGCTTAACGGGACGCTAACCACATTCTCACTCAAGCCTAAGTCGATCTCCGCCTGAACTTGTTGGTTGGGATACAACTTCGCTTTGTTTTGATAGGGAGATTGAACCGCGAGCACCACCTGCCTTTGACGAGTGCTGGTATCCACCAACGGAGAGACATAGCGAACCTGAGCAGGCCAGCGGTGGCCGGCACGGTTCACCACACTAATACTCGGCTCCGTGAGTACCGTTTGAACTTGCTGCCAGTGTATTTCTGAAATGGGTAACTCAACGTCAATGGAGTCGCTGGCCGCGAGTTCAAACGTCACTTGCCCCGCTTCGATCCACGCTCTGGGGCTGATATGACGCTTGATGATCACCGCATCAAACGGCGCGGTGATCACCGACTCTTCCAATAATTTCTGCGCGCTTACATGGGCTTGTTTGGCTTGAGTGAGGTTGGCTTGCGCCGCCAGCACTTGGGGTTCTCGACGAGCAAAGGAGGAACTGGTTTTGCTGTTCAACATTTTTAGCGCCACCGTTTGTTCATGCAGAGCCTGCTGCAACTCCAGTTCGGCTTGTTTCACAACACTCAACGATTGCGCTAGCGTTGCATTCACCGCGGCGGTATCTAGCCTGGCTAACACCTGCCCCTGTTTAACCAAACTCCCCGGTTCAATCCGCTCATCCAACCATTTTAATTGCGCACTGCTGGAGGCTTTCAGCTGTACTGGCCAACGCGCTGCGGTTATCCCCAATAGCGTTAACCTCGATGGATGAGGTGACGGAGTCACTTCCAAAACCGACACTGGGCTAAGTAGTGCCTGTTTTTCTGCCGCGTCGTTCGGTTCAGGGGCCAGTTCGTCCACCACCACCAAGGCAAGCAAAATCGCCGCCAAACCAACCAGCACTGAGAGCGGTTTTCTAAATTTCATAGGGCATCTCCTTTTGTGGCATGGCGTTGTGATTGAGGCGCTGACTTATCTCCGTCAAACGTGAAAGGGTTTGTAAAGTGATGGGCAACATCACCGCGGTTTCGACAAACTCAAGTGAGTAAGTCACAATCGAGAACACTTGGCCTGCGCTCGGTTCAACCAGTAAGCTCACCATCCATAAGTTCGCGATGACCGCACCAAACAAGGTCATAAAGATCAGGCCGTACACCACCGCCTCGGTATCCGACAGCTTGATTTCGCACTGCTTTAAACGTTCAAAGTGCCCCCTGAGCGCAGACAGGCGAACCCCGCTGAGCAACGTAACCTGCTGCTCGACTTGATCATTAAATTGGCCGTTGAGTTGGGTAAACGTGCGGTGGAACGCACCATAGATAACCAGCATCAGTAACCCAGAAAAGAGCATGCAAAGTGCCAAAGAAAAATGGAACGTAGAGAGAATCACCAGCGTCGCCACAAGCTGCACTACCGCCGTCAGTAAGGAGGGTAAATCTTTCTCAAGGAAGTCCACCAGCTCGCGCGACATGGTCAAGCGTGCGTCTTTGGCCGAAATAGGCAAATCACGCAAATTGCGCTCAACCAGATTGGCCAGCTTTACCCGAATCGAACCATACACTCGAGTGTCATAAAAACGCCGTGCCACACTAATGAGCACCAGCACCAAAAGCAGCAGCGCCAGCAACATCAAAGGGGGATAGTGTTGGTTTAATACGCCGTCAATGGCGTAACCAATAAACAGTGGCAGCAAAACGAGCATAACGTTTTCCGCCAGCACCATGAGCCAAGTCACGGCAACTTTTAAGGGATGAAACCGAATCACTGTCCGCAAAGAGATGGGATGTTTGAGTGGCATAATAGGCACCATAAATGAACATGGCGTCAGTATGACCAATTCGGCTGAGTGGAACGTGTCCCAAATTGCTGTCTCAATAAGCGAGTGTATCACCTACACAACCGACTACGTAATCAAGCCCAAAGATGACCCTTTTTTGCTCAACTCATGATTCTCGTAGTTATTATCTGAAATCGGACAAACAATACAGGGAAGGATATGACGTTATTTTCTTCATGTTTTAGGACAACAAGCACACATTTATGTAGCAGAGACTTTGTACCCTGCTACATTATTGTGGAAAATCAATGACTCTTTTTTTAAAACTATGGCGTACTTGAAGCCTTAATTATAAACAACGCGATCCATCTTCTCTTTCATTTTCTGGTAAGTTTCTTCCACCGTTAACCCAAGCTTTTCTGATGTATCAATCTCAATAATCGGAATATCAAACCAGTTAAAAATCGTCTTGTAGGCCGATCCCACACAATGATTTTGCGTGATGGCATCACCGTACCATTGAATCTCACCGCCTCTGGCTTTAATTCTGTTGTTTATTGTTTCGGCATCGGCTTTAACAAAAACAATAACGTCTGGTAGCACAATATTATTTGCAATATCAAGCGCATCAAACATCGTCTTCACTTTCTCTTCGCCCAGTAAAATGGTCTGGTATGCCAAGGTTGAAAATAGATAGCGATCAAGGATGACATCTCCAGACTCGCGTGCTTTCGCCACTTCATCACTTTTTAAAAAGTTATTGAGCATAAAAAACAGTAATGCACTCTCCTTAGACTGGTTAGCATCAATAATTTTTCTTAGCTGCTCAGCTTGTTTAAGAATCGCAGAGTGAACTGTGGTATTTCTCTCTTGTGCGTAGCGCGAACTTAACGTGGTTTTTCCACAGGCATCGAGCCCTTCATAAACGATAAATTTATTCATTTTTACCTTCTTATTAATTATTGCTTTAGAACATTCCTATTTGGCAGGAATTAATGTTTCGCCCAATGATCAAACTCCGCATGGCTGACACAGTAGTAAGGGCCACAATGGCAACATGAGCGCCTGACCAATAAGCGATAGTTACGATTGATCCGATAACTCAACCAGCGCCTGTCTCGTTGAATAACTTTTGGTCGCATTCCTCCCACAATATCGTGCTCTCTTAACCTGAGAATCAGCCGCTGCGCTTTATTCACAATGCAACTAGGCGCTTTGGTAATGATTAACGTCATTGTCACCCCCTGTTTATTGGTGATGTTTTGAATCTTCATATCACTGGCTCCCTTCAATAACGCAAGGCAAATTTAGCGGCATCAAACCCCGCTTCAGCTAAAGCGACATCAATCGGCGTTGTGAGCAAAGGGCGACTTTTAAAATAGCCTGACGAGCCATTGCCATTTTGAAACAAAGCACCGTCAGGGCTGAGCATCAAGTAAGAGTTGGTCATGGAGTCGTTATTTTCTACCGACATGCAATGCGCCACGCGCTGATGCCGCTCGACAAAAGCCGCAAATTGCTGATCACTAATGGTTTGAATCGAATCAAATACCGGTAGAACTCGCAGCACTTTCCATTTATTCGGCTGAAGGGCTTCGATCAAAGCGGTGAAATCACCCTCGGTATTATAGTGATTCACCACGGTGTTGATTTTCAGCTCTGTCGCAGGTGAGTGATGTCTTATCTGCTGAAAAATGGCTTGTAGCCTTTGTGCAGAAAGTACATTGCCTGAGCGAGTGATTCGACCAATTTGCTTTTGCACCTCAGATTGGCTGGCATCATAACTCACCCCCAAAAGCTGCAGTTTGTGGCTTTGCTCGGCAATAAACGCATCGCTGATTAAATGCCCGTTGGTGATGATTGAAGCTTTAAAGCCTAAGTCGATGGCGTAATCAATCGCATCCGTCAACCGCTGCTTGAGAAGTAAAGGTTCACCGCCAGCGAAATTGAGCCTGACACTCTGATATTGCAGTTGTTGTTGGATAGGATTAGGGGAAAGAAAGTACTCAGCGAGTTTGCTCAGTACTCTCTTCATCTCATCGACATTTCGGTACAGCTCATTCGGTTTTGCCCATTTTGCATAACAATAATGGCAATCGTAGTTGCACTTCTCTGTGATGTGATAATTGATGACTAACTGATTTGCTTTGTTCATAACACGACTCCTTTGGGTTGATAGGAGTAGTGTTGATTTGTGCACTGCACAAAAAAGCGTTTTTTAGTCCGGTAAGAAATTTAATAGCGCGTTGAAACTTTGCGCTTCTTGATACTCTCTACGAACCTTTTGCACAAGCTCCGCTAACCCCATATCACCTTGTAAAAGTGCCAAATCTACTTGGTCGGCGAGTTGAGCTGCCGCCAAGAGATCTTGCTCTAACCAGCAGAGCAAGATTTGTTCTTTGTGAGAGAGAGAAAGGCGCTGCGATCTGAGCAATTGGTACAGCAAACCAGTATTTTGCATCGCCAGATCCACTTGCGGCAAACGTTGATCGGCAAATGGGCAAACTAAGCGAGACTCACGCAAATTGAACGCATCGTCGCGCAACTGGCTGAGAAATTGCTGCGCCGCCTGAGATAAATGCATCACCTCAGTGACGGCTTGCGCTTTTAGTAGCACTTCCTCACACAGAGCGGCATTGGTGACTCGCTTTGCTGAATCTTCAAAAATTGCTTTAACCAATTTCGGATCATTAAAAAAACCGTCCAGCACCAGCGCGTTAAACAAGCAATCTAGCGCCTGAGATTTGAGCCATTTTTTACTACGCTTACCCATACTGGCATCGCTAAATCCTTCATCAACAACCGATGATGGCGGAATAACGTTGTTGCGCAGATACGCATTAGCTTTCAAGCGTAGAGGTTCACTATTTTCAAGTCCAAATAGGGCTTTGACCGCCTGATTGGTATTCCTTAACGGCATACTGCCCGCTCCAGTAGGCGACTCTCGGAATAGCGGTCTACGTCTTTAATCGAGGCAATCACTTGCGCAGCACGATAGACGGACGGCCTAGAAGAATAACATGTGCTGTTGGTATGCATAATCGCACCAAGGCAATAGCCGGCAAGAAAGCTCTCTTCTTTTGAAGTGGTGAGAAATGCCCCAAAACGTGGTTGATTTTTTTTCTCGTAGAGCTCGGTGTACTCCTGACAAGCAGAGATCAAAAACTCGGCGCTGCCGGGCTTTGCATCGGAATGCATCAAAGCATGGCTTGGCGCAGCAAACAAGAAAAGCAAAGCGGTTAAGTAATGGATAGATTTCATTGTACCGCTCCTTGCGTATTGGCAACTGGTGTTGTTGATAGTTGTTGATTCGGCAGTTTACTCACTCGGTAATAGCTATAACCAAAAACGGCAACACTGCAAAGATATTCGATAATCTCAACCAAAGGCTCTACCGGTTGCTCCCAGTCATAAGCAAAAAACTTAATGGCGATCACAACTAACCCGATAGAAAATAACCCCAAATAGGCTTGATGAACCCATGGCGTGATAATTTTTCGCACCAAAGGCGCGTCACTTCGCCGGCACAGTTGGACATAGCGATAAAAATAGATCACCAAGAAAACAATAAACGACGTTTCAATAATATCTAACTCTGATAACGAGAAAGCGTATTCAAACATCCCTAATGGAACCAAGAATAAATACAGGGCAAGACCAAATAGAAACAGGCTAATTAGCCATAGCCATTTAAAGAAGAGTTTTACTCCATGCCAAACCTTGGGAAGAGTCAGGGTATTTTTTTGCATAATGTTAGCCAACGTGTTGATTTTTATTGGTGATGATATGGCTTGAAGCGACGCCGTATGCATTGCCGATCCAAGCCGGATTCGATTAGTTTATCCTTGTTTTACGGCCTGCTTTGCGGTCTTTTTCGCCGCTTTCGCCAGTTGCTCGGCCTCAATGCGCGCCTTGGCAATGCGCTCAAGCAGCTTATCGGCGGGCTCGTCGTTTGGGTCTTGCGCCACCAGCTCACCGCGGAAGGCGTTGGCCAAAATGCTTTGCGTGAGGTAGATGGGCATGTCGCGCAGTTGGTTGATCTCTTGCTTTAAGTGCTCAAGGTGGCTGACTAAGTTGCTGGCTTGATTAAACACCTCTGCCGACCACTTTGGCCCTTTTTCTTTCAATAGTTTGGCGAGATGAGTGAAATCGCACCCCGCAGCCGACTGGCAGAGTTCATCGATGTGTTTGATGTGGGCTTGCAACGTTTTCGATTTATCGCGGCTAAATTGTGCATGGCTGATAATCCGTTGCAACTTGGCAGTGAGCTGCTCGTGGCTATGCTCGGCAAAGCTGCAACCATCCGCTTCCAAGGTGTGGTAGGTTTCTGAATCGGTGGACTCGCCAAAAATCCGCAACTTAACCAGCGTGGTATTGGGGTCATCTGGGTAATTTTTTTCGGCGGCGCGAGCTATCGAGAATAGAAAATCGTTCACGCCTTGCAAGAATTTGAAATTAGAGTGCGACATACCTAGCCTGTTTATTGTTCTATCCAGCCACCGCGCTTTGAAGGGCGATACCAACAAGGCGGTTCGACCACTCACTTCGCCGCTATTGACTTAGCTACTATTGACTTAGCTACTATTGACTTAGCCGCTATCACTTAGATAGGTTTTTAAGCCCATGACTGAACAGAATTTTTTCATACAATATGAAACCGAATTGGCGGAAGTTTATCGGCAATCGGCTTTAGGTGCTAGGTTGATGATCACGGTTGCGACATGGCATGCTAAAAATTCAATGTCTCTACTCTATTTTCTTTTGGCACATACCATCTTGGCAGTTGGTTTGTCCAAACCAGCGCGAGATACGCATTCTGTGTTTGGCAAACAGCAGATAAATGCGGTCACTGATCCCTTTTAAAATCGGCAGACGAGTGATGAAAAGCCAGCGATGTCGATTGACCAAACGCCACGCCAGCACAGTCACATCTAAACCATACAACGGTTGGCCTTGCTGATCGATACCGTGCAAGATAGACAAGGCGTGTTGTTTGTCGATCGATGGGTAGCGGCACATCGCATCCGTATCATACACATCCACCAGCATAATCCGCGCTTGGCTATCCTGCGCTTTTAATGCGCGCATCTCGTTACAACAGAGCGGGCATTGTCCATCGTAAAAAATCACTAAGGATGGGCTATTCATAGGGTTCGGTTATCCGTCGGTTTGTGGTGGTTATCCGTGATACCCAAACTACTTGGAGGTACAGCTTCAAGCAGTTTGGGTATATTTATGCAGAGTTTTACGTCAGCTCGGAGTACTCTGATCACGCTTTAAATAAAAAGCTCGCGACTTCATGGAACGAGTGATTAGCTAAAGGTGGAGATATACAGCACCTCAACCTTATCGCGCGCCCATTGCGTTTTACGCAAAAACTTGAGCGAGGATTTCATCGATGGATCGCTGGCAAAGCAGTTGATGTTGATGCGCTGATGTAAGCCACTCCAACCATAGTGCTCTACTAAGCGGGTAACGATTTTTTCTAGGCTTAAGCCGTGCAGCGGGTTATTAACTTGTTGGTTCATTGAAGAGTTCTCTATGAAATTCGGTCTAGTCATTCGGAGTAACAATGGCTCTGATTATTTCCATGATAATAAACTGACTTATGTTATTGGGCCGGGCTGGCGACTCGGTGAACGAAAGCCAGCCATCCCGCTGTAACTTCAAGGACAAAGAAGATAACCAACTCGGCCAGTGTTGCACTGCAGCGGGGAGATAATTTTTGTCGAACTCATACTATCACAGTCAAGGGCGCCATACTCGTCAATGCACAGTGGCTCTCTTTGCTTGAGCAATATCATTCTCTTCAGGCGTTGAACTCTTCCGACTCTTGATGAGTTTTCGTAGCTAAGGTGATAAACGCGCAGCGAATGACACCGACAATCATGCTCTCACAATGACGGCTCTTCTAGGAGATGACAAACCTCAACAGTATGTCAGACCTCAACCATTCACTGCAGGGCTTTAAGAGCAGCAAACACAGCTACTCTGGTTATGAGGTAAGTTGTGTAAGGCAGTTTATGGCTAAATTAGCGGCTGAATTAGCGGCTGAAAGTCGGTTTGATCAACTTGCGCAAAAATTGATTTTGATTAATTAATTTTCATCTATAGTTAAATGGTGACAACAAATAGCTAGATCTCACTTATGAGACATTATTGGGTTGGCATTTTTAGATAATTACACTATGGGGTTCTGTTATGCGTATCAATCAGCCGATCACCAATAAAGAGGTGCAATTTCCACCTCATTACAATTTACTTTCCACCACTCAACCAAGCAGCATTATCACCTATGCTAGCCCTGAATTTTGCCAAGTTTCGGGGTTCACCATCGATGAACTCGTTGGTCAACCCCATAATCTCGTGCGCCATCCCGATATGCCAAGCCAAGCTTTTGACAATATGTGGAGCCACCTAAAACAAGGCAACTCTTGGATGGGCATGGTCAAAAACCGCTGTAAAAATGGCGACCATTATTGGGTAAATGCTTTTGTTAGCCCAATTAAAGAGAAGGGTAAAATCGTTGAGTACCAATCGGTACGTTCTTACCCTAATCGAGAACACGTAGAGAGAGCAGAGCAAGTTTATCAGCAATTAAAAGATGAAAAAACACCACTTATCATGCGCTTACCTAGGCTAAGCCTATTTCAACGAACAAGCATAGCAACATTGCTGCTCACTCTTATAGGCTATATTTCATCTCTGTGGATTGGTTCAGGGATTGCCATGGGCTTATGTGCGGGTGCAATCATTGCCTGTTTATATTTGCTGACACGCCGTTTGGAAGCCTTAACTGCTACGGCACGCAAATGCTACGACAATCCGATGATGCAATATATCTACACAGGTCATCAGGACGATCTTGCGGAAATTGAAATGGCTTTTCAAATGAAAAGCTGTCAACTCAATGCGGTGATCAATCGGATCATGGATAGCGGGAGTCAACTCTCGAGCATGGCGGAAGATACTCGCCAGTCATCACGAATCACATTAAATAACTTGGATGCACAGGCCTGTGAAAGCGAGCAAGTCGCCGCCGCAGTTCACGAGATGAGTGAAACCGCTGAAGATATGAGCCGTAACACTCAATCCGCTTCCGAATTGGCTGCAAATGCCCAAGCGGCCAGCCAACTTGGCATGGATTCGGTAAACCAAACCATCAATGCGATTGAAAAATTGGCGGTTCAATTAGAAAGTGCGGCGAAAGTGATCACGGATTTAGAACATCACGGCAAGAAAGTAGGGGCGGTATCGGAAGTGATCCGTGGTATTGCGGAGCAAACCAATTTACTGGCGCTCAACGCAGCAATCGAAGCGGCTCGCGCAGGTGAACAAGGGCGTGGCTTTGCAGTAGTGGCCGATGAAGTGAGAGCTCTGGCTCAACGTACACAGATCTCAACAACGGAAATTCAGACCGTTATCAATGAGATCCAACAAGGAACCTTAGATGCAGTTAGCAGTATTCAAACAGGCAAACAGCTGTCAATACAATGTGTAGAAACCGCAACGGCTTCTGGTCAAGCGATGAGTGATGCTCTTCATATGGTGGTCAGTATTAATGATCGCAATCACCAAGTCGCCAGCTCTGTCGAAGAGCTGTCTACCGTTGCAGTTCAGATGAGTCAAAGCGTTCAGTCAATTACCTCATTGTCGCAAAACAACGCCGCATTGGCTGGCGGCAATGTGAACGGCATGGACACTTTGACATTAAAATTGGATGAGTTAGTCAAATTAGCTCTACAATTCAAGAAAAAGTAGCGGCAAGAGATAATGATAGCCACAAGATAAAGTCTAACTAATCAGTGGCAATAGGCGGCGCGTAAAAACCTCTGCTTATTGCTGCTATCAAACACAATTTATTACGCTCGTTCCCATATAAACAACCCTAAATCCTGTACTAAGCTCTCGGTCGTCATCGAGCACGATTTCTCGCAATGACGTTTTCCCGCTGTTGGTGGAACCTAGGTGATTGATGATCAGATGAAGTTTGAAGCCGAAAGACCAGTCCATCGTCCCCTTTCCATGGCAGGCAACACCTTCAAACACTTTATTTCTTTTGGCTCGAATGATGTGGCAAACCTCAATCTTGGTCGAGTCTACAAACTGCATACCCGTAGGCTTACCTAGCTTTGATGTCAGATAACTGCACATTGGCACGACTACGCTAGCCGTCATACCAAGGAATCTCGTGTAACTTAAAAGGTTTGGAAAGTATTTGGTCAGATTACGGCACACATAGAGCAAATAGTCACTCTTGAAATCTCGATAGTGGGATTGGTGAAAGTGAATAAGGATGGTCATTATCTCAGTTGGAGATAGCTTACAGGCTCTACGGCGCTTGAGTTCACCGATTTCGATGAATTGCTGTTGCCACGGCTCAATAAACAACTGACAGAAATCATCGCCATCACAGAAGGTTTCAATTAATTTGTCCATGCTCGTTCCTTGGAGGTATCTGTTCCTTTTGGTCGAATGATCAGATCAGGGAACGAGCAATTAGTTCCTCTGCTAGCTCAGTTTCTTATCCAGAGTTCAGGTTAATGAGATTGCCATTTCTTGCTCCTTCGCTGTTGGTTGAGAATAGATACCGCCACTTTATCTAAAACGATCAATTGATCGGTTAAAAGAGTGTTGCCGTACAATTCCCTCGATTGAATGGAAACCAACGTTTGCAAAATCATGACAGAGGAAAGTACGTATGTTAAAACGCATGTTAGTTACTATGACCACCTTGTTGGCTAGCCTTGTTATGCTGTCATCGGCCCAAGCTCACAATCATGGAATGAAGAAAACCGATATTGTTGATGTCGCGGTTGCAAATGGTTCGTTTACGACCTTGGTCGCTGCGGTGAAAGCGGCTGGCTTGGTTGAAACACTGAAAGGTGACGGCCCGTTTACCGTATTTGCCCCGACGGATGAGGCGTTTGCCAAATTGCCAGAAGAAACCGTGGAAACGCTGCTCAAGCCAGAAAACAAAGACAAGCTGGTGGCCATTTTGACCTACCATGTTGTGCCGGGCAAAGTGATGGCAGCCGATGTGATTAAGCTAGGTAAAGCCACAACAGTACAAGGCCAAGATGTGATGATTAAGGTTTATGGCGGTAAAGTCATGGTCGACAATGCGAATGTGGTGGCAACCGATGTGAAGGCGAGCAACGGCGTCATCCACGTGATTGATTCTGTGATCATGCCAAAATAACCAAAAGGATGACTGGCAACTCTGCTCAAGTGCAGCAGGGTCGCTCCTATTTAGGGTGCATAATCAACTTATGATGCTAAATCAACACGATATCAAAAGCATGGACCAACTTAGCCGCGTCAAACTGATCAATTCGGTGGTTGGCTATAAAAGCGCAAACTTGATTGGTACAGTAGACGCCGAGGGAAACGAGAATCTCTCTATCGTCAGTTCTGTGATTCATTTAGGCTCCTCACCTGCTCTGATTGGCTTTATCTCTCGCCCACATTCTGTTGAGCGACATACCCTAGAGAATATTATTAGCAGCGGCTATTACACCATTAATGCCGTTTCGGCTGATATTGCCCTGCAAGCACACCAAACCTCCGCTCGGTATGAAAAAAACCAATCAGAATTTGATATGGTTGGGCTTTGCGCTCAATACGACCCCGACTTTCCTGCACCGTTTGTGCAGCAGAGCCGTTTGAAAATGGGCATGCGTTTGGTTGAGCGCATCACGATTGCGGCGAATCAGACCGAGCTTGTGATTGGTGAAATTGACCGTCTTTGGCTAGCACAAAAAGCCATGATGCCAGATGGTTATGTCGATATAGAATCGCTCGATCTCGTCACCATTTCCGGGCTCGATAGCTATCACTCAACGCAGCGATTGCATCGCCTCAGTTATGCTAAACCGGATAAAGTGGTGTATCCGCTAACACTGGAAGGAGAGCCTTCCTCGTGGCAAGCCATTGAGCAGCATAAAGCCCAAAAAGGCAGCCTTGACTAGTGGCTACCTGAAATAACACCGAATAATTTCTCTTAAACAGAATCAATAGCTTAATGTCACGCAAACGGCAGTAGTTCCTAGAAGAAGCCTAGCAGATAGTGCAAAATAACCACTTTCATTGCGATGGCAGTACGCTCTATGAACATCACCGACCAATATTACACTGAGAACGCTCAATCTTTCTTCGAGTCGACCGTAAGCGTCGATGTTCAGAAACTGTATGACCAGTTTCTTCCTCATCTTAATCCGCATGGTGCGATTCTTGATGCGGGGTGTGGCTCTGGCCGTGATGCCAAACATTTCAAAGATCTAGGCTTTAAAGTGACGGCGTTCGACGCCAATCAAGCCTTGGTTGAACTCGCTTCTCGCCATTTAGAACAAAACGTCATCCATGCCAAGTTTGATACCTTCCACGCTGAGCCCAACAGCTTTGATGGCATTTGGGCGTGCGCCTCTTTGCTGCATGTACCAGACGAAGAGTTAGCCGCAACCTTTTTCACACTCAGCCAGCTATTAAAACCGCAGGGTATCTTTTACTGCTCATTCAAATATGGCCAAGCAGCTCATATACGCAACGGACGTTTTTTTACCGATATGGATGAAAATAAGCTGCAAGCAACACTCACTGAATCGCCTTTAGCGATCCAGCAAACTTGGGTAACTTCAGACGTAAGACCGGGTCGAGAATCGGAACAATGGCTCAACGCCATCCTGGTTAGACGATAGTTAGGAAACGGTAGATGTCACATCAGTCGCTTACTCTTAAAGACAGCCTATTGACCACCGGTGGTGAAGACCCTCTGCTGCCGCAGTTGATCCACGCGATCAACCATGCGACCGAAATAGAGATTGCCGTCTCCTTTATTCAACCCTCTGGCCTAGATTTGCTTCTGCCAAGCCTTCACGAGGCGATTGAACGTAAAAAGTCACACCAGCGGCCCTTAAAGCTGCGCATCCTTACGTCAGATTACCTGCACATTACTCATCCTATTGCGTTGCGCTCTCTGATTGAATTAGAAGGGGATGAGATAGAAATTAAGATTTTTGAAGCCAATAACCGCAGTTTTCACCTCAAATCGTACATCTTTGTTCGCAGCGATGAAGCTCGGTCCATTTACCAAGGAACCGCTTTTATTGGCTCTAACAACATCAGTAAAACCGCACTCACCGATGCCCATGAGTGGTGCCTGCGTTTAGATTACCAGCAGCCAGACAACTCCCCTCAAGCGGTGCAGTTTCGCAATATCCGAACCCAGTTTGACAAACTGTTTCATCATCAATCTGCCAAATTGCTGACGGATGAATGGATTGACAGCTACATCAAAAGAAGAACACCACCCAAGCTTTCAGCAGTCGGTGACACAACGCTATTGGATGATGAAGAATATTCACCCAACTCGGCACAGCTAGAGGCATTGCAACAACTCAACGAGACTCGTCAAAAAGGTAATGTGCGTGGTTTGGTCGTGATGGGCACTGGCATGGGGAAAACGTGGTTATCTGCGTTTGATGCCAAACAACTGGAAGCGAAACGCGTTCTGTTCGTTGCTCACCGCGAAGAAATCCTCACTCAAGCACTGATGACTTTCGCGAAACTTTGGCCGCAAAAATCCGCAGGCTACTATCACGGTAAGAGCAAAGAAAGAAACAAAGAGATGCTGTTTGCCTCAGTGCAAACTTTGGGTAAAGTAGCACACCTCAAACACTTTTCGCCCGATCATTTTGATTACATCGTGGTTGATGAGTTTCATCATGCCAGCGCCAAAACCTATCTCAATATTCTCAATTACTTCGAGCCTAAATTTTTACTTGGGCTAACAGCGACTCCAGAACGGACAGACCAAGCGAACATCCTCTCACTTTGCCACGACAACTTAGTCTTTGAACGTAACTTGGTGCATGGTATCGATGATGAAATTCTGGTGCCTTTTCACTACTACGGCATTTGGGATGATTCGGTCGATTATCAAGAGATCCCATGGCGAAATGGCAAATTTGACCCCACCGCCCTTGACGCCCAATTTGCAACCACACGACGTGCCAAACATATTTTCAAACATTGGCAAAACAGGCAACAAACTCGCACCTTGGCGTTTTGTGTATCCAAAAAGCACGCGGATTTTATGGCGCAGCAGTTCAATCAAACTTTTGCAGATCAAGGCTTGAAGGCGCTTTCTGTACACAGTGATTCCTCCGTTCGTCGTAATGAAGCGTTAAGCATGCTGGATAAAGGAGAAATACACGTTCTCTTCTCGGTTGATCTGTTCAATGAAGGGACAGATTTGCCCTCAATCGATACTGTGTTAATGCTGCGCCCAACTGAATCCAACATCGTTTTCATTCAGCAATTGGGCCGAGGACTTCGTCGTCACAAGAGCAAATCACACTTGGTGGTGTTGGATTTCATTGGCAACCATCGCTCGTTTTTGAACAAGAAAGACATTTTAGGGATCAGCGCATCAAGCTCACTTGAACAACTGAGTGGAAAGTCACAAACACGGCCCGAGTTAGGCAAAGGTTGTTTTACCAACATTGATCCGCAAATCATCGACTTTTGGCAAACGCTGACCAAGCAGCTTCGCTATTCAGCTCAAGAAGAGTTTGAAGATTTGACCAATCACTTGGGCCATCGCCCTCGTGCGGTCGAGTATTACCGAGCGGGTTACGACCTTGCCAAAGTGAACAGGCAGTACGGCAGTTGGCTAGTGCTGGTCGCAAGTATGGACAAGGATCCGGAGTTAGATTACCTCGTTCGCGAGCATCGTGACTTCTTTGCCAACGCCATCCAAAAAGCGAGCATGAACAAGAGTTTTAAAGCGATATTACTTGAAGCCTACCTCGAACTGGATGGGTTCAGAGATGCCCCGAGTATCGAAGTGCTCGCTAGTAAAAGTTGGCACGTACTCTCTCGTTATCCCAAGCTAAAGGCATCCGATCTGTCAGAGGACAACCTACGCCTAAGCGCAGATTCTCCGGCATGGCTAAAATATTGGCGCGGTAACCCTATCAAGGCGTTTTTAGGTGAAAACAAAACCAAGAGTCGCGCTTGGTTTAAGCTTGTCGACGGAAAGCTCAAAGCAGACCTTGATGTTGCCCCACCGCACTTGCAAGCGTTCCATGACTTTGTCAAAGAGCTCGTGGACCTACAACTTGCTCAATATTCAGACAGGCCACCTAAACAGACACATCAAGCGGTAGTGCAACCGACCACTCAAGCAGAGGCTGCCAATGAAGGAACCTTGTTGCCCTACTACCCAAACCTCAAGATTGCTTGTGGTCATTTTAAGACTGGCTCCCATGAAGAGGTTGAACACATGTCCGTCGACATGGCTAACCTCAATGCTCAAAAACATTTCTTAGCCAGAGCCTCTGGCAATTCCATGAACGGGGGCAAAACACCCATATTAGATGGCGATTTGCTGTTACTCGAGTTTGTGACGCCAATATCCGCTGGCTCCATCACTGGCAACACCATGGCAATCGAAATCCAAGATAGCTCGGGCGAGAATCAGTATCTGTTGCGTGTCGTACAGAAGGATGCACAAGGGCGCTACTGGTTAAAAGCGAATAACCCAGATTACGAGTTAATGCCCGCTAACGATTCGATGAAGACATTTGCGAGGCTGAAAAATATTATTACTGAGTAACCAAAGCGTGTTCCGTTGTTTGTTTTACTAGGCCATGTAGGACAAATTAGGCTTGTGGCACTTAATATGAACATATCTGGCGATTGTGACTTGATACCAAGCCACAATCGTCATAAATGGATGAGACTCTAAGCGTAAACCGAAGTGCGGAGTGTATGTTGTTAGATAGATAAAAGAACCTTCATACTATCTAAACTACACCTAAATCGCGGATAGTGTAGAACAACACTAGACACTTTCGGACATAACTCATTGATTTTGATAATCTTAAGGCGTAAAAAAAGACGCCCTAGGACGTCTTTTTTTAGAATGTGGCGGGAGTGAGACAGCAGGATTGATCCATCAATTCATTGATTTTAATAACAATTATTGAATCGAAGATCAAAAAGTATTACTTCTGGTATTACTTTGAGAAAACTATGAAAAATAGAACCTAAATCACATTAATTACTGTGAAAAAATCGTCATAAAAACCATGATGTTAAGAAGATTTCCTGAAGTTTTTTACCTCTATAAGCATCACTTTCTTTTCTTTGCTCACTTTTCTACAGCATTGATCGGAAAATCTGCAATTTTGTCTACTGGGTATATTCACTGGCTTTGGCAAAATCACTGCTTTTCATCGCCTGCCAATAGGCTAAAACGACCTCTTTTGCTTCCATTATTCTCTCCACTCCATGAATTGATAGAAATGATTGATGCAGATTCAGAGTCAGCAGCATCACGGTAAAGGCAAGCCCAAGCAGCACCTTGTTGTTACGACATCACCACTAATTTAGGCCAGCGGGCCCCCCATCCTTTTGAAGTGACGCGGTGTTCAAACGTTGCCAAACAACGCTTTGGATTGTGCGTGATATACCCACGAAATAGAGATTCAAGCCCAAAAGCCGAAACACATTCATAGTGATCTGCCGCCACTTGCCGAACGGCCACCGCCGTTTCTTTCTCTGGCCAATAACGCATGGCGTCTACCGCGCTTTGATACGGCTCATCACCGTTACGAAGATGCATTTTGGCTTGATTGCGAACCTGCCAATTGAACTGCGGCATACGCGCCTTCAAATGCGCTTCATATTGCAGATAAGCATCGGGGTTAGACTCTGTGGGATCAAAGTAGATCACATCAACATCATTCAAGGGAGTGACGAAACCGTGTAATGAATCCCACACCAAATTTCGCACAAAGCCTGCGGCGATATAGCACTGAGGCAATGATAACTCGGCCACATGGCCTAACGCCTCTGTTCTCATTCGGTCTTCTTTGATGAGGGCAATGAGCTTATCCATCTTCTCCCCAAGGCATAACGCCATACTAAAGATTAGGGTTTGAGGTTGTTTAAAATAAATTCCGCTCGCTCTCGAACGGAGACCATCGGCACTTCAAGCAAATCGTAACCAAACTGCGTGTAGGCACTCACCATTTCGCGATACGTAGCAACGGCTTCTTTAAAATCTTGCTTTCGCTCTCGATCATTTTTATAGATCGATTCCCACGGCGGGAAAATAAACACCTTACGGTCATACCTCAACTCACAACATTTCGTGGATAAAAGCGTCGAAATGGGTAAGTTTTCAAGCTTACTGTAGCCATAGCAGTCAATAATGCTTCTATCATAAAAAGTGGTTACCGCATGCCCAAAGTCGTCATAGTGTTTGATTTCTTCAGCCACCATTTGGTCGCGAAAGGCCAATTTGTCCAACCAAGGTAACGCGCTACCTTGAGCTTGCATTTGTGCTTGGATGACTTTTCGCCCCACTTCGGGGGCGCTTGGGTAACCTAAGTTATTGAGATATTCGATAACGGAGGTTTTGCCCGCCCCGGGTCCACCGGTAAACACAACTCGATGATTCAAATGAACCTCCTAGGTGATCGTCTCTTTGTTGGAATGCAAGTAGGCGATTTAAAGCCTTTCCTATATCAACAGGTTATAAATAGGCGGCGTAGTGTTGTTTTAACAACGTCAGCATATTGCGCTTACGTTTATAACTTTGTGCCAACGAAGCTATTTCAACATAGAACTGCGCCAACTCCGTAGGGTGCGATTTAAGCAATTCTTCGATTTTTTGTAAAAGCGTTAACGCTGTGGCATAGGCTTCATTGCTCGTCTGCTCAATCTGCAACGTGACAACGCGAAGGTAGTAGCTGAGTGCATGGTTTGGCTTATCATGCACCACAAGATCAGCCAATGTTAGCAACGCATTGGTGGACACTTTATTGCTTGCCACCCATTCACACGCTTGGTCAAATTGCTGGTTGTCGATATAGAAAAGCACCAAGGCATCGGTTTGTTCAGACACACGGTTAAATGGGCCTGGCAGCCGATAGGAATTCTTAAACAACTGCTCAACACGGGAAAGAAACTCAACGTCATCCACTGAGTAATTCGCTTTAAACTGAACCATATCTTTATAACGCTGAAAACTGGGTGATCCTTCTAATAGGCGATTGGCCAGCGACCAAGCGGATTTAATTTCACCAAGCTCAACATAAAGGCGGAACTGCGCCTGATCACACGCTTGCCGTTCATACTCGCTCGCAATTTTGCGCGCTTTCGCCAACCAAAACTCGGCTTCTAATAGCGCTTGGTTGTCGATATACATCTCAACAATTTCTAAGAAGTCTCGGCACGTTCGCGCTATTTTTTGCTTAATGGCCACCACATCACGCCAATTTGGGCTTTGTTTAATGAGTGGATTGGCCCATGATCTTAAATTCCAACCACTCTCATCTGGTGAAGCTTGTTCAATCGCTTGTCGACATAAATCGAGGAAGTGCGTGTTGTTTTGCCACACCACGGCAAAATCCTCTTCAATCGACGGGAACACATCAAACTCATGCTGGGTTAAACGCTCAAACATCCAATGCGCTTTTTCTTGCTCACTCCAATTAAGTTTTGCCAGCATGTTAGGCATGTGCTCATTAATTAGGCTTTCAATGCCAAAACGATCGCCACTTGAATCATCGATCTGTTCGAGTACCTTATTCAGCCTTTCCACAAGGTAATTGATGAGCTTCCACTGCTGCTCTGTATCAAGGCTTTGCATCGACTCAATGATCATGCTCAACTGGTCTTCTGCTGAATGAAAATAGGCATGGCTCTCTCGCCAATCCCACAACTGTTCCCGTGGTAAGGCTTGGGTAACTAACTTTTTCAACTCACCGTACACCGCTGGCTTTTCACGTATTTCGATTTTCGTGAGTAGCGCATTCCATGCGTATTCGTCTTCTTCTAGGTAATCAAGCAGCATCTCTAGCCTAGTCTCTTCACCGAGGCTTTGCAGGTGTTTTTTGATTGTCTCTCGCTCACTCTCTTGATTGAGCTGTGGCTGTTCTATGAGAGACATCGCCACTGCCACACTGTGCTTGCACAAGCGTTGATATTGCGCAGCTGGGCAGGTGCACGCAGCAACCAAATCACCCGTGAAATCGAGACTCACTTGATAGACGTTGCTGCCTTTCACCTGTGCGGTAGCGGTATTTCCCATCATGGTAAGTTTGCGCACCGCGCCACTGCGTGAAAGCTGGATACCTTTTTGCAAGGTACTGGTTTCGCACAGCGCCATCAGCTCAACAATATCGATGTCACGAGTTGTGTTAGCGTTCATTGTGTTTGCTCCATCCGTGCTTTGGTTTGTTCTACTTCGGGTGAATTAAGATGTAGCTCGTGTTTCACACCAAACTTTCAATTCTTCGCACCATCTGCTCTCGCTCATTTATCTAATGCGTTGACCGGAAAATCTGCTACTTTTATCCACTGAGTATATTTACGTCCTTTGTCATACCCTCTACTCAACGAGCAAGGTTTTGATTCTAACTCGGTAGAAAAGACCCTAGCTCACGTCGATGATAAACTAAGTTCTCAGTACTTATAACCACACGGATTAGAAAGCCAATGATGTGCTGGTGGAGCGAGCATATAGAAGAGGCCGCCAAAGGCAGCCTCTCCGTTACCTGGACTAAGCTAAGCAGTTGAAAGTCATTTCGTCCATGAATTAGACAACGTCTCAGCCTGCTTCAAAATAAGCTCGACAGCTTCAGCGGCTTTGTCTGGTGGATATTTCCAGCGTTGTAAAGTACGGCGTACGAGTATTTTTAATCTAGCGCGAACACTGTCACGAACTTGCCAGTCAACCGTGGTCGATTTTCTGAGTTTGTCTGTGATTTCGACGGCAATCTGTTTTAGGACCTTATCACCAAGATCACGCACTGCGCTTTCGTTGTTGGCTAGTGCATCATAAAACGCGATTTCATCTGGATTTAACCCCAGTTCAGCCTCGCGCATCATTTCTTGCTGAAACTCTTTGGCCATTTGAATAAGTTCTTCAATGACCTGAGCTGTTTCAATGGCGCGGTTATTGTACTTTCTAAGCGTTTCTTGCAAGCGTTCAGCAAATCTTTTCTCTTGCACAACGTTATTACGTGTTTTCGCCTTAATGTCGTCCTTGAGTAATTTTTCAAGTAACTCAATGGCTAAGTTGCGCTCCGGCATCTGTCGCACGTCTTCTAAAAACTCATCCGATAGCAAGCCAATATTGGGCTTGTCCAAGCCACAAAGTGCAAACACGTCAGCAACGCCTTCGGCTATCACTGCATTATCTAGAATCTGTTTCAGTGCCGAGTTCTTATCGATCTGAGTGCGCTTTCTATCTACGCTGGTAAATTTGCTGATAGCGGCCTTAATGGCTGAATAAAAGGCGATTTCTTTCCTTAGCTCTTTAGCCTCATCCAACGTACTGCATAGTGAGTAAGATTTCGTCGCTGCCAACACTAAGTCTAAGAAACGCTTTTTACCATCGTCTAAGCCGAGCACATAGTTAGCGGCAGGCACCAATAGTTTGTGCGCTTGTGTTTCATACCCCGATATGTCCAAACCATCGGATTTTGGTGTTTTACCGAACATGCCACGGATAGCATCCATTTTTTCTAAAAGAATGGAAAACGCTTCTTCTGCATTGAGTGTTGGCTCGCCTTTACCTTTAGAGTCTGTATAGGTTTTTAAAGCTTGCTTAAGCTCATTGGCTATACCGATGTAATCAACGACTAGACCGCCAGGCTTGTTTTTAAACACGCGGTTAACCCGAGCAATTGCCTGCATCAGGTTATGGCCTTTCATCGGCTTATCGATATACATGGTATGACAACAAGGCGCATCAAACCCCGTTAACCACATGTCCCTGACAATGACGAGCTTCAGTGGATCATTCATATCTTTAAAGCGCTTTTCTAAACGTTTTTTGGTTTTCTTGTTGTAGATATGCGGTTGCAACAATGGCTTATCTGATGCACTGCCCGTCATCACAATTTTAATCGCCCCTTTTTCAGGGTCATCCGAATGCCATTCGGGGCGCAATGCAATAATCTCATTGTAGAGGTGGGCACAGATATCACGGCTCATGGCCACTATCATGGCTTTACCATCCATAGTGGCATTGCGTGTCTCAAAGTGCTCGATCAAGTCCGCCGCAACTTGGCTTAATCTAGGCGTCGCACCAACAAGCTTTTCAAGACGGCTCCATTCCCCTTTGGTTTTCTCACGGTTGCTAACGTCCTCTTCATCCTCGACCACTTCATCAACTTGAGCGGACAACTCGGCGATTTCAGCGTGGTTCAAATCAAGCTTGGCAAGGCGTGACTCATAATAAATAGGCACAGTTGCGCCATCATCTACGGCATCTTGAATGTCGTAGATAGACACATAACCACCAAATACAGCGCGGGTGTCTTTGTCATCGATTGAAATAGGTGTGCCAGTAAAACCAATAAAAGAAGCATACGGAATGGCATCGCGCATATGCTTGGCATAACCAAACTTATATTGGCCATCGGCACTCAGTGTTGCTTTAAGGCCATATTGACTGCGGTGTGCTTCATCCGAGATAACAACTATATTGTGTCGGCCATTCAATACTGGGTGGTGATTTTCATCATCCAGAAGCGCAAACTTTTGCACTGTAGTAAAAATAATACCGCCCGATTCACGCTCTGCCAGTAATTGGCGCAGCGCGTCACGGTCGCTGGCTTGCACAGGGGTTTGCTTTAACAGCTCCACGGCATTACAGAACGTGGCAAACAGCTGGCCATCTAAGTCGTTGCGGTCGGTAACGACTATCAGCGTTGGGTTATTCATAGCCTTTTGCTGAAGTAACATACCGGCATAGCAACACATTGAAATACTTTTGCCGCTGCCTTGAGTATGCCAAACCACACCGGCTTTTTTACTGCCAGGTACAACTTCATCAGCATAAGTTGCCCTTTTCTCAGTTACACCATCGATGTGCTGCGCCGCAATGACCGTGGCCTTTACCGCTTCACGCACGGCATGAAACTGGTGGTAACCGGCAATCTTTTTGATGATCGTCTCACCGTCTGTTTCAAACAATACAAAAAATCGTATGTAATCCAGCAGCAACTCGCGGTCAAAGAAACCGCGAACCATGGTTTCTAGCTGCCACTCCAGTAGCGGTTTATCATCTTCATTTTTAATCGTGCGCCAAGGCATAAACCGCTCTTGGTTGGCCGTTAGTGAGCCTACCCGAGTGGTATAACCATCACTGACGACTAACGCCTCATTGAAAACAAACAGATCAGAAATCTCATCTTTATAGGTTTGCAGCTGATTAAAGGCATCCCAAATATCGGCGTTTTCATCGCTTGGGCTTTTCAGCTCAAGCACAGCAATTGGCAAGCCGTTGATAAAACAAATAACATCAGGTCTGCGTGGCTGTTTAGTGCCTGTAATGGTGAACTGATTGACGACTGAAAAGGTGTTGTTGCTTAGGTTATCGAAATCAATGATAAAAGCATGATCGGAAACAGACTCTCCATCATCCTTTTTGTATTCAACCGGCACGCCTTCCAATAACAATCGGTGAAATGCGCGGTTATTGGTGACTAAATCCAAGCTTTCTGGCTTTAAAATTATCGCTTTAAACTGCTCATAGCAATGGTCTATCTGTGCGGCAGGAAGGTGTTTATTGATCGTTTCAAATACCGCTCGAAGTTGACCATCCAATACCACTTGCACGTAGTCATTACGCAGTGGGTTGTCGCTATCTGGCGCAATATCAGGGCCATACAAAACATCCCAGCCACCTTCGCGGAACCAGTCTAAACAGAGGCTTTCGAGTTGTTCTTCGTTCATTGATTTACTCCCTCTGTGAGTTTTTCCAGTAAGGCTTCTAATGATTCATCATGATCATCGGTATACCAAATAGGAAAAATATTTGCCTCACCTAATTGATTTTTTCTTGCAATCCTATCTTCACCCTCATTGAGCTTTAAGAAAGCATAGTGACGAGGCACATTTTCAGGATCTTTATTACCAATAATACGCTTTAAGCATTGAATCGTTCGGTCGACGGTCAGGCTACAACCCAAAAACAATAGTGTACGATTGCTGATCGCCTCTATGACAGATTCTAATGCCTGCTCATTTTGATAGTGCTTGTCATATTCGTCTTTGGTTAGTATGCGATTGCGGGAGGAGTTTGCTTTGCCATGCAGCTTTACCAGAACTCGTCTGTTTTCTCCCAAAGCCCTTGGTAGATCTTCAGCATTTGGGCCAAGTAACTCCTCATCAAAGTTAAAGTTAGCGTTTTCGTAGCAACGATTTAGCACGTTATCAAAATTGGTTGTTACCACTGCTTGTTTGAATATTTGCGGCAAGCGTTGAACAACTCCATAAATATCTTGATTCCCGCCGAATGCATTTTCTACATGTTCAAGAAAGCAGCCCGCTGGTAAAGCATCACTAAGCATTTGCGCCGCTTCTTCGTACTGTCCTTTTGCTATCGCCTCATCAAAATCCACTTTACTGACTTTTGTTTCATCTAGCACTTGATAAAGAAACTTTGTCCAGCCAGGGTAGTTACTTGGCATTGACATACCAGCACCAACAAAAGGAATAACTGCGCCTCGAGCGTATATTTCTTTAAGCCTGTTAAAGCGTGCGCGATTGTCATGCAAATTAAGTATTTCATCAGCCCGACTTAGATTTTCTATCTGTCGCTGCTGCAACCAATCGGCAAAGGCTTCTTTATAACCTTCCTCCTCAAGCTCCTTGAGGATGTTGTCACGAGAAAATGTATATCCTGCTACATCGACCTCACCATCTTCATTGAGGTAGTCATGAAACTGAGGAATTAAATAGTCCATTGTTATTCCCCAACTAATTCGCCTGACAAGAGTTTAGGAAGAAGAGCGTCTCTAATCTCTGATAGCGATTTCGATTCATCACCATTAATTTTGGCAAGACTTAAATATCCTTTCGCCGTTTTGTCAAATGCCCTCACGAGCTCTTTGGGATAGATAAGCCAAGCAGTTTCGGCTAAGGCTTTTGCGTCAGCTCTTTGACGACCACTTGTTCCAGTCATAGTTTGAATTGCCTGCTGCCTGAAATTAGTATCTCGAGCTAGCAAATATCCTATGGATGTTGGGTAGCCTTCCTTTGGTCTCATTACAATGTACTCAGTGGAACCCCAACCCACTTGATTGTCTTTTAAAAAATCAACATAAGCAGTTTTGCCATTTTCTAGACAGGGCGTAATTCGTGCTAATAATGTGTCACCGTTTACAAACTTAGTCCCACTAGCCATTTCTCTATCAACAACCTCTATAGCAAGGTGGCCAGTTGTTGGAACATTTTTCATATCAAGATATGGAGCCAATGTACCCTTTTTGAGGGTGCGCCGAGGATTAAAGTCAATAATATTTGCTAGCTTTCCAACCTCCCACCCCTCCGGTATCTCACCAAGTTCAGAGTCTTGCATTGCTGCAGGAAACAGCGCGGCGGTTTGGGCGAGTTTGTTAAATGCCTCGGGATTGCTGGCCTTTAAGCTGTTCAGTTCATCAACAGTTTTGGCAGAAATTACGTAAGCGCATCATAAACCCCGCATTCTAATCGTCTAGCCCGAATAATAAGATCAAACCTCCAACCCAAAGGAGATTTGAAATGGCCAAACGACGCACTAACCAAGAATGGCGAACCCTGTTCGAACACTATGAATCCAGCCAGCTATCACAACGATTATTCTGTGAACGTAACGGACTGAGCCTTTCCACTTTTTACGCTAAGCGCCAACAGTTAAAGCACATCGAAAAACCGAACACGGTTGGCTTTGTTAAAGCAGAAGTCGTTGAAAAGACGACAAAGTATCAAGCCACTCACGTTGTCGTTGCCAACATGACACTACTTGTAAACAATGTTGAACTGAGCATCCCACAAGGCACACCAGCGACCTATCTCGCAGAGCTTATCGGTGCGTTATCATGAAACGCATGCTCAGCGCTCCAAAGATTTACTTGTATCGTGAAAGCGTCGATTTTAGAAAGTCCATCAACGGCCTCGCTGCGATTATCGAAAATGACACCGACTTGCCCTTGGGCAGCGGCGCACTGTTCCTGTTCACCAACAAACAGCGCGACAAAATCAAAGTGTTGTACTGGGATAAAACAGGCTTTGCTCTTTGGTATAAGCGCCTTGAAAAAGCCAAGTACAAGTGGCCATCAAAAGAGCAAAATGAGGTGTTTACCCTAACTCAATTCGAGCTTGATAGACTGCTTTCTGGCTTCACGATTATCGGCCATAAACCCGTTAGAATAAACGATTTTACAATGACTTAAGCGATAATAAAGTCTTATCCACCAAGCATTAACGGCATGATTTTAGTATCATCAATGCCATGAAAAAGACGCCAAATATCAACCCAGAAAGCCAAGATGTTGCCGAGCTACAAGCGATGGTGAAAGCACTGTTGGCGTCAGAAAACCAATTGAAACAAGAGCGCCAATCGCTGCTTGAACAACTCAAACTTGCCTTCGACCGTCAGTTCGCTAAACGCTCGGAGGCGTTAAAGCCTTACAATGAATCACAAGGTGACCTCTTCAACGAAGCGGAATGTGAAGCCGCTAAGGAAGAAGAGGTTGAAGTTGTCACAACGACCATCACAACGAAGAAACGCGGTAAACGTCAGCCACTGCCAAAGACCTTGCCTCGTGAGGTTATCGAACTCGATTTAGACGACGATGAAAAGCAGTGCGCTTGCTGCCAACATAGTCTGCATAAAATCGGTGAAGACCGTAGCGAGAAACTTGAGTTCACACCTGCGGTACTTAAAGTGTTGGAATATGTTCGTCCTAAATATGCTTGCCGCCAATGCGAGCAAACTCAGGACAACAGCCGCATTGTTCAAAAGCCAGCGCCGCAAAGCATTATCCCGAAGAGCTTCGCCACAGAAAGCTTGTTGACCAATATCATCCTCGGCAAATACCAATATGCGATGCCACTTTACCGTCAAGAATCCCTGTTTACCCAGTCGGGTATCGAACTCTCACGAACCACCATGGCAAGGTGGATTATCCAAGTCAGTGAGAAGTTCGCTCCACTTTACGCGGCCTTAAAAACGCACCTACTTGAGCAAGTGGTGATTCAGGCGGATGAAACGCCGCTCAATGTCCTCAAAGAAGATAAACAGTGTTATATGTGGCTTTACTGCTCGGGCGCAGACTCGCCAGATGCCGCCCTCCCTAATGTGAGAAATATCGTCTTGTACGACTATCAAAACAGTCGAGCTAGGGCGTGCCCTGTTGCCTTCTTGGGGGATTACAGTGGTTATCTACAAACCGATGGCTATGGTGTTTATGATGGGCTTCATCTCGTCACCAATGTCGGTTGCTTCGCGCATGCTCGGCGCAAGTTCATGGAGGCGAAGAAGCTTCAAGGCAAAGGCAAGTCAGGTAAAGCGGATAAAGCGCTGGCCAAAATCCAGAAGCTTTATGGAATAGAATCACGCTTAAAAGGTGAGTCTGCGGAAAAACGAAAAGCAGAGCGCCAAGAGCATGCTAAGCCGATACTGGATGAGCTTTATGAATGGATGACAACTCAGAAAGTGCTTGAGTCTAGCCCGCTGGGTAAAGCGATAAAATACACGCTCGGCCAATGGCCGAAGCTCACCCGCTATATCGATGACGGTCACTTATCGATAGACAACAACCGAGCTGAACGCGCAATAAAACCGCTGGTTATTGGGAGAAAGAACTGGCTCTTCTCGACCAACCCTAACGGGGCGGAAGCGAGCGCGATGCTTTACAGTATCGTCGAGACAGCGAAAGCCAACGGCCTTATCCTTTACGACTACATGGTCAAGTGCATGCAGGAGTTAGCGAAAGCGGAACCTGATATCGATGCACTCCTGCCTTGGAACTTCAAACACTAACAATATCGCCCCGTGGGTTCATGGGGCGGATACGAAATTACACTCATTGCAGCGAGTTCTGCATCGTCAGCGTTACCACCCGCTGCTAACGCTTCAATCTTGGCTTTGACGGGATCAAAATCGACAAACCAGCTTTTGAAGATGGCTTGCGCCATTTGTTCTAGGGTTTGGTTGGTTTGGGTGTTTAGTTCAATTTTATCTCTAAGATGGTTAAGGGTTCGGTTGATCGATCTACGCTCATCTTTAGGCGGAATTGGTATTCCAATTGTGTCTAAGTTAGCTTTGTTTAACTTAGGCTGTACCGCACCTGTTATGTATGGGGTAAGGTCTAAAGTTGAAAAATAGTACTCTAAGTAATCTAAGATTCCCTCTTCTTTTTCTTCCAGTATGTGCGCGTGGTTATTTACCCAGAACTTACCGTGAGCTTGAAAAGCAATTGGTGTTTTCCTTGTTCTAAGGTTTTCTCCATCTTCAGAGATTAATAAATAAGAACCATCAAATACGTAATCATCAATATAGTCAACGATACCGGATGCCCCATAGTAGGGAAATTCACCTTGTCGTTTAGCTCTATCTAAACTTTTTAGTGGTATGCGTTTATTGTTCCGAAAATATGCAACATCAGAAATTTTTTTAAGAGGCCAATTAGAACTCATAACCAATCCCCACTAAATTATCCTCAAACGCTTTTTCTAACTCAAACCCTAAGCTCTGCTTAATTACCTTCATTCTGCTCTCCTTGTAAGTTTTCAATCAGCTTGAGTTCGCGTTGAATTTCCTGTTGCAGTTGTTGCTCTGTAGGCAGGTGCAGCATATATTTTGAGGCAAAAATCTGTTTGCGATCATTGAGTACCGAGTATTTGGCCACGGCTTCGTTTTTTTCAGCGCAGAGAATCAGGCCAATGGTTGGGTTGTCGCCTTCGCTGGTGTATTGGTCGTCAAATAAACGAATATAGCCGTCCATTTGCCCTACATCGGCATGGGTAAGTTCGGTCATTTTTAAATCAATGAGTACGTAGCATTTTAAAATGCAGTGGTAAAACACCAAGTCTACGAATAAGTCTTTATCTTCAAACTGTAGGCGTTTTTGCCTAGCTACAAAAGCAAAGCCTTGGCCGAGCTCCAGTAAAAAAACTTGTAGCTGAGTCATTATGGCGCTTTCTAGGTGCGATTCGTGTAATTGTGGTAATTCTGGCAACCCTAAAAACTCTAATACATACGGGTTTTTAAGCACTTCAATGGCTGGGGTGGCTGAGGTGATTTGCTTTCGCCCTTGCGTAATTAAGGCGTTAGGGTTTTGGCTGGCCAGTATGCGCTGGTAATATTGCGAATTTATTTGCCGCTCTAAATCGCGCTTATCCCAGCCAGACTCTGCGGCTTCTTGCTCATAAAAGTCACGCGCTTGGGCGTCTTTCACCTTCATTAAGGCGCGATAATGCGACCATGACAGCTTTGCCGAAAACGCATTTTCTCCACCCGCTGGGTGGGTAATGGCGAGCAACTGGGTAGATTCTCCACCCGTTGGGTGAGGGATCGGTATTCTGTTTGGGTAGGTTAAATAAAATTGGCGGAAGTACCAAAGATTGGTGGCCGAAAACCCTTTGCCATAATTGCGATTTAAACGGGCTGACAAGGCTTCGATCACTTGTTTGCCGTATTCTGCTCTTTGTTGACCTTGTTGTAATTGCAGGACAATTTCTCGCCCTATCAGCCAATTGGCCAGTACGGTATTGTGGTTGACGGAACGAACGACATTGCTACGCGCCTGTTCAAGTATGCTCACTACTCGTTCAAACAGGGGGGAAAGCTGTTGTTCAAGCGTTGACAGCTCAGAGCTCATAACCAATCCCCGCCAGATTTTCCTTAATCGCCTTTTCTAATCGGTCAGACTCTTCAAACTGCGCTTTTAATTGCGCGGTTAAGCGCTGCATTTTATCGGCGAATGGCTCGCTGTCTTCCTCGGCATCGGCTGCGCCCACGTAGCGCCCTGGCGTTAGTACGTAATCGTGCTTTTGCATGTCTTCAAGTTTGGCGCTAAAGCAAAAGCCTTTTTCGTCTTCGTAGCCTGTTCCAGATTGCCAAGCGTGAAAAACATCGGCGATTTTGGCAATATCATCGCTGGTAAAGTCGCGCAGTACGCGGTCTTTCATAAAGCCAAGGTTGCGCGCATCAATAAATAGGGTTTCACCACGGCGATCACGCTTGCCTTTCTGTGTTGCTGAGCTGCCGCCTTTCTTGTTTTTGGTTAAAAACCAAATACAGGCAGGGATTTGGGTATTGGTGAATAGCTGGCCTGGTAGTGCCACCATACATTCAACTAGATCAGCCTCGATCAGCGCTTTACGGATCTCACCTTCGTTGTTGGTATTGGAACTCATAGAACCATTAGCGAGTAATAAGCCCATTGAGCCGTTATCGTTCAGGTGGTGCAGCATGTGCTGTATCCAACCATAGTTGGCATTGCCTTGCGGCGGTGTGCCATATTTCCAGCGAATATCGCCCTCAAGTTTGGCGTGCCACCAGTCTTTGATATTAAACGGCGGGTTGGCCATCACAAAGTCTGCACGCAGGTCGGGGTGTTGATCATCTAAGAAGGTATCGGCGTTCTTTTTTCCGAAGTTAAAGTCAATGCCGCGAATAGCCATATTCATGGCAGCGAGCTTCCAAGTCGTTGGGTTACTTTCTTGGCCATAAACAGAAATATGTTTGCGCTGCTCTGCTGCGTTGTAATGTTTATCAGCGGCATGCGCTTCAATAAACTTATCGTTACTCACAAAGAAGCCACCCGCCCCCATTGCCGGGTCATAGACTCGGCCTTGATAAGGCTGAAGCATTTCAACGATCAGGGTAACGATGCTTTTGGGGGTGTAATATTGGCCACCCTGTTTGCCTTCGGCTAAAGCGAATTGCCCTAAGAAGTACTCATAGACATGGCCCAAAATATCTTTGCTGTGCAAATCTAACTTTTCGCCGTTGTACTCGGGGTTGCGGAAGCTGGTATCGGAAAACTTATTGATGAGCTCAGTAAGGTTGTAATTGTCGACTTCAAAACGGCCAATACGTGGCAATACGCCCCTTAGCTTAGGATTTGCCAGCCTGTCGTCGATTTTATACGTTTCAATGGCTTCTAAGGCATTGTCGATTAGCTTAGATATAGAGGTAAGCTTGAAGGTTTCGCCATTCTCTAACTCAATGTCATCGCCGATGGACCTTGCTGCGGTGCTTTTCAGAAACTCCCAGCGCGACTGCTTGGGCACCCAGAACACGTTTTTCTCTTGGTAGTATTCGTGCAGTTCTAACTCTGCATTGACTGCTTCGTTGTATTCTTCGTCAGAGTCGTAATCTTCACGAGGCATGTAATAAATATTGTCGTCGCTGCTGTCTTCGGTAAACAAAGTGCGCAGTTCTTGTTGGCGCTCTTCAAAAGCGTCTGACACATACTTTAGAAAGATGATCCCTAGTACGACGTGTTTATAGTTGGCGGCGTCTAAAGCATTACGTAATCTTTCTGCTGATTTCCAAAGCTTATCGTCGAGTTCATTTAGGAACTGCTGTTCTACATTATTCATATTATTTCCTATGCTATACCGTCATCGAAACCAAGCTCAAGGATGCCGACACCGTATAAATTTTGATCATTATCAACCAAGATTGCGTTTTAAAATCGTGGTTATCAATTTCACTGGATGAAAATTAAGCTACATTTCCAACATGTTAGCTCTACACGATAAAGTCGAAAAATTTCTTGGTGAGAGAATATGAAAAAACAGATCCGTGGGCAATGTTCTAGGTATGGTTATGAGATTGTGCGCTTAATCTCTGCTCAAAAATGCTGAACTTGTCGGTATTACTCAGTTAAAGCGCACTATTTAGCCAAACCACTTCTTGTTCTAAGGCCAACCCCTGCCTCTTCATTGCTTGTACAAGTGCTTTTAACTCATTTTCCTGTTCGAGCCATTGGCCAGCATTACGCTCAAAGGATTCAAACTCTCGTGCAGTATCAATCCAGAGTTTATTTTGGCCATAGCGAGTTAATAAGGCGCGCCAATTCGGCATCAGCCAAAAAGTGGCTCTCTCTCCGAGCCGCTCTTTTAAGCGGCGGTAATTGTTCAGCCCTACTCCATCATAATCAGCAAATAAATAGATGAATGGCGACCGCTGCGGGGCTGCCAGCCAATCGATCAACTTATTGTGCAGTTGGCCACGATACCAAATTACGCTGGTGGGCTCCGAAGTCGGCAGCCAATCAAGCCTATCAAACAGATCTTGGTTCTCCACAAGCCAGATAGGATGTTCGCTATACAGTGAATGATTTTTGTCGCCGCCGATTTCTAGCGCGGCAACGCCAAACTCTTCGCTCGCCCGTTGTAACTGTTCTGTTGGCCTATCTCCGTCAAACCAGTTCGGCTGAGCTTGGGTCTTAATGAATACATGAGTAACATCGTGGGTGATTCTTCCCTGTTTACTGCTTCGAGTGCTGGCGATGTTCGCGGCTCTTGGCGGAATCGACAATGGTAAGTCTTGATGTGGCGACAATTGCTGTAGAGTCACGGTCACGACGGCTAAGTCTTCAATGCGGTAGGCAACGCCTCTGCCGCTAGGCGTCATTCGTACGCTGTGAGTCTTTCGGCAAAATTCGTCGAGTTGCCTTTTCTGCGCAGTCGTCATTGTGCTCGCTGCAATCGCCTCTGGATGTGCATTCATGAGCCGTTTTAAGGCGGCAATCAATGGCTGGCTCATTGTGATGTCTCCGCGATTGGCTGAGTCACCATACGACTTTCGATGGGCGACAATAGCTGCCAGCTATGACGGCTTATGACGTTTTTACCATTTACTTGGTGAATTGGCACACAATACCGAGCGGTGGTTAACGGTGCCGGCGAGGCAAAAATTAACGCGAAGCCAAATTGCTCGGCTATCTCGATTAAGTTGGCTTGGTTCTTGGTATCCAATGCTAACGCCTCGTCCAAATAACAGACCGCTTTCATTTGGTGACGTTTGTCTTGCATTAGGTGCAGCATGGCAAGGCCGGTGACTAACTTTGCCATCAATACCGTGCCATTAGACGCTGCGCTATCAATATCTTCAAAAGACTCTTGCTGCTGCCCCTGCTTTGCCACGACAAACTCAAGCCTGAATAAGTCTGCGACTCTTAATCCTTGGCGAGCATTGCCCTCTTCAATTAACGTATTTTTCGCCCGCTCTAGATCTGCATCATCTAAAATGCTCGTTTGATCGAACAAATCGAAACTTTGCCCCGAATCTGTCTGCTCTGCTTGCTGTATCAACACATTCATCGCATTCACAAGCAAGCTTTCCTCGACAGGTTCGATTTTGAAGGTTTTCAAATCAGATAGCTGTCTGTGACTGATTAGCCGATTGAACTCTTTCATTTTACTTTGCAAAGCAAGCAGACCACTGCGTAACTCCCTTAAGCTCGCTGTCACATTAACCACCGCAGAACGTGCTTTTCTCTCTAACGCTTGCTTTTCGGCATCCAAACAATGGCTAAATTGAATGATGCCTTTTAGCTCTTCGTCTTGAGTGGGTGCCATTTGAAACTTTGTGAGCCCTTTCTGAGCCAACTCATTTTTCATTTGGCGTAGCTCTTTAGAAAGGTTATCCAGTTCCCGGCAATCGTTGATGAACTGTTCAAGACGAATGGGGAGAAACTCCAAGCTCCATTCTTCGGTCGCTATCCATGGGGTATGAGGTTGTTCCGATAGCGCCGTAAACAGGGATTGATCATCCATTCTTTGCTCTTTGAGCGACTCAACACGGTTATTATCTGAAGTTAACTTACTGAGCTTTTCCGAAGTCTTGTTGATTTGTTCTTTCAGCGCTTGATAGCGGTCTTTCGCACTGGCTAAAGCATGATTAATCGCTGTGATCTCTTGCTCGATCTTGGCTTTTTCTTCTCTACGTTGAGACTGATTCGCGGTGAGTTGCTCAAGTTGCTGATAATCGATGAGCGCCCTTTCACACTCTTTCACGGCTCGGTGTAACTCGTTCTTTTTCTTTTCCGCCAAATCCCTTTGCTGACTGACCTCTAGCAGTTCTGTGAGGCTATTTATCTGCTGATTAACACTATCTAGCTCTTCCACCAGCTCTTGTTCGGTCTTTTGAACATGTTGAGGAATGAGCTCATCAAGGGATATGGTTAAACCAGAAAGAGTGAGCGTCGGGGCCGCTTCACCACTCAGCACGTCTCGAAGCTGATTGATATCGAGTGAATAGTGCGAAGGTGAACGCTGCATCACTTGCTGACTCAGTACTTTGTTCAGTTTTTCTAGCTCATGCGCTGTGAGCAATTTGGAGAGATGAAGGTACAAATTATTGTCTAGGGTTTGCCGCTGCGTTTCCAACCTTTGGCGTTTTTCTGTCCGTTCTTTTAACTGCCTGGCTAAATCTGATGAAGAAGAGCGTTGCGATTGAATACATAGCGCGGCCTGTTCTTCATAACTTTGTTTTGCTAGATTGAGCTGGCTCTCTAAATAGGCGTGATTCGGAATCAACGCAAAGCGAGCTTGAAGCTCTTGGTACTGCTCTTCGGTACGTTTTAGATCCGCGAGCTTGTTGTTTAACCCACTGCGTGCTTCAGCACGAGCAATATCTTGGTGATGTAACTCATTTTGTTCTTCTTCAAGCTGATGCTTTTGTGCTGATAATTTTTCTCTCGTTGTTTGAACGTGTCCGTGCCAATCTTGCAATAATTGGTTCACTTTGGGTTGTGCCGACGCAATTTTGCCTCTTAGGGACAATGTACGTTGAAACTTATGTTCCAGCTCTTCAATGGTCGCAAGATTATTCACCGCCGCTAGATATTGCTCCCGCTCTAAGTTGATATCTTGAAATGCCTTCTCCCATTCTTGCTTAAAATCGATACTCGCATTAGGCAGCTCACGGCTAAATATCTTGAGTAAGTACTCTTTTACATCACTGGAATTGAGCTTATCCAATCTAAGCGTTTTGGTGAGCACTTGCTGGTAAGAGCGTGCATCGCTTACGTGTTCAAGCTTGAATACCGTAAAGTCGAGATCATTGGTCTTCTTACTCTTTGCACCACCGTAAATCAAATGACGAAAATCTCTTTCATTGTATTGATAGACCCTGTGCTGGTGGCTAGCTAGATGGTTAACCAGTTTGGGTTGAGTAACAATATGACCATCCGCCAAACGGTAATCATCTAGGTTTAATTCTCCTTTGTAGGCAAAGTATTCATAATCGTGGCCTACGCCTTTACCTACGCAGCCGAAAACAACGGTTCCGGTTTGAGGAAGTATGACTTCAAGCAGGATGTATGCGCTGTTGTTTGGGAAATAGAAACGACGTGCTTTTTCGACGCTATGAGAGCCAAAGTCCATTTTTCTTTGGTCAATGATCAGTAGAAACTGGAGGGCGTTGATTAAACTGGTTTTACCGTGATTATTTGGTGCGATTAATGACACAGAATCATCCAGTGGCAGCTCTGCTCGCTGATATCCAGCACTGCCAATTAATGCGAGACGTTGGAAGCCGTAATTTAGCATGATTCATCCTCCTCATCCGTGACTCCATCGCTAACAGAGGCTTGTTCGGTAATCGCCTCAAAGTGGTCTAAGTAACGATATACCGAAGGCAATAAGCGCCAGTGGTTGTTTTCTTGAATCGCAAAGCCTTTTCGCACCGCATTTTCGAGGACTCTTACCAATCCCCCTTGATCTAACTCTTCTGCATCCAACAATCCTTGATGCTTTTCATAGACCTCATTTAGCACTTTATTGTTAATGGTCCACTGATAAAACTGACTCAAAGAGCGACCATTGTCCGCTTGGTAGTCAAAAATCACCATCAGCAAAAGCGCCAACTGTCGCGATTGCTTGTTGATGTTTTGATTCCCTTCATCGTCATGAAACCAAGCAAAACCACGGCCATCGATACGTAGCTCAAACCCTAGGTTAGAAAATAGATGTCGATACTGTTCCGATTTCTGTTCGAGTTCATACCACAGGGCTGCATCTGTCGAACGGTTCAGGTGCCGACCTGAATTGAATAAGTTGAACAGTTCTGTGAGATGTGTCAGCTCAGTTAAGTCGAGTTTGCTATTTTGCATTATCCATATCCTTTGCACTTGTTGAGCGAGTCAAGGTCGTTAGTTGATGAGGATGATAAGTGACAGAGACGGTACTGAGCGTTGTGGTACAAGGATTTGTGCTCAACAAGCTTTGCCATTGTGGTTCTCGCACCAGTTCATGATAGAGACGGAGTAATTCCGTATCAGGTAAATAGCGATAGTGTGTCGTTAACCAAGTCATGAGATTCTCAACCGGCAATGCTGCTGAAAGTTGTTCACGCAATCGCTGCTCATCGATCCAATTCACTAAGAGGCTATCAGAGAGCTCTTCTTCATCCGGAAAAGGAATTGAATTGGGTTCAAAACTCAAAAATTCAGCCATCAGTTCACGCACTTCGTTCCCAATCTGAATTTTACTGGTACGACTGGCTTTCCATAATGGTAAGCCGACTGCATTTAACCCTCGAACTAGGCCTTTCTTACGAACTTGGCTTATTTGCTTGCTAATCACAGCAGAAAGCTGGTTATGTAGCCTCGCTTCCTCTCTCAGCGGTAACAAGGTATCTGCACATTGCTGAGCGATGACCCGCCCTTGGTAACGAAGATCTTTGACTTGATAAGCAATCTGACGCATTGCTAACCTTTGTTGATACAAAGAGCCGCGAATAGCCAGCGTATCAACGGCTTTGTCTAGTGCTTCTTCTGCTTTTTCCAACAATGGGTAGAAACTGCCTCCAAGACCGCTATCCATCATTTCATTCATGGGTTCAACGTATTGGTCGTACACTTCTAGTACTTCACGATAGCGGCGTTCAATTGGCACACTGGTGTCTGCTGATTTAGCCGCTTCAGCAATGTCAAAAATGGCTTGCTTGTCTTGTGTTAATTGTTGAGCAATCTTTCTCGTCAGCTCTGACAGTTGGTTAGCGCCTGAACGGAGTAAATCATTATCGGTATCTTCAAGTCCCTTTAGTACTTGGCTGGTGGCGTTTTTGATAGCCTCAACGCGAGCTTTAAGTACCGCGGACAAACCAAGCTCATGCTCATGAGTCAATCCACGTACAAAATCCATCACCAGCGTGTTGAGCTGATAGTCACTACTTCGGCAGATAGGCTGCAAGATGTCCGCGTTGATAAGACTCGTCAGCACGCTGTTAGTATCTGCATCTTTGTTTTTGTACTGGTTTATCACTTGTTCGAGGATACGGAGCTCAAATGCAGGGAACTCTCGTGAAAGCCGGGTTAACTGCTCAACCACTTCCCAGTGACGGTGTAATTGAAAAACAAGACTTTTAGGGGAAACCATCTCTCTACCTTATCCACAAAGTTCTAGACTTTGATTCACCAAGACTATGCATAGATTGAAACTAAACTCATAATGTCTACTTAATGGCGACAGGTAAATACTGAGTATATAAACATGTAAAATAGCTTGACATCCGTCTTAGAATGACAGGATTGTCGGTATTGCCACTGAAACGAGGTTCGTGCACTTGGCCGATTGATGCTCACTGAACTTGTTTGGCATCGCTATGAATTACTTGTCACTTGTAACTTATATCCACAGTTCAAATCGGCACCTTGGCGATAATTGGTACAGCTCCAGAATGGACCATATTTGCCATCTCGTAGCTTCATTTCACTTCCACAGCGTTGGCAGAGTGGACGAACAGCACCACACGCGTCATTAATGCAGACTTGATAGCCTTGCTTTTTGCTGCAACTCATTGGCTGGCCACAGCAGTCACACGGTGTTTCTTTGTGTTTACACCGTGGATACAAAGAACATGAGTAGAATTTTCCGAACTCGCTGACCCTCTCCTGCAGCGTCCCAGCTTTACATCGGCGACATGAAATTTGTTCAAAAAGCTTCTGCACGAAAGAGGTTTCAAATTCGTCCGTTTCTATCGGGTATTTTGACTCAAGTAGCTCAACAACAAACTCACTGACATCGGTCATATCTGCAAGTAAATACGCTCGGTGGCGAGCACGAGTGATAGCCACATAGAATAACCTGCGCTCCTCGGCAAACTCATAACTGTCTCCCTTGGGTAATAGTGCATCGAGAAGAGGCGGTGTGACTTTCTTAGATGGGAAACCGTTAGTACCAGATGTCAGCCCAAGAATAACAACATAGTCTGCTTCTTTACCTTTTGATGCGTGGAAGGAGTACCATTCTATATTGAGTGAAGTGAACTGTTTACGGTAGGCCAAAAGCTCCTGACTGCGAGGCATTTGATGCCAAAAGCGCGCTAAAAGATAGACTTTATTCTGCGTGAACTTTCCTGAACTCTTGACCCGATAAGCGATTGCCTCAAGAGCCTTCTCGAGAGGATTTACTCCTGGCTCGGTTTGACCTTGACGAAGTAAAGAAACGGCAGGTTGATTAACTTGATTGAGCGACCGTATGATTTTGCGAATCTGCACTGGATTTTGGGTAACAAACCGAGATGCGACATCACCAATCGAACTATTAAACCGAAAGGTTAAATCCAAATGAGTTTGGGATGTGGGGCCAAAATAGTTTGAAAAATGAGTGGTTAACTTCACATCTGCCCCCGTAAAACGGTAGATAGCTTGCCAATCATCTCCTACACAGAAAAGTGAACAACCTGTGCAGGTATCTCGCAAAGCTTTTACCAACCGAGCTCGTGGTTCAGAAATATCTTGAAACTCATCGACCAGAATATATTTCCAATTGGGCCTGAACTGCCCTGACTGAATATAGTGCAACGCTTTGACAATCATGTCATTGAAATCAATCAGCTTCTCTTGTTGTAAATAGTGCTCATACTTCGTGTAAAGCGGCATTAGCAAACCAAAGGCTTTGGCCGTTTGTTTAGGATCGACTGACTGTGCAATCAGCGTATCTAACGCTACTTGATCTAAACACGATGCTTTGTACATATCCACCAGCATACCAAGCAACTTCGCCAGTTGCGTGACTTGTCCTAGTTCTTCAAGCTTCGCTAACTGCTCTGCTTGAGAAATCGGAGAAAGCTCGACGTTCCTATCTCTGAGCTGATTCTCAAGCGAAGGAAGCATAATGCCATCACTATGTTGGTGGTAGAACAACTCAATATAACCCGTCTGATACTTTTCATGAGTCGCGCGCTTCCATTCTATGCCGCGATGGTACTTTTCTCTATCAATCCACGGCGCCGTGTTTCCATCCTTGTCTATGCCGTAGTATTCAATATATATGTCATAGTCTGGTAAGTAGAAATCGGGTTGATATTGTCGGTACTCTTGTGTACTGACATCAAAACGATAATTTGCTTCATATTGGTAGTTCAGGCCATGGCGATAGAGCCAGTTGGCAATGACCATTTCACCACAGCTCTTCACCGCCTCACCTTTGATGGTTTGTATGTCGTTATCATTTAAATAACGTAAATAGTCACCATAACTGTTGAACTGAAACGGGCTTTTATCGACATAGTAGTAAGCACTGAAATACTCCAAAAGCTGTCGACGATAGTGAGCATCATGCATCAAAGCTTCTAATGTTTTATGCATCCAGAGCGCTTTGATTTTGGCGTCTAACTCGAAGGGGCAAAGTTTGGGTACATGACCTTCCACCTCTGCTATGATCTTCAATCCCAAACTGTGAAAGGTGCTGGCCCGCACAGAATCGAACCCGAGCCGTTGCTTTATACGCTCATCCATCTCTTCTGCCGCTTTCGCGCCAAAAGCAAGCAACAAAATATCCTCAGGCTTTGCTTTGCCACTTTTCACCAAATAACCCGTTCGGCCAACCATTACACTTGTTTTTCCAGTCCCAGCGCCTGCTAGCAGTAGATTATTGTCATTATCAGTGACACAAGCGATGCGTTGTTTATCGGTAAGAGGGTTCGACTCAACTTCATCAAAAAATGGCTTGTATTGATTAAGCTGGTTTGTCACGAACCTCTCTCTAATCGAGGCAACTTGCTCATCACTCCAATTACTGAACTCTTGAACGCATAGAGCCACGCCAGTAACAGCGGCATTGAGGCCTTTTGCCGATTGCCAACCGGACCACCTCTGGGCTTCTTTCTGCGCTCTGGCTTGGATTGACTCACGAGATGAATCTTTTAGATAAGCCCTCTGACAATGAAGTTCAACATCGCGAACAAAACTGGCAAGGTATTCGGCATTTTGGTTCGCCCAGAATGCGAATAGATTATGCTGGTGCTTGCGAGTAGCAGCGTAGCTTAAAGCCGAGACAGTGTAGTTTTTGTGGTTTACGGAGAACGTGATAGAGCCACCGGTTAAACCAAGATTTACCTTGGGTGGGGAGTCAATTTGTTGCCATGAAAAGTGGCCAGCCTCATGTTTACCTACAAATGTTATGCCTTCATCGTAAATTTCGATAAAGGATGTTGCTCCGAACAATCTAGCAAGAAAATGAGGTCTAAGAAGTAATTTTGACATCTGATTTATAGCTTTATGAGCGTGATACAATATCGATTAGTGAAACCTAGTTTACATGACTAAGTATGATGGTTAGTGATTGAGATCTAAAGAAACTATCTACTGTTGTTATGAGCGCCTAGTGTTTGCATTGTTCGCTAGGTCACTGATAACCTGTGGTGGATACTTTACGAACTGTCTATTTCGACAAGGAATGATTATGCCCGAACGTGATGCCAAAGGCCGCTTTGTAAAAGGTAATCGCGGTAATCCCAACCCAGTATGCCGATTTGCACATGGTAATCTCGCTGCCGCCAAACACTTGGGATACGCAGACAATTACATACTTCGAAAGTGGTCTCTTTACTTCAAGCTCACTGAAGAGTTCTATCAACGGTACCCTGAAGGCTCTGCAGAAGACCATGATAACTACGTTCGTGATAACTGGATTAGTGTAATACCAAGCAGTTGGCAAGTGTACCGAAACAAACCGGATGAGAAGTGATGCCCAGAGACCGTTTGTGTCTCGCTGGTGGCTGAGCAGTATTCAATTGCGATTAGGGAAAGGAAGTCATTATGGACTCAACCGATTTCTTGGATTATTTGAAAAAAATCTTACATGAGTACCACCGGATGGATGCTCAAGATGAACAAAGCAAAAACGAACGTAAACAATACCTTAATGGATTGATGCATGGTGCTAGGTTGCTCGGTGTAAGCTATGAAGAGCTTGAAAGTGTTACCGACGGTGAGTTGCGGGAGTACCTGGATTTTCTTGCAGCCACAGACAGAGAGGCGTTACTAGCCGTACCTGCCTATATCCGCCTAAAGTTGCATATTTGATGAGACAAATCCCCAAGTGAATGCAATAAATTAAACTTTCACCACCACTTTGTGGGTCGAAAAGCGCCTGAAAATGGCCGTTTTTTTGCAAACATAGAAAGGCGATGGCTCCTAGTCAATTCTTGAAACGCAACGGTCAACATGCGCAATTCTCATTAACTAACTGAATATAAAGTAAATAAAACATGATCAGTAAAAGTGATCAGCGCTAGTGATCACTTTTACTGATCACTTTTATTGATCACTTTCCATTTTTAGCCGACTGGTACCGTAATCATTGGCGAACCCTTCTCGACTTTGTTTACTATTCACTTTAGCAAGGTAAGACAAACGGTAAATTGCATCCCTTTTCACTCGCCCGTCGCTCTGACGACTGACTAGGTAATAACAATTCTCCGGTATAAATAAATGACCTCCGTCTGATACCGTCCCCCACCACTGTGTAAGCAGACTAAGCAGTTTATCTGGATATTGTATTTGAGAGCCATTTAGCAAGAGAGCAACGTGATAGTGCTGAGCTGAAGCATGGTTCCGCTCTCGACACCACGCGTAGCCTAGACGCACCATTTTATATCTCTTCTTGACTCGATATCGAATGTGATTGAGAAACATCGACATCACCTGATTGTCTGTTGAGTGACCGTGACTGGGGAGATGTAAATCGAATCTGACTACCAAGACTTTCCGATGATGACCCAGCATGATCTCGAGTTGTTCTATCATCTTGCCCATTTGATGAGTGAAGATTGGCTTACCTTCCCCTGCATTCACATGGTACACACTATCTAAATAACGATAGTATGGTGAAGTTGACTGGTTTTTTCTCATACAAGGATTATTGATAAGGGTATTAAGAATAACGGGAGATAATATGAAATACCCAGTTCCCGTTGCTTTACCTTCTATACCGAACCCCTCGTCTCATAAGGGATGGGCGATGCAATAAGGTCTAAATTTAGCTCAACAAAACTGGGTATTGATACTTCAAAAGTGAGCAGAATGACGCAAACAGCGTCATTTTGCGTCAAATTGACTCTCAAACCATGCTTTCACCTTATCTGAATCCCAACCGTAAGATCTCCCCTGATACTGTAATGGTTTCGGGAAGCGCCTCTCTTTCCACCATCGGTTAATTGTCGATACCGAGCGATTGGTCATTGCGCATACTTGCTTAGTGGTTAATATCTCGCGGCTTACATTCATAACTACCCCCGCTTGCGATAAGTAGGTTGACTTAGACGTTCATCTCGCTCAGTAACTCGCTTTTCAATCCACGCATGTACTTCAGACTCCAACCAACCAACGGCGGAACCACCTAGACTCACACTAGGAGGAAACTCTCCCACCGATATACGCTCATAAATAGTCGAACGTGATAAGCCGGTAATGGACATAACTTCTTTAAGACGAATAATCTTCATTCACTGATTTCCTTTTTCGTTGTTCTCAGGACGGAATGAGATTAATCCGGAAGGGATTGGAATGGTGCGCATTAGGTAAACATGCGCGCGCATGTGAGCTAGATGCGCGCGCAGTGGTGCTAGAATGTTACTTCTTATTTACGCAGAATTGCTTTCTCGAAGTCTATAATTTGCTTCCATCTGCGCACGGTGCTCGGATCAGGTTCGAATAAACCAAGGGATATTCCCTCACATGCAAAATGAGCAGAAAGTATTTCATGCAAGTTCACCTTTTTGTCAAAACAACTAGGGCCAAGCTTAGGGTGAGTAGCGATCACAGCACATAATACCGCCATCATTTTTTGTGAAGCTCTAGCAACTGGTTCTTTTACTTCTGTCTGCTTTTTGGCTAAGCCGTATAGAGTTCGTTGATCGATAGGAACACCTTTTTGATATGCATCTAATATTTTTTTTACATCCTTATAGCTAATAACAATATTCTTAGCACTCACTGTCACAGGAAAACCTAATATCGTTATTTGTGCTTTATCTATTGGTCTATCTTGATACCAACAATCATCAATATACGGAACAACTTCAATATCAATTTCATCCAGAGAGGATAACAGCCTAATAGCATCGTCAACGCTTTCGATTTGCCAAAAACCCATTAAATATCCCTCGACACCTGCTTCTCCCTCAGAATAGGGTTCGAAATAAGTGACATTAAGCTGCGATGCAGAGCTGGAAAGATAGTCATCAATGTTTGAGAGCCTAGGACGAATCAATGGAGAGTGCTGACGAGACAAGTCGGATTGAGACAGTCCTGAAGGACAGTAGGCTTCAGCACTTTCTAGGATTTCTTTATTCCCAGTTAAGATTGAAAACGACTTTTGTGGTTTAATATCATCAACTAACACACATGGTCGGACCAAAGCACATCTTACAGCCTCTTCGAAAAACCGAACCGGGACGTCCAATTGTTCAGCTGCCATATCCAATGAAAAATAAGGCAGGGGGAACAATTTCATTTCCCTATATTCACCAGAACTAGAATGTTTTCTTTGAGACATAAGCTTACTTTCCTTATTTAAAATTCAGGAAGTAAAATCTATTCTAATTAATACTAAGAGATCAACGAAAAAATAACACTTATAACATGTTACACGATTACTATATTGCCGTATCATAATAATAACGTGTTAACGTGTTAACGTGTTAACGTGTTAACGTGTTAACGTGTTAACGTGTTAACGTGTTAACGTGTTAACGTGTTAACGTGTTATAAAATCACCTCATCCTTGTCCAGGCAAATTTATCTTACATTGACCGTTCTTAAATAGTCTTTTCCTATAACGCTATAGCTTCCATAACTTGATTTCTCGATGTGTTCGCTCCACCAGCACATTAACTTTCGCCGCGCCTCCAGATAATCACTGCGATTGTAGGCTTTACGAATTTGGTTTTTGTCGGTATGCGCCAATGCTGCCTCAATCACATCAGGGTCAAAGCCTTTCTCATTGAGTGTCGTACTAGCTAATGCGCGCAAACCATGGGCAGTCGTTCGGTCTTTAAATCCCATTCTCCCCAACGCTTTGTTCGCCGTTTCGGAGTCCGTTGGTACCTTGGGATTACGGCTAGAGGGGAAAATGTATTCTCGATGTCCGCTGATTGGTTTGATAGCTTCAAGTATAGCGAGCGTTTGCTCAGTGAGCGGGACGGCATGCTCTCGATTCATTTTCATGCGCTCTTTGGGGATAATCCAAAGCTTATTTGCTATGTCTATTTCTTCCCAACGAGCGCCAGAAGCCTCGTTGGGCCGAACCATGGTGTGCAATTGCCACTCAATAAGAAAGCGCGTGACACGCTGGATGTTTGCAGTGGCGACTGTTCGAATCAGCTCATGCATCTCATGAGGCTGTAGTGCTTTCATATGGACCACTTTGTGCTTTTTGAACACATCTCGAATACCTGACAAAGGATTAGCATGAATTACACCACTGTTAACAGCGTAATTCATGACCTCGTTCATTAACTGAGCGGTTCGCTTCACTGTTTCAAGTAAGCCCTGCTCTTCTACAGGACGAAGAGCGGAAATTGCAAGCGGTGCGGAAATTTTATTGACGGGCATGGAGCCCAACTTTGGAAATGCGTACAGTTCAAGCTTGCGCCAATTGCCAAGCAATGTCTTTTCTTTGATTCTTCCCTCTTTCGTCGCTTTCCATTGTTCAGCAACAAACTGGAAAGTCGCATTTTGCTCGAGAATCGCTTTGGCTTTTTGTTCTTCTCTCGCTAACTGAGGATCGATACCTTCTGCAAGCATCTTTCGTGACTCTAAGGCTTTATCTCGCGCTTCCGCCAAACTCATATCAGGGTAAGTGCCGAAAGATAGGTAAGTCACTTTATCTTGTCCTGGCCTTGTATAGCGAAATTGCCAAGATCTGGAATTATTGGGCCGTACACAAAAGTACAAATTGCCTCCATCCGATAATCGATAAACCTTGTCCTTAGGTTTTGCGCTTTGTACCTGTCTTGCTGTCAATTTATAGGCCATCATTTATCCCTCAAGTAATACCTGAACAACGCAGAAGAACCTCAAAATCTCGGTATTACTTACCCCCATCATTTCAAAATTAAAACAAAGAGTTAGCTTTAAAATATCACCATAAGAAAGGGCTAAAAGTAATACCAGAATTGTGTTCTAAAGTAATACTAGCATCAGAAAAACGGCTTGGGTATTACTTTGGGTATTACTTGAAACAGTGGATTTGGTTGGATGAACCCGGAAGAATACGGACCATAACTTATTGATTTTTAGGAATTTTAGATAAGAAAAAAGACGCCATAGGACGTCTTTAGACTTGAATGTGGCGGTGAGTGAGAGATTCGAACTCTCGATACGTTGCCGTATACACACTTTCCAGGCGTGCTCCTTCAGCCACTCGGACAACTCACCGAATTGTTGTTGGGTTTCCCCTCTCAACGAGGCGCTAATTTAATGATTATCTTGGGATTGGTCAAGCCCAGTTTTGAAAAAAAAGCGCCTTAAAAGGTTTGGTTGGTCAGTTATTGACTAAATCGCGCACTCTACCAGCAACTAAGCTTGTTGATAGTACCCCGGAACCTTGAACCAGCGGCGACACATATCCAAAAAGTAACCATAGAGCACGCCCATGCCGCAGGAAATGATGGCGTTACTGGTCACTGCGGTAATGATCTGCTCTGTCGAGGCACCAACCGCCAGCAGAATACCCGCATAGACGGGAGATTGAAAAAGTACGTAGGCCACTAAGTCGGAGACGTTTTTCATCAAACCGCCAGTCGAAACTCGCGCACCTTGGCGAAGTACCCAATCTCGGAATAGACCATAAGGCCAAGCGATGGCGATGTTGACCGGAATCGACAACGTTCGTGATGCCAATGATTGCTGGAAGGTCATTCCAGAAATCAGAATCTCGATAATCATCCCTGAGATAAAGCAAAAAACCACCATAGCAAAAGTATCTGCTGCTGCATGACGGATACAAAATGGCGCACGAGATTTCATTTACGTCCTCTAAAATATATAACTATAAAAATGGCAATTTAACGACATCATGAACTGGATGTAAAAACCAGAGCAGTTCATGGCGCTATTAGAGCAAATAATTTGTAGTTTTAGATACCGTATTTGAAATTGAGTTGTAAATTTATGACCAAAAAACGCACCAAATGTAGATAAAGTCACCAAAAATGGATAAAACCTCATTTCAATGATCTATGAGATGTAATTTAACTACATAAGTGCCTTTACTGTTAGAAGAGAAAGAAGACCTTTTATGCCTCACGACGGTATTGGTAGAGCAAGTCTGCGTACCGAAACAACGCATCATCGAGCTCTTTCTCTACAATCGGTTTGGCGATGATGTGATTGGCACCAGCTTCACACATACAAACACGTGTTTCTTTGAACACATCGGCAGTGCAACCGAAGATCAAGACTTGGTTAATCGAGTTTGGCATGGCACGAATGGCGCGAATGGTTTCAATGCCATCCAGTACGGGCATGTGATTGTCCATCAAGATCAAGTCGAATGATTGATGTGGTAACAGATCCAACGCTTCTTGGCCGTTTTCGACGCAAGTGGGAATAAAGCCTTTGTTGCGCATAAACGTTTCAAGAATGATGGCATTGGTGCGGTTGTCTTCAACAATCAGAACGGTCAAACCTTGATAATCGAGATGATAATTTGGCTCTTGCTCGACACTGCCAACGTCACACACCTGCACTGGCAACTCGACGTTAAAGCAACTGCCAAGCCCTTCTTGACTGGAAACGCTAATTTTACCACCTAACTTTTCAACGATTTTTTTAACGATTGCCAGACCAAGGCCAGTACCGCCATAGCGTCGGGTGGTCGAGGATTCTGCTTGTTCAAACGGGCGGAAAATACGTTTTTGTGCTGCAATAGGAATACCTATCCCTGTGTCTTTAACTTTAATCACAAGGTAGTTCTGCCCTCCTTTGAACACTTCTTCCAAGTAGACTTCAACCACACCGTGGGAAGTAAACTTCACCGCATTATTGAGTAAGTTGAATAGTATTTGCCGCAGGCGTGCACGGTCTGCATGGTACCAACGATCTCTGGCAACCTGTGAATAGACGCGAAATTGCAGTCCTTTTTCCGCACACAAGGTGTAGTAGATGCTGTTTACGCTGCCAATAATGGAGTCAAACGGGAATGGGGCGAGATCAAATTCCATGTGTCCTTGCTCGATTTTGGAGTAATCCAAGATCTCGTTGAGCAAAGTCATCATGTGATCACCGGAATCGTATAGCGTTTTTAGGTGCTTTTTCTGTTCTTCGGTCAATGGGGTTTTCAGCAACAACTGCGCCGTGCCCAACACGCCATTCATGGGCGTACGAATTTCGTGCGACAATGTGGCCAAAAAGGCGGTTTTGGCATTGGTTGACGCTTGTGCTTTGACTTTTTCTGCCTCTAGATAGACGGTTTTCTCGTTAAACGCATCGATCAGATGTTTGATCTCGTCATCGCTTTGATAATCGATATCAACGATACCGCCGGTTTTTGAGTTGTCCACGCTTTGCGCAATCGTGATGATCGGTTCAATCAAATAACGGTTGAGCAAGTAGTAACCTGCTAAAACGCAGATGAGTAAGAAAGGCAAAATACCCCATTCCACCCGTAGCACTTTATTGAACACTTCATCACTTATTCGCTGGCGGGCACTCACTACTTTCATTTGCCAATGAAAATCGCTGAGTTCAATCTGGCTAACGTAACGGCCTCGAACAAGAGTGTAGTTGTGCTCGGTGATCAAGCTGCCGTTTAATGCACTGATGGTGACCCCAAGTTGGTAAATCTCGGTATGTTTGCGGATAAAATCAAATAGTGCTTGCAAGGAGAGATCAACCGTTGCCACCCCAGCAAACTGCCCATCAAGGTAATAAGGTTTCGACGCCGTGATCATCTGCACTTGCGTATAAGGATCGATATACACCTGCGACCAACTTAGTTGGCCTGAAGGTTGATTGGCAACGGACTGATACCAAGGCTGAAGATGATAGCCATCGGATTCCGGGTTGTTATACAGATGCACCTGATCGACACCACCTTGCTTGGTTTTATTAAAAAACAAGCTTCGATAGACTGGTTTCGCTTGGTTGAGTTCCGGTTCAGGCCAAAGTCCACCACTGGAGATAATATTGCCGCTGGCAGCGATGATATTGGCTATACCACGGGAAAGTTGCGATGGCGGTGGATTACCTTGAGCGAAACCAACGAGGCTGTCGAGTAACCCGAGCGAGCTATTGAGCGGCCCTTCAATTTGCGCGGCAAGCAGCTCGGTTCTCAAATCCAGATTCTGCTCGATTTTGCTGCGCACTAAAGGCTCAACCACAAAATAGGTGACGCTGCCGATGATGGCGAGGAAAAAACAGAGGTACAAACTCAAGGCGAGAATGCTTTTGTTGCGAAGTGATGAGCGAATTTCCATACGATGACAGCGTTCCCTGTTAGCTCACTTTAGTGTATTACCATACCCGGCACCGCTCAAGGTACAGGGATCAATGACTTACTTTTCTTCCCTACGACGAAACTGCGGAAAAGACCGACAATCACTGAAACTGGCGTTCTGCCCTTTTTAATGGCGGCCGAGATTGGTAAGATCCGCCCATTCACTCGCCCTTAACATCCAAGGTATTCTATTTTGACGTTATTTGACATTCTTTCCCTTGAGGAATTAGACGGTAAGCTGCTCAATCTTGCTAAAACGCAGGGCTTTGTCACTTCAATGGCGGCAGCGCCCAATATCCTCGACCCACATGAATGGCTGCCTTTCTTATGGGGAGGTGAAGAAACCGCACCTTTTTCCGACGGTGAACAGCTGGAAGCCTACATTGATGCGGTAGTGCAACTTTGGAATCAGGCACGTCCAGCGCTACTTGATGGCTCCTGGCAGTGGCCAGAAACCTGCAAGTTGGATGAAGCGGAAATCGTTAACGAAGCCACTCGCGACTTTTGTGAAGGTGTACTGCAAGGCTGGCAACTGGCGCGCGATGATTGGGAAACCTTAATGCCTGAAGAGAGTGAGGAAAATGCCCTACTCGGCGGTGTGTTGCTCTCTTTAACGATGCTTTACGACCCAGAAACCACCATTGCGACATTGAGCGAACAAGGCTTTGAAGGGCTTGAGCAGTTTGCGGAGATCTTTAACGCCATGCCGGTGATGCTTTGCGGCCTAACCCAACGTGGTGTGATGCTCGCTGAGCAGCAATAAATCCTCTTCCTGCGGCGAGTGGCACCTCACTCGCCGTGCATGCCTGTTTGTTTTACCCATTTCTTGTTGATCGGCTTTAGCCAACACATTACACATATCCAGCTCGTTTTTCATAATCAAACGCAATAACAATCACATAAATTCTACCAGCTGGTAAAAATAGCATTACATCTCTAGCGGTTATTTGTTAGTATCCGCGCCAAATTCGGTTAACCCTATGTTGCAATGAACCTACGCATAAATCCGCAAACCAAACAAAAAGTAGTGGCGTTTTACGTCATTATTGCTTTGTTGTTTCAGATTTATCTGTTGGCGACCATGGCGCTCAACCCTTCTCAAGTTAATCGACAAAACTGGCTATCAGACAGCCAAGGCGGCAAAGTGCTGCTATGTACCGCGCAAGGCTTTAAGTGGGTGGATATCAGTGAACTGATTGAAGCCAACAACCTCGAAGTACCCAATGCGGACAGCGGCCATGAAAACCTTAAATTTCACTGCCCACTGCTCAAAGCATGCCAGTTTTCTTTAAGCCTAGCCGTTCTCTGCTTAGCCGTCATCTTGGCGTGGCTGTCTCGCCCCGCCCCAACACGTATCTTCTATCAACACCTTCTTTGTTTACAAAAGGTGTATCTCTCCATCGCCCCGAAGCAATCTCCACCGCACTCTTTCTTCGCCTGATCTCTGAGCCATCGGCTCAGCTGAGTCATTCACGCTCAACATAAAAAAACGCCACCCTTAACGGGATGGTGCGCGCGTGCTGTTTGCTATCCGTTAATGCTATCCGTTAAACGGCGCGCGCTAACTAAAAATTCAGAAGGAAGAATCATGTTTAACCCATCATTAAGCGCTAAAACATTCGTATCTATCACTCTTTGTAGCTTATTGGCCGCATGTGGCGGCAGTGACAACAGCAGTTCGGGGGCAAGTAACACCGATAGCAAAACCAGCCAAGAGGTAGCAATTCAGTTTGCGGCACGAGTCGGCAATGAAGAAATTCGCTGCGAAGCGATGAACAACAGTGTCGTAGGCACAGCCAACAGCCAACCCACTTTTAGCGATGTTCGTGTGTATATCTCTGAAGTTGCGCTGATCAACGAACAAGGCGAAGCGGTATCCGTCGAACTTACCCAAGACGGCAAATGGCAGTATCAAAATGTCGCCCTGCTGGATTTTGAAACGGGCAAGGGCAGCTGCGCCAACGGCAATGAAGACACGAACCACACGATTCGCGGCAAAGTTCCACAAGGCAAATACACCAGCCTTCGTTTTACCCTCGGCGTGCCAGCAGAGCTCAATCACTACGGTATTAATGGCGATGATGCTGTCTCTCCTCTTGATGTCACGGGGATGAACTGGAGCTGGCAAAAAGGGCACAAACATTTGCGCATGGATGTGAAAGGTTGGAACATCCACCTTGGTACCACAGGCTGTGAAGTGACCGATGCCAATACAGAAGTCGTCGACTGCGCAGCTTCTCGCCCGAACCGCCCACAATATCAGTTGGATAACTTCAACCTAGCCACCAGCAAGGTGGTGTTCGATTATCAAAAACTGGTCGCCAACAGCGATATTTCTAAAAATACGGATGCAACGCCATTGGGCTGTATGTCGGCGAGCAGCGACCCTGATTGCCAAGGCGTGTTTGATAACTTAGGGTTGGATCTCATCACTGGTGAGTGCATTGCAGGCAACTGCTCGACTTCACAATCTTGGGTGAGTGTGGAGTAATACCGATGTCAGCAAACCTCAAGAGTGGTTTGCTGACACTGCTCGTGCTGGCATCAGTAACGGGCTGTGACGGCGAATCAAGCTACGACGTCACTGCGGCGGGTTCAACCAACCACAGTGGTTTTGACTTTCAAACGGGCTCTCTTCCCATGCCGAGAGAGCCAAACGATAACCCGGCCAGTGAAGAAAAATTCCAGTTGGGACGACACCTGTTCTACGACAAGCGTTTATCGGGCAATCAAACCTTTGCGTGTGAATCTTGCCATCAGCAGGCGCTCGCGTTTACCGATGGGCTGGCGGTTCCAACCGGTTCGACCGGCGAGGTGCTCCACCGCAACTCGCAAACGCTAACCAATGTGGCTTACAACGCCTCCTACACTTGGGCCAATCCGGTGTTGCACACCATAGAGCAACAACTGGTGATCCCGCTGTTTGGTGAGTTTCCGGTTGAGATGGGGATTAACGATGCGAATCGTGACGAGATTTTACAACGCTTTGAGCAAGATCCCCGATATCAGACGCTGTTTAACCAAGCGTTTCCGAACGAGCAGCAACCCGTGACTTTGCCGAACATCATCAAAGCGCTGGCGGTGTTTAACCGCGCCTTGATCTCCAAAGAGAGCGATTTTGATCAAGGGACGATGAGCAGTGCGGCCCTACGCGGTCAGGCACTGTTCAACAGCGAAAAGATGGAGTGCTTTCATTGTCACAGCGGCTTTAATTTCAGCGATTCGACCTTGCACGCCGATACGGTATTTGTCAGTCGCCCATTTTTTAACACCGGCCTGTACAACTTAGATGAGCAAGGCAGCTATCCAGCGCAAGACAATGGCCTGTATACAGTGACAGCAAACGCAGTGGACAAAGGCAAATTTCGCCCGCCCACGCTACGCAACCTTGCTTATACCGCGCCATACATGCACGACGGCAGCATCGCCACGCTCTCTGAAGTGCTGGATTTTTACGCCGCAGGCGGTCGTCATATCGAAAGCGGTTTCTACCAAGGCGATGGGCGACTCAACCCTAACAAAAGTGAGTTTGTCAATGGTTTTACTCTGAGTCCGCAAGAGAAGCAGGACGTACTGGCCTTTTTGGGGGCGCTCAACGATGAAGCCTTTGTTCGCAACCCGCGCTATGCCAACCCATTTTTGCCGGAGAATAACCAATGAAACACGCTTTCACACTCACGGCAGTTAGTTTGCTCTCTAGCCATATTGCCTATGCCAACCCGAACCATGAGTCAAACATTGAAGTAAAAAGCAACGTGTTCGCTCAACTCGGCTACTACCATCAAAGTCGCGATCAGCAATTTGCTATCCCGGGTATTTTGAACAGCGCAGATGCGGCGCACCAAGAGCAAGGCGTGCAATTGATGCACGGTGAGCTGGGGCTATTAGCCATTTGGCCGCAAGTGTTAGCCGGAAAAATCATCCTCGGTAGCCACCACGGAGAGAATGTCGAGGTCGAAGAGGTCTGGTTACAACCTCATCTCGGACAAAACTGGACCTTACGTTTAGGCCGTCAACTGTCGCCCATTGGTTTGTACAATGACGTGCATGAGCACGACTGGCGATTTGTCGATGCATCGTTGTCACAGCAAGCATTTCTCGCCAACCAGTATCAAGACGACAGCATCAAGCTCACCTACGCCAGTGGTATGCATGATCTTACCGCTTGGGTTGGTCGTGGCAATGGCTACCCCGCCCAAGCGGATGCAAGCGAAAGTACACCCGCAGCGCTTGGCTTGAGCTATCAATGGCAAGGTTTTAAACAAGCGCATTCGTGGCGAGTCGTCGGCTCGCTGGCACACTTCGATGCAACCCAACGCGGCGCACAAACCAACCAAGGTCATAGCCATACGACCACGAGCAGCGCGATTATCTTTGATGGCACCACCACCTTGGTTGCTCTCGGCGCTCAATGGCAGTGGCAACAATTTAGCATTGAAGCGCAATGGATGGGGCAACAAATCGATGCCCGTCTTAGCGACTCTCAGCAGATGCAAACCGACCTCGATGCCTTTCAGTATGGGGTGAGCTCGCAGATTGTTTGGCAAAGAGAGACGTTTGAACTGGCGCTGCGTTACGACGCTCTCATCAGCGACAACCAAGTCAGCAGAGAGAGCAGTGAATTTAGTCAAGCGCTCAATGCCGAAGGTTTGCGTCCTCAACGCATTAGCGCGGTGCTCAACTGGCATTTTGCGCCAGCGCAAACGCTGCGCTTACAAGGTAACTACGAAGAAATCACTCACCTTAGCCAAAACGCATTTTGGCTGGTGTATCAGGGCAACCTGAACTGGTAAACCAAGAAAAACCACAAGGTAAATTAAAATGAAAAAAACCATCCACACATTGCTCATCACACTGCTGTCCTTGGCCGCTAGCAGCGTTTTTGCCCATGACTACCATCAAGGCAGCATACAAATCGATCACCCTTGGAGCCGTGAAGCGCCACCAACGGCGACGGTGATTGCTGGCTTTTTCCAATTGAAGAACAACGCAACTAGCGACGACTTCTTGCTCAGCGCGTCAACCCCAATCGCTGAGCGAGTGGAAATTCATACTCATGAAATGGCTGACGGTATGATGCAGATGAAGAAAATTGACGCGGTTCGCGTCGGCAGCATGCAAAGCGTGATGTTCGAACCCGGCAGCTATCACCTGATGATCTTCAACCCAAGCCAGAGCTATAAGAAAGGCGAACGCTTCCCGATGACGCTGACGTTTAAAAAAGCGGGCAGTATCGAAGTCGAGATGGCGATTGAAGAAGCGGGCCATGTGCATACTCACACTCACTAATACCGCCTGCCATGATGAAGATGCAATAGCAAGATAACTCGCGAAAAAGAAAAGGCACTGAGGAGAAAACCCACAAGGGCGGCCTCGGTGCCTTTTGCTGACAGGACGTTACACGATCACGTGCGGCAGGTAACGAGCCAAGTCTTGAGTGATCAAACTTGAATCTTCACGAATCGAAATACCCGCCGCTTTGTCGTTGACTAACCAACTACCGATTAAGGTGTGGTTATCAGCAAACTTTGGCAACGGGCAATATTGTTGGACAATAAAACGCCCTTCCCCATACGGCCCGTCGGTTTTATGACGAGATTTCCCATTACGTACGATCTCAATGTTCGCTCCTTCACGAGAAAACAAGGGCTTGCGCACAAAATCACTCAATGCGCTCGCTTTTGTATCATCGGCAAAATAGGCCGGCAGAAGGTTGGGATGCCCCTCGAACTCTTGCCATAGCAAGGGCAACAACGCTTTATTCGACAATACCGACTTCCACATCGGCTCCAACCAATTGATTTTCGACGTGGTGAGAAACTGGCTGTACTCATCATGGAACATCTCTTCCCAAGGGTAGAGTTTGAACATCCAGCGAATAACCCGATTCTCGAGATCGACAAATTGCCCTTCTTCATCGACACCAATGTCTTCGATATAGACAAACGCAGTGGAAAGTCTGGCTTCTCTTGCACAATCCTCAAGATACTGCACGGTCGCCCGGTCTTCTTCAGTCTCCTTACAGCAACTGAAGTACAAGGTTTGCCCCGGCTGCAAACGGGCAATATGGGCTAACCGTTCGATGAGATAGTCTTGTAAGATGTTGAACTGGTCGGCGCGTCGAGAAATCACGCCTCGACTCACCACATCTTCCAACCATATCCACTGCCAAAAGGCCGTTTCAAACAGCGATGTCGGGGTGTCGGCATTGTTCTCGTATAACTTGGCTGGGCCGTTGCCTGAATAGGCGAAATCAAGCCGTGAGTAAAGCGATGGTTCTTGCATCAACCATGAACGGCGCACCGCCTCCCACATCGTTTCGGGTATGGCAAAACGAGCCAGAAGCACTTCGTCATGCACCACTTTGTCGACGATGGACAGGCACATTTGGTGGATCTCTTCCGTCGGCGCTTCGAGATCGTGTTCAATCTGCTGCAAATTAAATTGATAGTAGGCCGATTCATCCCAATAGGGCTGTCCGTACATGGTATGAAAGCCAAAGCCGTAGCGCTCGGCAAGTGCGCGCCAATCTTCACGTTCTTTTATTTCGCGACGAAACATTTAGCCGCCTCGACTGATAGAGACCGATTTACCAAACCCGCCGCGCGACATCACTTTGCCTATCGTGCCGCCGCTTGACTTAATCGAGCTGGTGTTGATTTTCATCGCTTGGCCCAATTTCGTACCATAAGAAACACCACTGCCAGAGTAGTAACCACTACGATAGCGGTAGAGCGGCTCAGAGAAAAAGGCGTTTGAGCGAGACTTTAAACCGCTGGTGTCTCGTGTGTAAAAGAAGCTGCTCATGCGTGGCATATAAGAGTGGTAGGTGCTGCTGTAGTAGCAGTCATCAGAATCATAGCCAAACTCTCTTTTACATTCACTTTCTGATTGATAGCGCGGCGCACTGAACTCCGCGCGCGCGACTGCCTCTTTGTAGGCCAGTTCGCACTGCTCTGAATAGCTGGCGTGGTTTCTTTTGCACTGTTCGCTGTCTCGGTAAATATAGCCTTCTGTCTTGGGCTCATAGAATGAGTAGGCAGCGACACCACCAAAGAGAAGATAAGGAAGGGCAGGCATGACCTTCTCAAAAGACGATTTTTTCACGTTAGAACTGCGTTTCATCTCGACTCCTAGTAAGACATGCACGCAGCATTGAGTACACCCACAGACACCGAAACCGTTGCCAGAACAATGCCCGCTGGCACTTCATCGTTCTCAATTCGCTCACCGATGCGCGGCAATAACACCAAACGAACGATGGCAAACGCGACCAATTGCGCCATCAAGGCAACAACGCCCCAAACGGCAAAGTCAGCAATGTTGAGCGAGTTTTTCGCCGCGCCTGAGATGGCCAAGCAGTACCCCAAAAACGCGCCGCTAAGGGCGATCGCCGCAGCGGTGTTTTTATGATCTTTTATCAGCGTCCACTCGTCATATGGTGTCAGTCGGACATAGATAAATTTAAAAGCCAGCACAAAAGCCAACGACAGTGAAAAATAGAGGAGAAAGTTGGGGAATCCTGCCAACAACTTAGAGAGCATGTCCATGATTTTACCTAGATGTTTACCTTAATTGATTCATTGTTTTCCAGTGGAACGACTCCACCCGCTCGTCTGCAATGTAAAAGAGCTTGCTGCCGGATGGAATGCGCTTGTTGAGTGGTGGATTGAGTTCAATCCCTTGGCCGACATCAACGGCAATTAGCGTTGCCTGATGCTGTTGCTTAATAAAGGTGAACACACTGGCGACATTGGTTTCAGGTTGCGTTTTCGGGTACAACACTGAGTATTGCGTCATCCCTCTGGTCGATGCGAGTAGCTCTTGATGCAAAGTGCTAGAGCCAGGGTCAACGGCCGCCTTGGCCAGCATTTCCGCACCCACCGCAGGAATGCATTCTGCGGTTGGGCAGTGCTGGCTAAGCAAACGGCCAAGCGCATCATCTTTGAAATAGGCCACCAAATGGGCGTTCGGGTTGACGCTCGCACAATAGAGCGCGGCGGACAGGGTAATGTCATCTTGCTGGGTATCGACGATGATGCAACTCGCTTGCTCCACGTTGGCGTTGTTCATCTCTTGACCATCGGTATAGCTGGTCACTTTGACAAAACCTATCTCGCCGGGTAATGGGTTCTCAATGTCTGAACGGCTACAGAGCACAATCGGCCGCTTACCCGCTTCTTCATGTTGCAGCATGCGGATCAAATGAATCGTTCGCTGGTTATTCCAGCCTAATAAAAGAATATGATTTTCCACTCGAACTCTCCTTTTACCCAAGACGCCAGCACGCCAGTAATCAATCGCCCCAGCCGCGATACGACTGAGTAACGCAGCAAACAGACTCAATCCACCTGGAATAACAACGAGAACCACAACCCAGCGACCAAAAGTGGTGCTGGGTGATAAGTCGCCATACCCCACTGTCGATGCCGTCACCATCAAATAGTAAACAAATACCGAGAGATCACGGGTAATCGCATCCTCACCAGCCCAACGTAATAGTCCCCAGCAAAGGCTCAGGTACACGCCAACCAGTAACAGTAAATTGCGGTTGCTTAGCCTAAATACATGGGTTTGAAACCACTTTTTTAGCACCAGCCAAATCGACATAGTGAACCCCTTTATTCATCAGGGTGCTGAATATAAGCCAATTATTTGAGATAAAAAAACCAGCCGGTTAGGCTGGTTTCCATTTTGTGATCTTGTGCGCAGTATTAGGCGTTTCCTTTTACCTGCATGTTCAATCTTTCGGCAAAGTCCAACATACGGTTTAATGGAATCAAAGACTTAACACGCAATTCTTCATCTACAAAAATCTCATGTCGTTCACCACCATCACGCAAAGCGGTCTCAATGGCTTGCAGGCCATTCATCGCCATCCAAGGGCAATGGGCACAACTGCGACATGTTGCGCCGGCACCGGCTGTCGGCGCTTCAATCAGCTCCTTCTCTGGCACGAGCTGCTGCATTTTAAAGAAAATGCCTTTGTCGGTCGCGACGATCATCTTCTGCTGAGGTAATGCCTTGGCCGCTTTGATCAGTTGGCTGGTTGAACCCACGGCATCGGCCAGTTCAACCACACTGGCTGGCGATTCGGGATGCACCAAAATAGCGGCATCGGGATAAACTGCTTTCATTTTGCGTAACGCATCGGCAGAGAACTCATCATGCACGACACATTCACCTTGCCAAAGTAGCATGTCAGCACCAGTTTTCTTTGCGATGTAAGAGCCCAAGTGGCGATCTGGTCCCCAAATGATCGGCTTATCTTCGGCGTCCAAATGCTCGACAATTTCAAGTGCAATACTGGACGTCACCACCCAGTCAGCTCGCGCTTTCACCGCAGCAGACGTGTTGGCATACACCACGACCGTATGGTCTGGATGCGCGTCACAAAACGCCGTGAACTTGTCAGCAGGACAACCCAGATCCAAAGAACATTCGGCTTCCAATGTCGGCATCAAAATACGTTTCTCTGGGGTGAGGATTTTTGCCGATTCACCCATAAAGCGCACACCAGCAATAATCAAGGTGCTCGCTGGGTGGCGGTTACCAAACTTGGCCATCTCCAGAGAGTCGCCGACAAAGCCACCCGTTTCTTCCGCGAGGGCTTGAATTTCAGGATCAGTGTAATAATGGGCAATCAGAACGGCATCTTTCTCTTTCAACAATGCCTTGATGTTGGAAAGATGTTGCTCTTTTTGTTCCTGCGTCAAAGGGATAGGCTTTGGAGGGAAAGGATAAACCGTGTCAATCTTGTCTAAAATGTGGCTCATTGCTCGTGCTCTACGCAACTTCCTATAGTTCGCGTATTGTAACCTCAAGCGAATAGAAGATGCAAAAGCCATAGCATGCAGAAAACTGGCAAAAAATAAGGAGCCTGAGCTCCTTATTCTTGCAATTTTGATTTAGCGACCTTGGCCGAAGCACTACCGGGATGTTCGTCAATCGCCTGCTGATAAAACTTCTTCGCTTCCGCCTGATTGTTGTTGCGAGCCGCAATATCACCCAGCTTGACCAAAGCGTCAGCACGCTTGTTGGAATCACGGTAGGTAACAACCTCAGCAAAACTCTTCGCCGCCTCTTTATCCTGCTTTTGCGCAAAATAAAGCTGACCTAGCCAATAGCTTGCATTCGCAGCATAACTCGAACTTGGGAAATCTTTTTGAAACTGAATAAATGCAGCAATCGCACCAGCGTAATCGCGCTTTTTCAAAATCATGTCAACTGCATTTTGATATGCGGTCTGTTCATCCACGTTGGTACTGTACACACCTTTATCTGCACCCGAATCCACATCGGCCGCTGGTACGCTCGTATTCCCTACGGACTTAATTTCGCCCCGTACGCGATCCAACTCGATGAACAGTTCACGCTGTCTTTCCAGCATTTGCTGCATATCGTAGCTATTGCGCTCAAGTTTGCCACGCAACTCAGCGATTTCTAGCGACATTTGATCGATTTGTTGCTGCATCTGCAGTTGAACTCGATTTCGATTTTGCAGAAGACGCTCAAGACGCTGAACATCCGTTTCGGGAGCAGCGTTAACGGCAGATGGGCTAGCGTTGACAACAGACGCTGTCACGGGCTCGCTATTGAGATCAGATACTGGGGCTGGTGCAGCGAATGCAATATTCGCTGCACTTGCCAGTAACGTAAGCGTAACCGCTCGCTTAGTGTTACTGAACATGAGGCATTCCCTCAATTAGTAAACCAATACTGCGCGACGGTTTTTCGCGTAGATTTCTTCGGTTTGACCAAGAAGAAGAGGTTTCTCTTCGCCGTAGCTCACGATAGAGATTTGATCCGCTTGAACGCCCATCGCTTGCAGGTATTTCGCTACAGCTTGTGCACGGCGCTCACCCAGCGCGATGTTGTACTCAGGTGTACCACGCTCGTCGGCGTGACCTTCGATAGTCACTTTCAGAGACGGGTTTTTGCTTAGGTACGCCGCGTGCGCCGCTAGCATCTCTTCGTAGTCACTTGAGATAGTTGCGTTATCAAACGCGAAGTAAACGGTTTGAGTTTCACGCAGAGTCTGTTCTTTAAGCTCTTGCTCAGATAGCTGACCGTTTTGGTTGATCGGCGTGATCACTGTGGTATCAGTACCACCAGTCGTCGCTGAACCACCAGACGTTGTTTGGTTAGTTTCAGTGCTGGTGCCAGCGTTAGACGCTGCGTCATCACTTGAGCTACACGCTGTAACAGCCATTACTGGGAGTGCGATTAGAAGCCCTTTAAGAACCTTGTTAAGTTGCATCTTATTTTCCTTTATTAATCAAACTTAGTTGCTACAAAAACGGAGACCATGCGGGAGCTCTGACACGCCCATTCGTTGCCGGTAATCTAGCTTTAAAGCGACCATCGATAGACACCATCGACAGTACATTTTTCTTATCGTAAATGGAGCTATAAATCACCATACCTCCATTCGGCGCAATACTCGGTGACTCGTCAAGTAAGGTTTTGGTCAATACTTGAACCGCACCCGTTTCCAAATCCTGTTTGGCCAGATTAAAGCCGGATTCGCTACGATTAACCATGATCAGGAATCTTCCGTCCGGAGTAATCTGTCCACCCAAGTTCTGGCTACCTTGCCAAGTAAGACGGCTAGTCGACCCGTCGCTCAAATTTACTCTATATATCTGTGGTTTACCACCCCGATCCGAAGTAAAGATGAGCGATTTGCCATCAGGATGCCAGAATGGCTCCGTATTATTTGATCTATCCCGCGTTATTTGGGTTAACTGGCGAGTTTTTAAGTCCAGCGTGTAGAGCTGTAAAGAGCCCGTTTTGGACAAGACAAGCGCCAATTGACTCCCATCTGGAGAGAAGCGTGGCGCACCATTATGACGTGGATATGATGTTAGTTTCTCATGTTCACCAGTATAAATATTCAGTATGAAGATTTCCGCCTGACCATTTTGAAAGCTCACATAAGCCAGCTGTCGACCATCAGGAGACCAAGCTGGTGACATCAGTGGTTGCTTTGAGCGCAACACCAAACGTTCATTAAAACCATCGTAATCTGAGATTCTCAGTTGGTAGGGGAATTTGTCGTTGTCATTGACCACCACATACGCTATGCGAGTCAAAAATGCACCGCGCTCTCCGGTTAAACGCTCATAGACCAAGTCGGAGATACGATGGGCGTATTCGCGCAGACGTTCCCCTTCGACGGTTGCGACTTTAGTAAACAGCACATGATCTTTTGATAGCACGAGTTGGCCATCCTCCAATGCCCGGCTTTGGCCTTTGGTAAGCATGCCACGCACGACATCAATCAATTGATAGCGGACGACATACTCACCTTTCTCATTTTGGCTAATGCTGCCAGTCACCAGCGTATCAACGCCTAAAGCCGTCCACGCGTCAAAGTTAACCTCAGATTCGTTGTAAGGAGTCTGGGGCATTTTATTGGTTGCGATTGGGCTAAACTTACCGCTACGTTGCAGATCGGACGCAATCACCGCGGAGACATCGGCTGGAAGTGCGGCTTTCCCTTGCCATTTAAACGGAACAATAGCGATAGGCCTTGCCGAATCGATACCGTCAGTAATGATCAGCTCCAAGGCTGCATGAGCTATATTTGTGGCACTACTGACCAGCAGTACTAAACCCAGTAAAAGGCGTTTCATCACGTCATAATCCTTTTATTCTAAAGCAACAGTGAGGTTAATAGTTCGCAGCTCTTTTCTGACTGCTTCATCTTCTGGCATAGGGAAATTGCCGACCTGAGCAATCGCGCTCTTTGCTGCCGTACAAACGCGGCTATCACCTTCAAGAACACTTACTGAACTGACAATCGCATCCACTCCGGTCGGGATCAGAGTAATATTAACTCGACAAGACTTTCCCAGTAAGTATTCATCCTTTATCAGCTTCTGCTGAATTAGCTGCTGATATATTTGTCCGTATCGATTTTTCTCGTCAGTGACAAACTGACTTTTTGCGGCATTGTTATGACTCGCTTCCGTCTCTAGCCCAGAATAAATATCATTGAGCGCTGCTTCTTTTTCTTTTTTTTCTTTGAGTTCTTTTTCCAACTGCTGCAAACGTGCTTTCTCTTTGCGCGCCTTTTCCGCTGCCTCTGCAGCGGCTTTTTGTTGAGCAATCCGCTCTTGCTCTGCTTTTTGCGCAGCTTCGCGCTCACGGAGAGCCTTTTCTTCGGCTTCTCTCGCCGCTTTTTCGTTTGCTAGACGCTCTTGTTCGGCTTTAGCGGCAGCCGCTTCTTTCGCAACGCGCTCTTGTTCGGCTTTTTTAATCGCCTCTTCTTTCACTTTCCGCTCAGCTTCTAGCTTAGCGGCACGATCTTTTTCCTGTCGCACCTTCTCTTCTGCGACTTTTTGCTCTTGCTCTCTCTTTTTGCGCGTCTCTTCTGCTTCACGTGCCGCTTTCGCCTCTCGAACTTGCTGCTCTTTTAACTTACGCAGTTGCTCTTCGTCTGCTTTGCGGTTCTTTTCCAACTGTTCCGCTTCACGGCGCAACTTGTCCAGCCGCTCTTGTTCTTTCTTCGCTGCTTTTTCCCGCTGCTGACGGATTTCATTCGCTTGCTGCTGTACCAACTTAGGGTCAATCACCACAGCCTGTACCATTTGCCCGGAAGCTTGCGGTTTAGGCATATTAAAATCGGTGCTCCAAAGCAAAGCAACGACTAAGGCGACATGCAGGAGTAGTGAGACCACAATGGGGACTACGAAATCATTCTTTTTATTTTTCTTTTCTCTCATGATCGCGTCTGACTTATTCTATGTCGGTTAGCAGGCCAACTTTGGGGATGCCGGCTTTACTGAGTTCATCGAGCAATAACACAATCTCCGCGTACGGTGTTGCGGCGTCACCACCAACAGCAATAGGCGAATCAGGTTTGAGAGAAAGCTCTGCTTTAACTCGCAAAATAACGTCGGCCAACGATAGACCACGTTGCACCTCATCATTATTGACACTCAACCCTAAGTTGCCGTCTTTATCAACTTCGATGATGATAAAACTGCTGTTACTTTCACCAGCCATCTGTTCCATAGACTGTGCGGTGGAGGTTTTCGGCAGCTCAACATCCACCCCTTGAGTTACAAAAGGAGCGGTCGCCATAAAGATGATCAGCAAAACCAACATGACGTCGATATACGGCACCACGTTGATCTCCGCAGTCATCTTGCGCTTTTTCGGTTGATAACCCGCCATCAGTGGCTACCTGCCATGGCTTGACGGTGCAAAATACTGTGGAACTCTTCTGAGAAGGTGGCGTAGTTGTGCTCCAGCTTCGTCACTTTATTGCTCAAACGGTTATAGGCCATAACAGCAGGAATAGCGGCAAACAAGCCCATAGCCGTGGCAATCAAAGCCTCAGCGATACCAGGCGCTACCATGGAAAGGGTGGCTTGTTTAACTTCACCTAGCGCAATAAAGGCGTGCATGATGCCCCAAACGGTACCAAATAGGCCAATGTAAGGGCTGATTGAGCCAACCGTTGCCAAAAATGGCAGACTGTTTTCTAAATCATCCACCTCACGGGAAACGGCCACACGCATTGCTCTGCCCGTCCCTTCCATGACATAAGCCGGTGAATTGGCATTGGTTTTACGTAATCGAGCAAACTCGGTAAAACCGGCATAAAAAATCTCTTCTGCGCCAGAGAGGTTCTCTTTTCTGGCTTTCACTTGCTGATAAAGCTGAGAAAGGTCGATACCAGACCAAAATTTGTCTTCAAACTCTTCGGCGTCTTTGCTCGCCTTCGACAACACCTTGCTGCGCTTGATGATCATGGCCCAAGAGACGACTGACATACCAAGCAAAGTTAACATGACCAACTTAACCAACAGGCTCGCTTGTAGAAAAAGATCTAAGATAGAAATATCAGCAGTCACTATTTGTTAACTCCGCAATAATAGACGTGGGAATGGCAAAAGGTTTCATTTTTAAATTGTCGATACATGCTACCTTAACTGTTGCTTTACACAACAACCGCCCTTCTTCATTGACCAACTCTTGACAAAAGGTCATCGAAACGCGCTTAAATTCGCCAATTTTGCTTCGTACGGTCAACTTTTCATCGAGTCTGGCGGCATGTATAAAATCGATATCCATATGTCGGACCACAAAACCGATATTTTGTTTCAGTAGCGCATCTTGTGAAATCCCAGCCGAGCGCAGTAATTCTGTTCGAGCGCGTTCGAAAAACTTGAGGTAGTTGGCATGATAAACCACCCCTCCTGCGTCCGTATCTTCATAATAAACCGTCACTGGCCAAGTAAAAGCGTGGTTATTGCTGTTCAATGTCGTACCGATTCAGTGCATGGATCAAAGCGATTACTATAACTTAAGTCACATAAATTGGTACCACACGCCTGCCTTTTTTTGAATTGTGTGGAGAAAATAAAAAGCCAGGCACTTGGCCTGGCTCAATTATTAACCATCTCGGTTACAAAATGTGTAAAGCGGTTAAAAACAGCAGAATTGGGATTGAAAAATAGGGGCTGAACAATAGCTGCCAATACCAATTTTTCGGCGTAAACCCAACACCATACACCATGCTCGAACACACCGCCCAAATGAGCGCTGGGCCAATCAGCACATTAAAACCGCCGATTGCAGTTGCGTAGGCGTGAGGCTCCCACATCACTAAACCAACATGAACAAACCCGAGTACTAGCGTGAATGCTTTCAGCCACGTTCTGTCGAACGGTTCATGCAGTGTCGCGATCTGTTCTGCTAGTTTATTCACTGTCTTTGTCCATCATTTCTGAATGCTCTAGCCAAAGAGCGTTGATGATGCCAAATGCACACGCAAGCAGTACACCGAGAATCCATGCGAAATACCACATAGTCTTTGCTCCTTAGTAAAGTGAGTTTTTGTTGTCTTCAATGAACTTGCTGTCTAAACGGCCAAACATTTTGTAGTAAGACCACGCAGTGTAGGCCAAAATGATCGGCATCATCACAAAGGCAACGCCCGTCATCAAATTCAGTGTCAACTCAGATGAAGTCGCATCCCACATCGTCAAGCTGTGACTTGGCATCAGATCCGATGGCATGATGAATGGGAACATGGCAAATCCAGCCGTAAAGATCACACCTGCATTCCCTAGGCTTGAAGCCAAGAACGCCAACGCTCCTTTTTCAAGGCGAGAAGCAACCACGGCTAGTAAAGGCATCAGTACACCCAGCGCTGGTGCAGCCCATAGCAGTGGATAAGCTTCAAAATTGTTCATCCAAGCACCCGCTTGACGAACCACTTCTTTGTTTAGTGGGTTTGATGCGGCCATGGTATCGATGCTGCCAACAATGACGTAACCGTCAATGCTCTGGATCCAAAAACCTGCTGCCACGAAAGCAAGCGCTGTCAGCACACCAGTCAATTGTGCAACATTACGTGCACGAACGTGAACCGCATCTGTAGTTTTCATTTGCAGCCAAGTCGCGCCTTGCATCAGGATCATAAACAAGCTCACCAAACCACAAAGCAATGCGAACGGGTTCAGCAGACCAAAGAATGAGCCATGATAGGTTGGCATCAAGAATTCACTCAGTTGGAATGGCACGCCTTGCAGTAAGTTACCAAACGCCACACCAAAAATGACAGGCGGCACAAAACCACTGATCGAGATACAGATATCCCAAGTGTTGCGCCATTTGGCATCTTCAATTTTTGAGCGGTAATCGAGACCAATCGGACGCAGCCATAGCGCGGCCAGCGTCACGATCATCGCTAAGTAGAAACCAGAGAACGAGGTCGCGTAAACCAGTGGCCAAGCGGCAAACAGGGCACCACCTGCGGTGATAAGCCAAACTTGGTTACCATCCCAGTGTGGCGCGATCGAGTTGATCATCACGCGGCGTTCATTGTCATTTTTACCAATCACAGGGACGAGCGCACCCACCCCCATATCGAATCCATCGGTAATTGCGAAACCAACGAGTAGTACACCGATCAGTACCCACCAGATTAATCGCAAGATTTCGTAATCAAACATCTTGTATCTCCTTGACCTTACGCTTCGACCTGACGACTGACTTTGTCTGCAACAGAGTCTGCATTTTGTTCGAAGTGATAACGACCTGTTTTCAGGCTACTTGGGCCTTTACGGGCAAACTTCACCATGAGGTAAACTTCTGCGATTAAGAACACGGTATAAAGCGCTAAAATAGCGAACAACGATGTCCAAATTTCGCCAGCGCTCAGCGCAGAGGCCGCCACATTGACCGGTAAGATTTCGCCGACTGCCCAAGGCTGACGACCAAATTCAGCCACAAACCAGCCCGCTTCAACCGCGATCCAAGGAAGTGGAATACTGAATAGCGCCGCTTTGAGTATCCACTGCTTTTGTTCGATCTTTTGACGACAAGTTTGTACAAACGCGGCACCAAATACGAACAACATAATGAAACCACAAGCAACCATGATGCGGAATGACCAGAACAGTGGCCAAACCGTTGGAATAGAATCATCAGCAGCTGCTTGGATCTGCTCTTCCGTCGCGTCGGTCACTTTGTCTGTGTAGCGTTTCAGCAACAAGCCATAACCTAAGTCGCCTTTGACTTCATCAAAAGCCGCCATATTGGCAGGTGACTTATCGCCAGCGCGCAGTTTTTCCAACAATTCATAGGCGTACATGCCGTTACGAATGCGGTCAACATGCTGATCACGCAGATCGCGCAAGCCCGTCACTTGTTCATCAAATGAACGCGTGGCAATAATGCCCATTACATAAGGGATCTTGATGGCGTAATCGGTATGCATCGCATCCTGATTTGGCAAGCCAAACAGCGTGAAGGCCGCTGGCGCAGGCTCTGTGTGCCACTCGGCTTCAACAGCGGCTAGTTTCACTTTCTGCACTTCGCCAAGCTCATAGCCTGATTCATCTCCAAGGACGATAACAGAGAGAATAGCGGCCATACCAAATGAAGCGGCAATAGCAAAAGAGCGGCGGGCAAAGGCGATATCACGGCCCTTAAGCAAGTAGTAAGCACTGATACCTAAGATGAACATTGCCCCTGTGGTGTAACCAGAAGCCACGGTATGGACAAACTTCACTTGCGCCACTGGGTTAAGTACCACTTCGGCAAAACTCACCATCTCCATGCGCATAGTTTCGAAGTTGAACTCTGCGCCCACTGGGTTTTGCATCCAGCCATTCGCGACGAGAATCCACAATGCAGAGAAGTTAGAACCCAGCGCAACTAGCCAGGTCACCGCTAGGTGTTGACGTTTAGATAGACGATCCCAACCAAAGAAGAAAAGACCAACAAAAGTGGATTCTAGGAAGAAGGCGATCAGGGCTTCTATCGCGAGAGGTGCACCAAAAATGTCACCTACGTAGTGCGAATAGTAAGACCAGTTGGTACCGAACTGGAACTCCATGGTTAGGCCAGTAGCCACACCTAGAGCAAAGTTAATCCCGAACAGCTTACCCCAGAACTTTGTCATGTCCTTATAGATCTGCTTATCGGTCATTACGTACAGTGATTCCATGATGGCTAACAGAAAAGCCATGCCCAGAGTCAGAGGTACGAACAGGAAGTGATACATCGCTGTCAGCGCAAACTGCAACCGCGATAGATCAACTACGTCAATCATAGTAACTCCTATGTGTCGGCTGAATGACACTCTCTACATTTTACAACTCACCAGTGTTGAGAAAGCTTAGCACTTGTTTAAATAAAACAAGCATTTGTTGCAAAAATGTACCGTATTGGTTAGTTAATTGTTAAGCGTCAGCTAATATAGCTACAGCTAATACTACTGCTAAAACTATCTTGTTTCAAAAAATTTATAGGGAGATTCTGCGTTGATCCAAATCAAGATAATTTGTTCATTTTTGAGCAAAAAAGCATCAAATTGATCTGAATCAACTCTCAAATGGAGGGTTTGTTAAATGCAGGTAACCACAGAGAATCAAAGGGAAAATAAGTAACACCAAAGATTAACAATTGACCACTTTTTCTTACCTACAAAGGGGTAGTGAGATTTTAAATAACGTGAACCAAATCACATTAAGCACAGAGCCAGATCTGACGTTCTGGCTCTGCAAACTTATTTTTCTATTCCGAAATGGAGATAAGCCCTATCTGTTGCGATCCGGCCTCTGGGTGTTCTTTGTAAATAACCTTGTTGAATGAGATACGGCTCAAGTACATCTTCAATCGTATCCTTTTCTTCACCGATCGCTGCAGCCATGTTGTCTAGCCCAACCGGGCCGCCAGAGAATTTCTCCATGATAGCGAGCAACAACTTTCTATCCATATAGTCGAAGCCCTGCGAATCGACATCCAGCATATTCAACGCAAGATCCGCAACCTCAGCTGAAATGTGCCCATCACCCTTCACTTCGGCGTAATCTCGTACACGCCTTAGCAAACGGTTGGCAATACGAGGAGTACCACGCGCGCGTCGCGCCACTTCCAGCGCACCTTCTGCATCCATTGAGAGATTCAAACAACTGGCACTGCGCTGCACGATATTTTGCAAGTCAGGAATGTTGTAGTACTCAAGGCGCTGAGTGATACCGAAGCGATCGCGTAGCGGCGAGGTAAGGGAGCCCGCTCGCGTGGTCGCGCCAATCAGAGTAAAAGGCGGCAGATCGATTTTGATCGAACGCGCCGCAGGTCCTTCACCGATCATGATGTCGAGTTGATAATCTTCCATCGCCGGATAGAGCACCTCTTCAACCATTGGGCTAAGACGGTGAATTTCATCAATAAATAGCACATCATTCTCTTCCAGATTGGTCAGTAGCGCGGCTAAATCCCCCGCTTTTTCTAACACTGGACCAGAGGTCGTACGAATGCTGACGCCCATTTCGTTAGCGACGATATTCGCTAAGGTGGTTTTCCCCAAGCCTGGAGGACCAAAAATCAACAAATGATCCAACGCTTCACTGCGCAATTGGGCCGCTTTGATAAAGATTTCCATCTGGTCACGCACGTGATCTTGGCCTTGGTAATCAGCCAGTTTTTTGGGACGAATGGCACGATCAATCACATCTTCGTCACGAAATGTAGGGTTTTCCGGTGCAATTAAGCGATCTGCTTCAATCATATCAATACCTTTATTGCACCCTTAGATCATGGATTTCAGCGCTTCGCGGATCACCTGCTCGCTGGTCATGTCCGGTTTAGCCACTTGCGCGACCACTTTCGATGCTTGAACAGGTTTGTAGCCCAGCGCTAACAGCGCACTCACTGCTTCGTCTTCGGCATTACTGCTTGCCGTCACGCCGTTTTCTGCCGGTGCGGCGTCGGTGAACGGGGTAAAGAGATCGCCTGCACCCCAACCTTTGAGACGATCTTTCATCTCAACCACTAACCGCTCTGCGGTTTTCTTGCCAACACCCGGCAGCTTCACAAGGGTCGAGATATCTTCGCGCTCAACCGATGCAACAAATTGGCTGGCCGTCATGCCGGACAAAATGGCCAGACCCAGTTTTGGCCCTACGCCATTGGCTTTAATCACTTCACGGAACAAAGCACGCTCTTTGACCGTGTTAAAACCATACAACAGCTGCGCATCTTCTCTCACCACAAAATGAGTATAAATCACGGCTTCTTCACCCACATGAGGCAACTCGTAGAAACAGCTCATCGGCATCTGCACTTCATAGCCGATACCGTTAACTTCTATCAAAACTTCAGGAGGTTGTTTTTCCAGCAAAATGCCGCGAAGACGTCCGATCACGTTAAATACTCTTTGGAAATGAATTTGCGACAGAATAATAAAGAACTGGATAGACATCCAGTTCTTTATTCAGGGCGTTCAGATTTTTGATACGACTTGTTCTAACTGGGACGTTAACTGACGAACCGTGTCAACTTGCTGCCTTAGTTGCGTGCCATTCGCCGCGACAATTTCAGAAATACTTTTCGTGTTCACTACGCCTGACGCGACTTCGCTACTGGCTTGATCCAACTCGTTAAGCGCCGTCATTTGCTGACTCATGATATCGGCCAAGCTGTTAACGTCAGAGGAAATCGTTGTCACTTGTTCGATGATCTCACTCATTCGCTCGGCACTGGAGTGAATCACATGCTGACCATGCTTCACTTCCTGCTCACTGCGATCAAGCAAATTTCGGATCTCAACGGCCGAGTGGCTGCTTTGCGAAGAGAGTTCACGTACCTGATCGGCAACCACCGCGAACCCACGGCCTTGTTCACCCGCTCGCGCCGCCTCAATCGCCGCATTCAGCGCCAATAGATTGGTTTGCTCCGCAACTGAGGTGATCAAATCCGCCACTTTCATGATCTGTTCGTGGCTTTCTAAGATCTGGCTGATCGCCTCTGTCGAGGCATTAAGCAGCTCTGAACTTTTTTCTGCCTGATGATGTACCAGCTCACTCTTTTGCCGCAGCTCTTGCACGAAACGGCCCGATTCCTCAACCCCCTGCGCCATTTGGTGTACTTGCTGGCTCATTTGCTCTGCCGCACTGGCTTGCGACTCACAGTTGAGGTTAAGTTGAGTGACTTGGCTATCGAGCGTTGTCGATTGGCTTTCCAGCGCTTGAGAAACGATGTTCAACTGGTTGGTATTGGTAGTGGCATGCGCCAGCACAGTCGACAGGTTTTGTTCACCCTCCTTCGCTTGCAAGGCCACCGCTTCACTTTGCACTTTCGCGCGTTCAGCCCCTTCAATCGCGTTGTCACGCTGCCGGGCGGTAAACGCCTGGGCAATACAAATCACCACCAGCGGCAAAATGGTTCCCGACCAAATCTCTACACGTGTTTCACCAGCGGATAAAGTTAAATGGGGAAAGGAGCTCCCAGCGATATGTTGATAAGTCATGATGGCTGAAATCGCGATGACGATACCACTCCAGGTGAGTGCCATGACACGTGTCGCTGAAAGGAAAAAAGCCACCACCAGCAGAGGGACCCAATAGGTCTGGGTCGAATCCACCACGCCACCGCTTTGATAGATGATGTTGAGCGCATGCAGCGTCATACCGACAAACCCCAAACTGAGGGCTAAGGTCGGATTCTTAAACCATTTGAGGCAAAATGCAGCCAGCAACTCGAGTACAATTAACGCGATTGACGTGGTGACAAGACTTTCGCTGCCGTGTTTACTCCACTTGATTAAGCTGTAAACACCAACGAGAAACGCGATGAACGTAAAGAGGGATAAGATGTCAGCTTGCCGCTGCTGAGCGCTTGTCCACTCGCTTTGCGAGGGAACAAAAAACTGACGCCATAAGGTGGCTGGATTCATGCTCAATCTTCCTGATCGAAACTGTTATGACCTCCGACCACTATATCTACGTAACATTTGGATAACAAATCTCATTTTTGATTCTGTTTCGGCTGTCTCATTTTTCTGCATCGCTTGGCTATCAGCGATAACGACCTTTTTTGGCACTGGTTGCTTGGCCTGCTAATGCAATCAAGGTCTTATTGGTATTGGCATGACAAATCGCCACCCCCAACGCATCCGCCGCATCGGCCTGCGGCTTGGCGGGTAACTTGAGCATATGCTGCACCATGTGCTGAACTTGCACCTTGTCTGCCCCACCATTGCCCACCACGGCCTGCTTAATGAGACGCGCAGCGTACTCATACACTGGTAGCTCTGCATTCACCGCGGCCACGATCGCACTCCCCCGAGCTTGACCCAGTTTCAGCGCAGAATCGGCGTTTTTTGCCATAAAGACTTGTTCAATCGCAAAAGCATCCGGTTGGAACTGAGTGATGATTTCGCTTACTCCAGCGTAGATCTGTTTCAGCCGACCGGGCAGATCTTTTCCCGAAGTGCGAATACAGCCGCTGCCAAGGTAGTAAAGGTGGCGGCCGTTCTGACGAATCACACCGTATCCCGTGACACGCGAACCCGGATCGATCCCAAGAATAATAGACATGACCTTCCCACTTTATTTTTGTCATGTGAATAACTGGCTTCATCTTAGAAAAGATGGCTCCAGTGTGAAAACAAAAACTCCCGCAAAGGCGGGAGTTTTTTCACAAACTTAACGCTTACTCAGCGCTTTTTTCTTTTGCTAGCGTAACCGAAATCGCCAGCTCTTCCAACGCTGCCGAATTCGCAAGGCTTGGCGCATCGGTCATCAGACACGCTGCCGCCGTAGTTTTCGGGAAGGCAATCACGTCACGGATGTTTTCAGTGCCACACAGCAACATCACCAGACGATCGAGACCAAACGCCAAACCTGCGTGAGGCGGTGTACCAAATTTCAACGCATCCAGAAGGAAGCCAAATTTGATTTTCTGCTCTTCGGCTTCAATACCCAGCAGATCAAACACCGCTGATTGCATTTTCGCATCATGAATACGCACCGAACCGCCACCCACTTCGTAGCCGTTTAGAACCATGTCGTATGCATTAGATAACGCACCTTCTGGGTTAGCTTTCAGCTCTTCTGGCGTCATGTTGAGCGGCGAGGTAAATGGGTGGTGCATCGCTGCAACATTACCTTCACCATCGCTTTCAAACATTGGGAAATCCACCACCCACAACGGCGCCCAAGCGGACTCGTTAGTGATAGCAAGATCTTTACCCACTTTCAGACGCAACGCGCCCATCGCTTCGGCAACCACGTTGGCTTTATCGGCGCCAAACAGAATGATATCGCCAGATTGCGCACCTGAACGCTCAATGATCGCAGCCACGATGTCATCAGAAAGGAATTTGGCCACTGGTGACTGAATGCCTTCCATGCCAGCGGCAAGATCATTGACTTTCAGCCATGCCAAGCCTTTCGCACCGTAGATCGCCACAAACGACGTGTATTCATCGATTTGTTTACGCGTCAAAGCCGCACCGCCAGGAACACGCAGAACTGCGACACGACCTTTTTCATCGTTCGCCGGGCCAGAGAAGACTTTGAAATCAACCTCTTTCAGCAGATCAGCAACGTCAACCAATTCCATCGGGTTACGTAGGTCTGGCTTATCACTACCAAAACGGCGCATCGCTTCGCTGTAAGGCATCACTGGGAACTCGCCCAAGTCAACATTCAGCAACTCCAGCCACATTTCACGGATCATTTTCTCTGTAATGGCACGCACTTGGTCTGACGTCATGAATGACGTTTCAATATCGATCTGAGTAAATTCAGGCTGACGGTCTGCACGCAAATCTTCGTCACGGAAACATTTGACGATTTGGTAGTAGCGGTCAAAACCAGACATCATCAGCAGTTGTTTAAACAACTGTGGCGATTGAGGCAGCGCATAGAAACTGCCTTTGTGTACTCGGCTTGGCACCAAGTAGTCACGCGCACCTTCTGGTGTTGCTTTAGTCAACACTGGAGTTTCGATGTCGAGGAAACCATTGGTATCGAGAAAACGACGAACAAAGCTAGACGCTTTAGCACGCAGTTTAATGCGATCGCTCATTTCTGGACGACGCAGGTCCAAATAGCGATATTTCAGACGTTGCTCTTCAGAGTTCTTCTGGTTGAAGTCCAATGGCAAAACGTCAGAACGGTTAATGATTTCAAGGCCTTTGGCCAAGATTTCCACTTCCCCCGTTGCCATCTCCGCATTGATTTGGCTTTCTGGGCGCGCACGAACTTCACCCGTGAGTTTGATACAGAATTCATTACGCAGTTGGCTTGCGATCTCGTACGCGTCCGCCATATCCGGATCGACGACTACCTGAACGACACCTTCGCGATCTCGCATATCGATAAAAATCAGACCGCCTAAATCACGACGGCGGTTAACCCAGCCGCATAGCTCTACAGTTTGTCCTGCAAGGGACTTGTTCAGGTGACCACAGTAATGGGTACGCATAATGAAATTCCCAATCTCTCTTAAATTGATAACGACTCCGCCGGTGAATTTCTCCGCAGAGCAAAGGTCCATTTATACGCTGAAAGTCTAAGAAAATCGACTAGTCAGAATACAATTTATTGCGTTTTATCATGCATTGGCGCTTTTTAATACAACAACTGTTCAAAAGCACAGCAAAGCAGGAAAATGGGTCGCAATTATAGCGTGAAAGTACCTATTGGGGCAAAACTACCGTAAAGTAATCAGGTGGAATTAGAGCAAAGTAAATGATGAATAAACTCCCTATTCGACTCGGCTTAACGATGTGGTCGCACAACCAGTGGCAACAGAGCTTTTATGGCTCCGGCACTAAGCCTGCACAGCGGTTGGAAAAGTATGCGCAAGTCTTTCATACCGTCGAGGGCAACACCACCTTTTATGCCACGCCTAACACATCTACGGTAATCAATTGGGATGCGGCGACACACGATGAATTTCGCTTTACCTTCAAATTGCCCAAAGCGATTACCCATCAACAAATGCTGCAAGGCTGCCAAGCAATGCTGGCGGATTTTCTGCACATTATGGCCCCTTTGCATGCACGCATCGGTCAATGGACGATTCAATTGCCTGCCGCCTTTGCTCCCGAATATTTGCCCAGGCTGCAACGCTTTTGTCAGCTTTTCCCGCGTGATTTTCCACTTAGCGTGGAAGTCCGCCATCCGGCCTTTTTTGCCAAAGGTGATGATGAAAAACGCCTCAACCACTGGTTAATTGAGGCAGGCATTAATCGCATTATCATGGATAGCCGTCCGGTTTTTGCCGCTGCTCCCACCAGCGATGTCATCATTGATGCACAGCAGAAAAAGCCGCGCGTCCCTGTGCACGCGATTTCCACCGCCCATCATCCGATGATCCGTTTTATTGGCCATCCAGATCTTGAGGCGAATCTGCCCTTTTTTCAGCCTTGGCTGACAAAGCTTCCACAGTGGATAAGTGAAGAAAAACAGCCCTATTTGATGATCCATACGCCCGATAACATCTTAGCGCCCGAGCTCGCGCTGAAACTCTACCAACAGTTGCAGCAAATGGTGCAATTACCTGATTTGGCAAATTTTCCAGCAAACGACAACCAATCGCAAATATCGATGTTCTAAACAGGGCACGGCAAAACATGACACACGAGCCAATTTCCCCTAAAATACGCGCCTTTTTAGTGCCTGCGTCGTTGTAGGCCAGTTGTATGCAGAGAATGGTTATGAACCCCAAAAGCAATCCAGACACTATTTTTTCGGCTCCAATCGATAAAATTGGGGATTTCACCTTTGATGAGCGGGTTGCGGAAGTCTTCCCGGACATGATCCAACGCTCGGTGCCAGGTTACAGCAACATCATCTCTGCCATCGGCATGTTGGCTGAGCGCTTCGTCAAACCGCACAGCAAGGTGTATGATCTGGGCTGCTCACTGGGGGCCGCGACTGTGTCAATGCGTCGCCACATCAAACAAGAAGGGTGTCAAATCATTGCGGTCGATAACTCACCTGCGATGGTAGAGCGTTGTAAACTGCACATCAACGCGTATCGCAGCGATACGCCAGTTGAAGTCATTGAAGCGGACATTCGCGATATTGATATTGAAAATGCCTCTGTGGTGGTGCTTAACTTCACTTTGCAATTTCTCATTCCCGCAGACAGAAGAGCGCTACTGGAAAAAATCTATCAGGGGCTGCGCCCAAGCGGCATTTTGATCTTGTCAGAAAAATACGTGTTTGAAGACAAAGTCTCGAACGAACTGCTGATCGACTTGCACCATGACTTCAAACGCGCCAACGGCTACAGCGAACTAGAAATCAGCCAAAAACGCAGTGCCATTGAAAATGTGATGCGCCCAGATTCTATCGCAGTGCACAAAGCACGTTTCGCTGAAATTGGCTTCTCCAGTTTCGAAGTGTGGTTTCAATGCTTTAACTTTGGCTCAATGTTTGCCATCAAATAGTCACCACGTGCCATAGCGGTCGGCTTTGCCATTCAAACTCACAACTAAAAATGACTTTACCAACAGTGATCAATTAACCATGTTTAACTTTGCAAATTTTTATCAACTTATTGCTCAAGACACTCGTCTGCAACCTTGGCTCAATGTACTGCCACAGCAACTGACAGATTGGCAAAATGCGGAGCACGGTGATTTTGATCGCTGGTTACGTGCACTCAACAAAATCTCTGCCGACACGCCGGACAACATCGATATCAAACAATCGGTGACCATTTCAAATCACCAACCTATGCCCATTGGTGAGCTTAAAAAGCTCGAAAGCTTACTGCGCACTTTCCACCCTTGGCGCAAGGGGCCATACCATGTGCACGGTATTCATATCGATACCGAGTGGCGCAGTGATTGGAAATGGGATCGTGTTCTCCCCCATATTTCCCCACTGAAAAACCGCAGCGTGCTTGATGTCGGTTGCGGTAACGGTTATCACATGTGGCGCATGTTGGGCGAAGGGGCACGTCTGTGCGTGGGGATTGATCCTTCCCATCTGTTTTTGATTCAGTTTGAAGCGATTCGCAAGCTGATGGGTGGAGATCAACGCGCTCACCTTTTGCCACTTGGTATTGAGCAACTGCCAAAGTTGCAAGCCTTTGATACCGTGTTCAGTATGGGTGTGCTCTACCATCGCCGTTCACCGCTCGATCATCTGATTCAACTGAAGGATCAGCTCGTTTCCGGTGGTGAGTTGATTTTGGAAACACTGGTCATCGAGGGCGATGAAAACGCTGTCTTGGTACCGAAAGAGCGCTACGCGCAAATGCGCAACGTCTACTTTTTCCCTTCTGCGCGCGCATTGAAAGTGTGGCTGGAGTTGGTCGGCTTTGAACAAGTACGCATTGTCGATGAAAATGTCACCTCGATTGGAGAGCAACGTAGCACCGATTGGATGACTCACAATTCACTGCCAGATTATCTGGACTCGAGCGATCCGAGCAAAACGGTTGAAGGCTATCCAGCGCCGCGCCGCGCCGTGTTGATTGCGAAGAAACCATAATTGACACTCTCTTGACTCAGAATTTTGAGTATCACCATACCCTTACACGAGGATGCTTCACGCATCCTTTTTATTGAGCTACACTCACAAATACAATTACTTAATCCTCATAACCATAAGGCATTCAATGTTACTAAGATTGACGCCAGCGTTCGCTTTTGTTCTGTTATCTGGCTGCACTTTAACCAACAGCGAGCAACATCAACAACAAATGCTCTCCGCCCTGCACAATTCTGAAGCGCGTATCAGCAACCGAATCGAAAACCTGACTCTGCAATCATCCAACCAATCCGATTACATCGAAAGCTTGGAAAATAAAATCCTCGAATTAGAGAAAAAAATCGCGGGAATGCCGCAACCTCAAGCACCAATTACCGTTCCTGCGCCTAAAGTTGCCAAGCCCGAAGTGGTTACAGTCAAGCACGTACCAACCAAAGCGGAGATAGTCCTCGGTGCGATTGAAAAAGTGACGATTGATTCGATTAAACAGTCTTTTGATGCGCGCGTGGATACAGGTGCGGCAACCTCTTCACTCAATGCAGTTGACATTGAAATCTTTGAGCGCAATAGCAAGCAGTGGGTACGTTTTCATCTCGCCGACAGCACCCAACCCGCAACCGAGGAAAATTGGATTGAAGCGCCGATTATTCGCTTCGTCAAAATCCGTCAGTCCACCAATGATGAAACCGAACGCCGCGCGGTCGTTGAGCTGTGGGTGAAAGTGGGGGCGATTCATGAAAAAGCACAATTTACATTGGCAGACCGCTCACAGATGAGCCATCCGGTCCTGCTTGGCCGCGAGTTTATTCGCGATATCGCTCTGGTGGACGTCAGTCGCGCGTACATTCAGAGCGAAACAAATAAGAAATAAGGTAGACTATGACTTCCCGAGTTCCTTTTTACCTATCCATTGTCTTGCTTATTGTCGCCGGCGTGACTTTAAGCGTTTTTAGACACCAGACTTATGGTGTTCCTTGGACTCCTGGCGAAAGCCGGCAAATTTGGGATATTGAGGCGCGAATTGAATTTAACGCGCAAGGCCAGGAGGTAAAAGCCTCTCTTGCCGCTCCAAATACGCAAAACGGTTTTACCTTGATTAGTGAAACGGCCTCCTCGCCGGGTTACGGTGTTTCCTACGTTAATACGGATTCAGGCCGCCGCGCAGAGTGGTCGATTCGCAAAGCTTCTGGCGCACAGACGATTTATTACAAAACCCAGTTTTTGGTTGACCCGCACGCCAAAGCCACGCCGAACCCTCCGGCAGAAACCATCGAAAAGCCCACGTTTACCAGCCCCGAGCAAACCGCGGCCGATGCATTGATCAATCAAGCAATGAGCCGTTCTTCAGACAACGTGACGTTTACGCGTGAACTGATCAAAACGCTCAATGATCCCGATAGCCAAAGTGCGGCACTGCTGCTCAACAACCAAGACAAAACCACGACGTTATATAAACTGCTTTCGAGTGCCGAAGTACAGAGCAAAATTGTCGGCGTCATCGAGCTCGAAGATGGGCGTCGCCGCCAAATGATTCAACCGATGGTCCAAGTATGGAATGGCCAAGATTGGGTGCTGTTTTCACCCAATTCAGTGCAACACGCGACATCGGCCAACCTACTGGTTTGGGATGAATCCAACATCTCTTTGTTAGATTTGATGGGCGGTCAGAACAGCCAAGTGCACTTTTCGATGATTGCTCAGGACATCTCTCCGCAGCAAGCGACCAACAACAAGGTTGAAGCTGATGGGTTGCTAAACCTTTCTATTCACAGCTTGCCGCTTGAAGAGCAGGCGATGTTTAAAACCATCATGTTGATCCCGATTGGCGCGCTGATTGTCGTTTTCCTCAGGGTGATTATCGGCCTGAAAACCTCCGGCACCTTTATGCCAGTACTTATCGCAGTGGCGTTCGTACAGACGCAACTGGTCACAGGCATTGTCGGCTTTTTGCTGATCGTCGGCACCGGTTTAATCATCCGCAGCTATCTGTCCAAGCTCAACCTACTGTTGGTCGCACGGATATCGGCGGTGATCATAACGGTGATCTTAATCATCTCCATTTTTACCGTGGTGGCGTTTAAGATCGGTTTGACAGAAGGGCTTTCAATCACCTTCTTCCCGATGATTATCTTGTCTTGGACTATTGAACGTATGTCCATTCTGTGGGAAGAGGAAGGCGCCAAAGAGGTTATCTTGCAAGGTGGTGGCTCGCTCTTTACCGCCGTATTGGTCTACCTTGGTATGACCAACAGCTATGTGCAGCATCTGACCTTTAATTTTATCGGCCTACAGTTGATCGTTCTTGCCGCTATTTTGCTGTTGGGTACTTACACAGGTTACCGTATCACCGAGTTGCGCCGCTTCAAGCCTCTGGTGGAGGACTAATTGATGCTATCGATTTTGTCCAACTACACCTCGCCGTTTAAGCTGCGCCGCAAAGGCATTATGGGTATGAACAAGCGCAACCATAGCTACATTGGGCGCTATAACGATCGTTCAAAATACCCTTTGGTGGATGACAAGCTGCAAACCAAAATCATCGCCCAGCGCGCTGGGTGTACGGTGCCGCAATTGATTGGTGTGATCAGCAATCAAGTTGAAGTTAAAACCATTCATGAGATGGTCAAAAGCTGGCCTGGCTTTGTTATCAAACCAGCGCGTGGCAGCGGGGGTAAAGGCATTTTGGTGGTCACTTCGCACAAAGATGGCGTGTATACCAAACCCTCTGGGGCCACCATCAATAAAGAGGAAGTCGAGCGCCATTTAAGTAATACACTGGCCGGACTCTTTTCTCTGGGCGGAAAAAACGACGTTGCGGTGGTGGAAAACCTCATCAAATTTGATGACTGTTTCGACGGTTTCAGTTTTGAAGGGGTACCGGATGTGCGCATTATTGTCTTCAAAGGCTATCCGATCATGGCGATGATGCGCTGCTCGACGGCCGCATCCGATGGCAAAGCCAACTTGCACCAAGGCGCTGTCGGAGTGGGTATCGACATTGCGACAGGTAAAGCGGTGCGCGCGGTGCAATTTAACCAGCCGGTCACCCATCACCCAGATACCGGCAAAGAGCTGGCAACGCTACAGGTCCCCCATTGGGAGCGTTTACTCACATTGGCCGCCAGCGCATGGGAAATGACCGGGCTTGGCTATATTGGCACCGACATGGTGTTGGATAAAGAAGAAGGACCGATGGTGCTGGAGCTCAACGCTCGTCCGGGGTTAGCAATTCAGATAGCCAATGGCTGCGGCTTGCTACCAAGGCTGCACCATATTGAAAATTTAGGTACTCAGCTCACGTATCCAACACCGGCAGAGCGTGTCGCCTACTCTGTTCGGCAGTTCAGCGTAATCAAATCACGCGATTAGTCGCTACAACGGCCCACAACCAATGTGGGCCTTTTTCTGCCTATCTCACTTTCTGTTTTCGGCTGGCTGTTTTCGGCTGGCTGTTTTCGACTGGCTGTTTTCGACTGGGCTAAGATGCAAGCGGACAAGTCACATCAGCCATCGACCTTATAAATGCTTATCGGCCTTGCCGACAAACAGCCTAAGAACCAGCTTTTGAATCAAACGGCCATAGGGTGGGGAAAACAGACTGATCGGGAACCAATCTCGCATCAGCAAAACGCTGCGCGCATGGCTTAGCTCACGAAACCCTTCTTCACCGTGATAGTTACCGATGCCGGAATTGCCAATCCCGCCAAACGGCACCGAATGGTTCATCACATGCCAGCCCCAATCGTTGATGGTGACGCCGCCGCTATGGGTCTTCTCTAGGATTTGCTCGCGCTGAGCCTCATCGTGGCTAAAGAGGTAACAAGCCAGCGGCCGTGGACGTTGGTTGATATAGTCAATCACCTCGTCCACATTTTGATAGCCGTGCACGGGAAGCAGTGGACCAAAAATCTCTTCCTGACAAATGCGCATCTGTGGCGTTAGTTGCGTCGCCACATAAAGCGGCGTCTGTCTGCCATCGCCATACTCAAGACATTGTGTTATCTCTGCGCCTTTTTCACGGGCATCCGCCAGAAGCTCATGAAAACGTTGGTATTGCGCCTCATCCACCAGCGAGGTGTAATCCTGATTACCAGAAAGCTGGTGATACATTTTGCTGTGCGCTTGTTTCAGTGCCGTCACAAACGCGGCCACTTTCGCTTGCGGTACAAAGGCGTAGTCAGGTGCGATGCAAATCTGCCCTGCATTAAACCCTTTGCCATGGGCGATACGCTGCGCCGCCTGATTGATATCAAAATCCTCCAGCACAATGGCTGGCGATTTACCACCGAGCTCCAAAGTCACTGGGGTGAGATTGGCAGCCGCATTCGCCATGATAACCCGTCCGCTGGCTGGCGATCCGGTAAACACCAAATGGTCAAACGGAAGGTGAGAGATCTGCATCGCTTGAGGGTGAGTGCCATCCACCACACAAACCAAGTCTTGCGGGAAAATTTCACTCAACATCTGCCTTAAGATTTGGCTGGTTCTCGGGCAGTTTGGCGGCATTTTTATCATGCAGCGATTGCCTGCCGCCAAGGCGGTGATAAGTGGCCCAACAGAAAGATAAATCGGAAAATTCCACGGGCAAATGATCCCGACCACCCCTTTGGGCTGATAACGCAACTCAAGTTTATTGCCCTTAAACATCAGCTCTGTGGCACGGCGGCGCACTTTCATCCAACCTTTTAAATGGCGCACAACGTGGTTGATGTCTAAAATCGGCGCGAGTACGTCAGCCATTTTCGACTCGGTCACGCTGCGGCCAGCAAAATCGTCACTCATCGCCTGCGCAAGGAGGTCTTGATAGCGGCTTAACTGTTTTTTCAGCGCCAGCAACCACTGCTTTCTTTGGCTAAAGCTTGGCATTGGATCTTGCTGATAAGCGCGTTTGAGCGCATCAAACCAAGACTCAAGCTCATTGACTGCCTGAGCGGGTGTTGCTTCAAGATGGATTTCCGTTTCAGGTTTCACCAGTGCATTCATTGCATCTTCCTCTGTCATCGCTGGTTTATATTAACATCCCGTTCACATAACGAACAGTTGCAATTGGTAGCGAACATGCGGTGATGATCGGCATTTTTTGCTTTTAATTTCGGCCAAAATCAAAAACACCCGCCATATCGGGCGGGTGTTTAACTTACATTGGAAGGATTAGAACGCTTCCAGCAGCTCCTGAGCCTCGCTCTTTGGCTTCTTCTCTTGACCAAATCCGCGCAGTCCAACCACGTGCACGTGTTCATGATCTTTAAACACTTTGCGCACCAGTTTGTAGGTTGTGCCTTTCTCCGGGCTGATGTTCTCAGGCGCGGCGATCAAGAGTTGCATGTCGAGACGATCACACAGCTCGAACAGCGTCGAGATCGATTTCGCATCGAGACGCGCGGCTTCATCTAGGAACAGCAAGCGACAAGGGACAATGTCTTTGCTGCGCAAACGACGCGACTCTTCTTCCCAACTTTGCACCACCATCAGCAAAATCGACTGACCAGTACCGATCGCTTCACCGGTCGATAGCGCGCCCGATTCGGCCTGTAACCAACCATCTGAACCACGGTTGACCTCAATGCTCAACTCGAGGTAATTGCGGTAATCGAGCAGTTCTTCACCAAGGACTTGCGGCGAGCGTTGGCCCATATCAATGTGTGGATTAACGCGTTGGAACAGTTTCGCCATCGCTTCCGAGAAGGTGTAACGCGGCGATTCAAACAGATCTTTGTGCTGTTCTTGCTGCGCTGCCAAACCGTTCAGTAACAGTTCATGGCTTTCCCGCACTTTGACATTCAGTCGCACCCCTTTCACCTGACCAAAGGCGATGTTGGACAAGCCTTGGTTAAGCATGCGGATACGATTTTGCTCACGCTGAATGGTTTTCTGGATGATACTCGCGGCCGATTCCGAACTGATCGCTAGGCGGTTTTCGCGCAGCGTCAATTCTTCAGTCAAACGAGCCAGTTCCACTTCCATCTCTTCAATCGCTTCCACCGGATCATCGGTACGGATGATGTCTTGGCGGATGCGCTCACGCAGATGCTGATACACCGCAATGTAGAACAGGACTTTGCGTTCTGGACGCGAGTTATCTTCCGACAAACGCAGCGCGTCACGCAGATCGTCATTATTCGCCACCGCTAAACGCAACGCGCCGAGCGATTTATCCGACATTGAGCGCAGCTCATCGGCCGAAAGGTAAGCGAGCTCACGTTTGTGCAGACGACGTTCAACGTCGTTTTCGCGTGCTAAACGCAATACCGAGCACCAACCTGCTTTGGCGGCCACAACAAAAGTGCGCAGATCGCTGTAATCTTTCTGCACTTTTTTCAGACGCTTGGCGAGGCCTTTCATTTCAAGCTCGGTCGAGGTGATGGTGCGCTCGTATTCGCTCTTGCGACTGCGCGAAGTGTGCAGGCGCTCATGCAGTTCATCACGACGACGAATGGCTCGCTCTTGCGCGCCGTCATCGGCATGCACACCAAACTCTGCCAACTCTTGCTTAAACTCTTGTACCGTTTCCAGTTTGGCTTGATACGAACTCTTAAGTGAAGCCAGCACCTGATTGTACTGATTCATTTGCCCTTGGGCTTGTTTCAGCGCTTCGCGATAACGTGTACGGCTGCGCTCCGCTTCCACCAACTTGGCGCGAAGCTGTTCACTGAACTCGCTGCCTTGGTTAAGCAGAGCAACCGAATCGGAATAAGCAAAGTAGTGGCGACGTTCCACCAGATCCGACAGCGCAAAAATCTGCTTTTTCAGATCTTGCAGAGCGAGATCGGCGCGCGCAACCTGGGCCTCAAGCGCGTCAAACTGCTCTGGATCAGCCTCCAACACCGACGCCATTTTTTCCAGTTCCGCGACCGATTTTCCATGCTCGCTGATAAAGGCTTTCGCTTGAGTAAGTTGGCTGATTTGCGCTTCAACTTCGGCAAAGCGCGCTTCGATCGTCTCGTCGTCAACCAATCGCATGTTCGGCGCAAGTTTGTCTAGTAGCACCAAGGCTTGCTTACTGCTACTGATCTGCGCGCGATATTGTTGCTCTTTGCCTTCTAACTCGCTTAAGGTGCGAGTCAACTGGTTGTGCGTATCACGCGCTTTACTCAGCGCCAGCTCAGGGTCAGCGGCAAACGCAACTTGGATATGTTCAGCAACAAACTGGTTGAAGGCTTGGAACAGACGCTGCATTTTCTGCGCATCAAACGCCGCTTTAGCATGCTGCTCAACCACCTCTTCACGCTCGCTTCGCAGCAATTCTAAACGCTGCTCACGCGCCGCACGGCCGAACAGTGGAATTTCCGGTAAGCGCGAGTAACGCATTTGACGCTCATTCAAGCGCACGCATACCGCACCATGCAGCTCTTCGGCGTTGAATGAACTGTCATCAAAGGCGTCGATATCTCCTTCAATGATGTAGAGATCTTCGGGACAGTCGTCGAGCTCAACTAATTTCTCTTCGATACCGGACAGATCAGACACCACGATGGCATGACGCGCTGGGCCGTACATGGCACTAAAGTACGGCGCATCATCGATGGTGATGTCATCGTAAATCTCCGATAGCAGGACCCCGCCAAGCGTATCTGCTAGACCTTTCAAGCGCGGATCGTTCGAGCCGCCCGGCGATGCCAAACGCCCAATCTCGCTTTCTAGTTTGGCGCGTCGCTCTGCCAATTTGTCTTTGCTCACTGACAGCGTTTTTTCGCGCTCGAGCACCATCTGCATCTGTGACATTACCGATTGGCTGTCGGCAAGCTCGGCGCCACTTTGCTCTCGGAGTTTCGCCAGCGCATCATTGGCCGCAATCCAACTCGGCGCGAGCGCTTGCAAATGTTCGATCTCAGCGCGGGTGTCTTGTTCAAGACGGCGCTGCTCACTGCGCTGTTCACGGGCTTCTTCTAAGCTCATCTCCAGAGAATCAATCAGCTCGTGGTGACGCTCACGCTCCTGCTCGAACACCAGTTCATCGCTTAGCGAGACATTGTGCTGCTTGCGATATTCATCCGCCATTTCTCGGGCTTGACGCTGTGCGTTCAGGCTACGTTCCAAATCACGATGCTGTGCGCGCCACTGCGATTCATTGCTCAGCAACTGCTGCGCCTCACGCGCTTGTTGCATGACGCTGCGAGCTTTCTCTGCTGCTGACGCACGCTCAACGGGGCCGGTGATACTTTGTAACCACTTGAGCGCCGTTTCAAACTGCTGCGCAGCGGCCGAAGACATATCCAGTTTATGTTTAAGCGCTAATAGGGCTTGGGTTTGCTGCGCTTCGCTCTCTTTGAGCTGTGCAACCAATGACGGTGCACTTTCCGCGCTCAGTTCATCATTGCCAAGCAGCAGTTTGGCTTTTTCCAGCGCTTGCACCGCTTGCTGGTATTGAAGCGCGCGCGTTTGTTGCACATCCAGCGCCTGCTGATAGTCAGCGAGCTGAGTCTTGAGGCTGTCGACCTCTTCTTCGGCAACCGTCGCTTGCTCTTCGACCATCAATACGCGCTCTTGCGCTTCCTCAACGACCATGCTCTGCTCTTCGAGACGCTCGTTCAGTTCTTCAAGATCTTCTTGGTAACGCTCGATCTTCTCTTGTTGACGCAAGGCGTTTTGTACCAACTGCAAGTGATCCGACGCCGCTTGATAATCTTGTTCTAATGCTGATTCCGACTCGATCAACAGCGCCAGCTCTTCCTGAACGCGAGTCAGTAAGCTATTTTGCTCAATCAGCATTTCGCGTGAGCCAAACAGCTCAGAGCGCAGAGAAAGTGTTTGTTCTAACTTGTTGCGGCGATCGTTGGCGTGGCGCATGTAATCAGCAGCCACGTAATTGGTTGATTCGGTGATCAGGTGTTTGAACAGATCACGATCCGCCTGCGTGGTTTTTATCGCTTCCAGCGTCATGCGGTTTTCGCGCAGAGCCGATTCCATGTCTTGGAAGGCTTTTTTCACCCCACCGTTTTGCGGTAAGAGATAATCGCGCAAAGAGCGGGTGATTGCGCTTGAGATACCACCATAAAGCGAGGCTTCAATCAGGCGGTAGAACTTAGAGCGGTCGCTCGAGTTACGCAGCTTTTTCGGGATTACGCCAAACTCAAACATTTGCGAGTGATAATCGACAATCGATGGGAACGATTTAAAATGTGCGCCTTCAAATTGGCCGACACACTCTTTCACGTCATTCAATTGGCGCACGCGAGCCTGAGTTGACGAAACGGTTTCGATCAGCACATCGGTCGGCTTCACATGGCTCGGCAAGCCTTGAATCACAAACGGTTTGATGTCGACTTTTTTATCGCGACCTGCCACTTGCTGCAGTTTCACTGCAAACAGCAAACGTTGATTGCGCGAGTTCACCACATCCAGCGCCGCATAGCAGGCACCTGGCTGCAATTTACCGTAGAGACCTTTGTCACGTGAAGCTTGGCTACTCCCTGCTTCAGTGGTATTGCGAAAATGCAACAAGCTTTGGTCAGGGATCAAAGCGGTGATAAATGCCGCCATGGTGGTCGATTTACCCGCGCCGTTGCCGCCCGAGAGAGTCGTCACCAGACCATCGATATCAAAAGTACGAGCAAAGAAGCCGTTCCAGTTGACCATGGTCAGCGATTGATACTTACCTCTTTCAATCATGCTTCACCCTCTAATTCTGCTTGCTCGTTAAATTCACTATCGTCTTCATCAGCCAATAAGCTGCCTTGTGTTGGCTCTTTGGTGTGCACCACCGCTTCACCGTCACGGATGAGGCGAAGCTGCGCTTCACGCATGTCATCGCCAAGGCGAACGTCAGCGCCAAAGCGGAATACCGCTTCACTGATGCTGAACTTACCGGTATCACCGATATGGATGATCATACCAAGACGGCGCAGACGACGAAGTGAGGTGCGCACTTTCTCAAACAGCTTTTCGCGATCAAGATCAGAGCCCGAAGCGCGATTAGTGACCAACTTCATCAGCTTCTTCTCATCTGCCAACGCTAGCAGCTCTTCGTACAGTTCTTGATTGGTGAAGATGCCTTCGTGCGCCAAACGTTCTGGGCTGAGATAAAGAAAACAGAGCACTTTGCCCACCAGCATGTCCAGTTCAGACAAAACACTGCGGCCAATCAGCGAGGTCGAGCGCGGACGCAGATAGAAAAAGCCTTCGGGCGCTTTCACCAGCTCGGTGTTGTAACGCTGATAAAAAGACGATAGCTCGACTTCAAAGTCACAAAGTAGCGCGTGGTTATCCAGATCTTCGCTGGAGATGTGACGGCCTGCACGCAGCATGCTATCTAAAGCGGGAAAAAGCGGGTTACAAATCGCTTTGGCCAGATTCTCTGGCATGTATTCATTAATATCGGTCGATGACATTTGCTTGTACCTTTGCACCAAAATCGTTGATCGCCTGCCAATCGGGCTGAATCGCCTGATAATCCGACTCGGAATAACCAAGACGGACCGCTTGGTCGATAACCATTCGTGCTAAATCAAAATGATGAGTCTGAGGGTGTTGCGCGAGGTAATCGCGCAGTACTGTGCCGAGATCAATCGGTCTGCCCTGCTCTTTATGCGCTTTAAGCATGCCGCCAATGCGCTCAGCAAGCTCATCATTGACTTGTTGAAACTCTTCATATTCCACTTCTGTGGGGACTTGTCCGGTGACTTCTTCATCACGCAGCATCAGCGCTTCATCGCGAAGATCGCTCAGGCGCTCTGCATCGGCATAGGTGAGATACCAAGGCAGATCAAAGTAGTCCTTCACCGATTGGCGTAGGCGCGAACTAAAGGCGCGGTTCTTATCCATATCGATAGCCGTACGGATGAACTTGTGCACGTGGCGGTCATAGCCGATCCACAAATCAATCGCCTGCTGTCCCCAACTGACGATGCGATCAAGCTTCATCTGCAAACCAAACAGCGTCTCCTCAATAAACTCCAGTTCAGGATCGCCATAAACCAGCTCTTGGATATCCAAAATCTGCGTTTGTAGCTCGTCGCCTGCCGCTTGTAGCGTATCTTGTAACTCTTTGAGTGTATTGGAGGTTTCAGACAGCAGAGACTCACAGTTGTTGATCGCATCACGCCAGTCTTTGTTGAGCAAGTCGGCAATCTGCTGTTTAACCGATTGCTGCTGTTCATCCATCACACGCTGGTTGAGATCGATCTGATCAAAAATCTCACCGACCGAGTACTTGAGCACCCCGTAGACATTTTTCTTCCAATGCCCTGCGGTTCCCCCCTTCTGAGCGGCGTCAATGGCTCTGGCCATTTCACCAGCCACCATAGAGAGCTGAATCGAGAGGCGAAGTTTGGAAAATTCGCGGTGACGGACGTAATAGTCAGTGATGCCTATCGCCAGTGGTGACAAACGATAGATACTGGCTCCCTCGGTCACTTCACTGGTAAATCGGCTAATAAGGCGCTGTTTAACCAGTTCGTTAATTGCGTTGTTGGCTCGAAACGCCGACGCCTCGCCTGTTTCTTCAAATAATCGAGTGACGATAGTAAATGCATCATGCAATTCACCTTCACCCAACTCTTCATCAAACCTTTCGTTACTTAACACCGCGATGGCTATCAAAAATGCCAGACGTTCTGTGGTCAGGTTCAATGAGAAATCGTGCTGCTTAACCCAGCTCACCAATTCATCGATTGGTTGCTCTGCAGCATTGAGAGTTGTCTCACTCATTGTTATTCCTGCTTTTCTTTCTTTTTCGCCCATACATGGATGTATCGGCCTAGCGAGAGGTATGGTTCTTGTCGGCACAATTGCCTTTCCAGTGCCAACACGTCTTCATACTGGTAGTCACCCATATTCTGCCGGTTACCTATGTAGTCGCTAAAACAGCGAATACCGGATTTTCCACCAATCTCAAATCCTGCGTCTTCAATCCACTGATAAACCTGTTGTGGATCCAGACCTTGCTGCGGTTGCAGTTTAAAGCGTTTTCGATGTGGCATGCCTTGTAAAACATGCGGAATATTGCCGCACACCACATTTTTATAAACCAAGCCATGATGGTTATAGAACATGATGGATGCCGCCCCGCCCGGTTTCACTTGCGCAAGCAGTGTCTCTAACGCGCTTTTCGGATCGGCTAACCACTCCATCACCGCGTGAAACAGCAATAAATCTATTGGCTGATCCAAATGTTCAGCGATGGACTGCACCGGAGAATGGATCAGGCGATACTGCGCAAGCAAACCGTTTTTTGCAATATCCTGTTCAGCCAATTGCAGCATTTCAGAAGATAGATCACATAACGCGACCTGATGTCCGAGCTTAGCAAGCTTTTGCGACATTTGCGCTAAGCCACCACCCGCATCGAGAATAGTCAGCGCCTTCTTGTCACCATCGATTGCGGTTAAAACCCGTTCAAGGTCTTCCCAAACAATCACTTGGCGGATCTCTCCTTTATCTGATCCGTAAATATTTTTTGCAAATTTGTGGGCAATATCGTCGAAATTACGGTCTTGGTTCACTGCGGCTTGGGTTATCATATCGAATCGTGCTGCTATTCTGTCATAAGGAAAGCAGGAATAAAGAGGGATTCTCTCTTTTTTACTGTCAAGTGATGTTTTTTCGGACTATTTCTGTATGTTTGAGCTGAAAAAAGCGGTATCGGCGCTTCTCATGCCTTTGCCTGCACTACTCATCATCGGCCTGCTCGGCCTGATGTTGATTATGTTTACCACCAGGCAAAAAACAGGTTGCTTTGTCATTTTATTCTCTTTTATCGGTATTTTTCTGGTTTCATTCCAACCCGTTGCCAGCAAACTTTTAATGCCTTTAGAGCGCCAATACTCGGTTTTTTTACCTGAAGTACAAAGTGTCGATTATGTGATGGTATTGGGTAATGGTCATGTGGTGGACGACCAAATTCCTCCGACCTCTGAACTCAGTCGCACCGCATTGATGCGCCTTGCTGAAGGTATTCGTATTTTGCGCATGTACCCTGGGGCAAAAATGATTTTGTCTGGTTACGCTGGCGGCTCTGAAATTAGTCATGCCCGGATGATGGCAAACGTCGCTTTAGCGCTGGGGGTAGCGAAATCCGATATTATCTTATTGGAAGATGCCAAAGATACTTGGGAAGAAGCGCGTCAGGCTGCCGCTTTTGTTCGGCAGAAGCAGTTGGTGCTGGTTACCTCAGCTAGCCATATGAACCGAGCTTTGAAAGAGTTTAACGATGCAGGCTTAACCCCTTTGCCAGCACCAACCAACTATTTGGCGCAAAAAGAGATCACTCAGGCTTGGGACAAATACGCGCCGAAAGCGCTCTATTTAGAGCAGACCGAACGCTATTGGTATGAAACCTTGGGTCTCATTTGGCAATCTTTGCGCGACTTGTTGACCACCACTCCCAACAACGAAAAAGTCGCCGCGAAAAGTCCTGCTTGAAAATAAAATTCTATCCATAAAAAACGAGCTGTCTGCGCAGCTCGTTTTTTATTGTTCGACATTGAGATCAAGCGCTCTGCTTTGGCGCATTTATGGCTCTTAATCCCCTGCAAACATATAGCCTTCTCCGTGAACCGTGACAAAAATTTGCGGGTTCTTCGGGTCAAACTCCATTTTGGCACGCATGCGGCGAATCAACACATCGATGGTGCGATCATTGGGCGCATCAACGCGATGGCTAATCATGTTTAGAATACGCTCACGGCTTAACACCTGATTTGGGTACGACGAGAGTGCCACCAATAACTCATATTCGGCCTTGGTTAATTTTACCGGTTCGCCATTGCGGCTCAATGCACGACGATGAATGTCAAACGTCCAATCTGCAAAGCGCACAACGTGCTGCTCCTGTTCGTCAGCACGCCCTTTTTGCTTAGCCGTATCGGTTAACGACATCCGCCACAAGAGGTTTTTCACCCGAACTAGCAGCTCTCTTAACTCAAACGGTTTGGTCACGTAATCATCCGCGCCCATCTCCAAACCGACAATTTTGTCTATGCTATCCGTGCGGCCTGTTACTAATATGATGCCGATATCCGATTGGCCACGCAGTTCCCGCGTCAAAAGCAAGCCATCTTCTCCAGTGAGATTAATGTCCAACATCACCAAATCGATGGTTTGGCTGTTCAATACCTCACGCATTTCTACGCCGCTCTCTGCTTCACTGACGGTATATCCTTCATTTTGGAAGTAACCCACCAATTTGGCTCGTGTCACTACATCATCTTCTACGACTAATACGTGATAGCTCATTTACACCACTTTCTGTCATTCTTCTCTACGCCGATTCATTCTATTCATAAACAGTCACATTTCTAGCGTCAGAGCAAAGTTAGCACAATAATCTCGGCTTTTATTGATTCAAGACAAGCTTATTTTTCACCCATTTACAAGCCGACATATAATTAAATAATCCATTAATAATCAGGGTGACCGCTGTTCATTTTTATTGGTTAAACTAATAAGAGAAACCTTGAGGAGCACAAAGAAAATGCAAGAGATCAAAGCCTTCAACGAAAAGCGTGCCGAAATTTACTGGTGGCTTTCAAGCCTTTTCGCCAAAGAGTTGAGCCAAGTGGAACTGGACAAATATCACAGCGCAGAGATTCGCTCATTTCTTTGTGGTTTAGCAGAAAATGACCGTTTGCGGGTTGAAGTGCAGCAACTGGTACAAACGTTGAATAAACTGCTTGAGCGTAAAGATGCTCAACTTGAACTGGCCGCAGACTTTTGCGATCTGTTTCTGAAAAGCGCAAAACATGGCGCTCTACCCTACGCTTCCGTTTACCTCGACCAATCAGGGTTACTCAACGCCGAACCAGCCAGAATGATGGAAAAGCTGATGACAGAGCACGGCGTGAGAGTGAGCGACACTCTCAATGAACCTGCGGATCATCTCGCTATTCAACTGGATTTTTTAGGCCATCTGATTATCCGTTCGAATGAGCTGGAGCAAGAGCGCCATATGGAAGCCGCCTTTGCCAAGCAGCAACAGTTCATTGAAGATATGCTGCTGTCTTGGCTGCCGCAATTTCACCAGCAGTGTCTTCAACACGACCAGTTTGACTTCTACACCAGCGTTGCAAAACTATTAATTGCATTTTGTAAACTGGACAGTGACTATTTACTTGGATAATAATTACAGGCCTATCAATAGAGCAATCACTCGACTGAAGATTAACCAATAAAGTGTGAACACGGATACAATATTCGCGTGCTGAGCTGGTTGCCTGCTGACGTATCTCGATATAAAATTGAGACCGCAAACGATAAAATATGAATTTAATGCAAACCGCTGAAAAACAGCGGTTTTTGTGTTTTTTTAGCTAAGCTGCTGCTTTTCTTGGGTCTCTCCATGTTCAAGACCGATTCGAAGAAAGGTAGCAAGAGCGTTACCCGGCTCAATGTTCCCCGCGGTAACCTTGGACAGGACAAAATTATGGCCACAATTAAAGATGTCGCACGTTTAGCCGGCGTATCAACCACGACAGTTTCACACGTGATCAATAAAACCCGCTTTGTTGCAGAAACAACGCAAGAAAAAGTGATGAAGGCGGTGGATGAACTCAATTACGCGCCTAGCGCCGTCGCACGCAGCTTGAAATGCAATACGACTCGTACTATTGGCATGCTCGTTACTCAGTCAACCAATCTCTTTTTCTCTGAAGTGATTGACGGCGTAGAAAGCTACTGCTACCGCCAAGGCTATACCTTGATTCTATGTAACACTGGTGGCATCTATGAAAAGCAGCGCGACTATATCCGCATGCTGGCTGAAAAACGCGTCGACGGTATCTTGGTGATGTGTTCAGATTTGACCGAAGAGCTGCGTGAAATGCTCGATAGACACGCCGATATTCCAAAAGTAATCATGGACTGGGGCCCGATTAGCTCGCAAGCCGACAAGATCATCGACAACTCAGAAGAAGGTGGCTATCTCGCAACCAAATATCTGATTGATAACGGTCACAGCAAAATTGCCTGCCTGAGCGGTCATTTCGAAAAAGCCGCGTGTCAGGAGCGAATTCTTGGTTTTAAACGCGCAATGGCAGAGGCAAACCTAGCGGTCAATCAAGATTGGATCTTAGAAGGTAACTTTGAATGTGATACAGCCGTATTGGTCGCTGATAAGATCGCCTCTTGGGACGATCGTCCAACGGCCATTTTCTGCTTTAACGACACCATGGCACTTGGCCTAATGAGCCGTTTGCAACAGCTCGGTATCCGTATTCCTGAAGACATGTCGGTGATCGGTTACGACAATATTGAACTGGCCGAGTACTTCTCTCCGCCGCTTACCACCATTCACCAACCAAAACGTCGTGTCGGTAAAAATGCATTTGAAATTCTACTTGAGCGCATTAAAGACAAAGAGCACGATAAACGCATTTTTGAGATGCATCCAGAAATCGTTATTCGCGACACAGTTAAAAAACTGAACTGACATTGTTAAAAAATAGACGCTATTCGGCGTCTATTTTTTTGTGTCAAAACAAAATCATTATTGTGACAAATAACAAGATATTTTCGTACACGAGTTTTGGCTCATTTTCCGCAAACTATTACCTGAACCAAGATCACACTTTTAATTCTAAAATGTGATGTTAGTCCAATAGAAATCGTATCCTTTAGCTGTCACGCACAGGGCAAACCATCTGAAAAGGTGGGACGCAAAGCCTCCGGCCTAAACCAAATGTTGTTTGGTAGGTAGCGGGGTTCCCGATGGCAAAAATGCATTACATTGAGTTGACTCTCTAATGACATCTTGTATGCATTGGTTTGCTAATCTCTCGGACCTGATTTATGGGTGGCGTAATTATAATTACACCGAGATAACACATCATGGATAAACCGATACTCAAAGATTCAATGAAGCTTTTTGAGCAACTTGGTGCGATAAAATCTCGCTCTATGTTTGGCGGATTCGGCCTTTTTGCAGATGAGACCATGTTTGCATTGGTCGTCAAAGATCAGCTTCATATTCGCGCGGATCAAAACACAACCTCATTGTTCGAAAAACAGGGCCTTAAGCCTTATGTTTACAAAAAACGTGGCTTCCCTGTTGTTACCAAATACTACGCGGTAACCGATTCCCTTTGGGATAACAAGACTGCACTGATGAGCGTCGCAAGACAAGCTTTGGACAGCGCCCGAAAAGAGAAAGAGCTTCAAGCCGTTGCCAAACCCGATCGTCTGAAAGATTTGCCAAATCTAAGGCTGGCGACTGAGCGCATGCTGAAAAAAGCAGGTATTGAAACGGTTGAGCAGTTGGAAATGCACGGTTCTGTTGGGGCTTATGAAGCGATCAAAAACACGCACAGTGGAAGTGTTAGCCTTGAGCTGTTGTGGGCGTTAGAAGGCGCTATCAATGGAACTCACTGGAGCGTCATCCCTCAAAAACGCCGAGATGAGTTAGTTAATAAGCTTTCCTCTTAAGCTTGAGTAAGTTTCTGAAAGCCACCTCTGCAACGAAGTGGCTTTTCTTTACTCCGCTTCCTCTTTACTCTGCTTAGTTTTTTTCGCCTTGCCTGAAATTTTTTTGTGCTTTTCCCTGTCTTAGATTAGAGAATTAAACTTGGAAAAATGCGATGAATAGAAAAATGCTTTTTGGCCTTATTTTAGTCAGTGTGATGGCTATTTTGGTCTACCATTTTGCTCCCTACCTCACTTTAGAAAATGCCAAAGCTCAACAGCAGCTCCTTAGCGACTATATCAGCCAACACTGGCTAACGGCCGCAATCAGTTACTTTGTCCTATACGTCGCTCTGACTGCTTTCTCCATCCCCGGCGCCACTGTCGTTACCTTACTCGGTGCTGCCTTGTTCGGGTTTTGGTTTAGTTTACTGCTCGTCTCTTTCGCGAGCACGGTAGGCGCTACATTAGCTTTTTTAAGCAGTCGATATTTGCTCAGAGAGTGGGTGCAAAAGAAATTTGCTGACAAGTTACAAGCCATTAATCAAGGTGTTGGGCGAGATGGATCTTTCTATCTTCTATCACTTCGACTTATCCCTGTGTTTCCTTTTTTTCTGATTAACCTTCTGATGGGGCTAAGTAAAATGACAGCCAGTCGCTTTTACTTAACCAGTCAAGTTGGCATGCTACCCGGCACCGTTGTCTATCTCAACGCGGGGACACAAATCGCCGAGATCGATTCACTCTCTGGGATCGTTTCGCCTGCCGTTTTGCTGTCGTTTCTATTACTCGGGCTTTTTCCTATCGTAGTGAAATGGTTGATGAACAAATATCGCCCTCAGTCTACTGTACAGAGTGAACGGTAAGTCATGCGTGTATTTACTGCCAATTCCCCTGTCGAGGCGCATATCGTCTGTCAACTGTTGCGAAATGAGAATATCAGGTGTGAAGTACACGGAGAGGGGCTATTCGGCTTGAAAGGCGAGCTACCCGCGACCAGCGAGAGTGACCCCTATATTTGGCTACATGAGCCTCAGCAATACCAGGCAGCACTGAAAATCGTGAGTGAGTACTTGCAGAAGCCCTGCGTTGCTACTCATTGGTACTGTTCAAACTGCGGTGAGGAAAATGAGGGCCAATTTGCTCTCTGCTGGTGTTGTGGCGAACATGACACCAGCAGTTAAACATAGATTAAATTTGAATTTGTCTGCGAATAAAATTGATTGAATAGCGATTAAACTCTTCTGGGCGTTCAACGTTGCAAACATGCCCACAATCTCGGATCTCCAACAGTTCACTCTGTTTATGAACCGCAACCATCTCTTTTACTGGTTTGATAAACATGTAATCTTTATCACCCATCAAATAGAGCGTTGGAATTGGCAGTTCTCTTTCTTTGAAGTAGCGCATCAGAGGGTTAACTTCCGCCGCCAGAATAAACCAACGCTTGAACTCCTTTTGACACAATTTCTTTGCTTCACGGATAAATAGGTGTCGGGATTCTTGCTGGTTCTTTTGCGGCATGACGATATAGGCGAACAGTTTATATAGCCACATGTAAGGGAGAATGTGCTTACCCACATTGCCAAGTGATACCAAAAACTGCGAGCGGGCATCTAAGCGAGTAATAGCGCCACCAAGTACCATCGATTTCACGCGTTCACTTGCCATCTCCGCAAGATTTCTAACAATAATGGTGCCAAGAGACATACCGACAAAATGGGCTGAGTGGATTTTAAGATGATCTAGCACCTGAAGAATATCGTGCGTCACCGCTTTAAACGTGTAGCGGCTGCTCATCAGCTCTTTAAACAACTGATTCGATTTTCCGTGTCCCCTTAAGTCCACCAATAGCAGATTGAAATGTTGCTTATACGCTTTGATCTGTTTAAACCATATTGAGGAGCTGCCTCCAGCGCCATGGACAAAAACCACCCACTCCTGACTGGTTGGATGTAAATAGGTTTTATGAAACAGTAACGTTTGAGGCATGGATTATACCGCTCATTCACTCTTAGCTAAATATAGGGCTGAAATCCTACCATAAAAAGACTCAATAGCGATTTGCGCTGGAATAAAAAAAGCAAAAGGCACGTAAAACCGTGCCTTTGACTCAATTTTTCGCTTTGTTAACCAATCCTGAGCGCCGCTTTGTACAGATTTAAATATTGCTGAGCAGCTTTGCTCCAGCAAAAGTCTTGCTGCATCGCTTGCACTTGTACTCGGCGGACTTCCGCTAGATTTTGCGCATAGAGAAGCAACGCGCGCTGCATACTGATCAACAGAGCTTGAGGGGTTGGATCTTGGAAAACAATTCCGGTTGCATCAGCAGGATTTGCGTCGTAATCATTCACACTGTCTTTCAACCCCCCCACACCACGAACGATTGGTAAGGTGCCATACGCCATGCTGTAGATCTGATTTAAACCACATGGTTCAAACTCAGAAGGCATTAGAAAGAAATCTGCAGCCGCTTCAACCAAGTGCGCAAGCTGGTTATCGTATGCTTCAACAAAGACAAGCTTATCAGCAAAACGCGCAGCTACATCTCTGAGTTCCATCGCCAGTAGTGGATCACCAGTACCGACAATCACTAATTGAGCTTCATGCTTTAAAAACTCACTCAGGATCGGCAGCAGATAGTGCACCCCTTTTTGATGCGTCAACCGACACACCATGCCAAACATCGCCACATCTTTGACGGGAAGCCCAACTTGTTGTTGCAGTGCCGCTTTACAGTCGCGTTTGCCTTGCTCCATGCTGTGCAAGGTCGCTTCATAGCGCGTCGGCAGAAAGGCGTCTGTCTGAGGATTCCAAGCCGAATAGTCACAGCCATTGAGGATACCCACCAAATCTGCTGCGCGATATTGAAACTCCCAAGCCATGCCATGGCTACCCAGTTCGGTTTTAAGCTCTTCTGCATAGGTAGGGCTGACCGCATTGATCTTATCTGCGGTCATCACTCCCGCTTTGAGCATCGTGATGTGAGTCGCACTTACCGCCACTTCAGGGACATATCGGCTATGGAACTCAGGTAAGCACTGAAGTTCTTGATAACTAAAAACACCTTTAAACACGGCGTTATGGATAGACAAGACGCTGCGTGTTTCGGCGAAAAACTCGTTGTTGGCGTAACGATATTTGAGCAGAAACGGGACTAAGCCAGTATGCCAGTCATTGGCGTGCACTATGTGTGGACGAAAACCGATCTTAGGCAACATGTCCAAACAGGCAGCACTGAAAAAGGCAAAGCGCTCGCCATTATCTGCATAAGACTGATTGTTTTCCGCATACATGGCTGGTCGATCAAAATACGCTGCACACGCAATCAGATAGACGGGGAGATCACCTAACATACGCATCTTAACTTGATAAGAGGTATGGGGCCAGAAATCCAACTGACTCTCCAACACGACTTCATCGTCAGAAAGACCATTTATCGCTGTATAGGCAGGAATAACCAGCCTCGCGTCTTGCTCAAGTTCAACCAAGGTTTCTGGCAGTGCCTTGGCGACATCCGCCAAGCCACCGCTCTTGATCAACCCTTCGGCCTCGGAAGCAACAAACAAAACAGACAAGTTGCTAGTAGCCAACACGAGCTCCTTTTGGAATCACCACAATACCCTCTTCCGACACGTGGAAGTGTTTCTTATCTTCTTGCAGATTCACCCCAATCTGCGTACCAGGCGCTACGTCAACCTCTTTATCCATGATAACGCGGCGTAGTACGCAACCTTCGCCGATTTTCACATCACCTAACAGGATACATTCACTAATGTCACATGCTGAAGCGATGTTGCTGCGAAAACCTAATACAGATTTTTCAATTCTCGAACCGCGCACATAGCTACCATTGCTGACTAGACTATCAATGATCTGCACACGGCCATTAGCAGAGTCGGTAAACGTCGCTGGTGGAAGTGGCGGGTGATAGGTGTGCATCGGCCATTTACGGTTATACAAAGAAAACGGCGCGTCATGTTTCAAAAGATCCATATGCGCTTGCCAGTAAGAGTCAATAGTGCCTACATCTCGCCAGTACACTTGTTCTTTTTCACCAGGAATACGGTTTAAGCTAAAGTCATAGACGAATACATCACCACGTGGGAACATTTTCGGAATAATGTCTTTACCAAAATCGTGCGATGACTCTTCATCATCGGCATCTTCAATCAGTTCAGAGAACAGCACTTTTGCTTCAAACACATAGTTCCCCATTGAAACCAATGCATGATCAGGATCACCAGGTATTGATTTCGGGTTCTGTGGTTTTTCTTGGAATCCAACCATACGACCGTCGGCATCCACTTCGATGACTCCGAATTGTGACGCTTCAGAAAGAGGCATGCGTAATGCCGAAACCGTTAACGAAGCTTTTTTCTCTTTGTGGTAATCAAGCATCTGCTTGATGTCCATTTTGTAGATGTGATCTGAACCAAAGATACACACTTGATCAGGCTCAGAAAGCTCCATAAAACGTAAGTTCTGGTAGATCGCGTCTGCCGTTCCTTCGTACCAACGTTTCCCTGTCCGCATTTGTGCAGGGATCGGGTCGATAAAACGATCCGTAATACCGTTGATATTCCACCCTTTCTTCAAATGATGGAAAAGAGATTGTGATTTAAATTGAGTCAGTACGTAGATACGCATCAGATCGGCGTTAACGAAGTTGTTTAACGCAAAATCGATAAGACGATAGCTACCGCCAAAAGGGACGGAAGGCTTACTTCTCGATTCCGTCAACGGACGTAATCTTGAGCCTTCACCGCCAGCAAGAATCATTCCCAAAACACCAGCCATTCGTTGTTCTCCATTTCGTTATAGTCTGGAAAGATGGCCCAGTTACTTAAATAGTCTATGGGGGGAGTAACTGAGCGTAATTATTTGTTTTAAATTTATTTTTCCTGAGCTTTATCATTCATTCTTATCAATAAGCTCAAGGGTTACATACCTATTTCATGCTTTTGTATAAGGTATCTGATTGCCGGTAAAATACAATTTCAAAAGCGGTATTGTGTGTACAGTACAACCGTTTCGTTGGGAAGACGTTAGCTAAGTCACACTCAAACGAGTGTTTAGTTACACAAATGGAACAATTGACTTACAGATTACCGACACCTAGCGGTTTACTCGATGATGAACAAGATAAGAAATCGGTGTTAAAAAGAAATGACAGCGAGCAAGCAGAGAATGGCTAGCACAACAAGACACACAGGATGTTGTGCACGTTGTGAGCAGGAAACAGAGTTGAAACGAAAAAGAGCAGCAATGCTGCTCTTTAATTTTCTCATTCAACCGACGATCGACTTACTTAGTTTTTTTACGCTTATCGGAAATATCCCATTTCCCGTTTTCGTAGAGCGCAGTCCATCCGGTCGGTTTACCGTCCACTTCCGTTCGAACGTAATTTTCTTTGCTTTTACGACTAAAACGCACTACCGCTTCTAAGCCATCGGGATCATGCGTCGGTGCCGTCGCCAAGTATTGATATTTCTCGGGTAAGCGCTCAACAAAACGCGCTAATTCAGAAACCAATGGGGCTCTCGTCTCACGAGATTTAGGGAAATTGCTCGCCGCCATGAACAGACCCGACGCACCATCACGCAGCACAAAGTAAGCATCTGAGGTACTACAAGGTAACTCAGGGAAATGTACTGGCTCTTCTTTCGGTGGTGCGACTTCACCATTTTTCAGGATCTTACGCGTATTTTTGCAACTTTCACTGGTGCAATCCATGTATTTCCCGAAACGGCCATTTTTCAGCACCATATCAGACCCACATTTATCGCACTCAACCACTGGGCCATCATACCCTTTTACTTTGAACTCACCGTATTCAACGAGGTAGCCTTCGCAGTTAGGGTTGTTACCACATACGTGCATTTTACGCTTATCATCAATCAGATACGCGTCCATTGCCGTCTCACAAATCGGGCAACGTTTCTTCGCGCGCAGTGCAGCAGTTTCCACATCCTCTTCAAGAACGTTGATAATGCCGTCTTCATCACCGAGATTTATGGTCGTTTTGCAACGCTCTTTTGGCGGAAGTGCATAGCCTGAGCAGCCTAAAAAGACACCTGTTGAAGCGGTACGTATCCCCATGGGGCGCGAACAGGTCGGACACTGAATATCGGTCATCACGATATGGTTCAGCTTCATACCGCCTTCATCTTCTTCTTGCTCTGCTTTCTCAAGATCTTGGGTGAAATCAGAGAAGAAGTGATCAAGCACCGCTTTCCACTGCACATCACCTTCGGCAATTTGGTCAAGCTTTTCTTCCATACGAGCGGTGAAATCATAGTTCATCAAATCGTTGAAGCTTTCATCCAAGCGATCGGTGACAATTTCACCCATTTTCTCTGCATAGAAACGACGTTGATCCACTTTGACGTAGCCGCGATCTTGAATCGTTGAAATGATCGATGCATAGGTTGATGGACGGCCAATGCCTCTCTTCTCAAGTTCTTTCACTAGCGCCGCTTCGGTAAACCGCGCAGGTGGCTTAGTGAAGTGTTGTTTCGGATCAAGAGATTCGAGCGTCAGTTTTTCACCCACTTGAACCGCGGGTAAAATTGTGTCTTCATTCTTACCCAACGGTCTTTGTACGCGTGTCCAACCATCAAATTTGAGAATGCGCCCTTTGGCTTTCAACGTGTATTCTGCCGCTTTGACACTCACGGTAGTAGAATCGTACTCCGCTTCTGTCATTTGGCAGGCGACAAATTGGTTCCAGATCAACGAATAGAGTTTATGCGCATCACTATCAACCCCTTCTAAATCATCAGATTTAATCTGAACATCGGATGGGCGTATCGCTTCGTGCGCCTCTTGAGCCCCTTGCTTGCTACCGTAAACCAGCGGATTGGCTGGCAAATAACGTTCACCAAACTGAGATACGATGTAACCGCGCACGGCCTCAACGGCTTCACTACTTAGGTTGGTCGAGTCGGTACGCATGTAGGTAATGTAGCCCGCTTCGTACAAACGCTGCGCGAGCATCATGGTCTTCTTTACCCCGTAACCTAAGCGCGTGCTCGCTGCTTGCTGCAAGGTGGAGGTGATGAAAGGTGCGGATGGCTTGCTCCTTGTTGGACGATCTTCACGCTTGCAAACTTCCAATTGGGCTTTTTGCAAAACGGCCATCGCAGCTTGTGTTTCCGCTTCGTTCACAGGACGGAAAGTATCGCCAGCTTTTTGCGCCACCAACAGCTTGAACGCGGTCGAATCTGCGGTCATGGTATTCGCATGCAGATCCCAGAACTCTTCGGGGACAAACGCTTTGATTTCACGTTCACGTTCTACCAGCAATTTCACCGCTACCGATTGAACTCGGCCAGCGGATAAGCCTCGAGCGACTTTTTTCCACAGTAATGGCGAAACCATAAAGCCCACCACTCGGTCCATAAAACGTCGAGCTTGCTGGGCATTTACGCCATCCATATTCAACTCACCAGGTCGCTGGAACGCCTGCTGAATCGCATTCTTGGTAATCTCGTTAAACACCACTCGTTTGTAACGCGCTTCATCACCACCGATGATCTCACGAAGATGCCACGCAATAGCTTCCCCTTCGCGGTCCAAATCGGTTGCGAGATAGACAAAGTCAGCATCTTTCGCGAGCTTCTGTAGTTCGCTCACCACTTTTTCTTTGCCTGGAAGGATCTGATAATTCGCTTCCCAATCGTGATATGGGTCAATCCCCATCTTTTTGATCAACGATTTACGATCTTTCTCTTGCTTAATACGAGCTTTCTCTTCTGCGCTCATGCCTTTGGTTGAAATGGCAGCCGCTTTTTCACCCGTACTTTGTCCTGCAGTTGGTAGATCACGCACGTGACCGACACTGGACTTCACGACAAAGTCTTTCCCAAGATACTTATTGATCGTTTTAGCCTTGGCTGGCGACTCCACTATAACGAGAGATTTACCCATATTGACTCTAACGCCCTTAAAAATGATGTCATTATTGTCAGTGATAGCTAACAACAATCGGTACGCTGTACCATTATGAAACTTCTTTTTTTACTATTGTGCGATATCAAAAGAAGATCAACTGCTTTTTTACATTTCAGATCCGATTGGTCGACAATTGGTCGCCATCGCTCTGGGCACAACAGAATCGACAAGTGCCTAAATTTAGGTCCGTATACTAAGCAGTTGATAAATAGCTATGCGAATATAAAAGTGATTTTTATGTTGCACATCACAAAACCTTGCTTGTAAGAGCCATGTTCTTTACCACTATTGGCCATCCTCGTTCGGAATAAACGTTGAAATCGTTTCAGCACACTCTAGACTATTCACATTGCTGTTTCCCAAGAGATAAAACTAAATGACCGAGAAGAAACCCATTTCAGAATTCGAGCTGCTACTCATCGCAAATCACTTAATTCAGGAACATGAAGACTATTTTGCAGGCATGCGCGCAACAAGTGTGGAAGAAAAAGAAGACGTTTTGGTCTTCAAGGGAGAGTATTTTTTAGACTCAGATGGCCTACCAACACCGCAAACGACCGCTGTATTTAATATGTTCAAATACTTAGCGCACGAGTTGTCAAAAAAATTCACCCTCAAATAAAATAACAATGAGCCTTGGCGTTTAAACCAAGGCTCTGTTTTTAGAAATGACAAAACCTCTTCCCGGCGGCTTTACGCCAGTTCGCTTAATTGCGCCAACTTATCGAAGTAATCTGGGAACGTTTTCGAGGTACATTTAGGATCATTGATCGTCACAGGCGTGTCGCTGAGAGCCACAAGAGAAAAACACATCGCCATTCGATGGTCATCATAAGTATCAATCGCCGCATGCTTGAGTTGCTTGGTGGGTTTAACGATCAGGTAGTCTTCGCCCTCTTCGACTTCCGCCCCCACTTTACGCAGCTCTGTTGCCATGGCGGCAAGACGATCCGTTTCCTTTACTCGCCAATTGTAAACGTTACGAATCGCCGTCGTCCCTTGTGCAAACAGCGCAGTGGTGGCGATGGTCATAGCCGCATCAGGGATATGATTGTAATCCATATCAATGCCTTTCAATTGACCCACGCGTGAAATCACATAGTCGTCGCCCCACTCAATTTCCGCGCCCATTTTTTCCAACGCGTGCGCAAACTGAATGTCACCTTGAATACTATTTTTACCGATGCCCGTGACTTTAATCTCTCCACCTTTTATCGCGGCGGCAGCCAGAAAGTACGAAGCAGAAGAAGCATCGCCCTCGACCAAGAAATCCCCCGGCGCCAGGTATTTTTGCCCCGCTGGAATAACAAACTCTTGGTATTCCTTGTTGATCACCTGCACACCAAATTGTTGCATGATGTGCAAAGTGATGTCGATGTACGGTTTAGAAACCAGCTCACCTACAATCTTGATGATCACTTCACCGTCAGCTAACGGCGCTGACATTAAAAAAGCCGTCAAAAACTGGCTGGAAATAGAGCCATCAATGCTGACTGTCCCTGCTTTCAATCCAGTCGCCTTAATTTTGAGCGGTGGAAAGTGTTCATTCTCCAAATACTGAATATCGGCTCCCGCCGCTCGAAGCGCGTCCACTAAATGACCAATGGGACGCTCTTTCATACGGGGTTCGCCAGTAAGTACATACTCACCTTGACCTAGACACAAAGCGGCGGCAAGTGGACGCATCGCCGTGCCAGCATTACCCAAAAACAACTCTGTTGCCTCTGTCACCGTAAATGGGCGCCCCAATCCATTCACAGTACAAACGGTTTTGTCGTCGGAGAGTTGGTAATCGACGCCAAGCTTGCTCAACGCATTGAGCATATGACGAATATCATCACTATCAAGCAGGTTGGTTAGTCTGGTTGTCCCCTGCGCAAGCGCGGCGAGTAGAAGCGCGCGGTTTGAAACACTTTTAGAACCCGGCAGGTTCACTTCACCATTAACTTTCTTAATTGGTTGTAACGTAAGGCTTTCCATTAATTGAGACGATCCTTGAGCTTCAGTTGCCTTCAACTGAGAGCATCACTTTATTCTTCGTGGATTCAGACTAACCAAAAAGCCCGCATAAAACCAGTGCTAAGCCGTGAATAAATACTCATTCTTACATCGCCAGATCTACCCGCACACCTTGGTCAAAATAGAGAATTCTCACCTTCGCTCCCGGATTGAAAAGCATGTTTTTATCAACATCCTGAATAACATTGATCAAAACACCTTGCTCGCTTTGAATCAGCAGTTCAACCAACTGGTAGTCCACTTGGTATTCACTACGACTCTGATTATGTGCAATTGCCGCGCCCGCCAGTGCTCCAACCGCAGTCGCCACCTCCTTGCCACTGCCGCCGCCAAACTGATTACCCACTAACCCGCCAATGGTTGCTCCTAGCAGCGTCTTCCAGCCATTACCTTGTGAACGTTTTACCTCCTGATGCGTGATGTAACGAACGGATTGCACCTCACCATATATGACTTTGTTCACGGGCTTTGCTACATTCCTCTCATAGGACGCATTTACCAACAAAGGAAAGAAGAATAGACACCATAACCATTTTTGCATAACCGACCCCCAACTTCTGATGACACACCGTTTATGGCTATTTATCTGACCGAACTCGACACAAAAAGTTTAGACTTTCCTCCAGCACAGAGTGCACTTGCTGACCCAAATGGGTTGTTAGCTTTTGGTGGTGACCTGCAACCACAACGACTCCTTAATGCTTATCAGCACGGTATTTTCCCTTGGTATGGCCCAGGTGAACCCATTCTGTGGTGGAGCCCCTCTCCACGAGCGGTGTTTGACCCAGAGACCTTCTCTCCGGCCAAAAGCCTGAGAAAATTCCAGAGAAAAGCCGCTTACCACGTCAGTATCAATCAGGCGACAGAACAGGTTATCGACCTATGTGGCACCACTCGCGCCGTTGATGAAACTTGGCTTAACGCAGAAATGCGCGAGGCGTATACGCAACTTAGTCACCAAGGTGCTTGTCACTCGGTAGAGGTTTGGTCAGATGACCAACTGATCGGCGGTTTCTATGGTATTTCAGTGGGACAGCTTTTTTGTGGTGAATCCATGTTTAGCACTCGCAGCAACGCGTCCAAAATTGCCCTGTGGTATTTCTGTCACCATTTCGCCCGTCATCACGGCAAATTGATTGACTGCCAGGTAATGAACCCTCACCTTCGCTCACTCGGCGCTTTTAGTCTTCACCGCGAGGAATTTCTAAAACGCCTGCTATGCTTAAAGAAACAGTCGCTTGCAGCAAATTGTTTTTTGCCACAATGGTTGGAGGAACCCGATAAATGAGTTCAGATATTCACCAAATAAAAATAGGGCTCACAGACAACCATCCCTGCAGTTATCTGCCAGAGCGTCAAGAACGTGTCGCTGTCGCCTTAGAGCCAGAAATGCACTCCGCAGAAAGCTACGAAGTATTGCTAGCAAACGGTTTTCGCCGCAGTGGTGACACGATTTACAAGCCACACTGCGATCTTTGCCAAGCGTGCAAGCCTATTCGTGTTGCGATCCCCGATTTCGTGCTGTCGAAAAGCCAGAAACGCTTGAGGAAAAAGTCCCGAAAACTGAGCTGGTGCCTAAAAAAATCCATGGATAGTAACTGGTTTAGTTTGTATAGCCGCTACATTACCGCTCGTCACAAACACGGGACTATGTATCCGCCACAGAAAAAGGATTTCGCCCACTTCTCCCGCAGTCAGTGGGTTACCACCCAGTATCTTCATATTTATGAAGGAGAACGGCTCCTAGCCATTGCGGTTACCGACATCATGGAGCAGTGCGCTAGCGCCTTTTACACCTTTTTTGATCCCGATTATCCACTTTCCCTTGGCACCCTTGCGGTTTTATTTCAGCTTGAGTACTGTCAGCAGGAACATAAACAGTGGCTCTACCTTGGTTATCAGATTGATGAATGCGAAGCGATGAACTATAAAGTTCGTTTTGAGCGTCACCAAAAACTAGTAAATCAGCGTTGGCAAGGGTAGAATACGGCCCAAGTTTACATATTTGCTTTTTGACGGCAGAATTAGCCCGTTAAAAAATCGCCAAGTTTCTAAGAGGATTAAATGGCTAAAGAAGACGTAATTGAGATGCAGGGTACCGTCCTTGATACTCTACCTAACACTATGTTTCGTGTTGAGCTAGAAAACGGCCACGTTGTTACTGCGCACATTTCCGGCAAGATGCGTAAGAACTACATCCGTATCCTTACGGGTGACAAAGTAACTGTAGAGATGACTCCATACGACCTATCCAAAGGCCGCATCGTCTTCCGTGCCCGTTAATCACGATTATCGGATACAAACAAAAAGCGGAGCCAGAAGCTCCGCTTTTTGTTTATCTAATGCACAGTTTGTTTGTCTAATGCACAGTAGTGAACGCTTCTTCAACATTCCACAACAAAGAAAAAGCATGCCGGAGCCTGCTTGGTTAACTTACTCTTTCGCTTAATGAACTGCTTCTTCTCGCGTGGTTAAGTACTCGAATTGAAGTTCATCGGACTCAAGCGTTACTTTCACTGTACCACCATCGATCAGCGAGCCAAACAGTAGCTCGTTTGCCAGCGGCTTTTTCAGCTTGTCTTGAATCACCCGTCCCATCGGGCGAGCCCCCATCGCTTTGTCATAGCCTTTATTAGCCAGCCAATGACGAGCATCTTCAGAGACTTCCAAAGAGACACCGCGTGCATCAAGTTGTACCTGCAGCTCAACGATGAACTTGTCGACCACCTGATGGATAATCGCTTCATCCAAGCTATTGAACCAGATGATATTATCGAGACGGTTACGAAATTCGGGTGTGAAGACTTTCTTAATCTCCGACATCGCATCAGGGCTATGATCCTGTTGAATAAGACCGATAGACTTCTTCTCAGTCTCAGCCACACCTGCGTTTGTCGTCATGACCAAGATGACATTGCGAAAATCGGCTTTACGTCCATTGTTGTCCGTCAGCGTACCGTTATCCATGACTTGCAGCAGCAAGTTGAAGATATCTGGATGCGCTTTTTCAATCTCATCCAGCAACACCACTGAGTGAGGATGTTTCAGCACAGCATCCGTTAACAAGCCGCCCTGATCGTAGCCTACATAACCCGGAGGCGCGCCGATTAGGCGACTGACTGAGTGGCGTTCACCATACTCTGACATGTCAAAACGCAGCAGCTCGATCCCTAAAAGTTTCGATAGCTGTACGGTCACTTCGGTTTTACCGACACCAGTGGGGCCTGCGAACAAGAAAGAGCCGACTGGCTTGTGATCGGCACCGAGACCTGCACGAGTCAGTTTGATCGCTTCACATAGCACGTCAATGGCAGCATCTTGACCAAACACGAGCATCTTCATCTTATCATCCAGATTTTTTAGGATGTCTTTATCCGATGAGGAGACCGACTTTTCGGGGATGCGAGCCATTTTCGCCACCATGGCTTCGATATCGGCCACACCGACCGTCTTTTTACGGCGGCTGGCTGGTGTTAAACGACTTCTCGCGCCAGCTTCGTCGATCACGTCAATCGCTTTATCTGGCAAATGGCGTTCGTTGATGTATTTGGCAGACAATTCCACCGCTGCTCGAAGTGCTTTGTTGGTATAACGAACATCATGGTGCGCTTCGTATTTCGCTTTCAAGCCCATCAAGATCTTGGTCGTGTCATCGAGCGATGGCTCAACAACATCAATCTTCTGGAAGCGACGCGAAAGCGCACGCTCTTTCTCAAAAATATTGTTGTATTCTTGGTAAGTTGTCGAACCAATACAGCGTAATTTTCCACTACTTAACAAGGGTTTAATTAAGTTCGCCGCATCGACCTGACCACCAGAAGCGGCACCTGCGCCAATAATAGTATGTATTTCATCGATAAACAGAATAGCGTCTTTCTCACGCTCAAGCTGTTTTAAAATAGTTTTGAAGCGTTTTTCAAAATCACCACGATATTTGGTGCCCGCTAGCAAGGAGCCAATATCCAACGAATAAATCACGCTGTTTTGAATCACTTCTGGCACCGTGCCTTCAACGATTCGCCAAGCGAGTCCTTCCGCAATGGCCGTTTTACCAACCCCTGCTTCACCAACCAACAAAGGATTATTCTTGCGACGACGGCACAACACCTGAATGGTTCGTTCCAACTCTTTATCTCGGCCAATCAGTGGATCAATATTTCCTTCTTTCGCTACCTGATTCAGATTGGTGGCAAAACTCTCGAGACGTTCATCGGAGCCAGTTTCTTCCGTGCTATCTGAGTGAAAGGAATCCGAAGATGAATCATCACTAGCCCCTGTGGCTTTTGTAATGCCATGGGATATAAAGTTAACAATATCCAGACGAGAGATGTAATTTTTCTTCAACAAGTAAGCGGCATGAGACTCTTGCTCACTAAAAATGGCGACAAGCACATTCGCCCCAGTGACTTCACTTCTTCCTGATGATTGAACATGGAAGACGGCACGTTGCAAAACCCGTTGAAAACTGAGAGTAGGTTGAGTTTCGCGAGTTTCATCGCTCTCAGGGATAAGGGGTGTAGTTTGGTCGATAAATATATCGAGTTCATGGCGTAAAGCGTCTAGATCCGCTTTACAAGCAATAAGGGCTTCCTTAGCAGCATCGTTCTCTAGCAATGCCAGCAGGAGGTGTTCAACAGTCATGAACTCATGTCGTTTGTTACGAGCACGAGCAAAAGCGCCATTTAGGCTCGACTCCAGTTCTTTATTCAGCATAAGTACCTCCCGTAAGAACAACTTGGTTGCTCGAGCAAGTCTTATTGTTATGCTTGCTCCATGGTGCACAGAAGCGGATGCTCATTTTCCCTTGAGTACATCGTAACCTGCGCAACTTTCGTCTCAGCGATCTCTGCACTATACGTGCCACAAATTGCTTTTCCTTCATAATGGACCTTGAGCATGATTTGCGTCGCTTTATCCAGATCATGCGAAAAGAATCGCTCAAGTACCTCAATAACGAAATCCATCGGCGTGTAATCATCGTTATTTAACACCACGTTATACATTTTTGGTGGTTGGATTTTGGTTTTTTCTAACTCCAGAAGATCTGAGTCTGGAGTGACCCATTCAAAATTTTTACTCATGACCTAAACACAACGTTGGGAACTTTTATAAGAAATCAGACACCTGAAACACTCTATCATAAGCTGCAAGTCGGTTGTAGCAAGTCAGGATGTGCGAATTCGTATTCCTTATTTAGAGACTAATGCACCTCTGGAACCGCTGCAAATAAAAAGAAGAAGAGAGGCGTGATAGCTCAAGCTGTTTGATGATAAAAAAAGCAACCGTCAACACAAAATACGGTTTTTGCTCGGTTTTTGAACACGAGACATTTGCAAAAATGTTAACCATAAAGGTGACCTGTTTGCAATTCTGTTGTTATTTATACGTTTTTACTATTGACTAGAGCCAATCATTGACTACATTGTCGAGTGGTGGTGATTTTTTCTTCACTTTGTGTTTGGTTTCGCAAAACGCAAATCCTGCAACATCAGTTTGAAAAAATTCACCATTATTTTTTACATTTAGCGTTAACGCTAAATAAGCCATCTGTCTTTAGTGGGCTTAGATTGGTTTAACAACATCAGTAACAAAAATGCATGAGGGATGTATAGCATGGCTACAGGTACAGTAAAGTGGTTCAATAACGCCAAAGGATTTGGGTTTATTTGTTCAGATGAAGAGGATGGTGATATTTTTGCCCATTACTCCACTATTCAGATGGACGGTTATCGTACTCTGAAAGCAGGCCAACAAGTCGCATATGAGTTAGAAAAAGGCCCTAAAGGGTGCCACGCAAGCAGCGTCGTACCGTTAGAGGCGCTCGCTAGCAAGTAATTTACTTGCTATTGCAGCACTGCTGGTTCTCTAAGTGCTCGACCAATATTAGAAAACCCGCTCATTCATTTGAGCGGGTTTTTAGTTTATTGGCTACAGGTCATGCTTCAACAACCAATCACACTATTGAACGTTTGGCTAGGGCGCATTAGAGCCGACGTTTTACTCTCATCAAACAGATAGTAACCACCTAAATCACCTGGAACACCTTGCGCGCTATTTAACTCAGAAACTATTTGCTCTTCTTTCTCAGCTAACACCTTGGCAATCGGAGCGAATTCAGTCGCTAACTCAACGTCTGCCGTTTGCTGTGCGAGTGCTTTCGCCCAATAAGCGGCAAGATAATAGTGACTGCCACGGTTATCAAGTTCACCCACTTTGCGCGATGGCGACTTGTTGGTATCAAGGAACTCACCCGTCGCTTTGTCTAACGCATCGGCGAGAATTTGTGCTTTTTTGTTGCCAGTGACCACACTCAAATGCTCAAGCGATGCTGCCAGCGCGAGGAACTCACCCAAAGAATCCCAGCGTAAGTGGTTCTCTTTTTGCACTTGCTGCACATGTTTTGGTGCTGAGCCGCCAGCGCCCGTCTCAAACAAGCCACCACCATTCATCAATGGGACGATTGAGAGCATTTTCGCCGAAGTACCTAGTTCTAGAATTGGGAACAAGTCCGTTAGATAGTCACGTAGCACGTTACCCGTGACTGAGATGGTATCTTGACCCGCCTTCATTCTTAGTAACGAAAACTGACAAGCTTCTACTGGCGACAAGATCTTAATTTCCAAACCTTGAGTATCATGCTCTGCCAAGTAGGTAGTCACTTTCTTGATAAGTTCTGCATCGTGAGCACGCGCTTGATCAAGCCAAAAGACCGCTGGAACGCCTGTCGCGCGAGCACGTGTGACCGCTAACTTCACCCAATCTTGGATAGGTGCGTCTTTAACTTGGCACATACGGAAGATATCGCCTTGCTCAACCTCTTGTTCAAGAAGCACAACACCTTGTTCGTTAACCACACGTACTACACCCGCTGCATCGAGAATAAAGGTCTTGTCGTGTGAGCCGTATTCTTCCGCTTTCTGCGCCATCAAACCGACGTTAGGTACACTGCCCATTGTCGTAGGATCAAACGCACCATTCTGCTTACAGAAATCAATGACTGCTTGGTATACGCCAGCGTAACAACGATCTGGGATCATCGCTTTAGTATCTTTTTGTTTGCCGTCTGGTCCCCACATTTGCCCTGAAGCACGCAGCATCGCTGGCATTGAAGCGTCCACAATGACGTCGCTTGGTACATGAAGGTTGGTAATGCCACGATCCGAATCAACCATAGCCAGTGCAGGTTGTTTCTCGTAAACGGCTGCGATAGCAGCTTCAATCTCTTCTTTCTGCGCATTCGGTAAAGAGGCGATCTTAGCGTAAACATCACCTAAACCGTTGTTCACATCCACACCGAGCTGAGCAAACAGTTCTCCGTACTTATCGAAAACCTCTTTGTAGTACACCTTCACTGCATGGCCGAAAATAACCGGGTCGGAGACCTTCATCATGGTGGCTTTCATGTGCAGCGAAAGGAGCACATCTTGCGCTTTTGCCTCAGCGATCTCTCTTTCAAAAAAAGTTACTAGGGCATTTTTGCTCAGTACGGCACTGTCGATGATCTCTTTATCTTGCAGTGCGAACTCTTTTTTCAACACTTTGCTGTTGCCATCTTGGCCAACAAACTCAATTTTTACTTTGGTTGCACCATTCACCGTGACCGACTTTTCAGTGCCGAAGAAATCTTTTTCGTCCATGCTGGAAACGTGCGATTTTGAGTCAGATGACCATGCGCCCATTGAATGTGGATTCTTTTTCGCGTAGTTCTTCACCGAAAGTGGTGCACGGCGATCGGAGTTCCCCTCACGAAGCACTGGGTTTACAGCACTACCTTTGATTTTATCGTAGGTTGCTTTAATCGCTTCTTCTTCGTATGTGCTTGGCTCTTCAGGGTAATTTGGCAGATCATAACCCTTGTCCTGCAACTCTTTAATCGCAGCTTTCAGTTGAGGAATCGAAGCAGAAATATTGGGCAGCTTGATGATGTTTGCTTCTGCTGTTTGTGCCAGTTCGCCTAGCTCTGTCAGTGCATCGCCGATTTGCTGCTCGGCTTTTAAATGCTCAGGGAAGTTTGCAATGATGCGTCCAGCCAAAGAGATGTCTCGGGTTTCAACATTAATACCCGACGATGCGGTAAACGACTGGATGATAGGCAACAGAGAATAGGTTGCTAGTGCTGGTGCTTCATCGGTAATGGTATAGACGATTGTAGGTTTTTCTGTAGGCATGAAATTTCCCTATATTTCGGTACGCCACAGTGAGCCATGGCGTGTGGAATTGACGCGCTTTGCACTAAACTGAGTATCAGTATCTCCCCAAGTACAAATCGCCGTTTGGCACTCTATTGTTCTTTTCGAAAATGCTCATTTGAGTTTGTCGCTCTAAATCCATGAGTGCACGTTTATAATTAAACAAATCGCGCGAATTAGTCTATCATTCTGACGCTTTTGCTAGTCTAAGGCGCGCAAATCATAGCTGATTTCAGGATAAGTTGGAACTTATACACACAGTTCATTTACATTTTTGCAAGGTGGTTAACATGTCATTCCGTTCAAGTCGTCATTCATCTCACTCTAAGGGTGAACGGGCAGAATCGCGATTTAAACACTCCAAGAAAGGCATGGCAGTTGATTCATTGAAACAGCGTCGTTCGGGTAAAAAGACTCAAGGCGCACTAAAAACTACCGAACGCAAAGTGATTTTGTTTAACAAGCCTTTTGACACTCTGAGTCAATTTACCGACGGAGACGGAAGAAAAACGCTCGCTGACTACATCCCGATTAAAGAGGTGTATGCCGCGGGTCGACTTGACAGGGACAGTGAAGGGCTGATGGTTCTCACTAACGATGGGATCTTACAAGCCAAGTTAACTCAACCGCAATCGAAATCGCCGAAAACCTATTGGGTACAAGTAGAAGGCGCTCCGACAGAGGAACAACTCGAACCTCTTCGCCAAGGCATTGAACTTAAAGATGGGATGACCTTACCCGCCAAAGTAGAGATTATGCAAGAGCCTCAGTTGTGGGAAAGACATCCCCCTGTGCGCTTTCGAGCCTCGATTCCTACCACTTGGCTGGCGATTACCATCATCGAAGGACGCAACCGACAAGTCAGACGCATGACGGCACATATTGGCTTTCCGACACTGCGTCTAATTCGTTACTCAATCGGTGAGATGACACTGGGTGAATTACAGCCTGGAGAGTGGACTGAACTATCCAAGAGTTAAGAGACTACTGTGCTAATAGCCACTTTTTGAAAGCTTCTTGATCTTTCGGTGATGCTTTTTGATACGTGGCTTTCATAATATCCAGCACTGTACTGTCTGTACCATTCTGCGTTACCGCTTGTTGTTTATTCACTAGCTTGGGGTTAACGACTGACTGCTGATGCTGGTTTGCCGTCACATACGTAACAGCAACACTGGCTATCCCCCCAGCGATGTTGTAGTTCTTAGCCTCCTCGGAATAATCTCGACCCAATTGAATCCCATCCGACTGGAGTACATCTTCTGCCACAGAAACAACCTGATCATGACTATTTAGCAATTCCCATTGCAATGGAGAGATGCTCTCTTTTGCAAGCTTGTAGCTCCTAAACTTTGGCACTGACAATGTTAACGTTTCATTTTCGGCACTAAACGAAGCAATGATAACGTCACTATACACCTTGCGTACTTCGTCTTTCACGTCGTAGGAGGGTTTATACTGGAATACAATTTGGTTGATACCATTTTCTAGCTGTATAGTTTTGAAACTGGAAAAAAGCCCCCCTTCAGTTGTTGGTTCGCTCATATTAACAGAAAGCAAATCAACACTATCAGGAACACGGAGCTGCACGCTACTAAAACAATTAAACGAAACTAATGCTACTAGCATTGCGAATGACCGATAAAACATTCAAACCTCCAAAACAAAAAGCCCAGTATACACTGGGCTTTCACTAAACTAACTAAACAATCTTACCAGTATACGCGAGCGCCGATACCGTAGTTGTTTTCTTTATCTGCTTTGTTGTCATCATCTTGCAGTGCGAGCTCTGCATACACACGAGCCCAACCAGACAGTTTGTACTCAACACCAGCGTATAGGTTGGTGAAGTCTTTATCTGCTGCTTGGTAGTCACCAACAAACTCATAACCACCGTAAAGTTTGGTCTTATCAGCGGCCATGTATGAACCAGCAACAACTAGAGAGTCAGTCTTCAGCGTGTAGTTCGCTTTTTTGTTTTCATTCTCTGCGTGCCAGTAAGTTGCACCAACATCAAACTTGTCCGCAGCATAGGAAACAGTCAGCATTACATGCTTGATTTCGCTGTCTTTAGTAGATTTGATAGCAGTACCCATACCTGTCTTAGGATCGATTGTAGTGCTATAGCCGGTAGTTGAAGTAGTTTTGTCAGTAATTAAGCCTAAACCACCGTATACAGAGATAGCATCAAACGTTGTTCCTGCAAAGACTTCAAATGTAGTTGGGTTAGCATCACCGTTGTCGTAAGAGTACGCTGCTTTCAACCAACCAGCTTCAGCTTCAAGAACGTATTTAACCATTGCTTGTTGTAGCCAGTTTACGCCGAAACCATCCGCTTCTGGCAGAACACTGGTACCACCGTAGAAGTATGAGTTTTCAACGCCCCACACATCATCAGTCAGGATGCTGTCTTTACCAACCGTTACTGTACCAAAATCACCACTTAGGCCGACTGTGTGCTTACGAGTTGTGAATGCAGCAGTGTCGTTGATATTGAACTCAATCAGGCCAAGAACACTAAGGTCGTCAGACGCCTTGTAGTTCACTTTAACACCAGCGCGAGAAGAACCCGATTTCAGTGTCGCATCGTTGTCGTCATTCTTTTTCAGTTCTTGACGTAGTTGACCGTAGAAATCTACAGAACCTTCGTCAGACTTGAATACTTCAGCTGCATTTACAGAACCTGCTGCTACTAGAACAGCTAGTGCTACTAGAGTCTTTTTCATAATTAATCCACTGCCTTTTCTTAGTTTGGGATATCCTTGCCCGATTCCCTTTTGTAATTGATGCCGACCTAAGCAAGCCCATGGTCGGCATCTGTAAATTTCATAAGCTAGATTGCAAAAGATTATTCTGCCTGTCAAATCCACTACAAAAAATCATCAACAAAAATGAATAACAATAAAAATCAATATTTTACATATTTTTGTGATTGTTTTTCGAGGCAGTTCTAAGCCTTTACCCTGTATCACCAACGTTTGAAATAGCCAATAAATTTGGAATAAAAAACCAAATATTAACATCTATAACAATAAAGTCAGGCTATCATTCGACAAAAACACCAGAAATGGAGATTTATATTTTTTGTTAGACAAATTAATTATAAGTTTATGAAGGTTCAGTTTTTTTTTGTGAAGAAGATCGACATTTGCTCCAAAAGCAGCGAATTTCGTGAAGTGCGACTCTATTAGAGATGTGTGCTACTATCCGTTGGTCTGAACACAGGTCACAGTATGCTAACCAGTAAAATACAAAAATCCATACGCACTAGTTATCAAAACCTGCAATTTCAACTGGAAAACTTCATCCCTCGACGGGCACAAAACTACCTCGTTGCAGAAATTGCAAAAACACTTTGTGGAAGCTATCACAAGTCTAATCGTATCATCGTGGCGGAAGCCGGAACGGGGATTGGTAAATCGTTATCATATTTGATGGCCACTATTCCCGTTGCGGTGATGAATAACCGAAAGGTGGTCATTTCGACCGCCACCGTTGCCTTACAAGAACAACTCATCAATAAAGACTTACCACTTTTTAGGCGTATTTCGGATCAGAACTTTTCCTTCATATTAGCGAAGGGCCGCCAACGCTACTGCTGCGCAGAGAAACTTGCAGCGGCCAGTGGATCGAACGGAAGTCAGTTGGCGATGTTTGAAAGTAAACCAAAGAAAAAGGACATTGAACTTCTTGAGATCATGTTCCGCTGCTTGGCTGAGGGGAAATGGGATGGCGACAGAGACAGTTGGCCCAAACCAATAGACGATTCGCTCTGGCAAAGTATCGTTAGCGATAAGCATAGCTGTAACAATAGTTTATCGGCCCATCGCCAGTGCCCGTTTCAAAAAGCCCGTTCTGAGCTGGAAAAAAACGACGTCATTATTGCCAACCATAGCCTTGTAATGGCCGATGCCGATCTCGGTGGCGGAGTGATTTTACCTGAACCTGAAAACACGATTTATGTGTTCGACGAAGCACACCATTTGCCCCATGTTGCACGAGACCATGCCTCTGCCGCCGCAAGCTTGAAGGGGGCCGCGACATGGTTAGAGCGCCTTAACCAGTCGGTGACAAAACTGACCTCTTTGGCGGATGAAAAAAGAGTCGGTCGATTTCACAACGAGCTTCAGCAAGCAATACAGATCCTGATTCCGAGTTTAAGCCAACTGGTCAAACAGTTTGATGCGAGCCATTTTATTGATGGTATCTATCGTTTTGAACACGGCATCTTACCAAGTTGGTTGGAAGAGCAGTCGAAAGAACTTAAAACCTTTAGTCAAAAAGCCAATCAATCCGTTGCCAAAATCGCCGATCTTATCGCTGAGCGAGTTAAAGATGGCGAACTTTCGGCAAAACTGGCCGAACCTGCCTTGGCAGAGCTCGGCTTTTATATTCAACGGACAGAGAATCTCGCCCAAGTTTGGAAGCTCATGGCCGAGCCAACACGTGAGAAAGGTGCACCACTTGCGCGATGGTTGGAAGTCCACCCAGATCGTGAAGGCGATTTCATTGTTAGTGTTTCCCCATTGGAAGTGGGCTGGCAGCTTGAGAAGCAGCTTTGGAGTCGCTGCGTCGGTGCGGTATTGGTTTCTGCCACTATGCGAGCGCTGAACTCATTCCAATACTTCTGTTTTCAAGCAGGCATCGATCAAAGCCCAGACTCCGGCACCCAATTTCTGGCACTGGCTTCTCCATTTGATTACCAAAACCAAGCTGAACTGATTGTTCCAGCGACTCGCTATGAACCACAAGCCCCGCAGTTTACGGAATATCTTAGCGAAATTTTGCCTAAGTATTTAAAAGACAAACAGGCGAATCTGGTTTTATTCTCTTCTTATAAGCAGATGAATCAAGTGGCTGAAAATCTCGAATCCTTGTTTGTAAAACAGGGTTGGGCACTGCAAGTTCAAGGCTCCAGCTCACGCAATGAGATTCTAAAAAAACATAAAAAGTTGGTTGAGTCAGGTAAAACCAGCATTCTTTTTGGCACGGGCAGCTTTTCGGAAGGGCTTGATCTGCCGGGAGAGCTGCTTTCGAATCTAGTGATTACCAAGATACCGTTTGCCGTGCCAACGTCACCCGTTGAACAAGCGCATTCAGAATACATAGAATCTCGTGGCGGCAACCCATTTATGCAGATCACGGTTCCGGAGGCGAGTAAGAAGTTAATTCAATCGGTTGGCCGATTGCTGCGCAAAGAGCGGGATTCTGGTACAGTCACCATCCTTGATAGACGGATCGTCTCTAAGCGTTATGGCAAAGCGTTGCTTGATTCTCTACCACCTTTTAAACGAGTTATTGAATAAAGATCAGTAACCATACTTGCTGCATGACAAACAAAATAAGAAAGATGAGTAAAAGACCCTATGGAATTTTTGGATCCCACCGTGCTTGCGGTGCTGGCCTTGGTGGCCTTTGTCGCAGGATTTATTGACGCGGTGGCTGGCGGGGGCGGCATGCTTACTGTCCCGGCGCTGCTTTCTCTTGGGCTCCCGCCGCACATAGCGCTGGGCACCAATAAGCTGGCGGCGACCTTCGCCTCTTCGACGGCCGCTTTTACTTATTATCGAAAACGTCTCTTTAAGCCGCGATGTTGGCTAAGAGCCTTTATAGCGACTCTATTGGGTGCAACTTTAGGTACCCTCGTCGTTGATGCCATCAGTACTGATTGGCTAGAAAAAATTCTACCGCTGATCATTCTTGCTGCCGCCTTGTATACCATTTGGCACAAAACGCCTGATGCCAACCGCAACAGCGCAACCCCTGCCCCCTGCCCTATGCTCAATAAGAAGCAGTATGGGCAAGGATTCGTACTTGGTTTTTATGATGGCGTGGCGGGGCCTGGAACAGGCGCTTTTTGGACAGTCAGCTCCATGGCGCTTTACAGACTCAATATTCTGTTGGCCTCTGGGCTTGCCAAAGCAATGAACTTCACCAGCAATTTGACCTCTTTGGTGACTTTCGCCATGCTGGGTCATATTAATTGGGGGTTGGGCCTGATTATGGGCGTTTGTCTCATGGCCGGTGCGTTTGTTGGTGCCCACTCGGCTATTCACTTTGGCGCAAAATTTATTCGTCCGGTGTTTGTCACTGTGGTCAGCATTTTGGCAATTAAACTCGCCTATGACGCGTGGTTTGTTAGCTTATGACGTTAAAGGAAGTGGCAGGAAAACTTGAACAGATGGCCGTGCAGGCTATCGAGCTTGATCGTCTGCGTGGCGAACATCACGCCCCACTGTTTGATGAACGGCTGTTTAGCTGCCGTGCACACTTGCTCACACCTTGTGTCGAAGAAGCCGAAGCGACGCTAGAGACTCTGATTCGCGAGCAAAATGAACAGATGCTAACCTCCAAGAGAGCTCAATTTCTCTCAGAACGACTACTGGCCCAACTTGCCGCGATATCACGTGAACTTCTTGCTGATACTGTCACTCGCAAAGATGAAATAGCACCGATGAGCTATTCTCGTAAGCCCATCAACCTCCTTTACCAAGAGTTAGCTCAGCATCAAGAATGGAGACGGAGATTGCGAGAGTTAGTGACGGAAAAGCAACGTGCGCTGGCTATGGCCTCAGCTCCAGGCAGAGCGCAAGCGCAGCAAGCGTTACTGGTGGCGGAGCAGCGTCTATCACGTTGCCAAGCCGCAATATTGAAGATTGAAAATCAGATAACTGACCAAGAGAAAGACAACGAATGAGCAATACTAATCTCCCCCTTGAACAGGCACCTGAAGAGATCAAACTGGCGGTTGACCTGATCTACTTATTAGAAAGTAACGAAATTGCTCCGGAAATCGCTCTAGCGGCACTGAAAATCGTTCAACAGGATATCGAGCGTAAGCTGCAAACCCAGCAGGCTTAGCAGCGATAAACGCGAGGGAGAGTAAGCTCCACCTCGCTTGATCGTTAAACTTTAAACTGCGACATCAACTTTTGCTGCTGACGGGAAAGATCTTCCATCAATGCCCCTGCGGCCTCGGATTCCCCCGCCTGAGATAAAATTTGTCCGCTGAGATCGCGGATATTGGCCACGTTTTGATTCACTTCTGCCGAGACTTGTTGCTGCTCTTCAGCCGCTTTAACGATTTGGCTATTCATATCGTTGATCGCGGCAATCGACTCAAACACGCTTTGCAGTTCAACCACGGCATTTTTCACTTGCACTGAGGTTTCACGCGCCAGCTCATTGGCTTGGGTAATGGTCGTAACAACCGCCGTCGTGCCCGTTTGTACTTGCTCAATCACTTGGCGGATCTCGCCCACCGAGTCGTGAGTTCGGCTGGCTAAATTGCGCACCTCATCGGCAACAACCGCAAAACCACGCCCTTGGTCTCCCGCCCTAGCCGCTTCAATCGCCGCATTCAAGGCCAGTAGATTCGTTTGCTCTGAGATGCCCTCAATCACGGTCAAAATTTCGGTGATATTGCCATTGTTGCGCGCCAGCTCCTCAACAACCGGCACAGCCTTCATCATCCGCTCTACCAGTTTCCCCATCTCCTGCTCCGAGCGTTCGATCACCTGCTGACCATTACTGGTTGATTCACTGGCCCGATTGGCCGCGTCTACGGCGATTTCGGCATTGTGCACCACCAAGCCTGCGGTTTGCGTCATTTGCTCTGCGGCTGTCGCCACTAAATCGACTTCACGAAATTGCGACTCGCTGCTTGAACGTGTTTCAACCGCCGCCCGCTTTGCGCCCTGCGTCTGCTCGGCTAGCTGTTCAGAGGTTTGCACTATGTGACGAATCGTCCGCTGTAGCTTTTCTAAAAAGGCATTAAAACTGCCGGCCAGTTGGCCTATCTCATCACCGCTTTTCACTTCGAGACGCTGAGTGAGATCTCCCTCACCCGAGGCGATATCTTCCAATCTCATCGCCACCGACTTGATCGGTTGCACGAGACGTGAAGCGGCGAATGCAACCGTCAATAAACCTAAGATGACCAGTGATAAACCCACCAGCAGTTCAAACTTGATGCCTTCGGATACTTTCTGGCTGATCATCTCATCCAAAGTAACGGCGTCTGCCAATACCGCCGATCGTGGCATCTCAAAAATCACGCCCCACGTTTGGTTTGCAATCGTCAACGGCGCAAACACAATCAACCACTGGCTGTCTTCGCTCCAATTTGTTTGTGCCTCGCCGCCATAAAGCAGATCTGTGAGCAAATTGGCAGAAACGTATTGGCTGGAAAATGGCTGTCCGACTGGCTTGTCGGCATCATCACTGGCGAGCAAGGTGCCATCCAAACTTACCATGCTCACGCGTCCTGCTCCACCAAACAGACTGGCGTCAGAGTCATTGGCGATTTGTTGCAGAGGATCTAAACGAACATCAATGCCCATAAAACCAATCGATGTTCCATCCAGAAGAATCGGCACCGAAATGGAGGTGGTAAGGAAGTTCCCTTCTTGTGAGCTTTCCATTCTTGGCGAGGTGATACATGGTGCATCAGAATTGAGTGGACACAAAAAGCGCTCACTGTTTTCATCGGCGCTGAGCACCTTCTCTGACAGAACATTGGCCAACACATTCTCACCATTCGCGGCAAGCTTCCAATAAGGAGCAAACTGCCCTTTTTCATTGGAACCGACGTACTCAGCATTGACGTAGTTCGCATCTTCACCATCAAGCATGTTAGGTTTGAAAACCAAATACGCGCCTTGCATGGTTTTAAAATTGATGACTGATTTACGCACCATTTCATCTAACGCGGTACGCAGCGCTTCACTTTCTCCAAAATTTTCTTCGGTGTTGGTCTTATAAAAGAGGGCGTTCGCCGCCAGCATCTCAGCGCGGTATAGAGATTCCGTGAGGTATTCCGACACCTCGGTGGCATTGAGTAGTGCACGGGTTTGAACCAATTGCTCCGATTTTTCACTCACCGATAAACTGCTTTGCGCTTTGAGCACTTGCTGATTGGTAATCGCGTTATAGACCGAAAGGCCGATTAAAGAGAGAGAGGTGAGCAACAAGCAGACACCGGACAGCAGGGTAATTTTCCACTGCACAGAAAGAGTTCGCATACTACATCCTTATTCGCAAACAATGGAGGGAAGGAAATGGTTTATTTCGGTTTCATTAAAGCATAACCGACCTCAATATCAATTACATTTGTTACACAATTGTGTCCCGTAAGGGAGCGACAGAGAAAAGTGGCGTTCAAACCGACACATGACTTGATGTCGAAAGTATCAGTGGTAACATCAGATAAAACAAGCGAATCAGGAACAACAATGAAAGTAGTCAGCTTTAATATCAATGGCTTGCGTGCCCGCCTCCATCAACTGCAAGCCCTTATCGATAAACACCAGCCCGATGTCATCGGTCTGCAAGAGATTAAGGTACACGACGAAGCCTTCCCGGTCGCCGATATTGAGGCCATGGGCTACAAAGTCTATTTTCATGGACAGAAAGCGCACTACGGTGTGGCTCTGCTGTGTAAACAAGAACCGCTGTCGGTGCAAAAAGGCTTTCCAACGGACAATGATGATCACCAAAAGCGTATGATTATCGGCACTTTTTTGCATGAAAATGGCGAAAAAGTCACCATTCTCAACGGTTACTTTCCGCAAGGGGACAACGTTGAACACGAGACTAAATTTCCTTACAAACGCCAGTTTTATCAAGATCTCATGGGCTACTTAAACGCCCACCACAATACCGACGAAAAACTGATCGTTATGGGGGATATCAACATCAGTCCGATTGACGCTGACATCGGCATCGGTGAAGTTAACCGCAAGCGCTGGCTAAAAACAGGCAAGTGCTCTTTCCAACCAGAAGAGCGCGAATGGCTAAAAACCTTGCTCGATTGGGGATTGGAAGACACATTCCGTCGACTTCACCCAGCTGTCAACGACAAGTTCTCTTGGTTCGACTATCGCTCACGCGGATTTGATGATAATCGCGGTCTGCGTATCGACGTGATCTTAGCAACGCCTTCCCTCGCCAGCAGTTGTGTGGAATCGGATGTCGACTATGAGCTGCGCGGTATCGATAAACCGTCAGATCATGCGCCAATTTGGGCGGTGTTTAACTGATTCCAAGTGATGAATAACAACGAGGGAGCCCAACGGCTCCCTCTTGCTTCTCTTTCTATTGAGCACTAGCGTGGCCAAGCTGTCGTGCCATCAACATTGATCATCGGTTGGCAAACTCGTTGGTGCAGTATCACGTATTTGAGGTAACCAAATAGTCTCTGACCAAGGCCCGATGTTTAGGGCCAGTGTAACCAGAATAAATAAACGGCACTTACAAGCGCCGTTTTCAAACTCTTAACTCAATGGCCGTAAATAGGCCAAAAAGCGTTTTTCGGCATTTTTAAAACACCACAAAATACAAAACGTCAGCATCATGTAGAAAAAGCCTGCGGTCAAAAACGACTCAAACGGCGCATAATAGCGCGAGTTGACCAGACGCGCCGCGCCAGTCAAATCCATGATGGTGACGATCCCCGCCACGGCACTGCCATGCAGCATGAAAATCACTTCGTTGCTGTAAGCCGGTAGTGCGCGTCGCAAAGCACTCGGTAGAATCACTCGACGATAGGTTTTCCATGTGCTCATGCCATACGCCTTTGCCGCTTCGACTTCGCCTTTCGGCAAGCCGTTGATCGCACCGCGAATGATCTCGGCGGTATAAGCCGAGGTGTTGAGCACAAAGGCGACCAGTGCACAGAACCAAGCGTATTCCCACAACGTCCCTTTGACTGGGAAAAACTGATCCATTCCGTAGTAGATCAAGTAAAGCTGCACCAAGAGCGGTGTACCGCGGAAAAAGTAGATATAACCCCAAGTTGGCAAGCGCAACAATGGGTTATGGCTGTTTCTTGCCACCGCAAGTGGGATAGCCAAGCTCAAGCCAATCACCAGCGAGAGAGAAACCAGCCACACGGTGTTCCACAGCCCCTCAAGATAAACGGGAAAACTGTCTACGATTAAAGAGAAATCCATATTCTACCTCGCATGAATGCTGAATTTACGTTCGACAATTTTCAACAATCCGGTTGAAACACTGGTAAAGAACAAGAAAATAATCGCCACCGCCATGTAGAAAGTAAACGGCATCTTTGTTGATCCCGCGGCGAGAGAGCTCATGCGCACCATGTCTTCCAAACCGATAATCGACACCAGAGCGGTGGTTTTTAGCAACACCAGCCAGTTATTGCCAAAACCGGGCAGTGCGTGACGGATCATTTGTGGCAACAAGATGCGGCGAAATGCCAAGGTTGCGCTCATGCCGTAGGCTTTGGCGGCTTCGAGCTCACCTTTATCCACCGCCATGATGGCACCGCGAAATGTCTCGGCCATGTAGGCGCCAAAAATAAATCCAATGGTTAGCACACCCGCAATAAACGGGCTGACATCTAAGTAATCAGGGACGTAGGAGACCCATTCGTGGTTCGGATCGCTGGAGGCAAACCAGCCATTGAGCCATTCGTTGATGGCGTAAAGGGAATTATTGAGAAAGATCTGTCCACCGAAGAAGATCAACATCATCAGAACCAGATCGGGAATACCGCGAATGATGGTGGTGTAGAGTGTCGCGATTGCTCTTGCCCAGCGATACGGGGCCATTTTCGCCAAGGCACCTAGCATGCCAAGTATCATCGCTAAGAGCACGGAGAGTAGTGCCACTTCAATAGTGAGCAGCGCCCCTTTTAGAATTGAGGCTTCATATCCTTGTAAATCCAGCATAGGTGAGTTCCTAATCCCTAGAATCCAGAGTCCTGATTGCCGGGTACATCCAGGAACGAACCGGCAATCAGGGAGCAGTGTTATCGGCTGGTATTAGTTACCATAAACATCGTACTTGAAGTACTTGGCTGCAATTTGCTGATAAACACCTTTCTCACGCAGAGAGACGATAGCGGCGTCTAGTTTCTTAGTGAGATCTTTGTCTTGTTTACGTACAGCGATGCCCATACCTTCACCAAACCATTTTGGATCTGTCAGCGACGGGCCGACAAACTCATAAGCGTCACCGCCCGGTTTGTTCAGCACACCTTCTTCAAGTGCCGACGCGTCACCCAGTACCGCCGCTACACGGCCATTGGCCAGATCCAGATACGCCTCATCGAATGAACCGTAACGGACGATATCCACTTTACTGCCGTAATTATCAGTGAGGTATTTGTCGTGAGTGGTTGCGCGTTGCACGCCAATTTTCACCCCGTCTAGGCTAGCGAAATCTAAACCTGCACCTTTTTTGGCAATAAACTTGTTGGGAATTTGCGCATACTTGCCGGTGAAATCGACTTTCTTTTTACGCTCTTCGGTAATCGACATCGCCGCAATAATCGCGTCATATTTACGAGCAAGCAGCGAAGGAATAATTCCATCCCAATCTTGCGGAACAATTTTGCACTCCACCTGCATCTCTTTACACAGCGCATTTGCCATATCCACGTCAAACCCCTTCAGAGAACCATCGGCTTCTGTCCAGCTAAACGGAGGATAAGCCCCTTCAATACCGAAACGCACGGTTTTCCAATCCTTCGCTTGTGCGATACCCGATACCGCTGTCGCGGCCAAAGTTGCTGCGAGTAACCACTTTTTCATATCCATACTCCTGTGATTGTTTTCTTTATGTTGCGATGTTGTGTTTAGGTTCTAGGTTCTAGGTTCTAGGTTCTAGGTTCTAGGTTCTAGGTTCTAGGTTCTAGGTTCTAGGTTCTAGGTTCTAGGTTCTAGGTTCTAGGTTCTAGGTTCTAGGTTCTAGGTTCTAGGTTCTAGGTTCTAGGTTCTAGCAACCACTATCTTTCTTGCTTCAATTAGCAAGCAAAACCTTTAATAAATTGACGAGATAAACTGTTTTAACCGTTCTGAATCTGGGTTTGTAAACAGTTTAGCTGGGTTCCCCTGTTCTTCCACCAGCCCTTGATGAAGGAACATCACGTGGTTTGACACATCACGAGCAAACGCCATCTCGTGCGTCACGACGAGCATGGTTCGCCCTTCCGCGGCCAAATCTCGCATTACCCCTAATACTTCGCCGACCAGTTCTGGGTCGAGCGCGGAAGTCGGTTCATCAAACAGCATCACTTCTGGTTCCACCGCTAGAGCGCGAGCAATCGCGGCACGCTGCTGTTGACCACCAGACAAATGCCCCGGGTAGTAATCTTTGCGTTCATACAGGCCGACTTTCTTCAGCAGTATTTCTGCATTTTCTATCGCCTGCGCTTTTGGCACACCAAGCACATGCACAGGCGCTTCAATCACATTTTCCAGCACTGTCATGTGTGACCATAAATTGAACCCTTGAAAAACCATGGCTAAACGTGAACGGATACGTTGCACTTGTTTCTCATTGGCTGGGACAGATTCGCCTGCACGGTTGTTTTTCATCTGGATCAATTCGCCGTTAACCCAAATCTCCCCTGCGGTTGGCGTTTCAAGCAAATTAATGCATCTTAGAAAAGTACTCTTACCGGAACCGGAAGAGCCGATGATAGAAATGACATCCCCTTTATGCGCAGAAAGTGAAATACCCTTGAGCACTTCGTTCTGACCAAACGTTTTGTGCAGTTGTTTAATGTCCAGCGCTGGTACATCTTGCATGCGCTTCTACTCCCTGTATTTTTTGTCACTGCCGGGGCATTCCGCCCTCTTATTGAGTTACAAGCTAGCATTCTATCAATTTACCTGCAACAATTTATTAACCTGAAAAATTCGAATAAATAGAAATGAATAATGTATTTTTATTCACCATTTAGCAAATTATTCTTTTTAGCCTGCATAGAGAGTAAAAAAAGCCTCCGAGATGGAGGCTAGTTTGTGTTTGATTTTCGTTAACTAGTGCAACAAATGCACTTAATTTACTTTGTTTGATAAGGCTTGGTAGTTTTGGCTCATCATCAGCTTCTTATATTTAAGTTGCTCACTAGGTAACATGACAACACCGTTGAAATCTTTGAAAGTTGTGTCTGTTCCTAAGTTTTGCAGGTTCATCCCTAAAGCCATCGTAAACTTAGCTTTATCGCGCAGAGACGCATTAGAATCTACAACTTGGATTTCAACTCTATCCGTCGCTTTTGGCACTATTTGCTCACTAGGACTCTTTAAGATCACCTGAGACCGCGATGGTATTGAATAAACTGTTTGGAAAAAGTCTCTATCAGCATCAGTCTTTGAACGAATAGCAGTTCTCTGGACTTGGAAGTCAGAAGGGGAATAACCTACTGAATTGACACAATAACTGTTTCCACATGCTCCGATCGTCGTCGTAGAAAAATCGTGAACGTTAGGATATGAAATATTGACGTCATTACCATCAGCCACTTTTTGTGCCGTATATATCCAACTTCCACTGATATCAGGCGTGGTTCCGTTGAGACGAAAGCTCCAGCTAGACAAGTCCACTTCAGATTTAGCTATAGAATACGTAATACTAGAATCAAAAAGGGGTTGCCATTGGTAAACACCCCCGCTCAAAACAACTTCTACACCGCTGTTGCTAAGATTCAGATCTGTCGCTGTAAAGCCAGTTGAGACTATGTGGTTGTCACTTAGAATGGAAACAGGTGGATTGGTTGGGGGATTGGTCACGTCATATACCGCGTTGACAGGCACAATCGCATATTGCGTTAGATTATTGGCTTCACTGTTTGAGTACTGTGAAAACGCAGTAACCAATTTCTTCTCTACTGATGGAATTCCTGAATGAACAGAAAGACCTACAGGCTGAGTACCACCTTTAGTATTAGACTCTGACGAGCTTGTCATAAAGAAAGCTGGATTTCCGTTTGCTGTAACAGCGATAACTGCGTCATTCTTCGTTGAATCTTTCGGCTCTTGCTCACCTTTGTAACAGCTATTATTTGTTTGAGGCGAACTAATCGCTAACGTCATATTTTGGAGTAGGCTCTTGTGGACACCAAACATATAGCTATCCCGTTGTCCTATCGATCGTCCATCGAGCTCTTCTAACGCAACATAACCTCCGTCAGGAACATCGCTTTCTTTAAACGTAATAATTCCTGATGAGGGAAGGTCTGCCCCTTCAATAGTCTTGTCTATCACAACCGAACCATCTGAGTTGTGAAAAAGAATACGATAGTCCCTATTTGCGACGCGCGACGCAATGACATCTCCACTACCGTCGCTCATATTGGCAAATATTGCACATCCAGTTAAGACTTTTGAACGTTCTTCTTTGTAAACATCAACAACTTGCCAAGTATACGTAGCGACTGGTGTACCACCGCCACCGCCTCCACCGCCTCCACCGCCGCAGCCAACCAATACGCCAGAGATCATCGCTACAAGCGGCAATAGTTTTAGATTCTTCATATTCTCTTCCTGATACGGCAAAGTTTCGCCAATTAAACGTCACTCAACGAACAATAGCAAAATTAGCGCCAACTTCTTGCACTTCAATGTCTGATTTGTGAACAAACAAGCTCACCTTGATGCATATTTGTTTCAAATTTTCTAAAAAACGTAACTTATGAAAGCAAATTACATATAAAAAGCATGGTTTTTTCGCAACTGAGATACTTTCCGTAGTTTTCTTTCACATCAATTCTTTCAGTGATCTAAATCAATCATCCTAAAGGGTTAACTTGTTAGACTCGCGGCAAAGATGAGGCTGCTTTCAAGCCATCATTGATTAAAAACTTAGCTATGCTTAGGCACGTAGTACTCGTGCAACAATTAAGTGAATAATAGCTAGCATAAACGGCCTGCAAAAAAGCCGGCGTGTGGAATTGAGAAAGAATTACTAACTTTTTAAATATATGAGGAATCTATGTCAGACGCAGTGAATAAAGTGCACTCTGATTCAGATATCGAGACAAAGAGCTATCAAGAGCTTCATCGTCCCGCGTCTGAATTTGCCAGCCGCTCAGACTATCTAGACCACGAACTGCAGATCATGAAGCCACGTCGCTTCGGTCTAAACCTTCCTGGTCGTGACTTCCGTTTTGAACTTGAAGACCTTGTTCCAGCACTCGCAGGCACTATCGGCATCATCGCGATGTACTCAGCGGTGATGATGTCTTGGGCTGATGGCCTAACTCAAGCTTGGGATCACATCAACTTAGGTAAAGAATTCGCTATCGAAGTTGCTCGTGTAGAAATGTTGTTCCCTGCCCTGTTCTTCTGTGTGATCGCTTCTGGCTTTGTCAATCCGCGAGCCAACCTAGCCGGTAACCACGGCCCAATGATTCCTCTTATCGGCGCGATTGCTCTTGCCGGTGCGCACCCTCTTGCATTGGCATTGTTACTCGGCGTTTTTGGTCTGCTTCTGAGCTACTTCAAAGGCGGTTCTAAGCTGGTCAATCTCACTTCGGAAGGCACCGCTGGCGGTTTGTTGATCTTCCTCGGTTTCACCGGAACCATGAGCCAAATCACATCAATCCAAGAATGGGCCGTCGGCTTGCAATCCGCAGACATTGCGGCGGGTAGCCTAGGTTACATTGGCTTGGTAGTACTTGGCATTAACATCGTTATCTACGCGCTGCTCGCTAAACTCAACCTACGTTGGTTAGCCATTCCTGTCTGCGCGTTGACTGGCTTGGTGATTGCACTTGCGCTAGGCGCGGGTTTTGATCTGAAGTTTGAAACCCAGATGGGCCTACCTAACCTAAACCCAATTTACTGGTGGGGTAGCACTGAGACTGGCTGGCAACTTGGCTTGCCAAATCTGCAGCACTTTATTGCTTCTCTGCCATTTGCGATTCTAGCGGTAGCGATGTGGTCTCCAGATTTCCTTGGCCACCGTATTTTCCAAGAATTGAACTATCCTAAGAAGACAGAAAAAGTACTGATGGATGTGGACGACACCATGACCATGTGTTCTATCCGCCAGATGGTTGGTACTGCACTGGGCGGCGGCAACATCACTTCGTCTTGGGGGACGTACATGATTCCAGCAGCGATTGCAAAACGTCCAATCCCTGCCGGCGCGATCATCCTGGGTACTTTGGTTATGACTATCGCCGTTCTTGGATTCCCAATGGACGTTGCAGTATGGCCACCTGTGATGCGCTGCGCACTTCTCGTGGGTGTGTTCCTACCGCTGCTTGAAGCAGGTATGCAGATGGTGAGAGACACCAAAGATTCACAAGCTGCGGGTATCTGTATCTTCGGTTCTGCGGTGGTTAACCCTGTGCTGGCTTGGGCGTTGACTATGCTTCTGGACAACAATGGCCTGATTGGTGACAAAAAGCGTGCGTCTAAACTCTCTTTTGTTGACAAAGTCGTGATCCCTGGAGGCGTACTGATTATCTGTCTGGTTGCTATGCTTGCAGTGGGTATGCTAGAAAGCCAGTATGGCATCAAAGCTTGGCTGTAAGATTAAAATAAAGTGTGGGTGGTGCTGGTCACCACCCAAATTTTATTGAGTTTTTTGAGTATTTATTGATTTAGTTTAAGGTTTGCAAAAATTTTTTAGCTTAACCTAAAGCCAAGTCATCAAGATACCCAACAAAAACAGTGACAATATCTATCGTTTTCTAGCGAACTCAAAAACCGATAGATATTGTTATTAATAAGAGTGTACTGGGCCTCTTCTACAAGAGGATGGCTGGCTCAACAGTCACAGCAGTACGTGTTTTTTCTACTAAAAAGGTAGGTATGTCATGGCAGAGCAATTTGCTAAAGCTTGGGAAGGTTTTGCGGCAGGTGAGTGGCAAAACGAAGTAAACGTTCGTGATTTCATTCAGAAGAACTACACTCCGTACGAAGGCGACGAATCTTTCCTAGTTTCTGAAGGTACTGAAGCGACTAAAGCGCTTTGGGACAAGGTAATGGAAGGCATCAGACAGGAAAACTCAACACACGCTCCTGTTGACTTCGACACTTCTCTTATCTCTACCATCACTGCTCACGATGCAGGCTACATCAACAAAGATATTGAAAAGATCGTTGGTCTACAAACTGACGCTCCTCTGAAACGTGCGATCATCCCTAACGGTGGTATCCGCATGGTTGAAGGTTCTTGTAAAGTTTACGGCCGTGAACTCGATCCTCAAATCTCTAAAATCTACACAGAATACCGCAAAACGCACAACGCTGGCGTGTTCGATATCTACACTCCAGATATCCTAGCTTGTCGTAAGTCTGGTGTTCTGACTGGTCTTCCAGATGCTTACGGCCGTGGTCGTATCATCGGTGACTACCGTCGTGTTGCCCTATACGGTATCGACTTCCTAATGAAGGACAAACTGGCTCAGTTTACTTCTCTGCAAGGAAAATTCGAAAATGGCGAAGATCTGCAAATGACCATGCAGCTTCGTGAAGAGATCGCTGAGCAACACCGTGCTCTAGGCCAAATGAAAAAAATGGCAGCGAAATACGGTTACGATATTTCTCGCCCAGCAGAAACCGCGCAAGAAGCGATCCAGTGGACTTACTTTGGCTACCTAGCGGCAGTTAAGTCTCAAAACGGCGCGGCGATGTCTCTAGGTCGTACTTCTACTTTCTTAGACGTGTACATTGAGCGCGACATGAAAGCAGGCAAGATCACTGAAGATGAAGCACAAGAAATGATCGACCACTTCGTTATGAAGCTGCGTATGGTTCGTTTCCTACGTACTCCTGAGTACGATGATCTATTCTCTGGTGACCCAATCTGGGCAACAGAATCTATGGGTGGTATGGGTCTTGACGGTCGTACGCTAGTAACGCGTTCAAACTTCCGTTTCCTCAACTCTCTATACACTATGGGTCCTTCTCCAGAGCCAAACATCACGGTTCTTTGGTCTGAGCAGCTACCTGAAGGCTTCAAGAAGTTCTGTGCGAAGGTATCTATCGATACTTCTTCAATCCAGTACGAAAACGACGACTTAATGCGTCCAGACATGAAGTCTGACGACTACGCCATCGCATGTTGTGTATCTCCAATGGTTGTTGGTAAACAAATGCAGTTCTTTGGTGCTCGTGCTAACCTAGCGAAAACGATGCTTTACGCAATCAACGGTGGTGTTGATGAGAAGCTGAAAATGCAAGTTGGCCCAGTAATGCCTAAGATCACTTCAGAAGTACTAGACTTCGACGAAGTGTGGAGCAGCCTAGACCACTTCATGGATTGGCTAGCTAAGCAGTACGTTGCTGCACTAAACGCAATCCACTTCATGCACGACAAGTACAGCTACGAGTCTGCACTAATGGCACTACACGACCGTGACGTATACCGTACAATGGCATGTGGTATCGCAGGTCTCTCTATCGCAGCTGACTCACTTTCTGCAATCAAGTACGCGAAAGTGAAACCAATCCGTGACGAAGATGGCGTAGCAATCGACTTCGAAATCGAAGGTGATTACCCTAAATTTGGTAACAACGATGCTCGCGTTGATGACATCGCTTGTGAACTTGTTGAAGTGTTCATGAACAAGATCCGTAAGCTTAAGACTTACCGTGATGCTGTTCCTACTCAGTCTATCCTAACTATCACATCAAACGTGGTATACGGTAAGAAGACAGGTAACACGCCAGACGGTCGTCGTGCAGGTGCTCCATTTGCACCAGGTGCAAACCCAATGCACGGTCGTGACGAAAAAGGTGCGGTCGCATCTCTGACTTCAGTCGGTAAACTGCCATTTGCTCACGCGAAAGATGGTATTTCTTATACCTTCTCTATCGTGCCAAATGCACTGGGTAAAGATGAGAACTCACAGCGTGCTAACCTGGCTGGTCTGATGGATGGTTACTTCCATCACGAAGCAGGCATCGAGGGTGGTCAACACCTGAACGTTAACGTTCTAAACCGTGACACTCTGCTTGATGCAGTGAAGCACCCAGAGAAGTACCCTCAGCTAACTATCCGTGTATCTGGATACGCAGTTCGCTTTAACTCTCTGACTGCGGAACAGCAGCAAGACGTTATCGCTCGTACTTTCACTGAATCTCTATAAGATTTCAATGTGACATCCAAGCCGGCGCACTATGCGCCGGCTTTTTGTTTTTGGTTACGAATTCTACCAACAGGCAAGCTAACTCTGGGAGATAGCTGGATATTGCAGTATTATGAGGCGAAAAACTGTTGTGACATTATGAAATTACTTACTTACCTTGCGCTTGGACTACTCTCTCCAACGGCTCTCGCTTCCGTCAACTCCACTTTCTCGTTTAGTCTCGACAACGATGGCATTTTCGGCGTCGATCAAGACTATACCAATGGCCTCTTTCTCTCCTATACCACACCAGCGTTAAGCCGCGAGAGTCAGTATGCTTGGATGAGTATGTCGGAGAAGTATGCTAGTTCAATTGATAAATTTGAGTGGTTAATCGGCCACAAAATGTGGACGCCATCAGACATTGGTGCCACAGAGCCGATCGCCAATGATCGCCCCTACGCTGGTTTTTTTCATACCGAAATCAATTACCTCAGTCTGAATCCGCAGCAATCTGTTCGCTATAACCTAACGCTTGGAACCACAGGCGAGCACGCTTTATCGGAAAAAGCGCAGCGCCTAGTGCATAGCATTACCGGCTCGACTGAACCCAAAGGATGGGAGTATCAAGTCGATAATCAGTTTACTGTCGGGGTTGGTTATAAACGTTTCGATAACTTACTGCGTGAACCACTTCAGGACAGCAAAGAGTGGGAAATCTCTAATCTAGTTGAGGTGAACGCCAGCAACTTTCGCAGTGATCTCTCTGCGGGGATAATGTTCCGTTATGGCTCGGAGCTCAGCCAGTCTATGGGAGCGGCCGACATCAGTGTGGAGCGGCCATTTAACGCCGGCATGATGGGCAACACCTCGTCTGGCTGGTTTCTCTTCTCTGGTATTACTGGTCGATACCGTTTCAATGATCTGAGTATTGAGGGTGAGCGTTCAGGCATTCCGGAGCCAAGTGAAGCGTTCGATGTCACACTACAACCCTGGCAAAGCACTGCGGTTGCGGGGATCGCCATGTACAATCGCACCTTGGGTTTTAGCTTCACATTGGCAGTGAAAACACCAGACTACATGGAGTCGCCTCACACCATCTATGGAAATGGCGCACTTTCTATGTACGCCTTTTTCTAAGCTCAAATTTTAAAATTCTGGCATTCGTTACTAAGTGTGCGGGAGTGGCTGTCAACCAGTTTACTCACTTCCCGCAACTCTTGGTTATTGGTCTCCAGCTCTCGCATCGCATGGGAGATTTGGGTCATGCTATCGGCCATGGATTGACTGGTCGTCGCCAGCTCTTTCATCGAACTAAAGATCACTTCGGTTTGCTGGCTGGCCTCATCGGCTTTGTCGGTGATGTGTTTGAGCGCGTTGATCGCTTCGTGTCCTTTCTGCTGCCCTTTCTCTATGGTTTTGCCTGAGTTGCTGATGTACTGAATAACCTCAGCACTTTCGTTTTTCATCGTCTCAATCGTGCCCGAAATTTCGCTGACGGCATCAACGGTTCTTACCGCAAGGCTTCGTACCTCATCAGCCACCACCGCAAAACCTCTCCCTTGCTCACCAGCGCGAGCAGCTTCAATCGCGGCATTGAGCGCCAACAGATTCGTTTGCTCTGCAATGCCATTGATGATATCCATCACAGAATCTATTTTCGCCGAAGCTTCTTCAAGCTGGGTAATGTGTCCAGAGGCAGAGTGCAGAATGTCTGCCACCTGCTCAAGAGAACCGATCGCTTCTGCAATCACTTTTCCGCCTTCTTCCGCCGCTTGGTTTGAGGCTTTACTGATCTCAGAAACAAATTCGAGCGAGCTGGAAACTTCGCTAGTTGTAACGCTGACTTCCTCGGTAGCAGAGGCGATCAACTGCGTTTGTCCCATGATGTCCGCTTGATGGCGAACAAGATTATCCAAACCAGTTCTCAGTTCGCCCGCGTAATTGGCAAGAGATAAACTGCTCTGCTGTACGCCAGAAACCAGTTCACCCAAATTCTCACAGCTTTTGTTCACCGCCTGAGAGAGCAGGTTAAATTCATCTTGGCTGTTTTGGCTAGTTTCCAAACGTCGAGACAAATCGCCTTGCGCAATCGCTTGGATCATCTGGCTAATTCTATCGAGTGCTTTTGTCAAAGATGCACTTAAGTTAACAAAAATAAGGACGGTCAACAGAGCCAATGCGCCGGACGCAATCAACACCGACCATTTGGTGCTGTCAGAATAGTTAGCGGCTCTCTTTTGATACTCGGATGCCATGCCACTTAACGTTTCAGACGCTTGTTGGATCTGCTGTAAAGAGGCCTGCTGAGTGGACGCAAGTTGCTGCTCAATCGAGCTTAGTTGCTGCAACAGTTCACTGACTCTTGCAAAAGTGGTTTTGAACTCGTTTATCTCTTTCTCATACAAGTCCAACATACCGTAGCTGTTAGAAACATTGACAAACATAGCCATAGAGCGGTTAAACAGCTTTAAGTTTTGTTCATTTGCTTGCAACAAGTAATTCTGCTGAGTCTTAATCATCTCTTGAAAATCCGAGTTGATGGTCACCATCCCCGTTTCCGCGATTTTTGCTTCAATGATTTTAGCTAACTCTTTCATTCGCCCAAGTTTGCCTTCATCGACGGAAAAACCAACTTCAGAGCGTAGTTCCAACCAAGGGGTCAGCGATTGCTCAAACTCTTGAATCGCCGTTTTCATCGAGCCGGCTTGTGAATTCAGTGCAAATTGACTGAGCGTATCGCTCGCACCTTGAACATTTTTATTCAGCGCCTGTACATCCGCGCGGATTTCAGCCACCTGACTTAAGCTCATTTGACGCAGTTTCCCCGACAACAAAAGCAGTTCAACCTGAGTTTTGGCGATTTGTCTGGCCCCCTCGGAAACTAGACTGCTTTTCGCATACTGTTCCGTCATTGAGCCAAGTTGTTTGGACGTGTAAAAAGCAAGAGCAACAAATCCCAAAATAAGTACACTCAAAAACGACAGAATCTTGTGTTTTTGAGAAAGCGCAAGCGTATTCATGGTTTACATCCCTACAGCATAGTTGTTTATTTTTACACCCAAAAGCGGTTACTTTTATAACATAATAACAATTCCGCAAACTGTCATCTTCATGAAGCAAATTTGCTGCCATGCGCACTTCCCGACTAAGACTGTTTTAACCCTAGTTTTTGTAATAAAATGACAGCCAGAATTTGGTAAGAATTGAGAGCAACTCATGTCAACAACTGGTCGTATTCACTCATTTGAATCCTGCGGTACCGTAGACGGCCCTGGTATTCGCTTTATTGTCTTTATGCAAGGTTGTTTAATGCGCTGTAAGTATTGCCACAACCGTGACACATGGGACACTCACATTGGTAAAGAAGTCTCTGTGGAAGAGATCATCCGCGAGGCAAAATCCTACCGACATTTTATGAACGCTTCTGGCGGTGGCATTACTTGTTCAGGTGGCGAAGCCATGTTGCAACCTGAGTTTGTGCGCGACTTTTTCCGTGCGGCTAAAGCGGAAGGTATTCACACTTGCTTAGATACCAACGGTTATGTGCGCAAACATACGGAAGTTATTGATGAGGTGCTGGACGCCACCGATTTGGTGATGTTGGACATTAAACACATGAAAGATGAAATTCACCACGATTTCATCGGCGTATCGAACAAACGCACGCTGGATTTCGCCCGCTACCTGCACAAAATCGGCCAAAAGACTTGGATCCGTTACGTTATCGTACCCGGGTATACCGATGATCCTGAAGCCGCACACATGCTTGGTGCCTTTATCAAAGACATGGACAATATTGAGAAAGTAGAGCTATTGCCCTACCACAAACTCGGCGCGCACAAATGGGAAGCGATGGGACAAGATTATCCTCTGGAAGGGGTCAATCCACCGCCGAAAGAGACGATGGATGCGATGGTGGCCATTTTGTCTCAATACCACAGCAACGTTAAATACTAACGCCGCACAGACATTCCTTTCTCACGGATTTTAGTACATGGATGTATTCACTCTTTTCTGCTCAGGCCTAACGATTTTGATTGGCTGGCGTTTCTGCTGGGCAGATTTCAAGCGCGTTGTTTTGCCTAAGCTGCTCAATGAAAAGAGTTTTCAACATCTCACTTTTGCCGTTATTTTTATCCTGTTTTTGCTCTGGCGCACACAAGCTGGGATCAAAGATGGGCTGCAGGTTCATTTTCTCGCTCTCACCACTCTGACCATGATGTTCGGTTGGCGAATGGCTTTTCTGATTTGTCTACCTGTCACCTTCGGGCTAGCCTTAACCAGTGACATGCCACTTTCAGCCATTCCCGAATACCTAACGCTGTCAGTGCTGTTTCCTATCACCATTTCTTATCTGATTTTTTGCCTAAGTTACCACTACCTGCCACGCAATATCTTTGTCTTTATTTTTATCGCTGGTTTTCTCAATGCGGCTATCACTGGCAGCTTGCATTTGATGGTTAACGCGCTCTACCACCTTTGGTCTGGTCATTATGATTGGCAAACCATTTGGGACAACTATTTCATTTTGGTCCCTCTGCTCGCCTTTCCAGAAGCCTTGCTAAATGGCATGTCACTTGCCGTACTTTGTGTGTTCAAGCCTGAGTGGTTAAGGGTCTTCTCCGACCATGATTACATTTTCAACCATTACCACAAACACTGAACAAATCGACAAACATAATTTGTACTTTTCGAATTAAATCTGTATTGAGATCATGTTTCATCGTGTGATGTTCCGCTAACCTAACTGCAACAACACAATAAAATTATCTTCAGTGAGGTCACCATGGAAATGTCAAACACACAGCGTTTGATCCTATCAAATCAGTACAAACTCATGTCACAGCTCGACCCAACCAATGCGGCAAAATACCAACGTTTAAAAACCATTATTGAACGCGGTTATGAGCTACAAATGCGCGAGTTAAACAAAGATTTTGGCTGTATTTCGGAATCACACTGCAAAGAAGTGATCGACATTATGGAGATGTATCACGCCATGCAGGAATCCAACAAAATGCTCTCTGATAGCGAACGTGCAGAGGTGGATCAGCGTCGACTACAGTTCCTAGGTTTCGACATCGCTTCAGAAGCTCAATTGGTCCACTACGTGCGTTTCTTAGTCGACTCCGAAGGCTTGTATCCTCAATTTGATAAAGCAGACCACCATTTCAACAGTCAAATGCCGATGTTGGAAAAATACCGCCGAATGCTGGCGAGCTGGAAAAAATGTCCTCGCCAGTACCATCTGTCTGCCACGGAGCTGCGCCAAATCTTCAGTGCATAAGCGAACTCAAACCGTTTCCTCCAAGGCTGGCGAATAGGCCGGCCTTGTTTCTTTAGCCACTTTCCTTTGCCTTTACCATCAAGAAACATTTCCTCTCTATTCTAGTTGGCTTAAAACGTCGCTTTTTGCTCTTCATACTAAATTGCTCTTCATATTAAATTGCTCTTCATATTAAACTCATTTTCACCACAAATGCCACATAGAGAAAGACATATTATTCCTGAATTCAATCTATTTGAGCGCCATGGAAAGAGGCGATCAACCCCGCATCTCAACAAGTATTTTTTTAAATAAACACATAATTGTTAAGCAAAATTGCAAATCGCGGTCTAGGCTTATCCTTGAGAAGGGACGATATTTGCCAACGTTCGTCAGCAGACTGAATAAGAAGGGGAATGTGACATGAGTATTTTTGACCACTATCAAGCTCGCTATGAAGCAGCAAAAGACGAAGAGATGTCGATACAAGACTTCCTTGCGCTGTGCAAAGATGACAAAAGTGCCTATGCAAATGCAGCAGAACGACTTCTTATGGCGATTGGAGAGCCAGAGCTGATCGACACTTCACATCATCCTCGCCTCAGCAGACTATTTTCTAACCGTGTCATCTCACGCTACAAAACGTTTAAAGATTTTTATGGCATGGAAGACGCGATCGAGCAGATCGTCTCTTACCTAAAACACGCTGCGCAAGGGTTAGAAGAACGCAAACAGATCCTCTATTTGCTCGGTCCGGTCGGCGGTGGTAAATCTTCACTGGCGGAAAAACTCAAGGCCTTGATGCAGCAAATGCCCATTTACGTCTTGAGCGCAAACGGGCAACGTAGCCCGGTCAACGACCATCCTTTCTGTTTGTTTGATGTCAATGAAGACGGCGATATCCTACAGCAGGAGTATGGCATTGAAAAACGCTACTTACGCTCCATCATGTCGCCTTGGGCGGCAAAACGCTTGCACGAATTCGGGGGGGATATCAGCAAATTTAAAGTGCTGAAAGTGCGTCCTTCCATTCTCGACCAAATTGGCATTGCCAAAACCGAACCGGGCGATGAGAACAACCAAGACATTTCCTCTTTGGTTGGTAAAGTCGATATTCGTCGTCTTGAACATTATTCGCAAGACGATCCGGATGCTTACAGCTACTCAGGTGCGTTGTGTAAAGCGAACCAGGGTTTGATGGAGTTCGTCGAGATGTTTAAAGCACCTATCAAAGTGCTGCATCCACTTTTGACCGCGACCCAAGAAGGGAACTTTAACGGCACTGAAGGGCTGTCAGCGATTCCATTTGATGGCATGATTCTCGCCCACTCAAACGAATCGGAATGGCAAACCTTTAGAAACAACAAAAACAACGAAGCATTCCTCGATCGGGTTTATATCGTCAAAGTCCCTTACTGTTTGCGTGTTTCAGAAGAAGTCAAAATCTACCAGAAACTCCTTGAGCACTCAGAACTTTCCAAAGCACCTTGTTCACCAAGCACGCTCGATTTACTGGCCCAATTCAGTATTCTTTCTCGTCTGAAAGAGCCAGAAAACTCGTCGATTTACTCAAAAATGCGCGTCTATGACGGTGAAACCTTAAAAGATACCGATCCAAAAGCGAAGAGTTATCAAGAATATCGTGACTACGCTGGTGTCGACGAAGGGATGAAAGGCCTTTCAACCCGTTTCGCCTTTAAGATCCTCTCGCGTGTGTTTAACTTTGACCATACCGAAGTGGCGGCAAACCCTGTTCATCTCTTCTATGTGATTGAGCAGCAAGTCGAACGGGAGCAGTTCCCACAAGATACGGCTGATCGCTACCTAGAGTTTCTCAAAGGCTACCTCGTACCGCGCTACGTGGAGTTCATTGGCAAAGAAATTCAAACTGCCTACCTCGAGTCTTACTCTGAATATGGCCAGAATATCTTTGATCGTTACGTCACCTACGCCGATTTCTGGATTCAAGATCAAGAGTACCGTGATCCGGAAACTGGCCAGTTATTCGACCGCTCTGCTCTGAATGGCGAGTTGGAAAAAATCGAGAAAACCGCGGGCATTTCCAATCCGAAAGATTTCCGCAATGAGATTGTGAACTTTGTGCTGCGTGCCCGAGCAAATAACAATGGGCAAAATCCGGTTTGGACCAGCTACGAAAAACTGCGCACCGTCATCGAGAAGAAAATGTTCTCCAACACAGAAGATCTGCTTCCGGTTATCTCTTTCAACGCGAAAACCTCTTCTGACGATCAGAAGAAACACGATGACTTCGTAGCTCGTATGATGGAAAAAGGCTACACCGAGAAACAAGTACGCCTGCTTTCCGAGTGGTACCTGCGTGTACGTAAATCGTCCTAACCTTGAGAAATGAGTTAGGTCTTGTGGAACATGAAGAGGGGAATTTCATGGCGCAATTTATCGACCGGAGGCTCAATGGCAAGAATAAGAGCGCTGTCAACAGACAGCGCTTCTTGAGACGCTACAAAGAGCAAATCAAAGAGTCTGTTGCGGATGCAGTAAATCGCCGCTCGATCACCAATACCGAGACCGGTGAAGATGTTGCCATTCCGCACAAAGATATCAAGGAACCTATTTTTCATCAGGGGAAAGGCGGATTACGCGAGCGTGTACACCCCGGAAACGACCAGTTTATCACTGGCGATAAGATCGAACGCCCCAAAGGTGGGCAAGGCGGTGGCGGTTCTGGTGAAGGCGACGCAAGCGCGGACGGTGAGGGGCAAGATGATTTCGTCTTTCAGATCTCAAAAGACGAGTATCTCGACATTCTGTTTGAAGATCTGGCGCTGCCCAACCTGAAGAAAAACCAAGTCAATAAAATCACCGAATGGAAAAAGCACCGAGCAGGTTTTCAAACTGCTGGCATTCCATCCAACATCTCTGTTGTTCGTTCTCTGCAACAGTCTTTAGCTCGTCGCACCGCGATGACCGCTGGCAAAAAGCGCCTAATGCAAGAATTGGAAGAGGAACTAGAACGCATCCAAAATAGGGAACCGGCGCAAAAACTGGAAGAGATGCGCATTAAACAAGAAATTGAAGAGTTGCGAAAGCGCATCGATGCGGTCCCTTTTATTGACACCTTTGATCTGCGTTTTAAGAATTATGAGAAAAAACCCGTGCCATCGAGCCAGGCCGTCATGTTCTGTCTGATGGACGTTTCAGGCTCAATGGATCAAGCGACTAAGGACATCGCAAAGCGCTTTTATGTACTGCTTTATCTGTTCTTAACTCGCACTTATGAGAATGTTGAAGTGGTCTTTATTCGTCACCACACACAGGCCAAAGAGGTGGATGAGCATGAGTTTTTCTACTCTCAGGAGACTGGAGGGACCATTGTTTCCAGTGCTCTCAAGTTGATGGATGACATTGTTAAGCAACGCTATCCCGTTGGGGAATGGAACGTTTACGCGGCACAAGCTTCAGACGGCGATAACTGGGCGGACGACTCTCCACGCTGTCGTGAACTGTTAACCAACAAGTTACTGCCTAACTGCCAGTACTACGCTTATATTGAGATTACACGTCGTTCTCACCAAACTCTTTGGCACGAATATGAAAAATTAGAAGAAAGCTTCAACAACTTTGCGATGAAGAATATCCGCTCAGTAGAAGATATCTTCCCGGTATTTAGAGAGCTGTTCCAGAAAGAGACTGCATAGGAGGACTGCGCATGACAACCAAAACTAAGCAAAAGCGTAAAACCTTACCAGATGGCCCTGACTGGACTTTCGAACTGCTGGATAAATACCATCAAGAGATAAAGCGGGTTGCAGAGCACTATCGTCTGGACACTTACCCTAACCAGATCGAGGTGATCACCTCAGAGCAAATGATGGATGCTTATTCAAGCATCGGTATGCCGATAAACTACAACCACTGGTCGTTTGGTAAAAAGTTTATTCAAACTGAGCAAAATTACAAACACGGACAAATGGGCTTAGCCTATGAGATTGTGATCAACTCCAACCCTTGCATCGCCTACTTGATGGAAGAGAACACCGTCACCATGCAGGCCTTGGTCATGGCGCACGCTTGTTATGGGCATAACTCCTTCTTTAAGGGCAATTATCTATTTCAAACCTGGACCGACGCCAGTTCTATCATCGACTACTTACTCTTTGCCAAAAATTACATTGCTGAGTGCGAAATCAAGTATGGTGAAACCGAAGTGGAAAAACTGCTCGATTCCTGCCATGCCCTGATGAATTTTGGCGTTGATCGTTACAAACGGCCAGAGAAGATTTCGATCAACGAAGAGAAAGCCCGCCAAGAAGAACGTGAAGCGTACTTGCAATCACAGGTCAATGAACTGTGGCGCACTGTGCCGAAAGCAAAAGCCAAAGAAGAGCGCAATCAGATTCGATTCCCCAGTGAGCCGCAGGAAAACATCCTCTACTTTATTGAAAAGCATGCGCCATTGCTTGAGCCGTGGCAGCGTGAAATCGTGCGTATCGTGAGAAAAATCAGCCAATACTTTTATCCGCAAAAACAGACTCAAGTGATGAACGAAGGCTGGGCAACTTTCTGGCACTACACGATTTTGAATCATCTTTACGACGAGGGGCTAGTGTCCGATAAATTCATTCTGGAATTTTTGCACAGTCATACCAGTGTGGTCGCTCAACCCCCCTATAACAGCCCATATTTCAGTGGAATCAATCCGTATGCACTCGGGTTTGCCATGTTCAGAGACATCAAACGTATCTGTGAAGAACCCACCGATGAAGACCGTGAGTGGTTCCCGGAACTCGCTGGCAGCAACTGGCTAGACGCCGTTCATTTTGCAATGCATAACTTTAAAGACGAGAGTTTTATCAGCCAATACTTGTCGCCTAAAATCATCCGCGATTTTAAACTGTTTGCTATTCAAGATGACGACCGTAAAAACTTTATTGAGGTGAATGCGATTCATGACGATAGCGGATATCGAAAAATCAGAGAAGCCTTGGCCGCACAGTATAATCTGTCGAACCTAGAGCCCAACATTCAGGTCTTCAATGTCGATGTGCGTGGTGACCGTTCGCTGACACTGCAATATGTGCCGCACAATCGGATCCCGCTGGATAAAAGCTATGAAGAAGTGCTAAAACACTTATACCGAATTTGGGGATTTGAAGTCATTTTGGAAGAAGTAAAAGAGTCCGGGCATCGCGAAGTTCTGGCCACGTGTCCCGCCAAAGAATAGGCACAAGGGGCACGGTGCGATCAGTAATCTACTTAACACCCGCTATGTTGGGGCGGGTGTTATTTTCCCCCAGCGTCACTCGTGTCTGTCAATCAAGGTTACGTTTCATTTGATACATGCGCTCATCGGCTAAACGAACTCGCTGACTAATGTTGCCTTCATTTACGTACGAAATACCAAAAGAGAAGGCGATTTTTGCCGCGAAAGCCAGTGCCTGGAGATGATTCATCACTTGGTCAACTCTTTGCGGGTCGAGCAAAAGAATAAATTCGTCGCCTCCCACCCGAAAAGCAAATTCATCTTCTTCAACCACATGCGACAATTTATTGGCAAAACGGACGATCAGTTCATCACCTTTAGCATGGCCTTGAGTATCGTTAATCTCTTTTAAGCCATTAAGATCGATATAAATCAAGGAGAGATCTTCATCGCTAAAACTATCCAAATAGCGTCGATTGTAAAGCCCAGTCAGTTCATCTCGTACTATCTCATAATCTTTGGCACGCATGGCCCTGGCAATTCCCAGTGCGATCAAGGAAACCGCGATGAACATACCACCTTGCTCGATTACGTTGTCTAGCAACGCATAATCGTGACTCCAGTCAGCCAGAATTCGGACTTCAGTCAAGGTATCGTACATCGCGACAGCGAGAACCAGATTGACGCCCCAAACGATCAGTTTGTAATCACAAATCGATGGTGAAAGTGCGATACGGATGTAAAGTAAGATGCAGAAATAAGCCGATTCGGTGAATACGTCAATTTGATCTTCGACGCCGAGAGCTGACACAAAGCTCGTCACATTGAGTAAAGCAAACATGCTAAGTGCGATGACCAAAGCATGACGAGATGGGCGTTTGATTCTAAGTGGGTGCATGCAAATGCTCTACTTGTTGCGACACTTCCTGTTTCCTTTCCACTTAGCATAGCCAAAAGAGCGACGACCATAACAAAAAGCCTAACGTAATGCACATTAGGCTTTTTTGATTTTACTTGTTTGCTTGGCTAACAATATGCCTTACAAGTTCAAGATCCGCGGGGGTATCCACGCCCGCAGGTGGCGCTTCTTTTGCCAGTGCAACATGAATTTTTTCGCCGTACCAGAGCACGCGAAGTTGCTCAAGGCACTCGATCTTTTCCAATGAACTTGGTTGCCAGTTAACGTAGGTATTGATAAAACCTGCGCGGTAAGCGTAGATGCCAATGTGACGCATCAATGCTTGAGGCGACAGTTTTTCACCGCGCGCATACGCATCGCGATCCCAAGGAATGGTTGCGCGACTAAAATAAAGCGCATAGCCTTCTTTGTCTGTTACGACCTTCACCGCATTGGGATTGAACACTTCCTCTTCGTTGGTTATCGCCACGCCAAGAGTCGCCATAGGCGCAGTGCTCGCGGCTAAATTATCCGCCACTTGACGAATGATCGCTGGTGGAATCAGCGGCTCGTCACCCTGCACATTCACAATAATGTGATCATCGGCAATCCCCATGCTTTTCACCACTTCCGCAAGACGCTCTGTACCCGATTCATGATTCGGTGACGTCATGCAAACTTTACCACCGAAAGCAGCAACGGCATCAGCAACACGCTCATCGTCGGTCGCAATAATCACATCTTGCGCACCTGCTTGGATCGCTTGTTCGTAAACCCACTGAACCATTGGTTTACCGGCAATATCCGCCAGTGGCTTGCCCGGCAGACGACTAGACTGGTAACGAGCAGGAATAACAACCGTGAATGACATTAGCGCCCCTCGTCCATGGCCATACTGCGAGCCTCTGGCTCAAGTAATACAGGAATGCCCTCTTTAATTGGGTAGGCGAGACGATCGAGCTTACAGATCAACTCCTGATTATCTTTATCGAATGTTAATTTTCCTTTGCATACTGGGCACGCAACAATCTCAAGCAGACGGTGATCCATACTTTCTTATAACCTCTGTTATTCTTTGTAAAATCTGTTGTTCTTTGTGCAAATCAAACTGCGCCGATACCGGTAAATACCACCAATTCTTCTGGGCAAATTGGCGGCACTTGACCGCATCTTTTTCTGTCATTATGACGTTTTCACCCTGAATAACCAGTTTATCCAACGCTTTATGCTCAAAATCTTGGTGATCAGCAAACTCTTGGATAGCCACCAATTTAGCGCCTAACTGCTCTAACGTGACAAAAAAACGCGGCGGATGACCAATGCCAGCAAAAGCGACCAGAGCGGCGAGCGATTGCACTTCTACCTGCTCTCCTGTAAGCAAGTTAATGGCTTTTCCCGGCACCAACGTCATGCCAATTTCACCTGGATGGGGCTTGCCACCATTGGTGATGACAAAATCGACACTAAGTAGGCGTGAAACGGGTTCGCGTAGTGGGCCAAGTGGAATCAACTGCTTTGAGCCAAAGCGTCGGAGCCCATCAACCACGACGATTTCAACGTCACGCTGTAAGGCATAATGTTGCAAGCCATCATCGGTGATAATGACATCCACCTCTTGGCTTAGAAGCGCTTTTACTGCCTGAGGGCGATTGGGGTCAACCGCCACAGGAGCACCAGTGCGTTGGAAAATCAGCTTGGGTTCGTCACCACAATGTGCAGTTAAAGTCGTTTCATCGACGAGCAAGGGATAGCTTGGCGCTTTGGCGCCATAGCCGCGTGAAACAACACCGGGTTTGAAACCCTGTTGCTGCAACGCTTCCACCAGCCAAACCACCACTGGAGTCTTACCATTGCCGCCAGCCGTAATATTGCCCACGACGACGACTGGCACGGGTGCTCTATAGGCAGCCCTTTTGCCGTGCAGATAGGCCTGTTTCTTACAACGGCTGATAACACCAAACAGCAAAGAGAGTGGCCACAACAGCGGCCACAATAGATATTTGATCGGATGGTTCTCAAACCAAATTTTTTCGACCACTAGGAGTCACCAAACTGAATCTTATGCAACTGGGCATAAGCGCCATCTTTGGCGATCAGCTCAGCGTGCGAGCCTCGTTCGATAATGGTTCCGTCATCGACCACTAAGATTTGGTCTGCTTGTTCAATGGTTGACAGACGGTGCGCAATGACCAAGACGGTTTTGTCTTTTTGTAACTCATCTAATGCGGATTGAATTGCCCTTTCCGATTCGGTATCCAAAGCAGAAGTCGCTTCATCGAGGATCAGTACTGGCGCATCTCGCAGCAATGCCCGAGCGATCGCAACCCGTTGACGCTGCCCCCCAGACAAGCTGGCGCCATTTTCACCGATAACTGTATCTAGCCCATGCTCCATTTTGGAGATAAACTCCATCGCATGAGCCAATTCAGCCGCACGTTCAATATCCGCGCGGGTATACTTATCTTCCGCGGCATAGGCAATATTGTTCGCCAAGGTATCGTTAAACAGGTGAACATTTTGTGATACTAGAGCAAAGTGAGTACGTAAATTTTTCAGTTCGTAGTCACGAATATCAACGCCATCCAGCTCGATTGCGCCTTCGTCGACATCGTAAAAACGGGTGAACAGATTCGCTATGGTACTTTTGCCTGAACCAGAACGGCCCACCAACGCCACCGTTTTGCCTTTCGGTATATCAAAAGAGACGTGCTGCAGCGCCGGTTTTTCCGTGCCTTGATAAGTAAACGAGATATCTTTTACCGCTACTACCCCTTCGGCACGCTCTACCGTATGAGTCCCGTGGTTTTTCTCCGGTTCAATATCCACCAACGCAAACAGCGTCTGCGCCGCGGCCATACCACGTTGGAACTGCGAAGTGACACTTGTCAGCGCTTTTAACGGGCGCATGAGACCAAACATCGCAGAGAAAACCACGGTGAAAGTCCCGGGCGTCAGTTGCTCTTTTATTGAGTCAACGCTCGCCAAATAAAGCACCACAACAATGGCAACCGATGCAATCATCTGAATGATCGGGTTAGCGGCCGCTTGCGCCGTGACGAGCTTCATGCTCTGCTGACGCATTTGGTTGCTGACTTTATCAAAGCGCTGCTTTTCTACATCCTGACCACCATAACTCAGCACCACTTTATGCCCTTTGAGCATCTGTTCCGCTGCGCTGGTAACAACGCCCATAATGGTTTGCATATTTTTGGAGATCTTACGAAAGCGCTTAGACACCACGCCGATCCCCCATGCCACAACAGGGGCAACTAAAATCAACACCAGAGAAAGCTGCCAGCTGTTGTAGAACATCAGTACTAACAAGCCAATAATGCTGGCTCCCTCGCGCACGATGCTCACCAAGGCCTGACTGGTTGCAGCAGAGACTTGCTCTGAATCGTAAGTAATGCGTGACAGCAGACTACCCGATTTCTCACGGTCGAAAAACGAGACCGGCATTTGCATATAGTGGTTAAATACCATGCGACGGATTTGCATCACCACGTTCCCAGAGACCCAACTCAAGCAATACGCAGAGATAAAACTGCTGACACCACGAATGAACATCATGGCGAAAATAATCAATGGCAAGGTACGAAGGAAGTCTGATTCGGCACTGCCAAACCCTTCATCAAGAAGCGGTTTGAGCAAAGAAACCATGTAGGTATCAGAAACGGCATTAATCACCAGTGCAACGACGGCAACGGCTAATCCAGATTTATAAAGACGGATAAAAGTCCACAGACGCTTAAAAGTGCGCCAAGTTGATTCATCTGCTGTAATAGACATAGATAAGAGATTCTTTTCTTTAATCAAGCGGTCATTCTACTTGGTTCCGTAGCATCTGCCTATACCAAGGCTGCAAACTATTGCTACGCAGCGTTTTTACTGACCAACGACCTTGGTGAACCAAAACGGTAATCTGCCCTTCTTCTCCGGTATCTAACCAGCGTACCTCGTGTTGCTGATAAGTGCGTAACACCTCTTTTCTCGGCATGCCCCACTGGTTGCCTTTAGCAAGAGAAGCCAACGCCAACTGCGGCGTTACGGCAGCGACAAAATCGGGTGAGGACGAGGTTAAACTGCCATGATGCGGAACCAACATAATATCGCTTCGCACCTTTTCAGGCTCTCGAGCCAAGATCCACTCGGCAACGGCATCAATGTCCCCCGTGAGTAAGATTGAAAACTGATTTTCCCAATCGCTGAGCCGAATTACGCACGAGTGAGGGTTATAGGCCCGTTTAACCAGTTTCGGTGGCCACAGTACTTCAAGCTTCATCCCTTGCCATTCATGCTGCTCACCGCGAAGACAGGGTAAATAGTGCTCTTGCTGCGAACTGCTCATGCGCCATTTCGGAGATAGCATGGCCTCGACATACGCTTTCCCTCCAGCGTGGTCATTGTCTAGGTGGCTAAGAATTAAACCGTCCAAGCCGCGATGCCCCCGTTTAAGCATCACCGGTTCAATGACCTGCTGAGCAATACTGCCGTCAAACCAACCTTTGCCAGTATCATAAAGCAGCAAGTGATCATTTTTCTCAATCAATACCGCCAAACCATGGCCGACATCCAATAGATCAATACGGACCTCACCCTGCTGGCGATAACCTATCGTCATCGCAATGCTTATCCCAAATACAGTCAACGCAAAACTGGGCGTAAACAGGCGTCCGTACAGGATCAGCAGAGCCAAAAGGGTAATCACGGCGATCTGCCCGTCGGTGAGTGGCCACCAGCCGTGACGTGCATAAGGCAATAGCATGCTGAGCGGTTGTAAAGACCAATCTGCCAGTTGCCAAATGAGCGTGGCGACGCTTGACAAAGACAAGGCCGAAAACAACAAACCAGCCAACACCAAAGGAACCACCGCCAGCGTAAACCACGGGATAAACACTAAGTTGTATATCAGCGCTGCAAAGCTAAAACCGGAAAAGAAGTGCCCAGTCACTGGCGCGAGAAAGAGTAGTAACAAGGCTTGCGTGAGTAGCAGGTTTGTTACTCTTTTTCGCCATGATGCATGAAAATGGCCTCGGTTGATGGTGAGAAAAACGGCACCGACGGCGAGAAAAGATAGCCAGAAACTGGAAGATAGCGGGGAAAAAGGCGATAACACCAGACAGCATGCCAGCACCCAAAGTAAGGTACTCCAACGACTTATCTGCCAGTTCATCAGCGAAAACGATGCCATCAAGAGACAAAAAATCAGCGCTCGCTGAGTCGGTAGGGTAAAGCCGGCCAACCAAGCATAAGCCCAAGCAAACACCAAACCGAGCATGGTCGGCACGAAAAGAAGCGGTCTTTGCCCTGCCCGCATCCAATGTCCGAGCCAATAGCCACATCCAAACGCCATACCAATATGTAGACCAGAGATCGAAAGAAGATGAATCAATCCGCTCTGTTTGAGCTGCTGCCACTGTTCAGCTTCGATCTGGTCACGCACGCCAAAACTGAGTGCCATCAGCAAAGCTGAGTGCGATGCCTCCGCCAATTGCAGGGAGACTTTTTCAATCAGCGCCAGCCTTACCGAGTAGGCCGAAGTAACCCGCCACGAATGCTGTGGATCGAGTGTCGCTCTGGCTAAGACTTGTTGGCTGAGAGCGAACGTTTCACTATCAAATCCAGCTTGGTTCAACAGTCCATAAATGGGTTTGATGTTTACCCAGCCTGCAAAGACATCATTCTGAGTGAGCAAAATTGGCGCAATCAGGCGAATTCTTGGCCGATCAAAAAATCGCAGAGGTTGACCATTAATGTGCGTAATATAAATAATACCTTCATAGCCGTGACTTATTTGTTTAAAGGGGCTGTCAACTTGCCCATTTATGATAATATTCCCCCCTGCCTGAAACAGGGTGTCCGCTTTCCGCTGGATTAGATTTCCCGAACAAATCGCAACCACAAGCGCCAAGCCAATACCGAGTGAGCTCCGCCACCTTTTCAGTCTCATAATTAATAAGATGGCAATCACGATTAGCAATAACCACCGCCAGGAAGGCATGATCGGCCAATAATTCGCCGAGATAAGGGTCGCTGAGAACGAAGCCAAGAACCAATTGTTACCTAAGAGAGTCATGTTGTCCTATGCCAAGAAAGCTGATCAAACGCTTCATGCCAGACCATGAGCTGATAAAACGTCAAAAAGCATTGAAAGTGTTTGGTAACGTTTTATACAACCCCAATTTGTGGTGCCTAAATCGCCGTTCTGCGGCAGGTGCTTTTGCTGTTGGCCTGTTTATGGCTTTTGTTCCTTTGCCAAGCCAAATGATTATGTCAGCGGGTTTAGCGGTTTTGCTTGGTGTCAATTTGCCGCTTTCAGTGGCACTGGTTTGGGTAAGTAATCCGATCACCATGCCTGTGCTGTTTTACTTCGCTTACAAACTCGGCGCTTTCGTGATGAATGTTCCGCCACAACCTTTTCATTTCGAGCTTTCTTGGGACTTCATCCTTGAACAAATGAGCACCATTGGCCCTCCATTCTTACTCGGGTGCACCATCTGCGGCGTGGTTTCGTCGATTGTCGGCTACTTTGGTATTCGCGGTTTGTGGCGTTACTCTGTCGTGAGAAGTTGGCAGAAGCGTCAAGCAAGATAACGTAAGATGCTGAAGTGTTGGCAAGCAGTGGCGTAAGTTTCGATTTATCGCACTGAGTGAATGAAAACGGATGTAATGAAAGCACTAAAAACAAAAGGACCAAGCGGTCCTTTTGTCGTTTTAGCATCCTGGATCAGAATATTATTTGCTACTCAACACCGCAGCAGGTTGGAGTTTGGCGGCTCTGAGTGCGGGATACCAAGTGGCAAGAATACTCAATACTATCGCGGTAACTGAAACAATCAGCACATCTTCATAGCGCAATTGTGTCGGTAGAAAATCGACAAAATAGATGTCACCCGATAAAAATTGATGGCCGAGCAAACTTTCCAGCCCTTTGATTAAGGTGGTGAGGTTTAACGCCACCAACACCCCGAGAACACTGCCTATCACGCTGCCAAGCACACCTGAGAAAACGCCTTGCCAAACAAAGATACGCCTCACTAAGCGATCTGAGGCGCCCATGGTGCGCAAAATGGCAATTTCTGCAGCGCGGTCTTTGACCGACATCATTAAGGTGGAGACGATATTAAAACAGGCGACGCCAATCACCAGTACCATCACTAGATACATAATGGTGCGCACCAGTTGAATATCGCGGTATAGAAAGCCAAATTTCTGCTTCCAACTGCGTAAATAGACATAAATGTCGATCTTCTGCCCGACATCACGCACGATACTTTGCGCATTCAGCACGTCATTAGTACGCAGTGCGATGCCCGTCACTCCATCACCTAACGCCGTGTATTGCTGACCGTCGGCCAGGGGTACTAAGGCAACATTGTGATCAATTTGACCATTGAGCGTAAGAAAACCGACCACCTGTACGCGAACCCGCTTTGGTGCCTGTACTTTGCTGGTATTGCCCACTTGCGGAATTAAAAGAGTGACATAGTCACCGACCTTGGCGTCGATCTCGTTCGCGACACCGCGCCCCAAAATCACTTGATTTTTGCCCGGCGTAAATGCCTGCCACGCGGCGGCATCGATAAACTGCGCCATGCTGGACACCGCTTGTTCATAGTCTGGCTCTACCGCACGCACTTCGATCGCTTTGAGCTGATCGCCGCGCTCGACCAAACCCGTGAATTTCACATACGGCGCGGCGGCCAAAACGTTGGGGTGCGCTGTGACCTGTGAGATCACTTTGCGCCAGTCGGCAATCGGGCCACGCACGCCTTCGAGCTCTGCGTGAGGAATAACCGACAACACGCGTGACTGCAACTCACGCTCAAAGCCATTCATTGCCGATAGACCGATGATGATCACCGCTACACCAACGGCAATGCCAATTGTGGATGAGAGAGAGATAAACGACACCATTTTATTGCGCTGCTTGGCTTTACTAAAACGGCGGCCGATCATCAGTGCCAAAGAAGAAAACATCACTTCATCTCACTTTCGGTTGAGTTAGTCAGCAGTCCATCTTGCATCGTCATCTGCCGATCCATTTTCGCCGCCAACTCATTGTCGTGCGTCACCACCAAAAACGCGGTGCCCGACTCACGATTTAACTCACGCATCAGATCGTAAATTTGCAGTGCCGTCTTATGGTCAAGATTGCCTGTCGGCTCGTCGGCCAAAACCAGTTCCGGCTTATTGACTAGAGCGCGCGCAATCGCCACACGTTGGCGCTCACCGCCAGACAGTTCTGATGGGCGGTGAACCATGCGATGTTTCAGGCCGACTTTTTCCAAGAGTTGCTGCGCTTCTTGCTTAGCTTGAGCCAATGGCACGCCGGCAATTAACAAAGGCATCGCCACATTTTCCAGTGCCGAGAAATCCGCCAATAGATGATGGAATTGATAGATAAAACCGAGATGCTGGTTACGCAGCTTCGCTTGCTTATTACTGCTGAGGGTACACAAGCGGTAATTAAGAAATTCTACCTCGCCCTCGCTGGCGTCATCCAAAGCGCCGAGGATGTGCAGCAAGGTACTTTTACCTGACCCAGAGGTACCAACAATCGCCACTAACTCACTTTTATCCATCTCAAAGCTTACGCCTTTAAGTACTTCGGTAGTGAGTTCACCTTCCTGATAGGTTTTGCTCACGTGATGACACTTTAACAACTTATTCATAGCGAAGAGCCTCAGCAGGTTTAACAGACGATGCGCGGTAGGATGGATAGAGAGTAGCCACTAGACTAAGTAGTATCGCCAATAAAATCACCCAGAAGATTTGCCATGGCTGGATCACGACAGGCAGGCTGCCACCGAAGGTGAACAGCGCCACGCCGGCGGCATTTAGTAAGCTATTGAGATTAAACGACAGTAAGACACCCGCGCCACCGCCCACCAGCGCGCCAATCACGCCACTGCTCGCCCCCTGCACCATGAAAATCGTCATGATGTGGCGCTGGCTCATACCTTGAGTCTTCAAAATCGCCACTTCAGCTTGCTTTTCCATCACCACCATGATCAGCGCCGAAATAATGTTAAACGCCGCGACGCCAACAATCAGCCCAAGCATCAGGCCCATCATGTTCTTTTCCATTTTCACCGCTTGAAACAGCTCCCCGCGCTGCTCACGCCAGTCGCTCCACTGCCAGCCCTCAGGCAGGTTTTGCTTAGCCACTTGCGTCACTTCAAACGGATCGTCAAAAAATAGCCGCCATCCAGAAATGGTTTGCTTACTCAATCGAAGCAGTTTGGCGGCATCGTTGATGTGCGTCACCATCAACTGGCCATCAATATCCGAACCGGTGTTAAACATGCCTGCAACGGTAAAATTGCGCTGGCTTGGAATGCGCCCCAATGGGGTGAACTGGCTGGCGCTGGTCACCATAAGGCGCACTTTATCGCCCATTGATACGTTGAGATTTCTTGCCAGCGTATGGCCAAGGAACACCTGATATTCACCAGCATGCAAGTTCGCGACGGAGCCTGCGATTAAATGTTCGGCGATAGGATCGTCAAAGCTTGAATCAATGCCAATCAAATAACCCACCGAAAGCTGCGCTGCGCTTTGAATCACGGCTTCGCCGCGCACAATCGGTACTGGGGTGCGCGAGGGTGAAAGCTGACGGACAAATTCGGGCGCATTGGCTTGCCAAGGCGTTTCGTCTTGATAAGAGACAACCGCTTGCGGCAACACCCCTAGGATGCGCTCTTTAAGCTGCGCTTCAAAACCGTTCATCACCGAGAGTACCGTGACCAGCGCCATCACGCCGATGGTGATGCCCGCAGTCGACATATAAGAGACGAAGCGACTGAATCTGTCACCGGAACGCCCGCGCAGATACCTCAGCCCGACAAATAGCGATACTGGATAAAACATTGTAAAAACCGATAATCAATCCAACTGGTTACTCTAACCAGAAAGATGGCACGAATATAGCTAAAATTGAGTAAGCCACGAAGAATTCACCGTAATTTTGCCAATTTAGTGATGAGTGAAGCTGGGATGTGGGCCAATTGATGCAGAACAGAGCTTGATAACTAAGCGAAGTTAGCGATAATCAATCACTTGAAGATTCATCTTGCCAATTCAAGATGACGAATAAGGAACAACAGCATGACAGATCAAGAGTTTTTTACCGTCCATTCGACCCTCGCGGTTAACGTCGAGCTGCTGCCTACGTCATCAACTTTGCCTTCGGAAGAGACATTTTTGGCAGAAATCCCGACCCCGTTTATCGTCGCCAGCGAATTTAGCCAACTCGATCAAATGGCGGACCATGCACGCCATGAGCTGAAAAATAGCGATTTCAAAAGCGTGATCGGTTTGCTCGATGCGCAAAATTCCAAACTCAATTTGCTGCTCAGTTTCATGCTCTCCCAGCAAGATGACCCTAAACTGCGCTTTAAAACTACTCGCTTTGGCGCTAGCCAAGTAAGTTATCTCTGCGCGCAAACAGTACCAATCGGGCAACTCGCGCGGGTGAAACTGTTTCTCGAGAGCCCAGCGGCGGCGATTTATTGTTACGCGCAAGTGACCGCCTGTGAGGCGCACGAACAGCAGTTCGAAATCACCATTAAGTACCAGTTGCTGCGTGATTCTGATCAAGACCTTTTGATCAAAGCGGCACTCCATCAGCAGCAAAAAATACTTCGTCAGCGAACCCTGGAAAGAGATTCAAAATAACCCACAATGAAAACTGTCCAACCTATCTTATCGGTCTGCGGCGCAAACGGTGCAGGCGACAAAAAACATATTGGCTGCTTACCGGGCGCATCGCTCGCACTCTCCATCGCTGAACTGGCAAAAGCAGCCACTAGCCACACGGTTTTAGTGGTACCCGACCCACAAAGCGCGTTGAAACTGCAAGCAGAAGTCGAACAGTTTTACCGTGAGTCGGTGACAGTGTTCCCCGATTGGGAGACGCTGCCGTACGACAATTTCTCGCCACACCAAGATATTATTTCTGAACGCATCGCGACCTTATTCCAACTGCCGGGGCAAACCAACGGCATCACCATTGTTCCCGTCAGCACCTTACTTCAGCGTCAGTCACCGCGCGATTTCCTGCTGCAACATACCTTGATGGTCAAAGTGGGTGATCGCTATTCACTGGAAAAACTTCGCCTGCAATTAGACAATTCCGGCTATCGCCACGTCGATCAAGTATTTGGCCCGGGAGAGTACGCTAGCCGAGGTTCCATTTTGGACCTCTATCCAATGGGCAGTCATGACCCCTATCGGATAGATTTCTTTGATGACGAAATCGACACTATTCGCACCTTCGATCCAGAGAATCAGCGCTCTACCGACGCCGTACAGGAAATTCGCCTGTTACCCGCTCACGAGTTCCCCACCACTGAAGCGGCGATTGAAGATTTCCGTATTCGCTGGCGTAGCCAGTTTGATGCGCGCCGTGAACCAGAATCGGTTTACATGCAAGTGAGCAAAGGGACTTGGCCGGCTGGCATAGAATATTGGCAACCGCTGTTTTTTGAACAAACCGAAACCTTGTTTGACTACGTCGCTAGCGATTCCCACTTCATCACGGTCGGCGACATCGATCTGGCGATGGATCAGTTTCTCAGTGATGTCGATTACCGCTACGAACAGAAAAAAGTCGACCCGCTGCGCCCCCTCTTGCCGCCAGCGCAACTGTGGCTAAAGAAGGATGAGCTTTACGCTCGCATCAAGCCATTCGCTCAAACGTGCCTCTCTGTCGCAGCCATTGAAGAGAAAGCTGGCCGTTGCAATCTGCCTCTGCAAGCACTGCCTGAACTGGCCGTGCAACAAAACAGCAAAGAGCCGCTGGCACAACTGCGCCAATTTAGCGAAAGCTTTAACGGAAAAATTGTCTTTTCCGTGGAGTCCGAAGGACGACGCGAAGCCTTAACCGAGCTGTTGCAAGGGATAAAACTTCGTCCGACGATGTCGGCTAGCTTGGATGAAGCGTTGCAACAGGAAAACCGCTTTACTTTGGTGATCGGCGCCACTGAACGCGGCTTTATTCACCCCGAGCGCGGCTTTGCTTTTGTCTGCGAAAGCGATCTGCTTGGCGATCGCGTCATCCAACGGCGCAAAAAAGATAAGCGTAACGTCAACAGCGATACCGTTATCCGTCATCTTGCCGAGCTCAAACCGGGCCAACCTGTGGTGCACATTGATCACGGTATCGGCCGCTATATCGGTTTAGAGACGCTCGAAGCGGGCGGCATCAAAGCCGAATACATGATGTTGGAGTATCAAAACGAGGCGAAATTGTACGTTCCAGTGGCGTCGCTAAACCTCATCAGCCGTTACTCTGGCGGTGCGGAAGAGAGCGCTCCGCTGCACAAACTTGGCGGCGAAGCTTGGACCAAAGCGCGGCGCAAAGCGGCGGAAAAAGTGCGCGATGTTGCGGCAGAGTTGCTGGATGTCTATGCCAAGCGCGAGCTCAAGCCGGGCTATAAATTTGCGTTAGATCGTGGCCAGTACGCCAGTTTTAAATCCGGTTTTCCTTTTGAGGAAACGGACGATCAAACGACGGCAATCAACGCGGTGTTATCAGACATGTGCCAAGCCAAAGCGATGGACCGTCTGGTGTGCGGTGATGTGGGCTTTGGTAAAACCGAAGTGGCCATGCGCGCCGCGTTTGTCGCCACCGACAACAGCAAACAAGTCGCGGTACTCGTTCCAACGACCTTGCTTGCCCAGCAGCATTTTGAGAACTTCCGCGATCGCTTTGCCAATCTTCCGATTCGGGTTGAAGTGCTGTCGCGCTTTAAATCAGCGAAAGAGCAGAAACAGATCCTTGAGGATGTCGCGAGTGGCAAAGTCGACATTCTAGTCGGCACGCACAAACTGCTTTCGTCCGAGCTCAAGTTTAGCGATCTTGGCCTGCTGATTGTCGATGAAGAGCACCGTTTCGGCGTGCGGCAAAAAGAGAAAGTCAAAGCGATGCGTGCCGATGTTGACATTCTCACCCTGACTGCGACGCCTATCCCGCGCACACTCAATATGGCAATGAGCGGCATGCGCGATTTGTCCATCATCGCCACTCCACCAGCGCGTCGTCTGTCGATCAAAACCTTTGTGCGCGAGCACGATGATGCGATCGTGCGAGAAGCGATCCTGCGTGAAATCATGCGCGGTGGTCAGGTTTACTTCCTGCACAATCAAGTGGAAACCATCGAGAAAGTCGCAGCGGATTTGACCAAGCTGGTGCCAGAGGCGCGAATTACCGTCGCCCACGGCCAGATGCGTGAACGTGAACTTGAGCGCGTGATGAACGATTTCTACCATCAACGTTTTAATTTGCTGGTGTGTACCACCATCATCGAAACGGGTATCGACGTCCCCACCGCCAACACCATTATCATGGATCGCGCTGACAATCTTGGCCTCGCCCAACTGCATCAGCTACGTGGCCGTGTGGGTCGCTCGCACCACCAAGCTTACGCTTACTTGCTCACACCGCATCCCAAATCCATGACCAAAGATGCGATCAAACGTCTTGATGCGATTGCCTCACTGGAAGATTTAGGTGCGGGTTTTACACTGGCTACCCACGATCTTGAAATCCGCGGCGCAGGTGAGCTTCTCGGCGAAGAACAGAGCGGTCAGATCCAATCGGTCGGTTTCTCACTTTACATGGAGATGCTTGAGCAAGCGGTTCAAGCCTTGAAAGAAGGCAAAGAACCGTCACTGGATGAGCTTTTACGTGAGCAAACCGAAGTCGAGATCCGCATACCCGCCCTGCTCCCGGATGATTACATCCCCGACGTCAACAGTCGTTTGTCGATGTATAAACGCATTGCTAGCGTGGTAGGCGAAGAGGAACTCAACGAGCTCAAAGTGGAATTGATCGACCGTTTTGGTTTGCTGCCCGACGCGGCGAAGAATCTGTTGGCCATCGCCGAGTTAAAGATTCTTGCCGCCAACATCAAAGTGAAAAAGATCGAAGCGCATGATAAAGGCGGGTTTATCGAATTTTATCCCAACGCTGACATAAACCCCGCGTATTTGGTCAGACTATTGCAGTCGCAGCCGAAAAAATTTGCAATGGAAGGTCCAACTAAGTTCAAGTTTAGCGTACCATTGACCGACCGACGCCAACGTGTTCAGTTTATTCGCGATTTACTGAACGAGTTTAATCAGAATTTATTACCAGTGAGCTAGTTATCCGATGAGATTCTTGATCCCTCTGCTCCTTCTTTGTGTGTCACTCCCTTCATGGGCGCAGAGACAATTTGATATCGAGGTTATCATTTTCAAACGTAACCTCGATGCCCAGCAGACTAATGAATCCTGGCCAAACCAACTGCCGGAGATCAATAAAGCGCAAGCACATGAGTTTCAGGACGCCGCTTATCGTGAAGCTAAGGGCGTACAGATGTTGCCTTATGAGCAGTACCAATTGCGTTCGCAAAAAGAGACGCTCGACAGACATGCAGGATTCACCGTGTTGCTGCACACGGCTTGGCGACAAGATGACAAAGGCAGAAACTCGGCGCCCATTTTTCGCATTTTAGGTGGTAAGGATTACTCTGCGCAGTTTAATCCTGACGGCAGTGAAAAGCAGGCCGAGCCAGAGCAGGTCGTTGCCGATGGCATTACCGAAGTGCGTATCGACAACCCGTTGTACGAACTTGACGGTACTTTGCAAGTTTATGTGCAGCACTATCTGTTCGTTGAAAGCACCTTAGATCTCAAAGCGCCTAGCGTACGTGAAGTGAAGCTGGAATCCAGCCCACTGGATGAAAACATCGAACAGCTTGGCCAAGTGGATGGCAATGTACAACTAGGGAACTTGGCGCAAGTCTCTCCCACGGTACAAGTAGAACAGTTCCTCAAAAGCTACCGCATGGATCAAAAACGCCGTATGCGCAGTGGTGAAACCCACTACCTAGACCATCCGTTACTGGGCATCGTGATTCAAGTTCGCCGCGTGGAGTAAAACCGATTTACGTCTATTCAAAGCCCTCAAACGAGGGCTTTTGTTTATTCTCCCAAACGCCACAACAAGACTTTTGCCTGTTCTGGGGAGCGAAATCAACGAACGTTGAAAGAGGTCAACATGAGCCCAGATTTTCAAATCATTACGTCACACCTTTGCCTGCGCCTCATCAACGCCAATGAAGCCGAACCTTTGGCAAAGCTCATTCGCACTTCGCCATCGCTACATCAATGGGTCGATTGGTGCCATGCCGATTTCACTCTCACAGAGGCGCAGCAGTTCTTGCTGACCACCCGCCTAAACTGGGTAAAAGCCGATGGGTACGGCTTTGGCATTTTTCATCGCGAGAATGGGCAATTACTCGGAATGGTGGCGATTAATGAGCTTTATCACACCTATAATATGGTCAGCATTGGTTATTGGATTGCGGATAAGTATCAGCGTCAAGGAAACGCGAGAGAGGCGATCACCGCTTTAGTCGAGTTCTGCTTTGCCAAGTTGCAGGTGAGCCGTATTGAAATTGTCTGCGATCCTGCAAACCTTGCCAGTCAAAAACTGATTGAACGCTGTCATGCCAAACGAGAATCGATCGCTCGCCATCGTTTCCTTTTTCACGGCGAACCAAGAGACGGTGTGGTCTATTCGTTAATTCCCAGTGATCTGATCTAGTCGTTTATCGCCGTCATTTAATGTGAAATAACACAAAGGAGCACCATGGCGCTCCTTTGTGTTGGTTAGCGTTTATTGGCTAAATCAGCCTTTTTATTGCCCACAGGGTTAGCCTTTCTGGTTACGCTGCGCGGCTTTGCGCGCCAGTTTTTCCGCTCGACGAGCTTCAATCACCTGTGCGCTCTCTTCACCAATGTGGCATTCACCGCGCAGTTTCGCCAATTGAACTTGCTTCTCACGCTCACGAAAACGCGCTAATTGCTCTTCTGTGTGCGTCCCAAAACAGCGCGGACAACTGACCCCTTGTTCATACTGCTCGCTCTGTTTGTCGTCCTCGGTAATCGGTAGACGACAAGCATTACAGACTTGATAGTCACTCTCAGACAAGCCATGTCCGACCGCTACTCGTCCGTCAAACACATAGCAATCGCCTTGCCACAGGCTTTGCTCTTGCGGCACTTCTTCAAGGTATTTCAAGATGCCGCCTTCAAGGTGATACACCTCGTCAAACCCTTGCTCTTTCAAATAGGCCGTGGATTTTTCGCAGCGGATCCCGCCAGTACAGAACATGGCAACTTTCTTATGCTTTTGCGGATCAAGGTTTTCCTTCACATAGTGTGGAAACTCGCGGAACGTCTCGGTTTTCGGGTTGAGCGCGTTTTTAAACGTACCGAGCTGTACTTCGTAATCATTGCGCGTATCCACCACCAATACTTCCGGATCGGAGATGAGCTGGTTCCAATCTTGCGGTTTGACGTAAGTGCCTACCACATGACGCGGATCGATGCCTTCAACGCCCATGGTCACAATCTCTTTCTTGAGTTTGACCTTAGTGCGGTTAAACGGCTGCTCAGAGGCAAAAGACTCTTTATACACCGTACCTTTTAAACTTGGCTCGCTGTCTAGCCACGCCAACAGCGCATCAATCCCTTGGCGCGAAGAAGCGACTGTGCCGTTAATGCCTTCTTGCGCCAGCAGTAATGTGCCGCGAATGTGGTTCTCTTCCATCAGTGCCAGCAGCGGCGCTCTTAGCTCTTGGTAATGGTTGAGCTCAACAAACTTGTAGAGCGCACAGACAACATATTGACTCATGGTATGACCTTTTAATGACGACACAGGGAAATTGGGCACGCATTATAACCAAGCAGGCCGCTGACAAATACGGAACGTTTTTGGGGATATACCTTCTACTGGACGAAAACCTGACTAGAGATCTCTAGACGAGCAATATGTCTGAGCTGATTAAGTGCACCAGAGAGCTTTGCTGTACCTTAGTGTACTGCCGAAAAAAACCGGAGCGAAAATGCTCCGGCTTTACGTTCATGCGATGAATTAGTGCAGCTTGAGGTTTGGACGAAGCACGCGGTTGATCCGCCCCACTAGCATCATCAGACCGGTTTTGAACACACCATGCAGCGCCATTTGGTGCATGCGATAAAGCGAAATATACACCACGCGCGCAATGCGCCCTTCCACCATCATTGAGCCTTTGGTGAGGTTACCCATCAGGCTACCTACCGTCGAGAAACGGCTCAATGAAACCAGCGAACCATGATCTTTGTACACATAGTCCTTCAACTCACGTCCGTTGAGTTTGGCAACGATGTTGCTAAACGCGTGACTCGCCATTTGGTGCGCGGCTTGAGCGCGAGGCGGTACAAATTTGCCATCATGCTGCGTGCATTGCGCCAAATCACCGATAACAAAAATGTCGTCATCGCGAGTGGTTTGTAATGTGTTCTTCACCACCAGCTGATTGATACGGTTAGTTTCCAAACCCGCAATCTCTTTCATGAAATCAGGGGCTTTAATTCCGGCCGCCCAAACCATGATTTGCGCTGAGATCTTCTCGCCATCTTTGGTAGTTAAGCCATCGGCTTCAGCTTTGGTCACCATAGTCGCAGTGCGAACATTCACGCCAAGCTTCACCAGTTCATGATGCGCAGCCGAAGAGATGCGTGGCGGCAACGCAGGCAAAATGCGCTCACCCGCTTCCACTAAGTTGACATTGAGCTTACTCGAATCTAGGTCACCAAATCCGTAAGTGCGCAGCTCTTTAAGCGCATTATGCAGCTCTGCGGAGAGTTCAACACCGGTTGCGCCGGCACCCACAATCGCGATATCGACAGTTCCCTGACCATTTTTCGCGTGCAGTTTGAGGAACTGGTTGTTCATTTCCGTGCGAAAACGGTGTGCCTGCTCCGGGCTGTCGAGGAAGATACAGTGCTCTTTTACCCCAGGAGTATTGAAATCGTTAGACGTTGAACCGATTGCCAGCACAAGAATGTCGTACTCCAGTTCGCGACCTGGCAGTAGCAGCTCACCATGTTCATCGGTCAGCTCACTCAGTGTAATCACTTTGCGTTGACGATCGATGCCACACAGGCTGCCTAGCTGAAAATCGAAGCTGTGGTTTTTCGCGTGCGCACGGTAACTGAGCGCATCCACGCCTTCATCCAGCGATCCCGTTGCCACTTCGTGCAACAAGGGTTTCCATAAATGGCTTGATTTACGATCGACTAGGGTAATTTGGGCGCGTTTTTTACGACCCAATGTGCGGCCCAGTTTAGTGGCCAGTTCAAGGCCGCCAGCACCGCCGCCAACAACGATAATTCGTGTCACAGTGATAATCCTCTACAAAATAAAAAATGGGGTCCGCCCGACCGCGTTCAGCCGATTAATGATTTCAGCGAAGCGCATCCAACGGATAAATCTTGTTATGTGTGACACTGGGTCACGGGTTATCAAAGGGCGTTCTGTTACGTTAAGAATCAAAGTGCAGCACAATATTTGAAACAGCACACATATCGGGCAAGTTAAACTCTCGCTCTCAATTTTTTTTGATATTTATCAAATTATTTTATAGCGTGACATTATATAGCGCTAGCCCCTTACCGCAACAAAAATCCATTGTTGTGAGCGCTAACACCAGAATAATCCTTCGGCGTGTAACGCTAAAAAAGGAGCAGAGACAATAGGATGAGACCGCTTAGTGGTCGATTATCTTTCAACAATCATCAAATGAGTTGCACTTATAAAAGCTCAGCCCCAAAAGGGGCTGATGGTGTTTGATATTCTATTGCAAGAATATCCATTGTGATGGTACACGAGGTCGCTATAGCGCTTCTTTAAATGCTTTCATCGCTTGCAGATGCTGAGAAATCTTTTTGAATTTGTGACTCTCTTTCTCGTCCCAAATGATGGAGTAGTAGTCTTGCAACGCTTCTGCCGTTAGATTGTTGTCATGCACTTCGTCGTTGCGCGACAGGATCACTAAACAACGACCTTGATTTTTCATGCGGAACTTTTCGACACATTTTGTTGCAATATCTTCGTACTCTTCAGGGCGATCAATACGCCCTTGCATGTTGTTTTCCGGGTGAAGATTCGGATTGAAAATCACCTGTTTGATGCCACACAAAAAGCCAATGCGTTCGGACCAGTAGCCACCCAGACCGACACCACAAATAATCGGCTCGGGATCCTCAGACTGTTCAATGGCTTTATGCACTTCTTTTAATAAATGCTGCATATCATGCTTCGGATGTAAGGTACTGTAATTAACAAAACGTACATCGGGGTCAATAAACTGCAATTGCAACACTTTTTCGTGATTTCCAGGGCTGGTTGAATCATAGCCATGAAGATAGATAATCATAGTTCCCTCTCACTTTAAGCTTGGGTATCGCCATAAATCTACCACGATTAGCAGGGGTTTAAAGTGGTAAACCGGGTTGAGGCTGTAAACAGTGATCCTCGTGACATAATGTATGCAGCATTTGCTTGGCACTGAGCAAATATTCTTCACCACCCCAAAGCTTGTCGGCAAGTAGGTACCACAGCATCGCCATCATGGTTAAACGCGGCTGCCACGCTTTCACACCATCAAGCCACAAATCGATGTCGTCTATCTCTCTCAACTGGCAGTAACGACATACCGACTCAAACACGTTTTCCCCGGCAACTTGAATCACCAACGCGACATCCAACCTAGGATCAGCCAAAGCGGCATATTCCCAGTCAATCGCTTTCACCCCATCCGGACCTTTAACTAAGTTATAGTCCCCTAAGTCAAAATGACAAAGGGCGACGGGCAAAGGCTCAATGGAAGGAGCCATACGCCATTGTTGATACAAATTCTCAAATTCACTCCCCAAGTAGTGACCGTCAAGCTGCATCCAGTAGTGATCCACCCTCGCGGTGTAACTAAACGGCGCAAGCGGTAAACCATGCGTATCAAATTCGTGAATCTTAATGCAGGTTTTCAGTAAGGTATCGATAGAGGCCGCGCCGCGCATGGTCACGCCTTCCAGCCATTCGACCAACAAGCCCTGCTCGTTGACCAAAATCGGCTTGGGTCCGATTTTTAATGGTGCTATTGCCGCCAGAATCTGATATTCGCTGTAACGAGAAATAGAAAAAGCCTGACAGACTTTGCTGGCAGGCCTCCAAACATACGCTTTTCCATTGGCATCAAGGATTTTCCAACAACGATTGGTTAACCCTCCCGTCACCGTTTGAACTTGTGCGGGAGCGGGTACAAAAAACTCCGCTACCGCCTTCAAACTGGGATCAAGTTGTTTGGCTTGCTGCCAAGAAAACCACGCCATATTTCGCCTCACATGCGCTTACAGTCCAAGTAAACGTTTAGACTGCTGTTTGCGGATTTCAGTTTCATCCGCCCATTCGATCAGGCCCGTTTCCAGATCCATCAAGCGCATGGTCATTTTGTAGTAGACATCTTTGTCGCTGCCGTCATTTTTGACGATGCTCGACAAATTGCCATACAGCATGTATTGCGCACCCACCATCTTACCGAACTGAATTGCGGTTGATTGGTTCACCAAGTCGTCATTGTTTTGGAAGTTCAACTGCTCTCGCACCGCTTCAACACGGTCCATATCCACAAAGCGGAATTTCCCAGAGTTCAACATCTTGGTCGAAATGGTGTCGGTGATGGATTCTGTATCAATATGTTCGCTGGTTTTGTTTTTGATTCGTTCAACAAAGACTATCGGACGCTGATCACGAGTGATCGCGGCCACTGAGCCTGACATCATCATACTATCGATCATCTGCCCCGCGATGGTTTGCAGATCGGTCGAGCCAAAATCAATCGTTGTCGTTTCAGTCGCCTGTGCGTCTCCATAAGAAACCTTGTTAGAACAACCACCTAAAACTACTGCCAGCCCCAACAGGGCAACCACACCTTTGTTCATTTTTAGTCCTCACACTCTTGAGTTTTAATCATTATTTGCACGAATCTGCACTCGGTATTGAGTACCATTCGGATTAACCGTCACTTCCGATAGGGTAATCGACTCAAATCCCCTGACGATCGCTTGACGCCAAGGTCCGGGTTTGCTGTTCACTTCCAAACCATTCGCGTCATACCAAGAAAAACGGTACAAGATCGACTGGTCGCCTTTGTAATTACTGGTCAAACGCACCACACCACGAACTCGATCGTCAGCGGGTACCGTCGAGATATCGTCGATCAACAGACGATTACCCAATACGTTGTCATGAAAGAACACATGCTGTGTTTCCCCATCAACACGCATGCCTGCGGTATTTTCTGCACAGCCAGCCAAAGCCAATAATACCAGTGCCTGAATGAGCCAAACTTTCATTACAATCTCCCTAATTGTTTGTGCCAGATAGTCTGGTTGTCCCCTTGACGAGAGAGCCAGACCAAAGTGGTTTGCCCTGCTGGCACGTTAAACACATAATCTTGATTGGTAGACGTCATCACCTGTTTTCCAGCCTTCACCACCGCACTGGCCGTGTTGATTGTCGCAGGTAGTGTCTGCCAACTGCGAGTATCAGGCTGCTCTGTTAACGCATTCCAGACATTGAAGAGCAGATTACCCACATCGTCTCCTTTGGCCGCTTCTTTGCGCAGTTGATCTTTGGCAACCACACGCAACGCCTGACGAATCACCATCGACGGTAAACGCTCACCGAGATCGTATCTCGCCATTTGGTTCACATCCGCCAAGGAGTGCGTCGTCAACGCCTGCTGATTTAATCTCAGCGGTGAGAATGACGCACGACTTTGTTTGGCATAGTAGGGTAGCGCCAATGAGTACAGCGCACCCACGCCACGAGAATCGTAAACGGGCAGATCAATGCGCCATCCTTGCAACGCTTCAACCACGCCTTGTTCCTCTATGACGATAATACGCCCTTCTTCGCTACCTAGTGTTAAATCGTGCTCACCGTAGCGCTTCTCTAGTTGGCGAAGGTCTTCGCGCATCGCCAACTTTTTGGCGACGGCTATGGTTCGCTCAATCACTTCGCGATTGTCTGGCATCACTGCCAATGCGCGGCGGTAGTCCACATACGCCCCATTGAGATCGCGTGACGCTTCATAAAGCAGCCCTGAGAGGAAAAACAGATAGCCATTTTGCACTGCTTGCAACGTTTGTCCCGCGTCAGGATAGTTTGCCAATACGCTGCCTAAATTGGTGGCCATGCCGTTTTTCTGCATGTCTCGCTGCGCTGCATTAAGCTCGTCTTCACGCGCTTTTCGAGCCGCTTCCTGCACTTGGTTGGCTCTGCGCATTTCGACCAAGGCCCCTTCTAAACTATTTTGCTGCAGATAGTTCAAGCCAAGATAAAGATGCAAAAAACCCAGTTCATAATCTGCTGGGGTGTAATTATTCAGATTGTCATTCACGGCCAATGAGCCTACGCTGGTGGCGGTTTGTGACAGAGAAACTTTTGCCTGATCCTGCCATTGCCGCACGGCCACATCACTTTTTTCAAAGGCGCTTTTGCTTGCCGAATAATCACTGGCTAAAAATGCCAAACGGCCACGCTCCATATTGTCGAGCATCTCACCAGCCACCAGATCTGATCGCATCTGCTGCGCTTGTGAGTAGTGACCACTTTGCACCGCCTGATAGACGGACTTATTCTGCTCACTGTAATGACTAAATAGATTGCCGGCGGACATATTGGCGCACCCTGCTAAAGCGAGTACACCACTGAGCAATGCGGCAAACTTTATCTTTCGCGTCAAAACTCGGCTCCAATAGAGATATAAAAGACGTTTGGCCAGCGAGCGCTCGCTGGCCCCTTAACCTATCCGAGTCACCATTTATCCGAGCAACAAGGGACCAAGTGGACGTCCGCCCACCAAATGCATATGAATATGATAGACTTCTTGGCCACCATGCGCATTGCAGTTGACAATTATGCGATAGCCATCTTCGGCAATGCCCTCTTCTTTGGCGAGCTTTCTGGCAACAGTGAACATACGTCCCATCATGGCTTCGTCATCGGCTTCAACGTCATTCACGGTTGGAATAAGCTTGTTCGGAATGATCAAAATGTGGCTTGGCGCTCGAGGATTGATGTCACGAAACGCGGTGACGAGATCATCCTGGTAAAGTACATCAGCGGGTATTTCCTTACGAATAATTTTGCTAAAGATGGTTTCTTCGGCCATAGGTACTCCATTAAGTGGTGTGTAGCCCGGTTAGTATGCGTCAAGGCATGCGCCATCACAATAAAAAACAGTGTTCACTTAACATTATCAACAGTACGTCAACCTATAAAGCTTTTTTTGTCGCCCTCGTCATAAAATGCTCCATTCAAACTGCCTACAATGATGATAATTTTGTTAATTTTTTGAGACGTTTTACGTCTTTTTGCACTTTTTATTTCTATCTGGGAGAGGGCTTCACCTATGCAAGGCTCAGTCATTAAAAGGATGTATGCCGGTTTCGCGTTGATCATTGTGCTGTTTGTAGTCACAGTGACCATCATGACCAACGGCATGAATCAAATTCATTCTAACTTTGAGACGGTATCAAGCACCTCTCTACCTTTAGTTTCACTGTCTAACCAGACCAGCGTCCAGCTTCTGTCGGCAGATAAATCCTTCAAAGATTTTCTGACCACACAAGATCAAGCTCGGATGGCACAGATGCGCCAAGAGTTCGGCCAATCACAACAAGAGTTTGGCAAAACATTGGCCGAGCTTGAACAAGCCAGCCGTATTTATCCTGCTCTTGCCGAGCCACTTGATCAGCTTCGTGAAACTGAACAGAGCTATTTTGCAGAAGCTAATGAAGCGATGAACAACTACGAAGCGATGTTCACTGCCCAAGCTGAAGTGCAGAAATCTTCTCGTCGTTTCCAAAAACTGCATACCGAATTGACCGTTGGCATGAAAGAGTATGTTGATGATCAAACCAGTATTTCCGTCAAAGTGATGGCTAAGAGCTATTTCATCAAGTTGAAAGACGCCGAAGTGATTACCTCGGATGCGTTAGCAAGCTCAGACCTTGAGTTTGTGGAAAAAGCAGTTACCAAGAACAAGAAAGCGGTTACTCACTTAAACTACGCTTACCGGGGTTTGGTCACTCAGTTACCTTCTTTGAAAGAGGTGTTTAACCAATCGGTAGAACAGTTTACCCAAGACGTCGGGCAAAAAGGCGGGGTGCTTGACCAACATGCCAGTTACCTGCGCGCAAGAACGGCGCTGTACAACAACATCGCCAACCTAGCGGTCAAAGTTGATAATGCCATGACCACGCTAGAAACCTTCACCACCACCGCCACCGACAATTTGAATCAATCTCTAGTAGAAGCGGGGGAAGTTTACGACCAAGGCTTACTCAAGGCGATCGTCATCGGTATTGCGGTCACCATTTTTGCCGCTGCGGTGGGTTATCATATCGCGCACAGTGTACGCGAACCGCTCACACGCATTCTGGCAACGCTGGAGGGGCTGGCGAATGGCGACATGACACAGCGAATCGAGATCCGCTACAACAACGAGTTTAGCCGTGTGAGTGGCCATATCAATACCCTCGCCGATAGCTTGCACAACATCCTAGTCAAGCTTAATGACGCAGCGGAAAATCTTACCGACACCGCGGCCAACAACGAGAGGACCTCTTCTGAGGCGCAAACTCAGCTCAATGCGCAACGTGGCCAAACCGCCAGCGTTGCCACGGCAATGACTGAAATGTCTCATTCAGTCCAAGAGGTAGCACAGAATGCGCAAAGCTCTTTGGAGATGGTACAGAAAGTCGAAACCGCGTCAGATTCTGGCCGTAGCATCATGAGTAGCAATATCTCAACCATCAATCAGCTTGAGATGCGCCTCAATGAGTCGGTTAGTGCGGTCTCTGAGCTACAGCGCATGAGCGGTCAAATTGGGTCGATTTTGGATGTGATCCGCAACATTGCAGAGCAAACTAACCTACTGGCACTCAACGCCGCTATCGAAGCTGCGCGCGCGGGTGAACAAGGGCGAGGTTTTGCCGTGGTTGCCGATGAAGTACGCGTACTGGCTTCCAAGACCACTCAGTCCACCACTGAGATTGAAGCGATGATCAGTAACTTACAATCCAGCTCGCAATCTGCCAGTCAAGTGATTCAAAGTTGTATGAACGATATGGAAATGTCGGTTGATCAAGCCTCCAAAGCCAACAGTTCAATGGAAGAGATCCAAGCACTTATCATCGAAATCAGCCAGATGAGCACGCATATTTCCCACGCAGCCGCAGAGCAGAGCGAAACTTCTGCAGACATCGCGCGCAGCCTTGAGGACATCAACAGCATCGCTGATCGCAGCTACCATGCGATGGCAACCATTGCGCAAACCAGCGAAAGTTTGTCGAATCTGGCTCACCAGCAAACTGAACTGGTGCATCGCTTTAAGCTATAAGGCGTCTTATCTAAGCGCATCGCACCAAAGCCGTTTCCAATCCGATAAGGGCAACTTTTCACAGCGTTGCCCTTGTTTTTTATAAGCCTTGTCTACATATGGAGATCAAGGGCTTGCCAATTCCTTTTCTCTTTCATTCTGTGCAGCCCATATAAAAAGGAAACTCTATGGCTGTTCACGTCGGTATTATCGACCAGGATCCGGTACGCTTGGTCACTCCCCTACTCGATCATCGCACCGTCAGTACACACATCATTTTCATCGGTGACGAATCTCAGCACGACATGTACCAAAGGCTTCATTCCGTCCTCGCCCAACGCAGCATCACGACCGAGTTTTTTGAAATTCCCTCAGTGGTCGATACGTCCCTCATCAAGCAGTCTATCCAATCGCTGGCCGAGGATCTCAAACGCCGTGGCGAAGATGTGAAATTGAACGCCAGTTGTGGTCTGCGACATCGTTTGCTTTCGGTGTATGAAGTGTTTCGCACCTACCATTGGCCGATTTTTGTCGTGGAGCCCAACAGCGACAAACTTTGCTGGCTCTACCCTGACGGTAGAGAAGAGGCCCAAGTTCAGGACCGTATCACCATTTCAGATTACCTCACCATTTTTGGCGCACGCGGTGAGTTTAACGAGGTGGAGTTGCCACCCCAACTGGATCAGCAGCTCTACCAGCTTGGTGAACGCTGGGCGAGCAATGCTCTGGAGCTTGGCCCTGGGTTGGCAACGCTCAACTACTTAGCCACCACTTGTCGCAAAGAGCAGCGGCTTGATGTCGAGCTTTCCGACAAGCAGCAAGGCTACCGCGAACTGAATATGCTGCTGGCAGATTTGGTTGAGGCCAATATCGCCACCTACGAAAATGGGGTACTCACCTTTGCCAATGAAGACGCGCGCCGTTTTTCCAACGGTGAATGGCTGGAAACGTTAGTCCACAGCACAGTCAAGCAAATCCAAGATGACATGCCGACCATTCAAGACCATTCGCTGAACGTACAGGTTTACCGACAGCTTGGGGAGCGTGAAGTACGCAATGAACTAGACGTAGCCTCGGTGGTGAACAATAAATTGCACATTATTGAGTGCAAAACCAAAGGCATGCGTGATGATGGTGACGATACGCTCTACAAGTTGGAATCGTTGCGCGATCTGCTGGGCGGGTTGCAAGCACGTGCGATGTTAGTGAGCTTTCGACCACTGCGCCACAACGACATCACTCGAGCAGAAGATCTTGGCTTAGCTCTGATTGGGCCAGATGAACTGCGCGATCTGAAACTGCATCTCACCAACTGGTTTGCCCAAGCCGGTGGCAGCGACGGTATTTAATTTTTTCTGTGGAAAAAGAAAACCCGGAGCCAAAACTCCGGGTTTTACTATTCTGCAATCGAGTAAAAAGCGGGATTACAGCATCTTACGCGCCGATTCCACAACCACTTTGATTGAACGCGCTTCAGTTTCTTTCAGCGTTGCGTGATCTGGGATCTCTTTCTGAGTGCGGTTGATAATCACGCCCGCAACACAGCCCGCACGTAAGCCTGAGCTCGCACACATGGTCAATAGAGTCGCTGATTCCATTTCAAAGTTCAGCACGCCCATCTCTTGCCACTCTTTCATTGAGCCTTGGAAACGGCGTACTACGCGTCCGGTGAAAGTGTCGTAACGCTCTTGACCTGGGTAGAAAGTATCGCTTGATGCGGTTACACCTGTGTGTACCGTTGCGCCACTCTCTTCAGCGGCGGCTTTCATTGCCGTTGCCACTTCAAAATCGGCAACGGCTGGAAACTCCATTGGCGCGAAGTGCAAGCTGGCACCATCAAGACGAACAGAACCTGTGGTCACAATCATGTCGCCAACATTCACATGTGGCTGGATAGCGCCAGTCGTACCAACGCGTAGGAAAGTACGTACGCCAAGTTGAGCTAACTCTTCAACTGCAATAGAAGTTGATGGACCACCGATACCCGTAGAGCAAACAACCACGGATTTTCCGTCTAGCTCCGCTCGGTACAGGGTGTACTCACGATGGCTGGCTAGAAATACGGGATTTTCCATCTCTTCAGCGATTTTTTGTACGCGCGCTGGATCGCCCGGAATAATGGCCAGAGTCGCACCGTTGAGATCGGCTTCGGTTACACCTAAGTGGAAAACAGCTTGAGACATAAGTCACTCCTTATTGCGGCTTACTCTGTGAGGTAAGCTCAAATGAAATTGTGGGGTACAGAATGCACTTTACTTAACCGAAGTGAAATATGGAGTGATCAAAATCACAACTGACTAATGTAACAATTATGTATTTTCAGGAAAAACCGTTTGGCATCACAAAAAGCCAACAAATCAATCATCCATTTGCATAAATCTGAGACAAAGATACCTGCCACGTATCAGCAGGTATCTTCTCCATCTACCGTGCGCCAACCATCACTCTTCTTGCGGTTGAAAACGCAGCAGCCTCAACGCATTAAGCGTCACTAAGGCGGTCGCGCCACTGTCTGCCAATACCGCCACCCAGAGGCCAGTGATGCCGAGCAAACTCGTTACCAGAAACACCGCTTTCAACCCCAGAGCCAAGGTGACATTTTGTCGAATGTTACTTAGCGTGGCGCGCGATAGTTCGATCATCGCTGGTAATTCGACCAAGCGATTGTGCGTGAGCGCAGCATCGGCTGTCTCTAACGCTACATCGGTTCCGCCGCCCATCGCAATGCCAATACTCGCCGCTTTCATCGCCGGTGCGTCATTGATGCCGTCTCCGACCATTGCCACCGTTTGTTTTGTCGCCAGCTTCTCAACGTGATGCACTTTGTCTGTGGGAAGCAAGTTAGCCTGAAAATCGATACCGATGTGCTCAGCGATCGCTGCTGCGCTACGTGGGTTGTCTCCGGTGAGCATCAGCGAGGAAATACCTAAGCGTTTCAACGCATTAATTGCTTGGTGAGCGTCATCACGCAAGGTATCTTGCCATGCAATCAGACCCATAACTTGTTGATCATAGCGAACCAAAGCCACGGTTTTTCCCTCAGCTTCTAACGTCTGCATCGCTTTTTCGAGCGCGTCCGGAAGCGGAAAATTGGCTTTCGCTGAGGCAATCACTTCCACTAACTGCCCCTCTACCAACCCCGAAACGCCCACGCCAATCTGCGCCGTTTTGTCTTGGGCGTGAGGAATCGTCACTCCAGCTTCCTTAGCTTTGGCAACTAAAGCCGTTGCCAACGGGTGATTTGAGCCGACCTCTATCGCACTGGTCATGGTGAGGAGTTTCTCTTCACTGATATCGACAGCAACAATGTCAGTCACCTGCGGCTTGCCACGAGTTAAGGTGCCAGTTTTATCAAACGCGATGGTGTCCACTTTACCAAGTAACTCCAGCGCGGCCCCCCCTTTTATCAGGGCACCTCGTTTAGCGGCGGCGGCTAGCCCGGATGTAATCGCCGCTGGCGTAGAGATCACCAACGCACAGGGGCAAGCAATCAGCAGCAAGGCTAAACCGCGATAAACCCAAGTTTCCCAAGGCTGGGCAAAGAGCAATGGCGGTGTGACGATAACGGCCAGCGAGACCAACATCATCAGTGGTGTGTACCAGCGGCTAAATCTATCGAGAAAACGCTCCAGCGGTGCTTTACGTGATTCGGCTTGTTCGATCAGGTGCAAAATACGATCAATCGCATTCTCTCCTTGCTTAGACGTCACTTCGACTCGAACGACTTTATCTAGCGAAACAACGCCTGCCATCAACTTAGCACCAGCCTGATGTTCGACAGGAAGGGATTCGCCAGTCAACGCGCTTTCATCAAAACTGGCGATCACGCTCATCAATTTACCATCGGCTGGCAAACGATCGCCCGGAGCGATTTCCACCACATCTCCCGGTAACAACTCACTGGCAGCTACCGAAACCCGTTCACCATCGACGATTTTTATGCTGTTTTCTGGGACGAGCGCCATCAAGGCTTGCACGCCACTGCGAGCTCGGGACGATGCATACGCTTCCAGCTTTTCACCAATCAAAAACAGCAGCAGTACCATTGCCGCTTCAACGCTTTCACCTAAATAAAGTGCACCTAGAGCGGCCACACTCATCAAGGTTTCAATCGCAAATGGGGTACCCGATAAGGCCAAGCGCCACGCTTTTCTCGCGACAGGATAGAGCCCGGCTAAACAGGTGAGTACAAATATCCAACGGCTAACATCGCTATCAATGATTGAAAACAGGGCGCCTATCATCATGGCAAGGGAAATGGTCAAGATATGCGCGTTGCTTTTCAATGTTGCGCGCCAGCCAGATGCCGACTCATTGAGGGGATTGCGCACTTTTATTGCGCTGAGCAGGCTAAGAGGAAAGCCGGTTTTTTGCGCTAGGTGCTCAATATCGCTGGCAGCAACGCGCTCATCAAAATCGACCACCAGTTTTTCCGTGGCAAACAGCACTTTTGCTTCAATAACCCCGTCCATTGTACGCAGTGCTTTCTCGAGTTTTTGCGCACAGGAGGGGCAATCCATTCCTGAGATGAGCCATTGCTGGCGCTCTGTGTTCAGGCTTGGGGTTTGAGGCCTTTGCCGCTCGCTTTCCTCACCAGGGTCACTGGTTGAGCATACATCAGAGGAGCAGCAATCTGCCGTGGCTGAGTTGATTGGGCTGATTTTTGCAGCCGCGAGGTTAGCGCTCTGGCAGCAAGTTGATGCGGGACGAATAGCCGATATTTTTTGTGACTGACAAGCAGTATGTTTTGCGCACATAGTCGATTCCTTTTTTAAGATGACAACCTAAGCATAAACCTTGGAGTTCACTCTAAGGTCAAGCCCCTTTTTTGCCGACTTTTCGCTGCTCGCAATAAAATGGCCTCGCTAATCCGAGGCCACACCATCTGCTCGCATCTTGTCTATATACCTAGACGGGATGCTTGAAACAATCAGTCAGACTGTTTCCGACCGCTTTAAGCACATCACGGCGGGTTATCACACCAACCAAGCGGTTTTTGTCTACCACCGGGTACATTTTCGGTTTGCCTACCTTCATCATCTCCGCCAGCTCAATAATCGACATCTCAGGCGACACCGACAGCACATCGACATGCATACATTCACCGACCGTATGTGCGTCTTGGCAGTAGTAGCTGGCTTTGACTAACTTATCGAGTAAGTCTTGTTCAGATAAAAAGCCGATGACTTCTTCTTTTTCATTGATCACGGGTCCGCCCATCACCAGGCTTTCCATCACTTTATTCAGCGCAGCGCTCAATGACATATCGACCGTAAAGGTCACCGCTTGTAAGGTCATATAGTCTTTAACTTTTAGTGACTTCATCGCCATCTCCTTTGCAGCGTTTTTTGCACTTAAGTTAAGTGTCGTCTAATTTCCTCAATTTACTAAATCGAATGTGACGATTTTATCAATTGATGAGATCGTTCTTCTTAGCCTTGAGACAATCGGAGAAGTTGATAAAACCAGCGTCACCATTAACCCTACAATGTGTTATTGAGCTATATCTTAATAGCTGTATTTAAATCATAAAGTGAAGTAAGGGCACAGTATGGTAGATGAATCCATCTTATCGCGCGTTATTGTGAATAACCCAAAAGTGATCCATCACTTTTTTGAATCACTACCGGAGCCCACTTTTCTCATCAGTGAAGCCGGATATTACATTGAAGCTTGGGGCGGCAAGGATACCAAGCGACACCATAATCCATCTTATGTGATTGGTTTAAATCAGTTCGAAGTTCTGCCTGAAGACAAAGCAAGATGGTTTTTAGATGTGATAAAACAGGTGATTGCGACGCAGAAGCCGCAAGAGCTTGAGTATGAGCTACACCCTTACGACATGCCTTGTTTTAAAGGGGTCGCAGGCCCGAGTGAGCTGCAATATTTCAGCGCGTTTGTCATTCCGGTCATTGGAGAAGACAAGGTACTTTGGTCGGTGAGAAACATTACCGAATACAAAACCGCACTTCAGGAACTTAAACGGCAAAGAGCGTCACTGGAAACACTGTCTTGTTTAGATCATTTAACGCAATTAAACAATCGCTACGCACTGGAGATCTACCTTCCATCGCTTTTGGCTCAAGCGATTGCCAACGGTCAAAGTGCTGCCTTGTTTATGGTCGATATTGACTGTTTTAAAGATCTTAATGATACCTTTGGCCATCTCAATGGCGACAAAGCGTTAAGAATGGTGAGCCACACATTAAAAAGATGGAGCCATGAGAGCGGTAGCTGTTTTCGTTATGGCGGCGATGAGTTTCTCGTTTTTATCCCTGCCATTTCTCAGCAAGAATGTGTGGAAAAAGCGCACGCTTTATTGGCATCGGTCAAAAAACTTGCCATTCCTAATCCAAACTCAAGCGTTGCCAATATTTTGACCGTCACCATCGGCATTCAGTTTTACCACCAGTTAACTACAGAACATAATGATTTAGAACGTTTTATCTCCAAAGCCGACAAGGCCTTGTTTAACGCCAAAGCAACAAAAAGAGGAACTTTCCAGTTCCTCCCCTAATCGATACGTTTTCCTTCTAGAAACCATGCCATTTTGTTGGCATGGTCTCCGATGTGTAGCGTTTTACTCTAAATCTTGCTACTGAGCCCAACGGTATGTAAGTTGTATCGCGATGGTATCGACATCGTTTTCTCGCAGAAAATAGCGTGAAGCCTGCAAGCCGAGCCCCCATGTCTCCGAAAGCGCATACCCCACTTCAGCACCTAAATAGCCATTAAAGCCGTCAATGTCAGTCTTAATGGTGCTACCTTGATAGGTACTTTCAATGTCCGCATTCCAAAATAGGCCACCGAGATTGACTTTGGCATGCCAAGCGTCACTTTGCCAAAATTGATAGCCCACTTCTAAGCCAACACCACTGGCCAAAATGGGCGAAACACTCGCCACACTTTGATGGTACTCCTGTGGCGAAGTGGTCGCGCCACGTAGCGTCGCGCTTCCTTCTCCCATATCCACATAGCGCAGCATCGCTGACCACTTTTCATCGAACTGATACCCCAAGCCAACCGAACGGTAGAAGCCGTTATCATCGGTTGAGACCACATCCGCCATGCTGACAGCGCTGCGCTCATCGGCATGGCTGACGCCCATCTGCGCATCGAGATACCAAGCCGCTTGAGAATTGAAACTCAGCGCAGCCAGCAGCGCCAACCAACCTTTTTTGCCAACGCGGCGCAGCGCGCCAGCGAGAGTGAGTAACATTAATGCCATACCGCCTAACGGGCCTCCTGAACTGTTTGATACATCGACATCTTTCACTAGTTTCACCGTCACCGTCACCTTGCCAGTGTCTTGCAGACCTTGGCTGTCTTGAATCACATAGGTGATAACATCCGTACCTTCAAAGCCCAAGGTCGGCGTGTAGGTCACCGTTTGATCGGCGTTCAACACGGCCTGTCCATGCTCGGGGTTATTAATTGATACCAAAGTCAACGCGTCATTATCAACATCACTGTCATTGGACAGGACGTTAATCGTGACTGGCGTGCGGTCGTTGGTTTCAACCACATCATCCGCGGCACGTGGATTTTGATTGTTAAGTACGTTGACCGTTACTTTGGCTGTACCCGTACCACCTTTACCGTCGGTCACGCTATAGGTAATGGTCGCCACACCGTAAAACTGTGACTGGGTGGTGTAACTCAACTGATTGTTTACCACGCTGACACTGCCGATGTCCGCAGAAGCACCTTCTAACAAGGTCAAGCTGTCGCCGTCGGCGTCCGTGTCGTTACTCAGCACATCAATGACCACGCTGCCATTGCGCGTGACCACTGCAGTATCGTCGCTTGCTTGTGGCAGCGCATTGCTGCTGGCGCGAGCGGCAACACCACCTGGGTCAACCACGCTGCCGTTTGCCATGCCGTCATCATCGTTCGGTCCACCGTCTTGAACGGTAAGTTGCACACACCAGTGGCCTTCAGTTAAGCCCGGTGTCCATGCACTGTCTCCAGGAGGTGGACAGTAGCCCGCTTCACCGGAAGTAGACGCAATCGAGTTGTCAGCATCTTCAACAAAATCGACCCAGCCCACGCTCGCTCGGAACTTGCGATAAACGGCATTCGCCGGAACAGGCAGACGTTGCGGCATAACCAATTGATAGCTCTGACCTGGCTGCGGCAAGTTGGTCGCCACAAAGTCAAAAATACCGCCAATGTTGTCCGCCTCGTTGTCGACCGTCAGCTCATTATCCAACAAGCGTGCTCCACCTGTCTGGTTTTCCACTATGGTGACACCTTTACGCAAACAAACGCCTGGTTGACCCTCAATGAGGAAACTGTCGTTCTCGGTTACCGTTTGCTGAATCACGTTACAGTCGGAGATGGCATCCAGATAATCCGGAATGCCGTTACCATTACTGTCGCCATGGCCTTCTTGGTCATCCGGAATGCCGTCACCATCACTGTCTTCACTGCCAAGCACTGCCAGTGCCTCAACCACTTCAAGATAGACGTTGTGGGTGACTGAAAGCGGTGGTGTACCGTTGTCAGTAACCGTCAGTTGCAGAGTGTAAATTGCTGAGCTGAGCGTTTGTGGCAAGAAAGTCAGTGTGTCGCTGTTTGTCTGGCCTACAATCGCTTGGTTGAGCGCATCGTTACTACTACTCCATGCAAAGGTGTGGGTGTCAGACGCGTTGGCATCGGTCACACTGCTGGTAATGGTGACCAAATCCGAACTATTATCAATCTTGCTACGCTGCTCTCCTGCCTGAGAAACATTGACCGAGACTTTAGGTGCCACGTTCTCTTCAAAAATCGTCAAGGTATAACGACGTTTACTGCCGAGGTTGAGCGTGTTGTCCAAGTCGATCACTAAGGTTTCTGCACTTTCACTCTGTCCATCATTCAGGATGTCAAACGAAAGCTTGCCTTCTGTTCCGCTGGAGATGACCACTTCACCCGAGGCGAGAGTATGGTCACTGCTGTCCGTGCTCCCCGATACCGTGTAAGGCACCACAACTGGGTAACTCGGCGCAGGGCCGTTGAGGTATACCGACACGGAGTGGCTGGTACCTTCAGTGGTTTGTGCATCTTTGGAAATGCTAATAAGCGGATGCACAATCACGGTTTGACTCGCCTCGGCCACATTACCTTGCGAGTCTTGGGTACGCCAATACACTGTATTGGCTCCAGGACGGAAGAAGGTATTGTTGTCGACCAAGGAGACCGGTAATGGTTTACCCGTGCTGTCTTCGGCGATCGCTGTCCCCAACGCCACTTTGGTAAAGAGTGAGGTCGCATTCACTTCCACATCGGCTGGCGCGGTAATGGTTGGCGCATCCAATTTCGCGCTGTTAATGGTCACTGTCGCTTTCGCGGTTGCTTTACCTCCGTTACCATCTTTCACACCGTACTGCACCGTCACGGTACCAATCGCAGTCGTCACAAGCTGGATTTGGCTGCCGACCGTCGTCGCGGTTCCTGAGGTTGGTCTTACCCAGTCCAGTTGCAACGTATCTTGGTCAACATCACTATCATTGCTCAGCACATCAAGCAGATAGATACCATCGTTGCTTTCAGTGAAGACAAAGGTGTCGTTGACCGCCACTGGCGCATCGTTGACGTTAATAACTGTAAGGTTAAACGCTGCGAGAGACGCGCTGAGTTCACCGTCAGATACCGTAATAACGATATTCTCGGTGGTACCAACATGTTCGTTGGCTGGCGTACCACTGAGCACACCGGTTGCAGTGTTAAAGCTCGCCCAGCTTGGTTTGTTGCTAATAGAGAAGCTCAAACTGCTACTATCCACATCCCCTGCCTGCGGCGCAAAGCGGTACGCACTGTCTTGGTTGACTGTGAGCGCAGGAGTACCACTGATGGTTGGCGTGTCGTTGACATTGTTCACCGCAATACTGAAGGTATTGAGTGTGGCTGTCGCTGAGCCATCAGAAACTGTAATAACAATCCCCGTATAGGTGCCGACATCATCATTCGATGGCGTACCACTTAACGTACCTGTCGCTGCATCAAAGCTCGCCCAAGCAGGTTTGTTGGCAATACTGAAGGTGAAGGCTTGGCTGTCGACATCCGATACTTGCGGTGTGAACAGATAAGCGCTGTCTTCATTCACTTGCGTTGCTGGTGAACCGGAGATAACCGGTGCATCGTTAACGTTATTCACGGTAATCGCAAACGCTGGCAAGGAGGCCGAAACGCTACCATCGGATACGCTGATCACAATACCCGTATTCGTACCCACATCACTGTTACTTGGCGTGCCAGAGAGTGCTCCTGTGGCCGTGTCAAATGTCGCCCAAGATGGTTTGTTAGCAATCGAATAGGTCAGTGTATCCGCAGGGTCATTATCCGATGCCTGAGGCACAAACTGATACGCACTATCTTCATCCACTTGCGTCGCTGGGCTACCGCTAATCACAGGTGCGTCATTAACGTTATTGACCGTAATGGTTACCAACGCCGCTTCAGAGGTGAGTTCACCGTCACTGACGCTGTAAGTGAAACTGTCCTGACCAAAGAAGTTGCTGTTACCCGTATAGACCGCTTGGTTACCGGTGATGGTCACGCTACCGTTAACTGGCGCGGTGGCGACTTGATAGCTCAGCGATGACCCTTCTACATCGCTACCATTTAAGGTGATGGTCAGCGGTGTTTCTTCCTCTCCCGTCGCGCTGACATCGGTCGCAGTGGGTATATCGTTGACCGCATTGACGGTCAGATCGACACGCACTTCCGTAGAGTCCAGATCACCGTCGTTGACCTTGAACAAGAAGGAGTCGGAGCCATTGAAGTTCGCTTCTGGTGTGTAACGCCAACTGTTGTTGGTCAACTGTTCTAGCACACCATGGCTAACTTGCTCAGTGATAACGTACTGCAGAGTGTCATCATCGTTATCAATGTCTGAACCGACCAGCGTGATCACCAAACTCTTATCTTCATCCAGTGTTTGTGACTGTGCTTGTGCCATTGGTGCATCGTTAACGGGTGTGACCGTCATGGTCACTGTCGCAACGTTAGAAACCGCACCTGCTACGTCTGCTACTGTGTAGGTGAAGCTGTCTTCGCCAAAGTAGTTTTCTTCAGGGCGGTAGACAATCGCTCCTGACGCCGTCACGCTGACACTACCATGAGCTGGCTTATCGACCACGTTGACGCTGGTGAGATCAAAACGGTCTCCCGTATCGACATCGCTATCGTTACCCAATACGTTGACTTCAAACGAGCCTTCTTCCAGTAGCTGCGCACTGTTATCAACAGCTACGGGGGCATCATTGACCGGCGTAATATTGAGCGTGACGGTTGCCGACGCTGAGACCGCCTGGCTACTGTCGGTCAGCGTGTAGGTAAAGCTATGCTGACCATTCACGTTCGCTGTTGGTACAATCTTCAAGGTGCCATCGGCGTTGACACTCACCGTAGCGAAACTATATATCCCCTCGCCTTGACCAAGATCTAGCAAGGTAATACTGCTCGCGGTGAATGACCCATCTTCGATATCACTGTCGTTACTTAAAACATCGAGTGTCGAGGTGACATCTTCATCAAAGGTAAGTGTGTCTGCCGCCGCCACAGGTGCGTCATTGACAGAACCGATATTAACGCTGACTGTTGCCGCAAGCGAAACGCTGCCTTCACTATCGGCGATAGTGTAAGTAAAGCTGTCACTGCCATTTTCATTCGCATTCGGCGTGTAGACAAAAGTGCCTGCGGTTTGATCAATGGTCACTTGTCCTTTTTGAGGCAAGCTCACCAATGCCAAATCACCCGTTGGGATGCCATCTTCCACATCCGTCGTTTGGCTGCGCACACTAAGCGCCGCACTGGCGGTATCTTCGTCGGTAGTGATGGTCAACGCTTTCGCCACTGGTGCATCATTGATGGCACTGATAGTGACGGTCACTGTCGCTTCTTGAGACTCCTGTAACAGGGCATCTTTCACGGTATAGGTAAAGGTGTCGGTACCTGTCTCATTGCTGTTTGGCGTATAGGTAACAACGCCGTTGCTGATCGACACCTGACCTTTACTTGGTTGCGTTTTCACCGTTGCAGAAGAAGCGACCATGTCATCATTAATGTCGGAATCGTTGGCTAATAGATCAAATTGTTTCGCCGTATCTTCCTCAGTAGAGAAGCTGTCATCAACCACCGTTGGCGCGACATCGTAACGTTTAGTGACGGTATCCGTCACTGCATCAGACGCATTGCCTGCGGCGTCGGTGACCACCACGCTGACTGTTAACGTCCCCTCTTGCAAACTTGTGACGTCAATGCCCGTTACTTGCATAGTTTCAGAGGTGATGGTTTGACTAGCGCCGTCAATGGTCGCGGTACCGTCGCTCACGCTATAAGTGAACATCGCGTTCACTTCAGCTGCTGCGAAGGTAAAGCTCATCGCCTGTTCGTTGGTTTTGTTAATGCTCTCCTGATCAATGCTGATGCTATGCCCAGTCGGGATCGCCGTATCCACTGAGATCACCAACTGAGTCGCTGCCGTATTGAGGTTGCCAGCCGCATCGCTAAACTTCTCTGCGGCAACATCAATGGTTGCATCCTCAGTGCTCTCTTCTGCAGGTGTAAATGTGGCCGTGTAGCTGGTGCCACTGCCCGCAAAGTTAGAAAGCGTTCCGCCAGCAACGGTCACATCAGATTCGGCAAAATCAGTTGCTGATTCAGTCAAGGTAAAGGTAAGCGTTGCCGTTTCACCCGCTTTCAGCGCATCGCTGGTGCTAGTAATACTAACGGTTGGAAGCACAGTATCGACACTGATAGAGATTGGTGTTGCTGCGCTGTTGCTGTTACCAGAGGCATCGGTAAATGTGCCTGTGGCAACATCAATGGTGCCGCTCGCCGTACTCTCTTCCGCCGGTGTAAAGGTCGCCGTGTAGCTGATGCCGCTGCCTGAAAAGCCAGACAACGTACCGCCACTGACTGTGATGTCCGTCTCGGCAAAATCACTCGACGACTCACTTAAGGTAAAGGTAAGCGTCGCGGTTTCACCCGCTTTCAGCGCCGATTTATCACTCGAGATAGTCACACTCGGCACTAAGCTATCAACGCTCATAGACAGTTGAGACGCAGCAGTATTGCTATTCCCCGCAGCATCGGTAAAGACATCTGCCGGCACGTTAATCGTCGCTGCACTGGTACTGTCTATCTCCGGCGTAAAGGTAGCCGTGTAGCTGCTACCACTGCCCGCAAAGTTAGAAAGACTGCCGCCAGTGACGGTGACATCCGATTCAGCAAAGTCACTCGACGACTCACTCAAGGTAAACGTGAGTGTTGCCGTTTCGCCAGCTTTGAGCGCCGACTTGTCGCTGTTAATACTCACTGTTGGTTGAGTGATATCGAGTGTAGCGGTAGCTAGTACAGGTGCTGCTGCATTACCCGCATCGTCAGTGACAGTCACCGACAAGCTTAGGGTTCCATCATTTAGGCTGCTGATATCACCAATACTCACGAGCTGATCCGCTGTACTGATACTGCCTGAACCTGTTACATCAGTGCCACCGCCATTACTGCTTAATACATAATTATAGGCTGAACCACTTTCTGCGCCGCTAAAGGTAAAGCTCGCTGAACTCGCTTCCGAGGCGTTATAAGTAGTGTCATTCAAAGCCACGCTGTGGCCCGTCGGTACCGCCGTGTCGAGCGTGCTGCTCGCCGTCACCGCCGAGGCGCTGTTGCCTGCGCTGTCCGTCACGATGACCGACAGCGTCAAGGTGCCGTCATTAAGATTGGACAGGTCGATGCCACTGAGGGTCTCACTGGCGCTGGCAAGCGTGCCTGTGCCCGTCACGCTGCTACCACCATTAGAGCTGCTGATGGTGTAGCTGTAGTTGGCCCCCGCTTCCGCGTTGCTAAAGCTGAATGACGCCGCCGTTTTCTCCGCATTCGAGTACAGCGTATCGCCAAACGTCACGCTGTGGCCCGTCGGTACCGCCGTGTCGAGCGTGCTGCTCGCCGTCACCGCCGAGGCGCTGTTGCCCGCGCTGTCCGTGACGATGACCGACAACGTCAAGGTGCCGTCATTGAGATTGGACAAGTTGATACCACTGAGGATCTCACTGGCGCTGGTGAGCGTGCCCGTGCCCGTCACGCTGCCGCCGCCATTGCTGCTGCTGATGGTGTAGCTGTAGTTGGCCCCCGCTTCCGCGTTGCTAAAGCTGAATGACGCCGCCGTTTTCTCCGCATTCGAGTACAGCGTATCGCCAAACGTCACGCTGTGGCCCGTCGGTACCGCCGTGTCGAGCGTGCTGCTCGCCGTCACCGCCGAGGCGCTGTTGCCTGCGCTGTCCGTGACGATGACCGACAGCGTCAGGGTGCCGTCATTAAGATTGGACAGGTCGATGCCACTGAGGGTCTCACTGGCGCTGGCGAGCGTGCCCGTGCCCGTCACGTTGCTGCCGCCATTAGAGCTGCTGATGGTGTAGCTGTAGTTGGCCCCCGCTTCCGCGTTGCTAAAGCTGAATGACGCCGCCGTTTTCTCCGCATTCGAGTACAACGTATCACCAAACGTCACGCTGTGGCCCGTCGGCGTTTGGGTATCGACACCGATGTTCTGTTGCGGGGCCGCCGTGTTGTGGTTGCCCGCCGCATCGGTAAAGGTATTCGCCGCCACGTTGATGGTCGCCGTGCTGGTCGTATTAGCGGTCGGGGTAAAGGTCGCGGTGTAGCTGGTGCCGCTGCCGGTAAAGCCCGACAAGCTGCCGCCGGTCACGGTAATGTCGTCCGCCGCAAAGTCATTGCTGTTTTCCGACAAGGTGAAGGTCAGCGTCGCGGTTTCACCCACTTTCAGGGCTGATTTGTCGCTGCTAATGCCAATGCTTGGCAGCGCCGTGTCGACCACTTGCACACTTTGCGTCGCCGCGCTGTTCGGGTTCCCCGCCGTGTCTGTCGCCACACTCGCCGCCACATCCACCGTGAGGTTGCTGGTGCTGTTGGCCGTTGGCGTCACCACTAGGGTGTAGACCGTGCCACTGACGGCCGTGAAGGTGCCCTTGGTTCCACCGGATACGGTGATGTCGTCTTCGGTAAAGCCCGTCACGTTCTCATTGAAGGTAAAGGTGTACAGCACATCGCCCGTGGCCGTGCCCGTTGTGTCGTCACTGATGGTCACTGTTGGTGCTGCGGTGTCGAGCGTGCTGCTCGCCGTCACCGCCGAAGCGCTGTTGCCCGCGCCGTCCGTGATGATGACCGACAGCGTCAGGGTGCCGTCATTAAGATTGGACAGGTCGATGCCACTGAGGGTCTCACTGGCGCTGGCGAGCGTGCCCGTGCCCGTTACGTTGCTGCCGCCATTGCTGCTACTGATGGTGTAGCTGTAGTTGGCCCCCGCTTCTGCGTTGCCAAAACTGAATGACGCCGCTGTTTTCTCCGCATTCGAGTACAGCGTATCGCCAAACGTCACGCTGTGGCCCGTCGGTACCGCCGTGTCGAGCGTGCTGCTCGCCGTCACCGCCGAGGCGCTGTTGCCTGCGCTGTCCGTGACGATGACCGACAGCGTCAGGGTGCCGTCATTAAGATTGGACAGGTCGATGCCACTGAGGGTCTCACTGGCGCTGGCAAGCGTGCCCGTGCCCGTCACGTTGCTGCCGCCATTAGAGCTGCTGATGGTGTAGCTGTAGTTGGCCCCCGCTTCCGCGTTGCTAAAGCTGAATGACGCCGCCGTTTTCTCCGCATTCGAGTACAACGTATCGCCAAACGTCACGCTGTGGCCCGTCGGCGTCTGTGTATCAACACTGATGCTCTGTTGCGGGGCCGCCGTGTTGTGATTACCCGCCTCATCGGTAAAGGTATTCGCCGCTACGTTGATGGTCGCCGTGCTGGTCGTGTTGGCGGTTGGGGTAAAGGTCGCGGTGTAGCTGGTGCCGCTGCCGGTAAAGCCCGACAAGCTGCCGCCGGTCACGGTAATGTCGTCCGCCGCAAAGTCATTGCTGTTTTCCGACAAGGTGAAGGTCAGCGTCGCGGTTTCACCCACTTTCAGGGCTGATTTGTCGCTGCTAATGCCAATGCTTGGCAGCGCCGTGTCGACCACTTGCACACTTTGCGTCGCCGCGCTGTTCGGGTTCCCCGCCGTGTCTGTCGCCACACTCGCCGCCACATCCACCGTGAGGTTGCTGGTGCTGTTGGCCGTTGGCGTCACCACTAGGGTGTAGACCGTGCCACTGACGGCCGTGAAGGTGCCCTTGGTTCCACCGGATACGGTGATGTCGTCTTCGGTAAAGCCCGTCACGTTCTCATTGAAGGTAAAGGTGTACAGCACATCGCCCGTGGCCGTGCCCGTTGTGTCGTCACTGATGGTCACTGTTGGTGCTGCGGTGTCGAGCGTGCTGCTCGCCGTCACCGCCGAAGCGCTGTTGCCCGCGCCGTCCGTGATGATGACCGACAGCGTCAAGGTGCCGTCATTAAGATTAGACAGGTCGATGCCACTGACGATCTCACTGCCGCTATTCACCGTGCCTGTGCCCGTCACGCTGCTACCACCATTAGAGCTGCTGATGGTGTAGCTGTAACTGGCCCCCGCTTCCGCGTTGCTAAAGCTGAATGACGCCGCCGTTTTCTCCGCATTCGAGTACAACGTATCGCCAAACGTCACGCTGTGGCCCGTCGGTACCGCCGTGTCGAGCGTGCTGCTCGCCGTCACCGCCGAAGCGCTGTTGCCTGCGCCGTCCGTGACGATGACCGACAGCGTCAGGGTGCCGTCATTGAGATTGGACAGGTCGATGCCACTGAGGGTCTCACTGGCGCTGGCGAGCGTGCCCGTGCCCGTAACGTTGCTGCCGCCATTAGAGCTGCTGATGGTGTAGCTGTAGTTGGCCCCCGCTTCCGCGTTGCTAAAGCTGAATGACGCCGCCGTTTTCTCCGCATTCGAGTACAACGTATCACCAAACGTCACGCTGTGGCCCGTCGGCGTTTGGGTATCGACACCGATGTTCTGTTGCGGGGCCGCCGTGTTGTGGTTGCCCGCCGCATCGGTAAAGGTATTCGCCGCCACGTTGATGGTCGCCGTGCTGGTCGTATTAGCGGTCGGGGTAAAGGTCGCGGTGTAGCTGGTGCCGCTGCCGGTAAAGCCCGACAAGCTGCCACCCGTCACGGTGATGTCGTCCGCCGCAAAGTCACTGCTGCTTTCTGACAAGGTGAAGGTGATGGTCGCCGTTTCCCCCACTTTCAGCGCTGATTTGTCGCTGCTAATGCCAATGCTTGGCAACGCCGTGTCGACCACTTGGACACTTTGCGTCGCCGCGCTGTTCGGGTTCCCCGCTGTGTCTGTCGCCACACTCGCCGCCACATCCACCGTGAGGTTGCTGGTGCTGTCCGCCGTTGGCGTCACCACTAGGGTGTACACCGTGCCACTGACGGCCGTGAAGGTGCCCTTGGTTCCACCGGATACAGTGATGTCGTCTTCGGTAAAGCCCGTCACGCTTTCGCTGAAGGTGAAGGTGTACAGCACATCGCCCGTGGCCGTGCCCGTTGTGTCGTCACTGATGGTCACCGTTGGTGCTGCCGTGTCGAGCGTGCTGCTCGCCGTCACCGCCGAGGCGCTGTTGCCCGCGCTGTCCGTCACGATGACCGACAGCGTCAAGGTGCCGTCATTAAGATTAGACAAGTCGATGCCACTGACGATCTCACTGCCGCTATTCACCGTGCCTGTGCCCGTCACGCTGCTACCACCATTAGAGCTGCTGATGGTGTAGCTGTAACTGGCCCCCGCTTCCGCGTTGCTAAAGCTGAATGACGCCGCCGTTTTCTCCGCATTCGAGTACAACGTATCGCCAAACGTCACGCTGTGGCCCGTCGGCGTCTGTGTATCAACACTGATGCTCTGTTGCGGGGCCGCCGTGTTGTGATTACCCGCCTCATCGGTAAAGGTATTAGCCGCCACGTTGATGGTCGCCGTGCTGGTCGTATTAGCGGTTGGGGTAAAGGTCGCCGTGTAGCTGGTGCCGCTGCCGGTAAAGCCCGACAAGCTGCCACCCGTTACCCCAATGTCACCGACCGTGAAGTCACTGCTGCTTTCCGACAAGGTGAAGGTCAACGTCGCGGTTTCCCCCACTTTCAGCGCTGATTTGTCGCTGCTAATGCCAATGCTTGGCGAAACGGTATCTACCGTAATCGCCAAACTTGCGCTATCAGCGGTATTGCCGGCGGTATCAAAAGCGCGCGCTGTAATTGTGTGGTCACCTGCGGTCAGTGCTGAGCTTGCAGTAATGCTCCAGACGCCACCGCTGACAACAGCGCTGCCGATGGTGCCATCGACATTGGAAACGAGAGTAACGGTGTCACCGGTGGTACCTGTTCCTGTAAAGGTTGGCGTGCTGTCTTTTGTCAGGTTATCTGTGTTAGAGGTACCCGTGTCGCTGCTCGCCGCGAGATCTGGAGTACTTGGCGCGGATGGCGCCGTGGTGTCAATCGTTACACTCAGCGAACCAGAACTGCTGCTGACGTTATTTGCCGAATCCGTCGCTTTGGCGGTGATTACATGCGTCACTCCCGCCGCTAATTCGTCGGTCGTGATCTGCCAGTTGCCATCAGTTGCGGTTGCGGAACCTATGGAAGTAGCGCCACCGCCGACTTGGTCGCTATACAAGGTAACGGTCGCGCCACTTTCCGCAGTACCACTAAAGGTTGGCGTTGTGTCATTAGTAATGTTGTCGGTATTAGATGCACCTGTATCAGAGGCGGCATAAAGATCCGGTGTTGACGGCGCGTCCGGCGCCACGTTGTCCACCACGGTAATGGTGAAGGACTCTTGGAAAGTGGTGGTACCGTCATCGCTTTGCACGCAAATGCTGTAACTTCCGGGCGTCAGTGCCGTTTTACTTTGCAAGGTACTACCTGTGAATTGGAAACTGTCGTTGCCCGTGCTGGCGCTACAGGTTCCATTTGTACTGCTGCTTGCCGCAACCAAGCTGTAGGTGTGAGAGTCTGCACTGTCCACATCGGTGGTACTCGCGGTCGCAACTGTAGCAGCGCTTCCTGTTGCTGACTGGTTCACCGAAGTCGCTGAAAGCGAAATATCCGTTGGTGCGTCATTTTGCGCCGTTATGTTGACCACGGCCTGATTGATGCCAGTGCTGTTGGCCGTTCCATCATTAAACGTAAAGTCCAGAGTGACACTGGTAGCGGGATCTTCTGAGCTGTTCTGGTAGAAAATCGCCTGCAATACTGAATCAACAATCGCTGATGTTGCGTTGCTATTAAAGCGCAAAACAAGCGTTCCGTTTGAATTAGTGGTCACCGTACCCACAGTCGTATCGTTGTACGTAAAGCTGCTGCCTTGAGCGAGCGCACCGAGTAGCCCACCATTAGTAAAGATGTCTTGGCTATTCGCTCCGCCGTTTCGCGCAATGGTTAGTGTGGCGTCGTTGTAGTTACCCAAGCCGCTATTGAGTGCATCTAGCTCGGTATCCGCGACAGTTGCGTTGTCATCAATAGCAACAGCACTGCCATTTTCGGTAAAGGTATTACCGCCATTGAGGCCGCTAAACGTTGGTGCATCATTCGGTGTAATAAAGGTGATTAAGGTATCGCTACCGCTGTCTGCAACCGTGAAATCTAAAGAAGCCGCTGGGCTATTCGAAAGTGAGATCGCCACTTCAACGCCAGAGAAATCGGTACCGTTGGTATCGATTTGCAGAACATTGCTGCCATTAAAACGCACATTACTCTTACTGAGCCCGGTCACACCAGTTAGCGTGATAGTATCGCCGACGCTCAAATCCGTAATGGTGTCGCCTGAGAGATTTGACGCACTGCCGACAAAATTATCATTGCCAGCATTGCCTGTCATTGAATCTGTGCCACCGCCCGGTCTGATGGTATCCGCCGCACTGCCACCGACAAAAGTATCGGCACCATTAAAGTCGGTTGCGGAGATAACCAAGGCATCGCCGCTCAGGGCGCTGGCATTCAAACTGATATTACCTACAATCGCACTGCCACTGGCGTTTGTTACGGTTACGGGATTGCCGTTTGAATCAAAATTATCGGTCAGCGTTATTGTGAAGTTATTGTTGGTACCAATAGCGAGGTTTTCAATTTCAGATACGCTAGTGGTTGAAAAGTCGAAGGTACCGCCATCCATTAACTTGAGCGTTTCTGAGCCGCTGGATCCGCTCATTGCTGTGCTAAAGTCACTGACGTTGGCCGCATCGATAGCCACGGTTGCACCACTGGCTAAGCTCAGCGTACCGATATTAAGGAACGAACCCGAAGAGAGATCGGCTCCTGTTGATGCAAGCACGGTATCTCCCACACCCGAATCACCCGTCAGCGTTCCTGAGTAACCACTGCCCTGAACATTAAACGTGACAGCATCCGTACTTGAATCTGCGGTGACACTGGTCGTCGCATTGCTGATTGTCACAGTCCGAGTGTTATTGCTTGCATCACCCAGACTATAATTCTCAACGTCAAACAAGGTGGTGATATCACCATCTCCAGTGATGGAAATCGTTTCACTTCCCGTCGCGGTCACTGTACCAGAAAACGCTTGATGCTGAGCGGCGGTCACGGTCACGCTTGCACCACTTGCTAGAGTTAAATTGTTAACGCTATTTAACGTACCACCAGCGATATTCGCTCCGTTTGAAAGTGAGAGTGTATCAGCCACACTACTTTCACCAGAAAGTGTGCCCGTCAGGGTCAGAGAACCAGCGTCAAATGTGATTGCATCGGTTCCCGAGGTTGCGGAAACCGATGCCCCTCCAGTAGCAAGAGTAATAGTTCTGGTGTTAGTTGTTTCATCCCCAACAACAAAACTTTCCACATTGGCTAAGGTCGTGAAATTGCCATCACCTGATATCGTGATTGTTTCTGACCCGGGTGCTGTGATCGTTCCTCCAAACTTTGAAGGCTGATTAGCTTTCATGGTCACAGAAGCATTGTCCGCCAAAGTCAGATTTTCAAAATTAACTATCGTGGCACCAGAGATATCAGCACCACTGAAGAGACTCAGTGTATCTATACCACTGGCAGGGTTTAGCACACCAGTGAGTGTTAAACTGCCGGCAACAATGGTGTCATTGCCGCTACTACCGGTAATATTTTGACTACCACTGGATAAGGTGACGGTATTCGCCGCGCCTAAAACATAGGTTTCAATACTGCTTGCCGCAGTAAACCCATCGGTTGCAGTCGAAATAGTGATCTGTTCTGTGCCTGCACCACTGATCGCACTGAAACTATCGTGCTGCGCTTCTGTCATCGTGACCGATGCGCCGCTGTCTAATGAAAGGGTTTCGAATGTGCTTACCGTAGCACCTGCAATATTCGCCCCATTTGCCAACTCTAAAGTATCGCTGCTGCTGCTGCTGCCAGTTAATGTGCCAGAAGCAGTTACTGCACCAGTCTTAACCGTAATAGCACTACTGCCACCCGTCACATTTTGTGCTGCATCACCAAGTGTAAAAGTCAGCGCGGCATTAAGTACATACGTTTCAATATCGGCATCACCCGACAGCACGCCATCACCGTCTGCACTGCTAATTGTAAATTGGTTGGTTCCGGTCCCATTGATGGTGGTAAAGCTCTCATGCTGCGCTTCCGTTAAGGTGAGCGAACCATCGTTATCTGGCGTCAACGTTTCAAAGTTGGTTAGAGAGGTGAGAGTCGACAAATCGGTGCCAGTTGTTACAACAAGTGTATCCGTGCCTGCACCGCCATCGGCGGTAGAACCTGCCGCGTGCGCACTATTCGCTATCGTCAGTGTTTCATCACCACTGCCAAAAATAATGGCAGGTGAAAGGTTCGTGCCCGTTGTTGTATTAAAATTAACAGCGGTAGAACTTGCTGCGTTCACATCTGAAACACTAATAGTTGAGGTACGTGATGTACTGCTATTAGTACCATCATTGACGACTACTGTGATTGTTCTTGCGGTCGTATTTGGGGTGCTGGCTTTATTATTGTATTTTACAGATTGTAAAAAAGTTGCGACTGCTGATGTGGTTGCACTCAAGCTACTAATCGTTGTTTCGAGCGAGCCATTTACGTCCGAGGCGCCCGATGTTCCTTTAAGCGTATCAATTGCCGAGCCAGAGATGTAGATACCTTCATCTGTGTCGCCATGAGAGTTAGATAAGCTTATTGTAATTGAAGTAATCGTATCGCCATCAGCATCCGTGACACTCGCAGAAGGCGCAATATTTACCCCACCACTGCCCTCGAAAAACGAAGCAGTGGTGTCATTACCACCACTGCCCTGCAAATCCACTACTGGCTTGCTATTAACTGCGGTTGAATTAATGCTACTTTCAACGGCGCTACCGGTGGCATTAGTATTTCTAGGCGTCACCTCGAAGCTAATAAATTTACCTTCTTGGTTAGTGGTCAGCGTAAAGGTTTGTGACGTTGCGCCGCTAATCGCTGCTTTATTTGAGCCACCACTGGTATCCGATGCATACCACTGAAACGTAGTACCGCTTTCTGTGTCGCCATCACTGTCGCTGTAGCTGTAAGAGCCAGTTAAAACTTGCCCAACAGCTAGCGTACCACTAAAACTCACATTGCTTGCTGTAGGTGCACTATCAGGCGCCGTTACCGCAGTCGAGTTAATTGCGCTTGATACTGCAGAGCCCGTCGCTTTGCTATTTTTTGGTGTAACTTCGAAACTGATAAATTTACCAACTTGGCTAGCGGTAAGCGTAAAGGTTTGTGATGTAGCGCCGCTAATCGCTGCTTTATTTGAGCCACCACTGGTATCCGATGCATACCACTGAAACGATGTACCGCTTTCTGTGTCGCCATCACTGTCGCTGTAGCTGTAAGAGCCAGTCAGCGTTTGGCCAACTTGCAAGTTACCACTAAACGTGACGTTGCTCGCTGTGGGCGCATGGTCGGTCTGAGGAAAGCAATCATCGTTGGTATTACAAGCATCACCGTCATAATTGCCACCATAACAAGAACCGGCCCCCGGCTGACAATAAGTACTTGCCGCCGCATTGGCCTTCCCCGCCGCTTTTGCGCCACCAACAAACTGAGATTGTGGGCTTTGGCTAGGAGAAATACTCGCCAACTGCCCTTTGGCTTGTTTAAGCAAGCGGCTGCCTTGATTAAATCGTTTGGCTGATCGCAGGAATGCATCCAGATCGAATTCCGACCTTTGTACACTGTGCGAATCGGCCTGCTGCACAACGGCACTCGGCTCATTCAACTCTTGAGTGTCTGTTATTGCAGCCACGACGTTGGGTGAGGCAAAGGCCATTCCGCCAGCCACTGCCAACGAAAGCAATGAAGGCGCCATGTGAGAACTAGGCGAGGAAACTTTTCCTTCGGCAGGCGTTGAGCGACCAAACAGCTGCGTTATCGCGCTAGCAAGCGGGGAGACACGAAACGATTTTGACATAATCAGTCCTGTAAATTTTTGAGTTGATGATCTCAACTTTCTAAGCTAGCCAACCTGTATTTTCGTGTAACCGCAGAGAGACAGCGGCCACACGCTTTACGTTTGCACTGACATAGGGCGAGAATATTAAAGATACATACATACTGTAACACTGATGCAATTACGCCCCACTGATTGCATAACATTAATATTACAAATGTTACATCGATCAAAAATAATTAAAAAAGATACACTTCACTGACTTCTTCGGCATCCCAAGCGAAAATGTGTGGATTTACACTCTCCGCCAGCAGATCGACATCGTAAATTTGCGCCACTTCCTCACTAAATTGCATGCGCGCTACCATTTCACCACTACGCAGATCCACGGCGACAATACCGCCCCAGGTTTCCTCTTGCTTTTGCAAAATAGGCATATCCGTATTGCGCTTGCTGCCATCTTTTGCGGGGCGCAGCCGAGAAAGCCCCATCAGAGCGAGATCCCCCACACACTTTAGCCCGCGGGTGAAACCGGGGTATTCGCCCACACAAGTGATGTTCAACTCGTCTTTGCTTGCTGCGTAAGGATTCTCAATGCACCACAGTCGGCCCGCACCGGATTCACAGAAATACAACTTTCCTTGGTGGAAACGGGGAGAGTGAGGAAGGCTTAACCCATCGCATAAAATGAGGTTATCTGCTGTACGAATAATCACGCCTTGGTGACTTAACTCGCTTTTCCATGAGTAAGCTGCATCACTACTTGTAAAACAACTGACGAATTCAGGCTGGCCGTTAACTACAGCCATGCCATTCAAGTGACATCGATCCTCGGGTGTCAGTTCGGAGATAAAAGGTGGTTGCCAGAGCGGTTTAAAACTGCGCTCTGGGTGAGTGGTAGCGATGCAACTGAAGCTGCTATTGACAAAAACTAACCCTTGCTCGGTGTACGCCATATCGTGCGTATTGAGAAACCCCGTCACCGTGGAACTGCAAGGCACAAAGAACACGTCTTTTTCCTTGTTCAACGTTTCCAGTACTTTGTGCTGATGCGGATTCTCAAGACGTTGGTAGTGCAACAGTTGCCCATAAGCGGCAAAGGTCAGTTTATTCTGCTCAGGATTTATGGCGATCCCTAACAAACGGGGAACGTAAACGGAGCTGACGTGGATATTTTCTCCGTCTGAGCTGCTTAAAAGCAAGAGGCTATTTGCCGAATAGGAGCTTACAATGAGGCTCGAATTGAGCGCTTGAAGGAGTGGAGCGAAACGCTCGCAGTACGTCACCTCAAATTCTTTAGCTTCTTCTGAGTCGGATATCTGTGCATCACTTTGGTATTCGCGATTCTCTGCCATTCGGCGGTCCTTTCCTTTGTTATTCTGTTGTGTTGACTTCACGTCTGACGACTAATGTCGGTGGATACCAAATCATTTTTTCGTGCGGCAGTTCCATTTTATAGGTTCTAAAACCCAGCTTGAGGTATAGCTGCTTTGCCGCCAGATTTAACTGTTGAACGGAGAGGACCATCGGTACCCGAAGCTGATTGGAAGAGTACATAAATGACCGTACTACTGCCTCTCCAAGACCATGACCTCTCGCCTTTTGTAGAAAAGCGATGTCAACTAAGTGGACATGGTTGTCTGTAAAGTCCAGCACTGCTCGGCCGACGGATTCACTATGGTACTCAATGATAAAATAGAGTGCGTTGGGAAATTGCTCCCCATAACCTTGATTCATCGCTCGAAACTGCATGTCGATAAGCGATTCTACAAAGTCACGTTCTGCATCAATGAGGCGTAAATCGCTACGCTTTTCATTATGTAAAACTTCTAAGAATGGATTGTCATTCGCTCTTGCGGGTCGGACGTGCAAACCCGCAGGTAAGTTTAACTGATGTAAATTCAAAGCACTTCTCCCTATGCTATTGATCAACGGTTGTTTTCTTTATTTCTGCTTCTACTTCCTTCAGCAAATTGGTGACGTTAAGCTCTGGGGTAGAAAAGCGGATCAACAAATGCTTTATATCCTGAGCGGTAAAAGTTGGCCCAATGCTCAGCAATGTCGCTACTACACCACTTACGGCAATGCTGGCCGCAGACGTCCCGCTGTAAGAAATCGTTCGACCTTGCTGCTTAATCAGATAGGGTACCGGCATTGTAACACCAATATGTTGGCTTTTTGCAGGCCACATCGTCCCTGAACTTGCCGCATTGATCACTATCAGCTCTGGCTCTGCGGCGAAGCTAAATGAGTTGTCAATCGGAAAGCTGGTGTTACCTGCTGCTGCAACGACCACGGTTCCTTTACCTTCTCTGCCATATTTAGTCAGCAGTGTTACCGCATCAGAGACAACTTGCGGAGTAAAACGCAGTGTCCAAGGGCAGGCAACCACATCCGCTTTGGCGGAGCTGGCCAATTGCAGCGCAAAAGCCACCTCAGAACCCCAGTTAACACTCCTCTCAATTAATATCGGTGTAGCAAATGGAGCCAAGCCTAACGAATCACGGCCATTTCCCCATAGTAAAGACAAACTCGCGTTGCCATGATAGGGGTCATTAAACACTGTCCTTGAGGCGGATTGTTTGTCCCTAGCAGTGTCAAGTAGATGCGTATCATAATTTAGTAATATATCGGATAGATTGAGCGCGCTGTCTGTAATATCAAATGCGCTATCAATCACAGCGACTCTAATGCCCTTACCTGCTAAGGGTGGCCAATCTTCAAGTTGTAATGCTTGACGAACAAAGTGTTTGGGCTCAGCGAAAGGGACGGAATTTGTGCGATGTTGCAACGTGGCTCCATCACGCTGAAGAAAATCGGGTTCTGCGAGTAAAATGCCCGATTTTGTCGGCAGAGTATTGGCCAGGCTTACTACTTCATTCGGGCCCGGCAGCTTAACTAAGCTCCACATAACCCCATCAGGCAGAACCACCAACGGCATCACAGGATAGCCATTGAGCTCATCCAAGCTCGCCAACTCAACGCTGCTTAAATGCTTAACAAGCAGCCTATCCTCAATTCTCAAAACAAACTCGCCCAATTTGGCATGGGTATATTCAGGAGCCCCAGAGGTCACTGCTGCCAAGGATAGCGTAACCCCTCGGTTGTGGTACTGCACCGTCATCTCGTTTGGCCATGCAGCGGCCATATGAGGTATAAAAAGCCAAAGGCCGAAAACCATCCGAGACACTATTCTTACTACTGCTAACATACTTCGTCTCAAAAATGCACCATTACACTTATGTTTCTCCGTACCAATATAACGGTTCTGGGAGTCGCGACAAACCGAAAACAGGATAACCCCGACCAATCAATAACAGTGGGGCTATCCGCGATTTTGTTGCTTTAATTAGAAACAACCTCAATTTCTTGATGGGAACACACCGTCAATGCAGATGAAAAAGTTTATCGCTAAAAAAGGCTGACGATTCTCATGGGCAACACTGCCACCTGCAACACCCAACACATTCCCATTCATGGGGTAATTAGGTTCTATTGATGTACTGTAGCGATCAATGCTAGTCCCATTGCCGTCCCTCAAGATTGATGGCACTGCCCCTGTAGGATCGGATGTCACCGTCGCTGACGACTTTCCTCTCAATTGATGTGTATGACTGGGCATCTGCGAGTCAGTTAATGTCACTTCTGTAAGACCACCGATTTGAGTAAGTGTTCTCGGTGTCAAACCGGGCGCAGATCCTTGTGAGATGGGCGATCGACCACGAAGATCAGGTACTGCCATCGTATTTTGCCCCGGAGACCCTCCATATAAATTGCCTATAACAGCATATAACGCCTGATTTTGAGAAATTAACATCGTCTGCCCATTACAATAGGCCCATCCTACAGGCGAGAACGTATAGGGTAACATCATAATTTCGCCAAAAAATGCTTCACTCATCGTTAACTCCTCAGTTAATTTCTTGTGGGGTAAGCACCTGCAGTGCAGATAATAAAGTTCAGAGCTAAGAATGGTGACATATTATAGTGCGCACCGTTGCCTCCTGCTTCTTGAATGGCGCTGCTCTTCATCGACGCCAAACCATCTGCATTTTGCACGGCCACATATTGATTGGCGGAGGCTAAGGCCTGTCCATAGGGGAGTGTGCTATCGGCCTCAACAGTAGAAACATTGAAGCTATGGGTATGCCCGGGGATTTGATTTTCCGTTAATGTGACGGCTTCAGTGCCAAATACTTGCCCTAAAACACGAGGAGTCAAACCTGGACCACTGCCAGATCCAACGGCGACACGCCCTCGTAAATCCGGCAAACCAAAACTACTTCGACCATCTCCTCCAAAATAGCTACCAATCAAAGAAAATAAAGCTTCATTGCCAGCAACAGAGAGAAGAGTTCCACTGCAATAGGCCCAGTTCTGAGGAGCATAATTACCAGCAAATAAGGTAATTTCTGACATAAATCGAGTTGACATGTGACTTTCCTTAATTACGTTGTGGATACAGGCCCTTTAAAGCAATGCAGAAATGAATAACGGTGCTGGGCTGAACGTTATTGTGCGGCAACCCCACGTTGTTACTGCTAGGTGCATCGCCTATCGTCAGTGAATTTAATGGCGCAGTCGTGCTCTCCAGATCGCCATAAGCAGGCAAGGCATTACCAGCAACACCCGCAAAAATGGTCGGTTTGGAACCATTAGGCGAATTGGGGCGAAATGCATCTCCCTCTGCTGAGGTCACTCCGACCAAGTGGATGTGGATAGGCAATTGCGGCAAGGTGAGTGAGACGGTTTCCACTCCGCCCTGCTGACCTTGGAGTAGCGTAGGTGAAGATTGAACTGGCATCCTTCCTCTTAAATCAGGCAAATTAAAATAGGTCGTACTATTTCCACCAAATGTAGTGTTAAGTAGTGAATAGAGAGCGGGATTCTGAGTTATTGTAATTTGGCTACCATCACAAAACGCGTAGTCTTTAGGCGCAAAATTACACGCAAACATCTGAATATTACCAAGATACGGTTCCATTGTTCTTCCTTATTGCTCTGATTGAGGTTGAATCCGGCGCGAGAAAATTATTTCTAATTCTTCGTGAGAGTTCGGTGATACAAATAATTGTGCAGTGCCCAGTTCTGGGTGACTGAACTCGTAGATACCTTGATTAAACATCACATCGTCATTTTGGTGTTTTAAATAAAGTGCAAAAGCATCCCACTTATCACCATGAGTAGCCGTGCGCGCTACATCCAATATTTCCAGCTCGACCTCAGTATCATCCACTCGGGTTCGCAATGTTTGCCCAAGCAATGTACTCAATGTTTCAAAATTGTATTTCTCCATTAGATGACCCTTTATTGACTACAAACATACTTACAATCGGCAAGTGAGTTATCTCAATGCCGTTAATCGATACCCCGGCGTTTGGCTGACGTGGTAATTGAGTTGCCATTGACAGAGATCAGGCTTTGCCAAATGTGCCTGTTGCTCTGATGAAAAAGGGAGGTGAAATGGCAGATTTAAACTGCAGTCATATCCTCTCAACCAGTGTTCCCCGTAGACTTGAATCTCAGTACAGATTTCAATAGCTTGATGGTTCGTTTCGAATGGCCACTGAACAATGACATCTAACGCCGTTTTATCCCCTTGGTTGAAAAGCTCCGTAGCTTGCTTATCCAACCGAGAACAGATATCGAGGGGAGTTCTTTTTCCCTGTTGATCAACAACATTTAGGTGCATTTCAACCGTTTGTGGTATCAGGGCACCCTCTTCTTTAAGCAACAAAACGAGATTGGAAAACACCGAGACTTGCGGTTCAGTATCGAGCGCCGCTTTCATCGTTTCCGAAACGAGCAGGTCAAAACGTTGCTCAGAAGTCCAATCAGTTGCGTCGCTGCAGACATAGTTTTCAACTCTGTCTTGCAAACCAAAAGCACTGACCAATGAACCTAGTTTTTCGAGTGAAGTGGAATGGATATCGAGCATAGTGACTTGAAGCTGTTTGGCCGAGTAGAGGCTCATCAAGGGTAGAAGTAATGTCGCAAAAGGGCCCGTTCCTGCGTATAGAACGGATACAGTACGGCCCTCTTTTTGCCTCTCTTCAATCGCTTGATATATCCCTTGAAGGAACGCCGCCGTGCGAGCAAACTCTTCACCACATTTTGCCGCCACCAGCATCGACACCGCTTTTCCATGATTGGTCATCGTAAAGTGGTCATCAACAAACATGGTCGGGTTGAGATCCAACTCAACCAGATTAGCGAAACTGGTCACCAGCTCTCTTACAGGTTGTCGCAATGTGTAGCGTGCTTGTGGCGCGCAATACACGATTTGCTTGGTCAACTGCGACAACCATGCTTGCCGTTCAGCTAATGTGTCATCACACAAATTACGATGCTCAGGCAAACCTAACGCGTTCCTAAGCCAATCATTGGCTAGGCAGTCAATCACCAAGTGAACACGGGGAATTTCCCCACGGTGATACACCGCGTGCTCACAATCAGCGTTCAAGTACCACAGCTCACCAGGTGCCATATGCACTGATTCACCATTCACTATAAACTCCACATCGGGCTCTGAAGTCAGAGATAAATGCAAGCGCGCCTGCCCATTTGAGAAGCAAAGCCCCCTATCACGATGTGGGTGGATCACCGCGCCGGGCATCAGACGCATAAGCCGAATTGAGAGGAGTGGGCAGCAAAGCTGAGAGAGAAAAACTTCCAGCTCCGGAAACACTTTCATTGCAGGGTAATTGACGTAGTCTCCTTCGCCTTGCGACTCTTCCAGAGCAAATGACTGCAAAATGGGCGAGCTTTCACTGTATTTTGCCAATCCGCGCAACGGGTAAACTTGCCACCCACCTTCATAGCAAGCCCGATTGACGTGACTGACCCAGTCAGACTCGTTCAGTGCGCCTAACGTTTTTTGTATCTGAGCCAGCGGGAGGAAATCGTCCCGCAAGCGATAGTAGTCTCTATCCACACCGACCAACCATTAAAAGTCATCATGCATAAAAACTTAGCTCATAGTTAGACATGCGCAATGAATTGCTCTGCGAATGAGCAACTTTTTTAATATGTGCAACCTTTCTCACATTTGAAGCAAGATCATAATTTTGGGCTCATTGGCTACAAACAAAAAACCTGCCTTGCTCGGGGGGAAGCAAGGCAGGTTTTTTTCGGGGTAGATGATTTGTCTATCAAAAAATGTTCATTTCGACCTATTCATCCCGCCAGCTCGCCATCGACTCGCAAAGTCAACTTCAGCTTTTACTCAGATGTTGTTGGAAGAATGAGGTCATTTTGTCAAATGGGATCACATCCATCTGGTCGTACAGATCGGTGTGGTTGGCTCCCGGGATAATCATCAGCTCTTTTGGCTCTGCAGCCGCTTCGAAAGCGGTTTCACTGAAATAACGAGAGTGCGCCTTCTCACCATGAATAAACAGCACCGGACAAACGCTACTCTCTGCTTCTCTTCAAAGCGCTCCCTAAAATCAGGTTTAAGAATCTGGCTAGAGTGTTTGACCTCGAAGAATGTTGATTGCTCATTATGACCTATTGCTAAAAAGTCAGGAGTATATCGGCACTTGCGGTTATTGAACTGATAGTGGAAGCCAAAAGGTTGAGAGGTAAAACTGTTGATGTTTGGGTTGTATTCGAGGTGAAAACAGAAATCGAATTCCAAAATGGAAAGAGTGCGAACAACAGCATCGTTCTTCAAGCTCATGAACTTACAGATGTTGTGTACGTGAGATGATTTCTTAGTTTGGTCAAACATAGCCAAGTCACTTTTGTTGTAAACCTACAACAAAAAAATAGACTATGAAAACTTATGGTGCAAATATGAAGAAAGCCTGCAATTTATGCGAACTTATTTTGCAAACATCACATTGGGTGGGGCCCCAGCCACATCCCGGCACACAAGTCATTCGCTGCGGCTGCTTCCTTCCGGACCTGACCGAGTTCACGAATTATTGTTGCGAGAGGACCAGAGCCCCGTCGATTCTGTTGTTGGGCTGCCGCCTAACGTGGGCACGATTATTAAGCATCGCCTGACGGATTGCAACCCCAATCTCGTAATTATCCCGACATGGCGGTTTGACCGCTTAACTCTTGCGCAAAATGGCATGATGTGACCTCATCACCTTTCAAGCGCAACAGATAAACAAGGGCTTAAGAGTACCCTATCTCTCGCTGCTGATGTTTGTTTTGGTACATATCCACATCCGCTAAGTGCAACGCCTGCTGCAAACTCATGTACTGTTTTCTGGTTCGTGAAATACCAACCGACGCCGTGACCACCAACGGCATACCGAGCAGATCGGTTTCAATCACAAACCGACTGAAACGTTGTAATGATTCGTTCACTTCGCTCTGCTTGATTTTACCAATCAGGATAAACTCATCCCCACCGACACGAAATGCTTTGCCCGACCATTGCTGGCGGATCTGCTGGCCAATCCTCTTCAACACCATATCTCCACTATGATGGCCATAAGTATCGTTGATCGGTTTGAATTGGTTGAGATCGATGTAAAGAACCGTCAAATCACTGGGTATGCCTTTGCCATATTTCTGCACCAGTGAGCGACGATTCCCCAGCCCGGTGAGGTTATCGGTATTCGACTGACGATAGAGATAAAAAGAGATGACCCCGACAAAGAGAAACAGCGCAGTAAACAGCGCCTGCGTACGCGACGCAAATAGCTGCTCCATCTCCAAAGAACTGCGCCAATTTGGGCGCAGATCGTAGCGCTCAGTGATGGCATCCAGATCGAGCATTTGAATCGCTTTTGAAAAATAGGGGGCGAGTTCTCGCCCACGGCCATTGTTGGCGAGACCAATCGATATTTTAGAATGGTGGAAAACACCGATCGCGTCGTCTTGTTCAATGGCTGGCATCGATTTAGTACGTAGCAAATAATTTAGTGTGGCGGTATCCATGGCGATGTAGTCGACTTCTCCACGGAGTAAAGCCTCGACCATCTGCTGGCGATCCCGATAGCGTACAAGTTCTTTAAGCGGCAACATCTGGCTAAGCAGAGCATCAAAGAAGTCGTCTTTGACCACGCCGATTTTCTCCGCGATCAGTTGAGAAACATGCGAATAGACCTTCTCCTTGTAGCCGATGCGTTTAACCATCACCGATTGGGGAGCATAGTGAGGGACGGTAAACTGGGCAATCTGTTCACGGGCGCTGGTATAAGTGAGCGGTGCAATCATATCCACTTCTTGCCTGGTAAACTCGCCCAACATGTTTCCCCACGTCTCATTGGCATGGCTGACTATTTGACAGTTGAGGGCCAAAATCTGACAGCTCTGCTGCACCACGTCAGCGGTAATGCCGTCAATGCGACCATCAGGATGATAAATCACGTAAGGGAAAATCGGCTCTAGTTTAATTGTAAGCGGCTGATTTAAATCGATACGAGTACTCGCAAGGGCGATCTGCAGTGCTCTTTTACGAATGGAAAATTGATAGTCGCTGATCTCATCGCGAATGCGCTTTTGTACCGCTTCGCTATGAATGTATTTGGCGAACGCCGCAAGCTCTTTCTCGTGTTGGCCTTTCGCACTGACAATCGACACTGGCTTAATCGAGATCTGGTCATTAAGTAGCTGCGCATCCAGACCTCGTAACAGCATCGGTTTTAGCTGATTGATGGCATCGACAACGCCGTCAACCGCTCCCGTTTCCAGCAATTGGAATGCCTGTTCATGGCCCTGATAGCTCACCTGCTTAATATGCGGATAATTGGCCGCAATCAGCTCGCTATAAATTGTCTCATCGGGTACTCCAACCACAGACACATCGTCCAAGGTACTTTCGTTAAACGAGTAGAGATAGGTGTATTCGATATTAGTGGGATAGGAATAATTAAACAGTTTGGCACGTTCAGGAGTGTAAGTGACGTTGGCAGCATAGTCGGTTTGCCCTATGGCGACGGAATGCAACACTTCGTCGAAGCTTGGTTGATGGACATAACGAACATCCAGTGAAAAATGCTCCGCTAAGGCATCAAACAAAATGCGCGTGACGACATCATCCGCTTCCGTGGCGACTGTGATTTCTTTGTTTTTTGCCAACGAGCTATGCGGAAGGCAAAACAACAGGCCAACCAGCAGCCAACAAATTTCCCTGACCATACTGACAACTTTTTCTGCTAATTATCTAGGAATAACTCAATAAGCCTGAGTGATTGATATGAAACATATACCAATTATTATAAATATGCATACGGTAAATTAGCATTCTTTAATATTGGTCACTTTTCTTGCCAAGCTTAATCTTGCTCTTCCATCTCTTCCGCCGCTTTGAGGATGTAGTCGGTCATCCAAGCGGTGCCAAGCAAACAGATCCAAACCACAAAGACAGAGTTAGGCACCTCAACGCTTGGCGTGACCACCAGAGCGGCGAACCCGACGGTTGGCAGGGTCCAACACAATAAGGTATTCCACGAGAAGCTTTTCAGTGTATTCAAACTTTCCATGCAGGCCATAATGCCAGTGATACACAGCGCGACTAAAACGGCGTTGGGCAGGTCTGCGACCCAAAGAGGGATCAGCAGCAGCAGCGGCCACCAGCTATGACGATTTGACGGTTTCCAATGACGTGCCGCCCACCAAATCACCATCACAGACAAAGTTTGCACGACCGTGACCCAGGGTGTGCCGCCGAGCTTTCCTGCCGATTGGGTTACCATAATGCCGACTTGTAAGGTGAGTACAATCATGCCGGAGGTCAACAGCACGCCAAGGCTGCTTTTTCGCGAGAAAACCACCATCAAAAGTGGAAACAGAATCCAGACACAGACGGACAAAGCAATCGGCTGCAAAGGTAGAGTCAGGCCGTAAGCCGTCATGGCCGCAAGTAGGATAAGGCCAAAGAAGCCGCCTTGAGGCAGAATCCATAACGCTGGGATTACCAACGCCAAAACTGGGATGTCCCCCGGATTCATACTGATGGCTCTGGCACACACCACCGCCAGCAAGCTAGTGATGACAAATTGAAGTACGGAAAATATCATAGCGCCTCCTTAAGACCCGTATCTGTACAACTCAGACTCAGCGTAACGATGGAAACTTTACGGTAAAAGGGTGTACGCTAAGCGGGCTCGTTTTCCAGAATGTCTGGCTTACCAATCCTTGGTAATCACGAACTAGGACAGTTTCAGTATGGACCAATTTTTGCCACAAATCTTTGCCGTGATTCACCAAATTCCATTCGGCAAGGTGACGACTTATGGAGAAGTTGCACGGATGGCTGGCTATCCCGGCTATGCACGCCATGTCGGCAAAGCGCTGAGTAACTTACCCGAAGGCAGCAAATTACCTTGGTTTCGGGTGATCAATAGCCAAGGGAAAATATCACTCAGCGGAGAGGATTTTGTGCGGCAAAGAGAAAAGCTCTTAGCCGAACAGATAGAGGTCAATCAAAGCGGGCGGATCAATCTGCGCAAATACAAATGGCAGCCATAACGGCTGCCATTCTCGAAAGCATGAGAAATCTTGAGGTTAACGTACACCGACCAGCATTAAATCAACGTGATGCGTTCTGCTGCCATCAGTCACAACTGGCGTGATGGTGTCGGTGGTAAATCGCAAACGTCCATTCACTTCAATGCGCGCACGAACATTGTAGGTGTGCTTGAAATCGATTTTCTTTGTATCGTAAGCCAAGTCAAATGATATTGGCACTTGTGCTCCATTGGTGATGACCTTGTATTTTGCGATCACTTTCGATGGCGCATCCGCGCGTGACACGTCTTCAAGTAGCACAATCACCGTCGTATCATCCGGCAACGCAATACGTTCACGATAACTGACCGTTCCTTTAATGGTTTTGATGCCCTGCTCCTGAACAATCGGCTCAGCACTTTGACAACCGACTAGAATAACGCCAACGAAAAATGACATTACGGCGTAAATAATTTTCTTCATAAAACAGATCTCATTGATAGTTCACCAAGGATTATAGGCTCGCGATTGGGATCTGTCTTGCACAACAGAACTTTACGCCTGATATTGACTAAGCTAAAAATAACGGTTTCACTGTCGCGTACCAATCAGAACCAACAACAACATGACACAGGTCACTCAAAGGAACGCCAAATTATGAGTAAACCCTTAAAAGAACTCCTAAGTTTACTGCAATTAGAAAAACTGGAAGAAGGTCTTTTCCGCGGGCAAAGTGAGAATCTCGGCCTTCCTCAAGTTTATGGTGGCCAGGTATTGGGTCAGGCACTGTCAGCGGCTCGCTATACTGTGTCGGAAGATCGAACGGTGCACTCCTTTCATAGCTATTTTCTCTATCCGGGCGATCCCGAGAAAGCGATCATTTATGATGTAGAAAACCTGCGCGATGGCCGAAGTTTCAGCACTCGACGCGTCAAAGCGGTGCAAAATGGCCGGCCGATTTTTTACCTCACTGCTTCTTATCACGGCGATGCGCCGGGGTTTGAACATCAAAATCAGATGCCCGATATTCCAGGGCCGGAGAATTTCGCCTCGGAGACAGAGCTCGCCAGCCATATTGCTGAGTTTCTCCCACAGAAACTGCGCAAAACATTCTGCGGCGAAAAGCCGATTGAAACCCGCCCTGTGACGGTGATTAACCCGCTCAAACCGCAAAAAGCTGAACCGAAACAGTGTCTGTGGATTCGCGCCAATGGCGACATGCCTGACAGCCAACTGATCCACCAGTATCTACTCGCTTACGCTTCCGATTGGGGATTTTTGGTCACCGCGCTACACCCGCATGGCGTATCTTTAATGACGCCCAATTTTCAGGTCGCCACCATCGATCACTCGATCTGGTTTCACCGTCCATTCAAGATGGATGAGTGGCTACTGTACGTGATAGAAAGTCCAACCGCTTCAAACACGCGCGGTTTGGTACGCGGTGAGATCTACAATCAGCAAGGGCACCTCGTCGCTACCGCCGTGCAGGAAGGAGTGATGCGTTTTACCCATAAATAGCGCTTAGAAAGTACGCGCGTGCTTTTGATACAGACAAATTTGGCGGCATTTATCAACAAAGAGGGAGCGCATTTGCGCTCTCTCTTTGTTGTTACAGCGAATAGCTCAGTGCCAGTCACTCACTGAACTCGACGCGCTTGCACCTCTTGCCTCAGCATTCTGCGTCTAGCTTCAACGCCGCGGGCAAACCAGTCATAAAATAGACATCGCCTTAAAAATCTCCTGACATTGACCCTCTACTCTTCGCCTGCAATTTAAAATCAACCCGAAAAGATGAAAACAGAGGACCGCCGATTGAAGCCAACATCTATCCTACCCCTATTAACCATACTGCTGAGCACGAGCGTTTTTGCCAAACCACTTCACCCTTTGGATGAAGAGTTCTTTTGGGTCTCCTCAAGCCTAGGCAGCAGTGAGCTGCAAAATGATGAGATAACGACAAACCTAGGTCTCAGCAGCGAGATACGAGGAGGTTATAAGTTTCGCAAATACTTTTCACCCTACTTCGGCTTCACCACCATCACCAATACGGATATTGATGACATTTATCTTGCGCAGTTTGGTTCACAACTGACTTTACCGATCAGTGACCAGTGGATTGGCGTGGTGACCTTAGGCTTTGAGAGTGCGATGGGCTCGGAGGTCTCTCACAAGCTCAACCCGAACTACAGCGCAGGCATAAATTATCAATTCACACCTCAGTTTGGGACGCATCTTTCTATCGACCTCAAGAAAGATGTTCCAACAGAAAGAGACGATAGCGATATTGTCAGTGTGAAACTTGGGGTCAATTATCGTTTCGGTCAAGGTTAAGCGTTGAAGTATGGAAAAGGCGCGCAGAGCCTTTCTGGGCGCTTCATCAAGTAAACGATTCAGCATCGGATGATCTGAAACAAACATGGGGACGTTAACTCGAAACGCCCGCTTTAATGCACATCGATTGGCAACGCAGTGGTGTATTTCAATGGTTCCATGGCAAAAGTCGAGGTGACATTGGAAATACCTGCCACACTGTTGACCAACTTTTTGTAAAACTCATCAAAACTTTTCATATCTTTGACCAACACTTTCATCATGTAGTCGTATTCCCCTGCCATACGGTAGAACTCCATCACCTCTGGAAACTCATTAACGGTTGAGACAAAACGGTCATACCAAGCATACGAGTGGTCACAGGTTTTCACTTGTACGAAGGCTATAAAGGAGAGATCCAACTTTTCTGCATTGAGAAGTGCGACTCGCTTTTCAATAAAACCTTCGTCTTCAAGGCGCTTCAAGCGTTTCCAGCACGGCGTGGTGGTTAAGTTCACCTTCTCGGCCAAATCATTGAGTGACAAAGTGCCGTCTTGCTGCAACAGAGCAAGCAAGGTGCGATCGGTTTTATCTAACATCTCGGATTCACCGTTTTAAGAGAAAAATTTTCTACAATATAGAGAAATCACCAGCGAGAAAGCAAAGCATTTCTCCGTATGAGTAGGTACTTTGTCACTATCGAACCCATTATGGAAAGCCAATATGTGTACTGATCACGACTGGATTAACAACGCCATCCGCAAGATTGAAGCGGACTATCAACGCTCAGCGGACACCCACCTGTTCAAACTCGACCTTCCTTCGTTGCAAGGCATTGATATTTATCTTAAAGATGAAAGTACCCATCCAACCGGTTCTCTAAAACACCGTTTGGCGCGCTCCCTGTTTCTCTACTCGATTTGTAACGGGTGGATTGGTCCGGAAACCACGGTGATTGAAGCTTCATCGGGCAGTACTGCGGTGTCTGAAGCCTATTTTGCGCGTCTACTTGGCCTGCCTTTTATCGCCGTGATGCCCAAATGCACTGCACGTAGAAAAATCGAGCAGATCGAGTTCTATGGTGGCCAAGCGCATCTTGTCGATCGCTCGGATCAAATTTACGCCGAATCACGCCGCCTAGCGCAAGAGCTGAACGGCCATTACATGGACCAATTTACCTATGCAGAGCGCGCTACCGACTGGCGCGGTAACAACAACATTGCCAATTCGATTTTCAGCCAAATGACGCTTGAAGAGCACCCTGAGCCCAGTTGGATCGTCATGAGCCCGGGCACTGGCGGCACCTCAGCCACCATCGGCCGCTTTATCCGCTATCAGAAATTAAACACCAAACTGTGCGTGGTAGACCCAGAAAATTCGGTTTTCTTTGATTACTACCAATCGCGAAACGCAGAAATAACACTGGATGCAGGCAGCAAAATAGAAGGGATCGGCCGCCCACGCGTCGAGCCAAGTTTTATTGCTGGCGTGGTCGATGAAATGCGCAAGATCCCCGATGCCGCTTCGGTGGCCAGTGCGCATTGGCTATCCAAGCTGATTGGTCGCAAGGTCGGCGCGTCCACGGGTACAAATCTGTATGGCGCATTGCAATTGGCGTGTGAAATGAAGCAGCGTGGTGAGCAGGGTTCGATTGTCACTCTTCTGTGCGACAGCGGTGAACGCTACCTCGACACCTACTACAACCCGCAGTGGGTCGAACACAATATCGGTGACATAACGCCGTATTTAGAACAACTGTCGATCATCGAACGTGATGGCTGCGTCGAGCCCCTTTGTTGCCCAGCGTGATTGCTAGTTAAGGAAGGCTGAAAAGAAACATGCCCGCACACTGGCGGGCATGTTTTTATGCTTTCTGCTGTTTCTTTTCGAAAGCAGCCAGTTGTTCTGCCGTGGCTGGCGGCTGGTGATTGGCTTTCCACTCATCGTAGCTCATGCCATACACCCTTTCTCTGGCATCATCGAGACTGATATCCAGTTCCAGCGCCTGCGCTTCTGCCAAGTACCACTTACTAAAACAGTTGCGGCAAAAACCGGCCAAAATCATCAAATCGATGTTTTGCACCTCTTTATTAACATCAAGATGAGCCAGTAAACGACGAAAGGCCGCTGCATCCAACTTATCTTGCTGCTCCTGCGTCAACTGCTGATATTTAAACTCTGCCACTTTACCTTCCTTTTGATCGTATCCAGCTTCGGTTGGTATCAACCGTGACTTACCCGTCCTTTGGTATCATGGCTGAGCGCTTTATTCAACTCGGCTTCGACATGACCGGGAGCTTCAGTGTGACGAGATAGCAAGCGATACATAGCTGGGATCACCAGCAGAGTCACTAGCGTGGCAAACGCCATACCAAAGAAGATCACTGTACCGACAGCAACGCGACTTTCATATCCCGCTCCATTGGACAAAATCAGTGGAATAGCGCCTGCCAGTGTGGTGAAGGCCGTCATCAAGATCGGGCGCAAACGTCTCGCCGCCGCGTCAACAATCGCTTTTTCGAACTCAAAGCCGCGATCACGCAACTGGTTGGCAAATTCGACGATCAAGATGCCGTTTTTCGTCACCATACCGATCAGCATAATCATACCGATCTGGCTATAGATGTTCAGTCCTTGACTCATCACTATCAGCCCGAGGAAACCACCAAACACCCCCATAGGAACGGTAAACATCACCACTAGCGGGTTAATGAAGCTCTCAAATTGCGCTGCCAGTACTAAGTAGGCAACCAATAACGCCAGCGCAAACACCAATACAATACTGGACTGATTCTCTTTGAAGTCTTTCGACTCACCGGAATAACTGACCGAAATATCGCCCGGCAACAACTTAATCGCTTGCTGATCCATAAACTCCAATGCTTGGCCTAGGGTTGCCCCGTCAGACAAGTTCGCCGTGACCGTAATGGCTTTCTGCTTGTTGTAGTGAGAGAGACGAATGGACGAGGCGATCTCCTCAATTTTCGTCACTGTATCAAGCGTAACCAGCTCGCCACTGCTTGTGCGTAGGTAGATCTGGCTGAGATCGGCGGCGTTATTAAAACGATTTTCATCACCACGCAGGTAAACATCGTACTCTTCGCCTCGGTCGACAAAGGTCGTCTCTTTTTTGCCGCCCAGCATAATTTCTAACGTGTCTGACACATCGGCAATCGAAATGCCCAGTTCAGCCGCACGCTTCTTGTCTACCGACACCACCAGCTCTGGGGTTTTCTCCGAATAGTTGATCTCTGCCCCTTCCATCATCGGTGACTCTTCGGCGAGATTTTTCAGTTTTTCCGCCCACACTTTCAGCTCGTCATAGTCTGAGCCACCAAGAACAAACTGCACTGGTTCGCTCGAACCTCCGCGGAAACCGGGCATAAACGGAAACACGCGCACATCCGGAATCCCCGCCAAGGCTTTGCGCACTTCGCCAAGTGCTTGCTGCGCCGTCACGTTACGCTCGTTCCAATCATCCAAAATCATGATAACGAAACCGGTTTGGTCGCCAGCTTGTCCGCCAAACGCGGGCGATTGAATGCTGAATGACTTCAAGAAGCCCTGCCCAAGTAACGGCATTAAACGCTGTTCGACCAAATCCATGTTAGCCGCCATGCGGTTGTAGCTGGTTGCATCCGCGCCGCGTACAAAGGCAAAAATCACACCGCGATCTTCTTGTGGTGTTAATTGCGCCGGCACTTGATTCATTAAGCTGTAGCTGCCCCCTACGCAAGCGAGAATAATGACGGGAGCCAGCCAGCGCCACGCCAAAGCTTTTTTCAGCACGGCGCGATAAGCGGTTTCCAGTTTGGCGAAGAGAAAATCGACCAAATCATTGAATCGATTTTTCTTCACGTTGGCTTTGAGCATTTTGCTGCCCAGTACTGGCGTTAAGGTCAAGGCGATCAAAGACGAGAAGATCACCGACATCGCCAATAACACTGAAAACTCGGTAAACAGCAAGCCGACCATACCATCCATAAAGGAGATAGGCAGAAAGACCATCACCAGCACCAAAGTCGTGGCGATAACCGCAAAACCGACTTCGCGAGTACCTTTATAGGCTGCCAACAGTGGCGGCTCACCTTGCTCAATGTGGTGGAAAATATTTTCCACTACCACAATGGCATCATCGACCACCAGACCAATCGACAAAATCAGCGCCATCAAGGTAATGAGGTTGATCGAGAAGCCGAAGTAGTAGGCGGCAATAAATGAAGAAATCAGTGACACCGGTACCGTCACCGCCGGGATCAGCGTTGCTCTCACCTGACCGATGAAAATATACAGCACCAAAATTACTAAGCCACCCGTGATAAAAAGAGTGCTGTAGACTTCAGAAATGGAACGTTCAATAAACACCGTTGAGTCATAATCAATCGCTAAACGGGTGCCTTCGGGCAGAAACTTCTGTACTTTCTCCACTTCTTCATGGACACGTTTGGCCACTTCCAGCGGGTTGGCATCCGATTGCGGTACAATCCCCATGCTGACGTTGACTACGCCGTCACTCTTGAACGTCGAGTTTTCGTTCTCGGCGCCAATGAAAACATCCGCCACATCTTTCAGATAGATCGGCGTATTGTCGCTGGCCCGTTTGACCACCAAGTATTGGAAATCTTCCACGGTTTTGTAGCTGCGCGCTGTCCTGACCGACATCACCGTCTGATCGTTTCGCACCACACCGCCCGGACTTTCGAGGTTTTCACTGCGCAACGCCGAAGTGATATCGGTAGCGGTGACACTGCGCCCCGCCATCAACTCCGGTTGCAATTTGACGTACATCACCTTGTACAAACCGCCAGAAACATCCACCGAGCTGACACCAGTGATCAAGCTAAAACGGTCCATCAACACGCGCTCAATGTAATCGGTGAGCTGAGTGCGATCCATTTCTGATGAGCTTAAATTGATGTAGACTGACGCCTCACCGCTACCGTTGTTTTTATAGACAATCGGATCATCGGCTTCTTCCGGCAGAGCACGCTGCGCGCGGGCTACCGCGTCTCGCACATCACTGATCCCCGTGTTGAGGTCGTAACCCAGTTCAAAGGTGATGGTGATACGCGAAGAGCTATTGCGCGTGGTAGAAGATATTTCGTCAATCCCACTGATGCCAGAAAGTTGATCTTCCAGCACCGAGGTGATTTGACTTTCAATGATGGTGGCCGATGCCCCTTCATAACGGGTACTGATCGACACAACCGGACTCTCGATATCGGGCATTTCCCGCACTGAGAGCTTAGTAAAAGAGACAAAGCCAAACACGCACAGCAGCAAACTCAGTACCAGCGCTGCTACCGGTCTCTTGACCGACACATCAGACAACAGCATGGTTAGCTATCCTTCTTGGTTTCTGGCTGAGCGCTGTTGGCACTACCAACAAGCTCTTTGACCAACACGCCATCGCGCATATTGACGATGCCTTGCACCACAATTTTGTCGCCTATATTGACGCCCGATTCGATCACAACTTGGTTTTCAACCCGAGCTCCAAGCCGTACCTCAGTTCGGCGCGCTTTGTTATGTTCATCAATCACGTAGACGTAGCGTTTTGTGCCAGAGTACTCCAATGCCTGCACTGGAATAATCGGCGCTTCGATGGCAGGGAAAGCTAAGGCCGCATTGAGCAACATGCCCGGCTTAAGCTTGTTCTCTGGATTGGCAAATTGGATACGAACGCGCAGGTTGAGCGTCTCGGCATTGATGCGTGAATCGATGCCGACGATCTTTCCTTGGAATGTCTCATTTTTCCATGCATTAGAGCTGGCCGTCACTGCCATTCCCAGCGAAATCTGTGACAAATAACGTTCTGGGATGTGTAGATCGAGCTGCATCAGCGAAAGATCGTCTAATGTCAGTAATTCCGTTCCAGCGCTGACCAGCTTCCCTCGGCTAAAATTGATAAAACCGACAGTGCCCGCAAACGGCGCCGAGATATGCAAATCGTTCAAACTCGCCTTTGCTGCTGCCAAACGGGCTTCGGCAATCTCAACACTCGCTTTTTGTGCGTCTATCTCGGTTTGGGTGATGGCATTGCGTTTTACCAAACGCTCGTACTCTTTCAGTTTACGCTGCTCATCCTTCAAATAAGCGTTCGCTTCTGTTTGCGCCGCCAGTACCTTGCCATCTTCCAACTTAATCAATAACTGCCCTTGGCGCACGTTTTGGTTCGCTTTCACCTGAATCGACTCCACTTTTCCGGAGACTTCAGAGGCGATCACCACCGACTGTACCGCCTCAAGCTTACCAACCAAAGAGAGCGACTGGTTTATCTGGTGAGTTTGAACCTGTTCTGCAACCACCGTCACTGCGGTTGGCCCTTTAGGTGCAGCGCTTGCCAGCGACGAGTGTCCTGACAAAGTGAGCACCAACATAGAAATTAGAATGCGCTTATTCATAGTCCATCAATCAAAGAATGTAAGTTGGAGAGTTTTGCTCAATTCATCTGAATACGTTTTATTTGACGGGAACCGCCAAGCAGAGCAAAAGTATTTGAGTTTGTTAGTTTATCAGCTCAAAACTCAGGTAACGTCAAGTTGTGTAAATTATCGCAAACCTTATACGCACGATAGCGACCATTCAGATCAAATGGCGACTTAACACTCAAAATGAATACTTTCTGGCAACTTTGCCCAAAAAGGAAGCATTCAAACCAAAAACGCCAGAAAAAGGCTTTACAGTCACAAATGGTTTGTTATGATGCGCTCCGCACTTGAGCGATGCGTTGGGAAAACGTCGCTTAAACTTTTCAGTTAGTGAAAAGAAAAACACCCTGGAGGGGTTCCCGAGTGGCCAAAGGGAGCAGACTGTAAATCTGCCGGCTCCGCCTTCGATGGTTCGAATCCGTCCCCCTCCACCATATTCTTTCTTGTGATTTTGTCATGAGAAAACACTTGGAAAGCCGTGTTGGGAAAACACTTTCTAAGTATAAAAATCCCTGGAGGGGTTCCCGAGTGGCCAAAGGGAGCAGACTGTAAATCTGCCGGCTCCGCCTTCGATGGTTCGAATCCGTCCCCCTCCACCATATTGTTTCTTGTGATCTTGTCATGAGAAAGCACTTGGAAAGTCGTGTTGGGAAAACACTTTCTAAGTATAAAAATCCCTGGAGGGGTTCCCGAGTGGCCAAAGGGAGCAGACTGTAAATCTGCCGGCTCCGCCTTCGATGGTTCGAATCCGTCCCCCTCCACCATATTGTTTCTTGTGATCTTGTCATAAGAAAGCACTTGGAAAGCCGTGTTGGGAAAACACTTTCTAAGTATAAAAACCCTCTGGAGGGGTTCCCGAGTGGCCAAAGGGAGCAGACTGTAAATCTGCCGGCTCCGCCTTCGATGGTTCGAATCCGTCCCCCTCCACCATACACAAGAAGCCAGCTCATTGAGCTGGCTTTTTTGTTTTGCTTCTGGACTTGATCATCGTATTAACGATGCTTATCAAAACGTCAACGGCTTGATAGCCAAATAAAATTACCGCAATAAAAAATCCCGCTCACCTTGATGAGCGGGATTTTAGTAAGACTAAATTGGAAGGGGTTGTTTTTATCCCTGAATACCGACAATCAGCCAAGGCGCGTTGTCTTGGGTTAGGTCACGCTCTAAGTGCCAAATGTCCTCGATATCTTCTTCAATGCCTTCAACCGCGTCACGATAGCGACCACTGAATTGCAAGCTCAACTGCGCTTTAGTGTCGTCGTACTCGGCACGAACGATCTGTGCATCGACATACATCACTTCCGTATGCTGCTCACCAGCGAGCTTTTCACGCTCTGCTTTCAGATCGGCAAACAGTGTTGGCGAAACGTACTCTTCAATCGTATCCAACTGATTATGGTTCCAAGCACCTTGCAGTGTTCGGTAATGCTCACGCGCACCATTGACAAATGCGACTTGGTCAAACCCTGGTGGGTAGTTGTGCGGCACATCAGATTGATTGGCAAAACCAAAACTGCCATTGGATGAAGAACCCGCTGTTTGTTCAAAGTTATGTACATTGGCTTGTTCAAACTTAGGCGCTTGACCACCAAATGCAGGCTGTTGACGATGCTGATTCATACTGCCCTGCTTGGCGGCAAGCAAGCTACGCATCAGTTTAAAGATGATAAAGGCAATCAGGCCGATAATCAGGATATCCATAAACTGAATGCCTTCAAACGCACCACCGAAGAAAGCCGCCAGCAAGCCACCTGCTAACAATCCCCCTAGGATTCCGCCCATGAGACCTTTCTTCGAACCCTGTTTCGCACCCTGATCTTTGCCGATGGTGTTGGTATCCTGCTGCTGTTGTTTTGGTGCAGGTGCGGTTTTGTAGCTCTTTCCGAGCGATTTACCGCCACCAAACTTTTTCGCTTCTGCAATCGGCATTACCGCGACAGAGACGATGAGCAGGGCAACAATCGATAATAAACGTTTCATCTTTATCCTTTTGTTATCTTATTGAAACAAATTCCAATCCTCGGGAAGGCCAAGTCATGGCGCGCTAACAAGAGAATTGGTCACTTGGAATCATACAAGTATCTTAGTTGCTTTTAAATGCTGGCGAGAATTGGACTTGTATCAGAATATTGCTACAGAGAACGATTTACACCGCGATGAATTATTGACGGGTATATCAGACACGTCTAAAATATCGAACGTTGTTCAATTTGTAGTAGCAGAAAATGGCCCGTAGAAACGATCACACCAGAGAAGAACTGGTTGCCTTAACCCTTCAAACCGTTAAAGATTTCCTCAGCGAAAATTCCTATCACGAACTCAGTTTACGTAAATTGGCAAACATGATTGGTTATGTGCCCAGTACTTTGGTCAATGTTTTTGGCAACTACAATTTGCTCTTGCTCCATGCCATTGCTCAGACCTTGGATGAGCTGTCTAACGAAGCCATGACCGCCATGCAAAATTCTCCGGACAGTAAGCAAGCGCTGTTTAATCTCGCCTATTGCTACCATGATTTCGCCCAACGTAACCCATACCGGTGGCAACTGATTTTCGAACACAACATGAACGGCGCTGAACTACCAGAGTGGCAAGCGAAGCGAATCGATCACATGACAGGCATGCTGGAATCTTTACTCATCCAGATAAGCCCTGAGCATAATCCCTCTGAAGTATTGCAAGCCAGCCGAGTGCTTTGGTCCGGAGTGCATGGTATTACACTCTTAAGCGTCGACGACAAGTTTTTTTCAGCCGAACCGGTAGATGGCAAACAGCTGATTAACAATCTATTGTCTAATTATCTTGCCAACTGGTAACCACAAGGCTTAATCATGTCCCGCAATCGACAACCTTCGCTGTTAACACAACGAAAGTTTTTGCCTTATTTTGTCACACAATTCTTCGGCGCTTTTAACGACAATATCTTTAAGAATGTTTTGTTGCTGTTTGTTGCTTTTGCGGGCACAGGTGCGCTACCAATTTCAAGCAATCTATTTATCAATTTAGCGGCAGGACTTTTTATTCTGCCTTTTTTCCTATTTTCCGCCTCCGCCGGTGTGTTGGCCGATAAATACGAAAAGTCGTGGTTTATCCGCAAAGTTAAATTATTTGAAATTGCCATCATGCTGCTTGGTGCAATTGGCTTTATTACCGAAAGCTACGGCGTTTTGCTGCTTTTACTCTTTTTGATGGGCACCCAATCGGCATTTTTTGGGCCAGTCAAATACGCGTTATTGCCGCAACAATTAACGACTAAAGAGCTGTTGCCGGGCAACGCACTGGTTGAAGCGGGCACTTTTATCGCCATTTTGCTCGGTACGCTTGGCGCAGGCATTATTGCCTCTGCTGAACAGGCAAAATACATTGCTGCGCTGAGTGTGGTGATCTTCGCTCTGTTTGGCTACCTTTCGAGTCGCGCGATTCCGATGGCTGCGGCCAGCGCGCCCAATATTAAATTTCGCTGGCAACCTTATCGCCAGACCAAGCACACACTCTCTATTAGTAAAGCGGATCCGGTCATTTTTAAGGCCACACTGGCGATCAGTTGGTTCTGGTTTTTAGGCGCAGCCTATCTGACTCAGTTCCCTAATTTTACCCAGCACTATCTCAATGGCAGCGAGAGCGCAGTCTCATTTCTTTTGGCACTCTTTTCTGTCGGCATTGCGCTCGGCTCTCTCTTGTGTAACACACTGTCCAAACAACGTATCGATGTGGGCATTGTACCGATTGGTGCCATCGGCATGACCATTTTCGGTTACCAAATGGCCACCGCCATTCAAGAGGGTTTACCACAGTTCCAAACCTTCGCTGAATTCATTGGCTTTGAACCACTTTGGCCTCTGTTTTTTCATCTGTTGATGATTGGCGCTTGTGGCGGACTGTTTATTGTGCCGTTGTACGCACTGATGCAACATCGAGCTAAAGAGAGCGAGCGGGCGCAGGTGATCGCCGGGCTGAACATCATCAACTCCTTGTTTATGGTCGCCAGTGCCATTCTCGGCATTATTTGCCTGAGTGTGATTGAGATGAGCATTCCGTCGCTGTTTGCTCTGCTAGCGTTACTCAACTTACTCGTGGCAGCATACCTGTTCTTGTCCGCACCTATGTTTGTCGTCCGTTTTTTGGTTTGGCTGCTGACCCACACTCTCTATCGCGTCAAACACAAAAATCTGCACCACTTGCCAGAACAAGGCGGAATGCTCATCGTGTGCAACCACGTCAGCTATATGGACGCGTTACTGCTCAGTGCGGTCTGCCCGAGATTGATCCGGTTTGTGATGGAAGAAGAGTACGCCTCTTTGCCGCTCTTGAATCGCTTTTTGCGCACCGCAGGAGTAATCCCCATTTCCGCCTCTAACCGCAGTTCAATACGCCGCGCGTTTAATGACGTAGAACAAGCGTTGAACGAAGGCCATATTGTGTGCATCTTCCCTGAAGGACGGCTCACCCCTGATGGAGAGATTCAGCCCTTTATGCGCGGTATTGACCTCATCTTACGCCGCAGCCCAGTTCCGGTGATGCCGATGGCGATCAAAGGGTTGTGGGGCAGCTTTTTCAGTCGTGCTCGTGGCAGAGCATGTAAAGGCTTACCACAGCGTTTTTGGTCTCGCTTGGAGATAGAAGCCGGCGCACCTGTGCCACCCAATGACGCCTCAGCGTCACGGATGCAAGAGAAAGTGCAGGCACTGCGAGGCGATTGGAAATAACCGCAAGTGTTCAGATTAGATGAACACTTGTTCAATTCATTAAAACTTGCTGATCGTAGCGTTACGCTATACTGTCGCCCCGATCCTTGATTACGCTGATTCTCTTGAAAAAAAACTTGCTTGTTTTTGGCCTTGCACTGTTTTGCTGCCTTACGCCATTTGTCTCCTCGCCGATGGCACTGGTGATCGGCTTTCTCCTCGCAAGCTGTGGCTACGTACCCTCGCATCTCCCCATCTCGACTTACACCAAAAAGCTCCTCGCTTACTCGATTATTGGCCTCGGTTTTGGCATTCATTTCGAGCAAGCATTAGCCGTCACTGCCGATGGTATCGGGTTAATTGTTGCCACCATTTTTGGCACGCTGAGCTTAGGTTGGTTAATAGCCAAGATGATCAGACTAGAAAGCACTACCGCTTATCTGATCTCGACAGGTACGGCGATTTGCGGTGGCAGCGCTATTGCCGCCGTGGCGCCTGCGATTAAAGCGAAAGACGATCAGATCGCTCTCGCCCTAGCGACCGTATTCGTGCTCAACTCTCTGGCGCTGTTCCTGTTTCCGGTGATTGGTCACGCGCTCGATTTAGATCAACAGACATTTGGCACTTGGGCGGCGATTGCCATTCACGACACCTCTTCCGTCGTTGGTGCCGCTTCGGCTTATGGAGAGCAAGCACTCACCACGGCAACAACGTTAAAATTGGCGAGAGCGCTCTGGATAGTACCGATTGCGCTTCTCAGCGCTTGGTTATTTCAGCGCAAAGGCGACAACCAAGCAAAACGCGTCGTTATCCCCTATTTTATTTTGTGGTACTGCGCGGCAATTGGCATCAGCGATACCCTGCCGCAATTTGACTGGATCTATCAAGGTATCTTTGCCGTAGCGAAACAGGCATTGGTTGTGTGTCTATTTTTGATTGGGTGCAGTATTTCAGTGGAAAAACTCAAAAGAGCGGGCGCAAAACCGCTGCTGTTTGGCGTTGGTTTGTGGCTGGTGATATCGAGCACATCACTCGGTTGGCTGCTGCTCCGTTAGCTCTCCGTCGATTGAGTGATGCCATTATTGCCAAGCGTTTGCTGGCGATGCAGCACAAACAGCGCCGACAAAATGAGGAAGGCCGTTAATTCCGCTAGGGAGCGATAGAGCCCTTCGTTACTGAGCGCGACGCCGATTTGCAACAGTACGACGCCGAATAGAATTCGCTTAGCCATAACCTTATACCTTTATCATCTTCAAATCCCAGATGATTATGATTCACAGTTATAACTAAGCGAAATTCCCTTTGCGACTAAATCATTCCTAAATTGACTAATTCGCCAAACGACCCTCTGCGAGTCTTTGCTCCAACCACTGTTTGATCTCATGGCGCGCTGGTTTAATCGCGCCACTTTGTAGTGAGACGGGCCATAGATAATAAGCGACTGGCCACTTGAATTTTTCGAGCTTACCCATTAAGTGCGCATCGTAGGTTGGCTTGGCGAAGAGTGCCGTGGTTTGTAACACCGCGACAGGGCGATGGCCAAACTCGGCGTCGGCAATCGGTACCGCGATCGCAGCGGCGATCTCAGCGTGCTGACACAGCGCACTTTCAATCTCTTCGCAATGGATGTTTTCTCCGCCGGAGATAAACAAGTTGTCCGCTCGGCCGACGATCCGCAGCTCCTCATCCTGCCATTCACCAAGATCTTTGCTGTCAAACCAGCCTTGCTCATCGGTAAGAGGCGTTAATCCACCTTGATAGTAGTAGCCTTGCGCCAAGGTTTGTCCGGCAATATAAATCCGCCCATCAACCAATTTCACTTGGCGATTTTTCAGCACATGCCCAGCATTGCTCATACCATCGATTGCCTTGGCCGTAACGGTTGAAGCCGCTTCAGTCATGCCATAGCCGAGCCAAGTTTCAATCCCTTGCTGTTGCGCTCGGGTTGCAAGCGAATGCTCAACATGGCTGCCCCCCAGAAGGACATGCGTGAGCGATAGACTGGCATCAGCATCCAGCAAGCGCTTAAGCTGCGTTGCCACCAGAGAAGCGTGCGTGACCGACAATATGTCGTCGGCAAGTGCACCCTGGCCTATTTTCAGCGTCGCGCCAGCCAGCAACCAACGATAAACAATGGCGACGCCAGCAACGTGGTAGAGCGGCAGAGAGAGCAGCCAGCAATCTTGCGAGGTGAAGGGGAACTCTTGCAGTAAACCCTGCGCAGAAGCAAAGTGCTGTGCATGAGTGTGCGCCAGCGCTTTGGCCGCGCCAGTCGAGCCCGAGGTAAAAAGCACGCTTGCCAAGCGAGAGGAATGATACGCCATCGGCTCCGTGTCAGATGCAGCCATGTGCAGCAGTTGCGGATGAAAACGTGGCAGTTGAGCCCAATCTTGCTGAACGTCGACCTCTGGGCAATCGCCAAAAGCCGTGCAATAGATAAAACGGCGCTGCTCAGGGCGATAAAGAGCGTTGAGTTTTGCTGTCAGCACCTTCGCTGGAGCAGGCATAACAAACGCCACCAAAGCGCCTAACTGCTGCGCGGCTAAACAGAGCAAGACACTTTCCGGACGATTTTTGCCAATCAGCGTCACCACCTCGTCGCTTGTAACGCCTTGTTCTGCTAAGAATCCAGCGTAGCTATCCACCACTTGGGCTAATTGCTGCCAAGTGAGTGAGCAAGCAGGCAGCTTCAGCGCCTGCGAAAAAGGGGTTGTTTGCGCCCAATGGCGCCACATCGGCAGTGCCGCAGGCACTGTGATGTTGTTCATGACTGCCAAACCAAGTTCTGCTCAGACAAAGGAGTCACTGGCAGTTCACAACTCGGCCACGCCATTTGCAACTGTGCTTTAAACAGGCCAATGGTATCTAATCCCGGGGTGACATTCGGCAGTTTCCAGTGGGACAACCGAGCCAACTGGCTCAAACCTAAGCTCGATTCAAGGCTTGAACTGATAACCGCTTTGATACCAAGCGCCTGAGCACGCTCGATCAACCCGATACAGCGTTGCACAGAGCCAATCAAGGTCGGTTTGATGACGATCGCTTTCACGCCCGTTAAATCTTCCAGACGAAAATCGTCTCGCTTCACCGCTTCTTGCAAAGTCTCATCCCACGCAATGGCGATACCGGTGTTAATGGCAAACGACAAACTGTCGCCCGGCTTTTGACACGGTTCTTCAATGAAAACGATGCGCTGACGTAGAGAGGGGGTAACATATTGGGCAAATTTGTTGGCTTTTTCTGGCGTCCAAGCACGGTTGGCGTCCAGACGCAGCGTGAGATCTGGGATGCTTTCCAAAAACAGATTGACCAGCATGCCGTCACGGATCGGCTCATACAAACCGACTTTGACTTTTGCTACCTTGTCTCCTGGCATGGCACTCAAAATAGGCAGCAGTTCGTCAGGATCGCCAGTACATAAGGGCGCAGCAAGGTAATTCCCCTCGACAGGTAGCGCTCCCGAAAGCTCCAACAGCGCCATCGACAGACCAAACGCGACCGAAGGATACAAAGCATCAAACTCTAACGCTTGCCCGGCTAGCCAAAGTTCAAGCTGGGCTTGCGCCTGAATGCCCGCCTCTTCTACCGACTCGAGACTAAAACCGGGTAAAGGGGCGATTTCACCGTAGCTTCGTTGCCCATTCTGGTTTAGCTCAACAACATAGCCGACTCGCTCTGTCAGCTTTTCATCTCTTAAAATCACACCGCTGTCCATCGGCAGCGTATAACGAAAAAGTTTGGCTGATTTCATGATTATTCCTTGATCTCTTAACGCCCGTTGCTCTTTGTTGCACCACAAAGAGCAGAAAAGTGCGGCCACAACGCAACCAGTCACTGCGCTGCAGCCGATAAAGCGAGGCGATTAAGGATTGCGCGGGAACTTATTGAAATCAGGTCGACGCTTCTCGTTAAAAGCGTTACGTCCTTCCTGACCTTCATCGGTCATGTAGAACATCATGGTGGCGTTACCCGCTAACTCTTGAAGCCCCGCTTGGCCATCGCAATCGGCGTTGAGGGCCGCTTTCAGACAGCGCAGAGCCATTGGGCTATGTTGCAGCACTTCGCGGCACCAGCGCACCGTCTCTTTTTCCAATTCTTCAACAGGGACAACGGTATTCACTAGGCCCATGTCCAACGCTTCTTGCGCGTTATAGAAGCGGCACAAGAACCAAATCTCACGCGCTTTTTTCTGACCGACGATGCGCGCCATGTAGGAAGCGCCCCACCCTCCGTCAAATGAGCCAACTTTAGGGCCAGTTTGACCAAATTGCGCGTTGTCAGCGGCAATGGTTAAGTCACACATCATATGAAGCACGTGACCACCACCGACCGCCCAACCTGCGACAGACGCAATAACGGGTTTCGGACAAGTGCGAATATCACGTTGGAAATCAAGCACATTTAGGTGGTGAACTCCGGAGTCATCTTTATAGCCGCCGTAATCGCCGCGAATCTTTTGGTCACCGCCAGAACAGAACGCGTCTTCACCTAGACCGGTCAAAATAATCACACCGACGTTAGAGTCATAGCGAGCATCTGCAAGCGCTTGGATCATCTCTTTAACGGTTTGCGGGCGAAATGCATTACGCACTTGAGGACGCGCGATGGTGATTTTAGCAATGCCATCTTCCGACTTGTGATAGTGAATATCTTCATAGCCTGCGCTGCAGTCGTTCCAACTGACTGGGGCGTAGAGTTCTGCTTCGGTGATGCCTACGGTTTTAGCCATGGTGATTCCCATTGTTTTCGTTGTGGTTATCGTTGATAAACCGATTGAATAAATGCGCGGACCGTTTTCGCGAACGCCATAGGCTGTTCCTGATGAACGTTGTGGCCCGCCTGACTGATTGGCGTACAAGGCAAACCGCTTTGCAACGCCAATGTGCTAAATTTCGTGTCTTTTGCACCGCATACATAATGCACTGGCAGCGAAAGAGCCTGGATATCGGCTAGCAAGTTCGCTTGCTTGCCAAGAGAAGTCGATAACAGCATATCTGCAACGGCAGCGCCAAGATTAGCACTACGTTTTGTTATCAGAGTTTGTCTTTGCTCATGGTTTAGTGAGGAAAATACCGGCTGTTGATACCAATCGGACAATACCTGCTCAATGGGTTCGCGGCGAAAGCGATTTGCCCAGCGCGTATCCGCTCGTAGCCGCTCTTCTCGCTCTGAGACGCAAGCAAGGCCAAAATGGCCACCTTCCAAAATGACCCCTTGCAGATTCAGTTGGGCAAACAGTCGACTCACCAGACTTTGCATCACAATGCGCGCACCAAGCGAATATCCGAGCAAAATCAGGGGCGTGCCGGGCTTAATCATTGATTGCATTTGCTGCGCGACAAACTCGCCGCATGCGAGGGCATCTTGGCAACGCACGGCTTGGTGAACGCCATGGCCGGGCAAGTCGATAGCGACGTGCTCAAACTCAGTGAGGCAACCTTGCAGCGCCGCCCAATCGGCGCTGCTGCCAAGCAAGCCATGTAAATAGACCAAGGTGGGCGCGGTCACACTAGAGCTCGGCAACGGCACGGCAAAGAGCCTTAACATCGTTGCTGGCTTCAAGTGGCGCGGTTTTCACTTCCACTAGCAAGGTGCCTTGGCCAGAGGCCAAATGCTGCTTAATCATTTGCCCGCATTGCGCCATGTTTTGTGGCCGAGCATAGGCCAAAGCAAACTGGCGGGCAGCGAACTCAAAACCAAAGCCGTGCGGCATTTGATACAAACTTTGCCTTTGCTGCGCGGGAACAGGCAAGAGATCAAAAATCGCTCCGCCATCATTATTCACCACCACCAGCACCGCGGGGAGTGGATTGTGGGCAAACAGCGCTAAGGAGTTGAGATCATACAGCGCAGAAGTGTCACCCAAAATCATCAAAAGCGGCTGTTGCTGCGCGCGCTGCACACCCGCTGCGGTGGCAAACAGGCCATCAATACCCGACGCGCCGCGATTGGTAAACACAGCCCGGCCATCTAACCGAGCCACCATATCCGCTAAGCGCACAAATAAACTGTTGCCCAGAAAAAGCGTTGTACTCGTTGCCCATTGCCCAAGTTGGCAGGCAAGAGAGAGCTCACTGATTGGCTGGTTGGCAATTTTTTCGGCGACCCATTGGCTGCGCTGTGAGTACCATTTCAGCTCGTCTGCCCAGCCCGAATGCGGCGAGTCTCCTTGCCATTCACTCAGTGCTTGGCACTGCCACTGCTGCGCGCTGGCGACAAAGTGTCTCTGCGGGAGATGTGCAGGGTTGTTTCGCTCCAACTGAGGAAAGACATACCAATAGTTGCATTGACTCGAGATCTGCGTTGGTAGCCACTGATTCCAGCGCTTTGACACCAGACGACTGCCAAACTGAACCACCAACTCCGCCTGCGCAAGTTGCGCAGAGGCTTTGGGGTTTTGTAGCCAGAGGTCATACCCTGCCCATTCAGAGCTCACGCCACTTTGCACATCACACAGCACTGGCCAGCCAAGCCGCTTGGCGAAGACCAACGCCGCTTGTGCATCGGCCAGAGGCAAACTGCCAATCACCACCAGCCCTTTTTTCTGCCACCACGCCTCACCAATGGGCAAGTTGTTGTGCAGATGAAGTGATTGCGCGCTATAAACTTGTTCACTGCGCAACCACGAGGCAATCGATGCGAGATACTCGGCGTAGAGCGCTTTGTTGCCATCAGAATACAGTGGTTCAGGGAAAGGACAATTGATGTGCACCGCGTGCCCGGCGGCCGCTTGACGGTGCATGACTTGATCAACCGAAGTCAGCAGCCAAGGCAGACCAATCGAGGTGGTAGGGCTAGGCAAATCCAGCTCGGCGCAAACATGGGGAGCGAAAATGCCTACTTGGCGAATCGCTTGATTGGCGCCACAATCCACCAGCTCGACAGGCCGATCGGCCGTAAGCAGCACCAGTTTCTCCCCGGTTAGGCCCGCTTCTGCCACCGCTGGCAGCAAATTGGCGACGGCGGTTCCCGAAGTGACAATGATCGCTACTGGCTTACCACTGGCTTTGGCTAAGCCGAGAGCCAAATAGCCCAATCCACGTTCATCAAAATGGGTGTGCAAATGGAGATTCGGGTTGGCGTCGGCTTCTAAGGTCAACGGCGTCGAGCGAGAGCCCGGAGCTACGCACACCTGTTGCACACCAAAACGGCGCAGTTCTTCCAGCAGAACTTGGCACCAAACCCGATTTAATAACGCTTGGTCGTGTTTCATGAAGCAACACCCAGCGGTGGGTACTCTGCGATGAGCGACAATAAGGTGGACATTTTCTTGTCCAACTCGGCCCATTCGTGCTCAGCAATCGAACCGGGGACAATACCTGCGCCCGCAAACAGTTGTAACTCGTCATCGACAATCAATGCACTACGAATAGCGACACAGAACTCCGCTTTATCGTGGCTCAAATAGCCGACCGAACCGGCATACCAGCCGCGAGAAAATGGTTCATTGTCGAGAATAAACTGCATCGATGCCTGACGAGGCAATCCAGCCACCGCCGCCGTCGGTTGCAGCGCCGAGAGAAGCTGTACGCCATTGACCCCCTCTTTGAGACGCGCGTGAATATCACGCTTTAAATGCTGCACTTTGCGCAAACGAACCAAACGCGGATCCGCTTCCACTTGCACCGTCTCGGCATGTGGTGTCAAACGCTCGACTATATCATCCACCACATATTGGTTTTCGTTGAGGTTTTTAGCATCTTGCGCCAGCCAATTGGCTAGTTCGAGATCGTGCGTGGCATTAACGCCGCGGCCAATCGTCCCAGCTAACGCTTCGGTATGCAGTTCTCTATCGTGTCTGAGATAGAGCCGCTCTGGCGTTGAGCCGATGAAACTGTGTTTTCTATCTAGGCTTAACATGAAATGAAAACTGTGGTGATTGTGCTGAGCACTGGCTTTAAGCAGCTGCGAGGCGCACAGTGGCGTATCAAGCTGCACGCTGGTTTTACGCGCCAGCACCACTTTCTTAAAAGCATTTTGCTCAATGCCATGCAGCACCTTATCTACCAAACTCTGCCACTGATCCTGACTTGGCAAATGATCGATGTGGCAAATGTGCGCAGCCAGCGGCGCCAGTAGCGAAATGTCGCACACCAGCTTGCGTAAACTTGCCAGTAAGCGGGAACGCTCAGCGCCCAAATTGACCGCAAGGGAAAGCTTGCCATCTTGTTGAAGTAGTTCGATCTGTGGCAAAAAGAAAAATGAGGACATGCAGCGACGATTTTTCTCACTCAGTCCATCAAATGAACGCCCTCCCCAAACCCGCTGCCCAGGGGCCAAAATTGCGTAAGCAGGTGCTGGCTCGGTAAACGTATGCAGTTGGCCAAGCGCCACCACCTGTTCGCGGCCATCACGAGAATGCCAATAGAATTTAGGGAAAATAGGCTGCGCTTCAAGCCAATCAATTAAGGTGAATTTCAGCGCGGTGTCGATGGGCTCAATCAGACGGCTCTCGTCCTCTCCAGCATTTTTGACTCGTTCAATCAGTTGGCCAATGGCTTGATGAAAATACGACAAATCTACCTCGAACATTAGAGGATAAAGAAATACTGTCGCTACTCTATTGATAGACCCTGATCAAATCAAGGTTGTAGGACATCTTTTACCAGATCCTGTGATAACAGGCGCTCATTCGTTCGCGCTCTTTCAAACACACAAAGTGCGTATTACAGAAACTTTAGGGTTAATTGCACTTTGCTGTAGATTTTTATCCTAAAGAATGTCAAGTTAGTGTGCTTTAATAAAGAAATTATCGATTTTTCAGGAATTATACAATGCAAAATATCGGGATGTCGTCAAAACTTGATAATGTCTGCTATGACATCAGGGGTCCGGTACTCAAACATGCTAAACGCATGGAAGAAGAAGGGCATAAAATCCTTAAACTCAATATCGGAAACCCCGCCCCGTTTGGCTTTGACGCCCCTGATGAAATTCTGGTCGATGTGATTCGTAATCTGCCAACCTCTCAGGGCTACTGCGATTCCAAAGGTATCTACTCCGCACGCAAAGCAGTTGTACAGCATTATCAACGCAAGGGAATTCGTTCGCTCGATGTCGAAGATGTCTACGTGGGTAACGGTGTGTCTGAACTGATTGTGATGGCGATGCAAGCACTGCTGAACAACGGTGATGAAATGTTAGTGCCAGCACCGGACTACCCACTGTGGACGGCGGCTGTATCGCTTTCTGGCGGCAAAGCGGTGCACTATTTATGTGACGAAGAGTCGGATTGGTATCCTGATCTCGAAGACATGAAAAAGAAAATCACGCCTAAGACGCGCGGCATCGTGCTAATCAACCCCAATAATCCGACAGGCGCCGTCTACAGTCGGGATTTTCTACTGCAAATGATCGAAATTGCTCGCCAGCACAAACTGATGATTTTTGCCGATGAAATCTATGACAAAGTGCTGTACGACGGTGCCGTGCACACCTCGGTTGCGACACTGACTGACGATGTGCTGGTGATGACGTTTAACGGTCTGTCGAAAGCTTATCGTGTGTGCGGTTTCCGTGGCGGTTGGATGTTCCTCACCGGACCAAAGCACTTGGCTCAGGGTTACATCAATGGGTTGGACATGCTGGCGTCGATGCGCTTATGTGCCAACGTACCCATGCAGCACGCCATCCAGACTGCGCTCGGGGGGTATCAGAGCATTAATGAGCTCATTTTGCCGGGCGGACGTTTGCTGGAACAGCGTGATCGCGCGTGGGAACTGATCAATCAAATTCCCGGTGTGTCGTGCGTTAAACCAAAAGGCGCGATGTACCTCTTCCCGAAAATCGACGTGAAAAAGTACAACATTACCGACGATCAGAAGATGGTATTCGACTTCCTAGTACAAGAAAAAGTGCTGTTAGTGCAAGGAACAGGCTTTAACTGGCCAAAACCTGACCACTTTCGTATCGTGACTCTGCCACACATTGAAGATCTCGAAACCGCGATCGGCCGTTTCGAACGTTTCTTACACACTTATCGACAGTAGTAATTAGTGTAAAACTTTCATATGCTTAAAGGTGTTCCATCTGGAACACCTTTTCCTTTTTGCTGTCGATGAGGTCTGTGATGAAAGAAAGCCATTTTTTTGCCCATCTCGCCAGAATGAAGCTAATCCAACGCTGGCCGCTCATGCGCTCTGTCTCCACCGAAAACGTCTCGGAACACAGCCTGCAAGTGGCGTTTGTCGCCCACGCCTTGGCACTGATTAAAAACAAAAAATTCGCTGGCAATGTCAACCCAGAACGGATCGCGTTGATGGCGATGTACCATGACACCAGCGAAGTATTGACTGGGGATTTGCCAACGCCAGTGAAGTACTACAATCCTGACATTGCCAAAGAGTATAAAAAGATCGAAGCAGCGGCGGAAAAAAAGCTCCTGTCGATGCTGCCTGAAGAGTTTCAGGACGATTTTCGTCCTTTCCTACTCTCAGAAGAAGCACCGCAAGACGAAGCCAACATCGTAAAGCAAGCCGACTCGATCTGCGCCTACCTAAAATGTTTAGAAGAGCTCAGTGCTGGCAATCACGAATTTGCCTTGGCTAAGAAACGACTAGACATCACTTTGGCCGAGCGTGACACGCCGGAAATGGTCTATTTCCTGCAGACCTTTGCCCCCAGTTTCGAGTTATCGCTCGACGAAATCAGTTAATTCCCAAGCGGAGCAAGACAGTGCAAGTAACCCTTAGCCCACAATGGCTGGAACGCCATGATGATGAACATAAGATCCGCAGAGACGATCACCGCAGTCCCTATCAACGTGACCGGGCGCGAATACTGCACTCGGCCGCTTTTCGTCGCCTGCAAGCCAAAACCCAAGTGCATGGCAACAGTCTGGAAGATTTTCACCGCACTCGCCTCACCCATTCGCTAGAAGCAGCGCAACTGGGTAGCGGCATTGTCGCGCAAATTAAGAAGAAACAAGCGGAGTTTCGCGATCTGCTGCCAACTGAAAGCTTGATCGACTCACTTTGCCTTGCTCATGATATCGGCCATCCTCCCTATGGGCATGGCGGTGAAATCGCGTTGAACTACATGATGCGCAACCACGGGGGCTTTGAGGGCAACGCGCAGACCTTTCGCATTGTGACCCAACTGGAGCCGTATACCGAACATTTCGGCATGAATTTATCGCGCCGCACTCTATTGGGTTTGATCAAATACCCCGCTCTTATCAGTCAAACTCAAGCGCTTGTGCAACCTAAAGCGGTTTCCCACCAGAGACAGCTCAAAGCCAGTGACTGGATGCCCGCGAAAGGCATTTATGACTGTGACCGAGCGCTGTTTGAATGGGTGTTGGCGCCACTTAACACCCATGACCAGCAGTTGCTTGGCCAAATGCGCATCGCGCCAGAAAATCCTTGTGCTCATCGTAAAACGCGCTTCAAATCTCTCGACTGTTCGATCATGGAGCTGGCCGATGACATCGCCTACGGTGTACACGACCTCGAAGATGCTATTGTGCTGGGTTTGGTCAATCGCGGGCAATGGCAAGAAGGCGCAGCCAGCAAACTGGCGGATTGTGGTGATGCTTGGTTTGAACAACATCTTAGTTCGATTGGTGACATGCTGTTTAGCGGTAAACACCATCAAAGAAAAGATGCCATCGGCGGCATGGTCAATGCGCTGCTAACCAGCATCCGCGTCCAGCGCGTAGAGGCCGATTTTGCCAGCGAACTTCTGGCGTACAACGCCTTTCTTGAGCCGGGAATGGATCAAGCACTGACCATACTCAAAAACTTCGTCAGCCACTATGTCATTCAGATCCCACAGGTGCAAATTGTCGAATATAAGGGCCAACAGATCATCATGGACCTCTTTGAAGCCTTTAGCGCTGATCCCAAGCGCTTGCTGCCGATTGCAACTCGGCAGCTTTGGCAAGCGGCGCAAGAGGAAAGCGCGCAGATGCGGGTGATCGCAGACTACATCTCCTCGATGACCGACGGCCATGCACAGCGTTTACACCAGCAGCTCTTCTCTTCACACCATTAACGTTTACGATAGTTTTGCTCAAACACCCCAGGCGGCATTTGCGCAATTTGAAACTCAATCATATTGTGAAATGCCGTCAGCAATGGCGTGAAGTCTCGCTGTGGCTCAAGCAGAGACAAAAGATGATAGCCCGCTTCCAGCGTCGACAAACTGTTTTCACTCGGCGCTTTACGAATCACGTAATTGCCAACCAGATTGTCTGGCAGCTTGACGCAAGGCAATGTATGCAAGTTGCTCGATAACTGCCACATTTTAAACGCTTTCTTCCAGGTCCCATCCAGTAAAATCACCCTGAGTTTGCTCGTTGCGGCGTTTTTCTGGGTAAGGTCACTGAGTGGATACGCCTTGTCACTGGGATAAAGCAGCCAGTGTTGGTAACCTTCTTCACAAAGCAGATGGTTCAGTTCTTGATGGTGTGTGAAGTCCTCTCCGATAAAACAGCGGCTATTGGCAAGTGAGAGCGAGAGAATTCTCGCGCTGCCCAATGGACGATGTTCTTCACTCGGATGTTGAAGAATGATAAGTTCGGTATCCGCTGGCAGTGCACGTATCCACTGACACAGACAGGCTTTTTTTGCTTTACCACATCGGGAACAATAACGGGACATAGAGTGAACCTTTTTATCTTTCTTTCAATTATCAGTACCGTGTGTCTTGCGCTTCAATATCCCGCGTTGAGTGAACTCGCTGAGTGGAATAAATTGGCCATAGAGCAAGGGCAATGGTGGCGAATCCTAACAGGAAATTTCACTCATACCAACTTTGCCCATTTGACCATGAATCTCGCGGGGTTGTGGGTCATCTGTTATCTGTTCAAGCCACGTTGGACAAGCGTCGCTTGGCTACTAGGCTTGGTAAGTCTGCTGGTCGGTGTGTCAAACCTCTCGACCTCTATGTCGAGCTATGTCGGTCTTTCCGGCACATTACACGGACTGTTTGCGTTCTATGCCTTGACGGAGTATCTGCATGGCCGAAAGAGCAGTGGGCTATTGGTTGCCGGGGTGATCGGCAAAGTGTGGTGGGAACACAGCTTTGGCGCGTCAATTTCGACCAGCGAGCTGATTGCCGCACGAGTGGCGATTGAAGCCCATCTATTTGGCATGCTTTCTGGCTTAGTTTTCGCCCTCATATGTTTTGGTATCGATAAAAAAAGGCCGGTATAACACCAGCCTTGCCAGACGTAGCGAGCCAACACTACTCCAACTTGATCCGTTCTTGGTTCTTCGCCACCGTTGATGGACCAATTCCTTTAACACGCGCTAAATCTTCCGCCGATTGAAAGGGGCCATTAGCCTCGCGATCAGCAACAATCTGCTGCGCTTTCTTAATCCCAATGCCTTTTAGCAAAGCAGCGATTTCTTCAGCGCTTGCGGTATTGATGTTGACGGTGATCTCAATCCCTTCATGCTTATCGACTTTCGCAGGCGCCTCGTTAGCGTTTGCCGTAAAGGAAAACAAGCAACTCAAAACAAGTGCGATAGATACCAGTATCCGTTTCATAAACTTCTCCTTTGATTGTGTATTGCTGTTTATACAAACGCCAACAAAGGAAAGAAACACGGTCTGATAAAAAATAAAACGGGTCACTTTCGCAACCCGTTTTAAGTAACATATCAATTACACGGCAACTGGTTAGTTGCTCACGACGTAATACTCGATATCGGTGTTGGCACGCAAAACAGACAAGATAGACGTCAAGTCACGCTGCGCAGAGACACGCTGAAGTTGCGTAGCAAGTTGTGGCGCCAAAGCAGGATCTAGACTTTCTTGTACTTTTTCTAGCGCAACCACCACCACGTTGCCCGTATAGTCTCTGGTTTGAGCATACACGGCTTTACCTTCTTCAGGTTTAACCATCGCAAACACGGTTTGCGCCAATGGTGAACGACGATCGATCTGCTCGACATCGCCAAACGCTAGGCCTTTTTCAGCCACAAGCTCAGTATTTCCCGCTTTCAGCGCGACGACCAAGTCGCTCGCAAGTTCAATCGCTTGTTGTTCGCCTCTGACTTTCGATAGCTCCTCAACCACTTTTGATTTCACTTCATCCAGTGGTAACACCGTCTCTGCACGAGCGTCTTCGACGCGAACCACGACAATGTGCTCTGGCGCGATTTCAATCGCTTGTGAGTTGAGACCGTCTTCCTTCACTTCAACGGTTTGGAGCGCTTGCATGACCGCTGGGGTACGCAGCACAGCAGGCGCATCCGCATCAGAGATGAAATCCGTACGCTGAACTGCTATGTCAACCGCTTTGGAGGCTTGATCGAGTGAGTCTGGGTATTCAAACGCCACTTTTTCTAGCTCACTTTGCAGATCGTAGAAGTGATCAATCGCTTGCTGATCGCTCAGCTCTTGTTTGATCTGCTCAGCCACTTGCTCATACGGTTTACTTTCAGGTTCACGCAGCTCTTCAAGCTTGATGATGTGGTAGCCAAAGTCAGACTTAACTAGACCAGTTGTCTCTCCCGGTTTTTGCAGGGCAAATGCGGCGTCTTCAAATGCGGCATCCATCACGTCACGCTCAATCCAGCCAAGATCGCCACCGGTTTCTGCGCTAGCAAAGTCATCGGATTTCGATTTCGCAAGCGCGGCAAAATCAGCACCCGCATTAAGCTCATCCAAAATGGCTTGTGCTTTCGCTTCGTCATCACCTTCTACCAGAATGTGCGCAACACGGCGCTGCTCTTCTGAAGAGTATTTATCCAAGTGTTGTTGGTAATACTGCTTTGCTTGTTCATCTGATACTGAAATCTGCTTTTTCAGATCTTGTGCATTCAACTCAATGTAAGCCACTTTTACTTGCGCAGGGCGAGTGAAATTGGTTTTGTTGTCATTGTAGTACTGCTGAATCTCGTCATCGCTGAGCGTGACTTTGCTCGCGAAGTCATCCAGACTTAAAACAATCGAGCGGATGTCACGAGTTTGAGTAAACAGCTTACCTTCAGAATCCACTTCGCCAGGTAAAGTAAACTCACTGGCTTGCAGCGCTTCCATCAACTGGCTACGCACCATCTGGCGGCGCATGTACTCTGCAAAGGAATCGGGTGAATGACCGGACCGGCGCAGCATTGATTGATAGATATCCTGATTGAATTTACCTTCCACTTGGAACTCTGGCATATTCAGAATAATGGTACGGATCTGCGCGTCACTAATACGTAGCCCTAGAGACTCTGCATGCTGGTCGAGCAACACATCGTTGATCATGTCGTCAAGTACCGATTTACGGAACGATTCAACATAACCTGGATCGGCGAGCAACTGGGAAAAGTAATCACCCATCTGCGCTTGCATACGGTTACGCGCATTCTGGTAAGCCATTTCAAACTCACCACGACCGATTTCTCTGTTGCCCACTTTTGCCGCTGCATTATTGCTACCGCTGACCAGGTAACTACCAACACCCGCAAAGATGAAAGAAAGGATGATCAATCCTAGGATAATTTTTACCGCGATGCTATTAACGCCTTCGCGTAATCGATCCATCATAACTAAACTACTCTCCGCTCACGAAGCCATCTGCTTCTTAAGAAACTAATCGCGCGATAATACCAGAAAAAGAAATGCGCATCAGTAGGATGCGCATAATTTAGAAAAGTTCGGCTGTTACAACGCAAAATTTGCTTCAAACTGATTTGTTAGAACAAAAAATGTTCAACTAAAATCAGTTACAAGCGTCTTTCAGAGCTTTACCCGCTTTGAATGAAGGTACTTTTGCTTCTGCGATTTGGATTTCTTCACCCGTTTTTGGGTTACGACCAGTGCGTGCTGCACGAGTACGGACGCTGAACGTACCGAAGCCAACTAGAGCGACCTGCTCGCCAGACTCAAGGGTGGTGCTTACGGCTTCAATGAATGCATCCAGGGCACGACCTGCTGACGCTTTAGAAATATCTGCATTTGCAGCGATGGATTCTACTAGTTGAGTTTTGTTCACTGTTATTCCCCTTTGTGTCATCTGTGATTATTTTTTTAGATGACTTTCGTTCCATTAAAACAAAAAATCAGCGCCAAGCCTTATTACAAAAGGGCTGGCCGCTATCGAGGTCTAAGTTAGCTCTCAAAAAAAAGGCTGACAAGCCTTTTCGGACTTGTCAGCGCAAAGTTTTACTTATTTTTGCAGCACATCACTATTTTTTCGCGTCAAATTCGACCCCAGTTGGGTCTTTTTCTAGCGCGACTTTTAAAACTTCATCAATCCACTGCACCGGAATGACTTGCAGATCAGCAATCACATTGTCTGGAATGTCTTCGAGATCGCGCTCGTTATCCTTAGGAATCAACACCGTTTTGATACCACCACGGTGAGCTGCGAGTAGCTTCTCTTTCAAACCACCAATAGGTAGCACCTCACCACGCAGCGTAATTTCACCTGTCATGGCAACTTCCGCTTTGACCGGATTGCCCGTCAAGCTGGATACCAACGCGGTGCACATCGCGATACCAGCACTCGGTCCATCTTTGGGTGTCGCGCCTTCCGGTACATGCACGTGAATGTCTTTTTTCTCGTAGAAATCGCTGTTAATACCCAACTTTTCTGTACGAGAACGCACCACAGTCATTGCGGCCTGAATCGACTCCTGCATCACGTCACCCAGTGAGCCCGTTTGCGTCAACTTACCTTTGCCTGGCATCGCCTGCGTTTCAATGGTCAGCAGGTCGCCGCCCACCTCTGTCCAAGCCAGACCAGTCACTTGGCCAATGCGGTTGCTTTCATCCGCTTTTCCGTAATCGAAACGCTGCACACCAAGATACTCTTTCAAGTTTTCCATGGTGACCGTCACCGACTTCAACTCAGGTTTCAGCAGAATGTTCTTCACCGCTTTACGACAGATTTTCGACACTTCACGCTCAAGGCCACGCACACCCGCTTCACGCGTGTAGTAGCGGATAATACCAACTATCGCCGAGTCTTCAATGGTGATTTCGTGCGCTTTCAAACCATTTCGTTCAACCTGTTTCGCAACCAAATGGCGCTTAGCGATGTTGAGCTTCTCATCTTCGGTGTAACCAGAGAGACGAATCACTTCCATACGATCCAGTAGAGGTCCTGGAATGTTCATCGAGTTTGATGTCGCGACAAACATCACGTCAGAGAGATCGTAGTCCACTTCCAAATAGTGATCATTGAAGGTGTTGTTCTGTTCTGGATCAAGTACTTCAAGCAGCGCCGACGCCGGGTCACCGCGCATATCCGATGACATTTTGTCGATTTCATCCAGCAAAAATAGCGGGTTTTTCACGCCAACCTTTGCCATTTTCTGAATAAGCTTACCCGGCAATGAACCGATGTAAGTACGACGATGGCCGCGAATTTCGGCTTCATCGCGCACCCCACCTAGCGCCATACGGACATACTTACGACCAGTAGCCGCGGCAATTGAGCGGCCTAATGACGTTTTACCTACACCTGGAGGACCGACCAAACATAAGATAGGCCCTTTCAACTTGTTGATGCGATTTTGCACCGCCAAGTATTCTAGAATGCGCTCTTTTACTCGCTCTAAGCCATAGTGATCTTCATGAAGAATCTCTTCTGCTTTCGCCAGATCTTTCTTCACTTTGGAACGTTTGTTCCAAGGCACGTTCACCATCCAATCAATGTAACTACGAACTACCGTTGCTTCTGCTGACATGGGAGACATCATTTTCAGCTTTTGCAGCTCTTGTTCGGTCTTCTCGCGTGCTTCTTGTGGCATTTTGGCATCGATGATCTTCTGTTTCAGCACTTCAAATTCATCAACGCCGTCTTCACTCTCACCCAGCTCTTTCTGGATCGCTTTCATCTGCTCATTCAGATAGTACTCGCGCTGAGATTTTTCCATCTGCTTCTTCACTCGATTGCGAATGCGTTTTTCAACTTGCAGTAGGTCAATCTCAGATTCCATTTGTCCCATAAGAAATTCTAAACGTTCGGTGACGTCGACAATTTCAAGCACCTTCTGTTTGTCTAGAAGTTTTAAGGGCATATGGGCAGCAATGGTATCAGCAAGGCGCGCTGCGTCATCAATGCCACCTAATGAAGTTAATACTTCAGGCGGAATTTTTTTGTTCAGCTTGATAAAACCTTCAAACTGATTGATCGCACTGCGCACGACCACCTCTTGCTCACGCTCATCCAACTCTGGCGTCAGAACATATTGCGCTTCTGCGAGGAAAAATTCGCTCTCTTTAAAATGGGTGATCTTGGCGCGCTGCTGGCCTTCCACCAATACTTTAACGGTGCCATCTGGTAATTTCAGTAGCTGTAAAATGGTCGCGACCGTACCAACGTTAAAGAGGTCATCAATCTTAGGTTCGTCTGTATCTGCCTGCTTTTGTGCCACCAGCAGAACTTGCTTGTTGGTTTCCATCGCAGACTCAAGGCAACTGATGGATTTTTCTCGGCCAACAAACAAAGGAATCACCATGTGTGGATAAACCACCACGTCACGCAGAGGTAGTACGGGGATCTCGATAAGCTCGGAACGTTCCAAGTTCATATAATTCTCTCTTCCACTTACTGATATGAGCAGTATATGGGGGCTAATTATTTGGATTCAATAATAGAAATTAAAAAAGGAGGTAAGTAATTACCTCCTTTTTTCGTTTTGGGAACTTACTCAGCGCCAGCGGCTTGACTATCAGCGTTGCTGTAGATTAGCAGCGGTTCTGATTCACCGTTAATCACCGATTCGTCGATAACCACTTTGCTTACGTTATCCATGGATGGCAATTCGTACATGGTTTCCAGTAGTACGCTCTCAAGAATAGAGCGCAATCCACGAGCACCTGTTTTACGCTCCATCGCTTTTTTCGCAATCGCGCGCAGCGCATCTTCACGAAACTCAAGCTCGGCATCTTCAAGTTCGAACAACGCCGCGTACTGTTTGGTTAGCGCATTCTTCGGCTCACAAAGGATCTGAATCAACGCTTCTTCATCCAGTTCGGTCAATGAAGCGGTGACTGGAAGACGGCCGATAAACTCAGGGATCAAACCATATTTCACCAAATCTTCAGGCTCAACCTGAGTGAACAATTCACCAACGGTTTTCGTTTCATCTTTCGAGCGCACTTCCGCCCCGAAACCAATACCTGTACCAGTAGCAACACGTTTCTCAATCACTTTATCTAGGCCTGCAAACGCACCACCACAGATAAAGAGGATTTTCGATGTATCGACTTGGAGAAACTCTTGCTGAGGATGCTTACGTCCACCTTGTGGTGGTACTGAAGCGATGGTGCCTTCAACCAGTTTTAGCAGTGCTTGTTGAACACCTTCACCTGACACATCACGCGTAATGGATGGATTTTCCGCTTTGCGAGAAATCTTATCAATTTCATCGATATAAACGATGCCACGCTCGGCTTTCGCGACGTCGTAGTCACATTTTTGCAAAAGCTTTTGGATGATGTTTTCAACATCTTCACCCACGTAACCCGCTTCTGTTAATGTGGTCGCATCTGCCATGGTGAAAGGTACATCAAGGAAACGCGCTAGCGTCTCAGCAAGCAACGTTTTACCGCTACCCGTTGGGCCGATCAGCAAAATGTTACTCTTACCTAGCTCTACGCCATCGTTAGTCGTATCACCATTACGTAAACGCTTGTAGTGGTTATATACTGCAACCGCGAGCACTTTCTTCGCTCGGTCCTGACCAATTACATAATCATCAAGATGTTCGCGAATTTTACGCGGCGTTGGTAACGCTTCGGATTCGCGCTTTGGAAGCACATCTTTAATTTCTTCACGGATGATGTCGTTACAAAGGTCGACACATTCATCACAGATGTAAACGGAAGGACCCGCGATTAACTTGCGAACTTCGTGCTGGCTTTTACCGCAGAAAGAGCAGTATAACAGTTTACTGCTACTGCCCTCTTTGCCTTTATCTGTCATTCGCTAACCTCTTAGCCTTTACTCATTATGCTTTGAGTGTATAACAATTCGTATCAACTTGCGTAGGCAATTATGCACCACGGTGAGTGAGAACTGCATCCACCAATCCATATTCTACTGCTTGTTCTGCCGCCATGAAGTTATCACGATCGGTGTCACGCTCAATCACTTCCAGCGGCTGGCCTGTATGCTCTGCCAACAGTCGGTTGAGTTTGTTCTTAATCGTCAGAATTTCCTGAGCGTGGATCTGAATATCCGATGCTTGGCCTTGGAAACCGCCCAGAGGCTGGTGAATCATCACACGTGAATTTGGCAGAACATAACGTTTACCTGGAGCACCACCCGCAAGTAAGAAAGCGCCCATTGAACACGCTTGACCCATACATACAGTGCTCACGTTCGGTTTGATGAACTGCATGGTGTCGTAGATTGACATGCCTGCGGTCACACTGCCACCAGGAGAGTTGATGTACAGGAAAATATCTTTGTCTGGGTTTTCAGATTCTAAGAACAGTAGCTGAGCCACAACAAGGTTTGCCATGTGGTCTTCAACTTGTCCCGTAAGGAAAATCACTCGCTCTTTGAGCAAACGAGAGTAGATGTCGTAAGAACGCTCACCACGGGAAGTCTGTTCAACCACCATGGGTACTAGTGCGTCAAGAATTGGCGACATTGCATTTTTTTCTTGGTAGCTCATATTCTTATGTCCCTAAAATAAATGGCCCGGATGATGCTTATCACACGGACCATTGTTAGCAGAATAGTTAACGTTTAGTCAACCTTCTACGCTCGATATTGCTGATTAAGCTGGTTGGTTCATTAGCTCGTTGAAGCTAACTTCTTTATCAGAAACCTGCGCTTTAGCAATGATTGCGTCGATAGCTTGCTCTTCTAGAGCAACGTTACGCATGTTGTTCATTAGCTGTTCGTTTTGCTCGTAGTAAGCAACCACTTCTGCTGGATCTTCATACGCTGTCGCCATTTCAGAGATCAGTGCTTTCACTTTCTCTTCATCCACTTTCAGCTGGTCGGCTTTGATCACTTCACCTAGCAGCAGGCCAACCACCACGCGGCGTTTTGCTTGCTCTTCGAACAGTTCACGTGGAAGCTGCATTGCTGCTTCAACATTGCCACCAAAGCGCTGAGCCGCTTGCTGACGCAGAACGTTGATCTCTTGGTCGATAAGCGCTGCTGGTACGTCGATTTCGTTCTCTTTTACAAGGCCGTCAATCGCTTGTTCTTTGATGCGATTTTTAACCGCTTGCTTAAGTTCACGTTCCATGTTTTTACGCACTTCAGCTTTCAGAGCGTCAACGCCGCCTTCAGCCACACCAAACTTAGCAACGAATTCGTCGTTCAGTTCTGGCAGTTCACGGGCTTCTACTTTGTTGACTTTGATTGCGAACTTCGCCGCTTTACCTTTCAGGTTTTCTGCGTGGTAATCTTCTGGGAAAGTCACATCGATTTCGAATTCCATGCCTTTAGACTTGCCAACGATGCCATCTTCAAAGCCTGGGATCATACGACCAGCGCCCATTTCTAGTGGGAAGTTTTCTGCTTTGCCGCCTTCAAACTCTTCACCGTCGATAGAACCAACGAAGTCGATGGTTGCACGAGTACCAACTTCGGCCGCACCTTCGATCTCTTTCCAAGTTGCTTGTTGCTTACGCAGTGTTTCGATCATCTCTTCAACGTCTGCGTCTTTCACTTCAACCGCTGGTTTCTCAACAGTGATGTTTTCAAGACCCTTCAGTTCTACTTCTGGGTAAACTTCGAAAGTTGCGTTGAATACTAGGTCTGCACCTTCTTTGTTCTCAACAGGAGCGAAAGTTGGAGCGCCAGCTGGATTGATTTTCTCTTTGATGATCGCTTCGATGAAGTGGCGTTGCATCACTTCACCTAGGATGTCTTGACGTACTGCGCGACCGTACATTTTCGCAACCATCTTCATTGGCACTTTGCCTTTACGGAAACCATCGAAACGACGGTTTTTCGCGATGTTGCGTAGTTCAGCTGTCACTGCATCTTCGATGTTAGCAGCAGGAACAGTAATATTCAGACGGCGCTGTAGGCCTTCTAGCGTTTCAACAGTAACTTGCATTGTATATAAACCTCAAAAATGGCTCAGATTACTCTGAGCGTATGAGCCAGACGGTCGCTAGAGCGGCCTGACCAGCTGCATCCTTGTCTGTGCTCTGCTGAGCACCTATTTTAAAAATCGAGTACGGTGCGAAAGTTCACACCTGACTAATCAGCGATATCTTCGGTTAGCCAAAGGTATCTCCCATTAGTCTCAGGACGAAATTTCAGACGCGACATTCTAACGATCTGATCCTACCCTGTCGAGCCAATCGCCACTATGTGAGCAATGTCTGTCCTAAAAACTCGAATTTACGTCGCAATATGCGCTGCCTTATCGCTAAGATTGGGACAATAGCGACTTTTTCAAGAGAATCGACAGCTTTTTTTATCCAAAAGCCCAAAAAGAGATCTTGCTCTTGTTTTGCTCCACAGAGTTGAGATCTTTTCCGCGACTATTCTCTACAACTCGATAACATAAACGCGATAACAAATTTATCAGACCAGCGTTTGCGCTACGCTGGTCCCGTTTTGATGTTTTATCCGTGTCAGTAGCTGGAGGCAAGGAATGTCACAACGCAGACGCATTATTTTGATTTTTATCGCCTTTTACCTCTTTTCGCTAATGGTCACTGGGCATTGGGTTTGGCAAACCACCTACGCTTCTCTACTGCAGCAGCACCAATCTCAATTAGAACGCTTTGCTAGCCATATTCAGAATAAATTGGATAAATACGCCCATATCCCGCAGCTGCTCTCCAAAGATGAGCCACTGTTCCAAGCCTTGCTTCATCCGAACAATAGCGCACAAATCGATGTCACCAATCGCTATTTGCAAGAGGTCAATCACGTGATTAAAGCGGTCGATACCTATTTGATTGACCAATTTGGCAACACCATTGCCGCAAGTAACTGGAATCTCGACCGCACTTTTATTGGCCGCAACTTCGCCTTTCGCCCTTATTTCAAGCAGGCGATTGTGGGAGAACAGAGCCAGTACTTTGCCCTTGGGTCAACCTCTGGCCAGCGCGGCTACTACTACTCCTACCCCATGACGTATGCTGGCGCACCGATTGGCGTTGTCGTGGTCAAAATGGATCTTACCTCGATAGAGGAAAACTGGCGTGAAAAGCGCAGTATTTTTGTTGCCAGTGACCGCAACCAAATTGTATTTATGTCGAGTAATCCCGACTGGCTGTTTAAAAGCCTAACGACTCTAAGCCAAGAGACCTTGGCGCAGATCAGCGCATCACGCCAATATCTCGACCAAAAGATTGAATCACTCAATTTTGTCGGCGATCTCACCAGCGAACACAGTGAAATCCGTCAAGGCAGTCATTATCGCTCTGCCACTTTGGTTGTCTCCTCCCATGCGCTGCCTGAGCTGGATCTGACCATTCGCGTTCTCTCGTCCAAACACACCATCGTGTTCAATACCCTTGGCGCTCTGCTGGTGTTGACACTGGTTTTTGCCATCTTATTTCTACTGGGACAGCTTTATTACCATCGTCAGCAAAAACACCGTCAAATAGAACAATTACAGCAAGAGGCCAATCAAAAGCTCGAATTTCAGGTGATGGAACGCACTGCCGAATTGCAGGCAGAAATTGCCCAACGCGCCAAGACCGAGCAAGTGCTGCGCGTCACCCAAGATGAGTTGATTCAAGCCGCCAAACTGGCCGTATTGGGGCAAATGTCCGCCAGCATCAGTCATGAGCTCAATAACCCGCTGGCCGCGATTCGCAGTTTTGCAGAAAATGGCAAGCTGTTTTTGCACAAAGAACACTATGACCGGGTCGATGACAACCTCAGCCGGATATCTGCCCTCACGGATCGTATGGCGAAGATCAGTCAACAGTTACGCTCCTTCGCACGCAAGACGACAGGGGATAAGTTGGTTGAAACCAAACTTTTGCCGATTTTGCTCTCGACCAAAGAGTTGATGAAACCCGCGCTTAAGTCTGCACGGGTCCATCTGGAAACCGATTTTCCTCAGGATGATATTTGGCTGTTGGCCAACACCATTCAACTGGAACAGGTGCTGATTAACTTGCTGACAAACGCGATGGAAGCGATGAGCGAGTGTGACAACAAACGCCTAGTGATCACGGTCGAGTTAAATGCAAACGCGATGGTCGCCATCCACATTGACGACAACGGGCCAGGTATCGAACTCAATGCTTTCTCTACGCTTTGCGAGCCTTTCCACACCACCAAAAAAAATGGTCTCGGGCTTGGCCTATCAATTTCTCAACAAATTCTTTCCGGCATGAAAGGAAAACTGAGTGTGAGCACAAGCGCGTTATGCGGCGCTCGCTTCACGGTAGTACTGCCGGTGATTAACACAGAGGTGTCATGATGTGTCTAGTGTATTTTATTGACGATGAGTCGGATCTGCGGCTGGCCATCGAACAAAGCTTTGAACTGGCCGATATCGAAGCCTGTTTTTTTGCTGATGCCGAGAGCGCCCTGTTGGCGATGAAAGGGAACGACAAACCCGGTGTGGTGGTGACCGATATCTGTTTACCGGGGATCTCAGGGATGGATCTGCTGAGCACTCTCAGCCATCGTGATAAAGATCTGCCCGTGATCATGATTACTGGTCACGGTGACATTTCCATGGCGGTGAAAGCGCTGCGTCAAGGCGCATACGATTTTATTGAGAAGCCTTTCTCGCCGGAGCACTTGGTCGAAACGGTCAAGCGGGCGATTGAAAAACGTCAATTGACCAACGAAAACCAAGCGCTGCGCCAGTCGCTCAAAGCAAGCAAGGCACTCGGTCCGCGCATCATCGGAGAAACGCCGTGCATTCAAGAGCTGCGCGACACCATCAGCCATATCGCGGATACCAACGCGGATATTTTACTGTTTGGTGAGACGGGAACCGGGAAGGAGCTGATTGCTCGATCGATTCATGAACAAAGCAGTCGCCGCGAGCAAAATTTTGTCGCCGTTAACTGCGGGGCGGTGCCGGAAAATTTGATTGAAAGCGAACTGTATGGCCATGAGAAAGGCGCGTTCACAGGCGCAGACAGCCAGCGCATCGGCAAATTCGAATTCGCCCAAGGCGGTACGCTGTTTTTGGACGAAATTGAATCGATGCCGATGCAAGCGCAAGTTCGCCTGTTGCGTGTACTGCAGGAGCGAGTGATTGAGCGCGTCGGCTCAAACCAATTGTTACCACTCGATATTCGTGTGATAGCGGCCACCAAAGTCGATCTCAAACAAGCGGCTGCGCAAGGCGAATTTCGTCAAGATTTGTACTACCGCCTCAATGTCGTCACGCTGGATCTGCCACCTCTGCGCGAGCGTAAAGAGGACATCCCTGCCCTCTTTCATCACTTTCTCTTGGTTGCGGCTTCCCGCTACGGCAAAACCGTTCCTGCGCTCAATAGCAGCGATTTACAACAATTGCTCGCCCACAGCTGGCCGGGCAATGTCAGAGAGCTGCGCAACGCCGCTGAGCGCTACACACTACTGGGTAAACTGGCACAATTGGGCGATCTCCCCAGCGTCAGTAACAATGCACAAAGCTTAGTCGAACAAGTGGCGGAGTTTGAGAAAAGCATCATCGAACAAACACTGATCGAGTGCGGGGGGAGCATCAAGGAGACGATGGAAAAACTCAAAGTGGCGCGCAAAACGCTTTACGACAAGATGCAGCGTTACGATTTAGATAAAAGTCACTATAAAAACGATTAAGCCTCATGATTACGACCTCATAACGAAGCCGCCTCGACAAATAGGCCGAGGCGGCTCTTTTTGGCCTAATTAGCGACTATTTGGTAATAATCTCCGGTCCCATTAAGGTGGTCGGCAACCACGTCGAGACCCATGGAACATAGGTCACGATAATCAAGAACAGGAACATGACGCCTACCCAAGGGAGCGCCGCTTTCACCACGCCCATCATCGACATTCGTGCCACCCCTGCGGTCACAAACAGGTTGAGGCCAACCGGTGGCGTGATCATGCCAATCTCCATGTTGACCACCATGATGATGCCAAGGTGGATCGGGTCAATGCCAAGCTGAATCGCAATCGGGAAAACCAGTGGCGCGACGATAATCAGCAAGCCCGACGGCTCCATAAACTGACCACCAATCAGCAGCAGCACGTTGACCACGATAAGGAAAGCAATTGGGCCAAGACCTGCCGACAGCATGGATTCTGTGATCATCTGCGGGATGCGTTCTTCGGTCAGTACGTGTTTGAGAATCAGCGCGTTGGCAATGATAAACAGCAACATGATGGTCAGCTTACCCGCTTCAAACAGCGTTTTTTGCGTATCTTTGTGCACAAAGGTTTCGACCATTTTCACCAGTGCCGGACGAGTGTTCTCTTTGTCGGCAAACGGGCCCATGTCTTTGTAGACGAAATTGGCGATAAAGAATGAGTAAACAGCAGCCACCGCAGCCGCTTCGGTTGGGGTGAAGACCCCGCCGTAGATACCGCCTAAAATAATCACCACCAACAGCAAGCCCCAACTGGCGTCTTTGGCGGCGGCCACTGCTTCTTTCCAGCCAACAAAAGGTTGCTTGGGCAGGTTTTTCACTCTTGCGGCGATGTAAATCGCCACCATCAACATCAATCCCGCCAGCAGACCGGGAATCACGCCGCCAAGGAACATGCGCCCGACCGACACGTCGGTTGCCGCCGAATAGACCACCATCACGATAGAAGGTGGGATCAAGATGCCAAGCGTACCTGCGTTACAAATCACCCCGGCGGCAAACTCTTTCGAGTAGCCATTTTTGATCATCCCGGCAATCACAATGCTACCGATCGCCACCACCGTTGCCGGTGAAGACCCCGACAGCGCGGCAAACATCATACAGGCCACCACAGAAGCCATCGCTAGACCACCACGAAACCAGCCCACCATCGCAATGGCGAAACGAATAATCCGCTTGGCCACCCCGCCAGTCGACATAAAGCTCGATGCCAGAATGAAGAAAGGAATGGCCAGCAGCGTGTAGTGTCCTTCAAAGGCATTGAACAACGTCTGCGCCACCGATGCGAGGGAGGCGTCTGAATGCCACATCAAAAACAGAATGCTGGATAAGCCCAGCGAGACGGCGATCGGCACGCCAATCAGCATGAAGGCGATCACCATCAAAAACAGAATCAGAATAGCCATGGATTAACGCTCCTTGCTGTCGGTTTGTTGCGATTTGCTCATGATGGCTTCTGCGCCGCTTAGCTCCGCTTTCAAGCTCTCTAAATCTTCTTCCGCTTCGTGCCCCGCGATCATGCGATCTTGTTGATTAGTCACAATAAGCCAAGCCACTTGGAGAAAACGGAAAGTGAGCAGCCCCATACCAATAGGCAATGCCATGTAAGGAAGGAAACGCGGGATCTTTTCATACAACTCCCCTTCGTTAAACCACACAGATAAAAATTGGAACATCTCCGGCATCGGAATATCGTCGGTCTCATACCAAGCACGTTCGGTGGCAAACGGATACCAGTAATTCCACGAGCCAATCAGCAGCAGGATGGCAAACGCCAGACAACAAGCCACGGCCAACAACGCCAGCACCTTGCGAACTTGTGGTGGTGCCTTATTGATGACCACATCGACTCCGATATGGAAGTGCTTCTTCACGCCGTAGGACGCGCCGACCAGCACCATCCAGGCAAACATAAACACCGTCAGCTCCAAGGCCCATAAAATGTTGTCGTTAAACAGGTAACGCATCACCACGTTGATGAAGGTTAGCAAGGTCATCGCCCCTAAGAAAAAGGCAATCAGCCCCTCTTCGACTCGGTCGGTAAACTGGCCGATTTTGGCCATCATTGATTGTTCCATAATCGCTTTCGCTCTTTATTTTTGGCAGGCCTCACGGCTGAGGCCTGCCGTTTTTCGTTATTTCTTGTTTGACGCCAGCGCTGCGTCAATCAGATCAGAACCGATATCTTTTTCAAACTTTTTCCATACTGGCGTTAGCGCCGTGACCCACTCTTGGCGCTGCTCTGGCGTCAAGGTGCGCACCACACCACCGGCTTCAATCACATACTGTCTGTTCGCCAGCTCCACTTTGTTCGATTCGGCGTTACGCATTTCAGTTACTTCTTTCAAGATGGTGGCGAGCTGATTGCGCACATCGCTTGGCAGGCCATCCCACCACTTGGTTGATGTCACCACCAAGTAATCCAGAATGCCGTGGTTGGTTTCGGTAATGCCGTCCTGAACTTCGAAGAACTTCTTACCGTAGATGTTTGACCAAGTGTTCTCTTGACCATCGATAACTTTGGTTTGCAGACCACCGTACACTTCGGCAAAAGACATTTTCTGTGGGTTCGCGCCAAGCTGCTCAAACTGAGCCACTAACACATCCGACGCCTGAACGCGGAATTTCAAGCCTTTGGCATCGGCTGGCAACATGATTGGCTTGCTGGCCGAAATCTGTTTCATGCCGTTGTGCCAAAATTCGAGGCCACGGACACCACGACGATTCATGGCGTTTTTCAGCTTTTCGCCCGCTTCAGAGTTTTGGAAACGGTCTACGGCGTCAACATCTTCAAAGAGGAAAGGCAGGTCAAAAATGCGGTATTTCTTGGTGAACTTCTCGAATTTGGAAAGCGACGGCGCAGCCAGTTGCACGTCACCGTTGAGCATCGCCTCAAGCACTTTATCGTCATCGTAAAGGGTTGAGTTTGGATAAACCTGCATACACGCTTTACCGTTCATCTCCTTATTGACGCGCTCTTCCAACAGAGAAGCGGCGATCCCTTTCGGGTGTTTGTCGGTGTTGGTCACGTGGCTGAACTTGATCACGATTTCGCCCGGATCACAGTTCGCGGCGGCGGTAAAGCTGGTCACGGCAAGAACAGAAGCAGCAAGTAGGGTAAGAGGTTTAAACATTGTGTTCTCCTTGTTGAAGTAAGCAGCCCCTTCTTTGGGGACTGATGTTTCACTAAGAGCAACAACTAGGCCACATTTGCTAACAATTTTTTAACCATTAAAAATCAATAAGATAAGATAAGATCATTTATAGCGAATAATATTTCGCTGATCATTCATTCAAGAAATGGGTGGAAAATGACCCATTAAAAATCGCCAAAGGGTGGAAAATGACCCATTGAAACTGGGTGCTTAAATCAGGAACAGCATGAGTAAGTGAGAAGAGAACGAGTAAGTGAAAAGAGAACGGAATGGAGAAGAAGGGCGTGTCCTCACACCAGACAGCAAGCGCTCTGGTCACTCTCCCCCGATTGTGCCGGTCGCAGCCTGTGCCAACTGCGAACGCGATAGAGGACACGCAAATAGAGGCGTCGTTTGCCCGGAGAAAGCACAAACGACGCAAGCGGGTTAGAACTCGATGCGCGCCTGACTTTGCGCGTCGAAGTAAACCGCTTTAGACAAGTCGAAATAGAGCGGCGCGGCGTCGCCCACTTTTGCTTGCAGTTCTGGCGATAAACGGCAGGCCACTTCTTGATCGTTAACTTTGATCATCGCGATGGTGTCTGGCCCCGTCGGTTCCAAAACCTCTAGTTTAAGATTAAGACAAGTCGACGCCGATTGATCATCACTCGGTTTGTCACTGATGTGTTCAGGTCGCAGGCCAATCACCACCTGCTTTCCATCTTGCTCACGCATCGACACTGGCAAGCGAATGTGATGCTCTTGCCCACAGCCGCCCGTCACTTTAATCACGGGCTGATCTTGTTCATCCAAGTCCACCATAGTGTGAATAAAGTTCATCGAAGGCGAGCCCATAAATCCGGCGACAAACATGTTGGCCGGTTTGTTGTAGATCTCCTGTGGTGTACCGAGCTGTTGTAAAATGCCGTCTTTCATCACCGCGATACGGTCTGCCAGCGTCATCGCTTCTATCTGATCGTGCGTCACATAGACAATGGTGGTGTTGAGCTGCTGATGCAGCCGTTTAATTTGATGGCGCATTTCCACGCGCAATTTGGCATCCAAGTTCGATAGCGGCTCATCAAATAGGTAGAGTTTCGGCCGACGTGCCAGTGCTCGCCCCATCGCCACCCGCTGGCGTTGACCGCCAGAAAGCTGGGACGGCTTGCGATCCAGCAAGTGGTCGATTTGTAGCATCTCGGCCACGCGCTGCACCTCGGCATCGATCTCGGCTTTCGCCATCTTGCGGATCTTAAGGCCAAATTCGATATTGCCGCGCACCGTCATATTGGGATAGAGCGCATAGGATTGAAACACCATCGCGATGTCGCGATCTTTCGGTTCGACCTCCGCCACGTTCACCCCATCAATCACAATTTGCCCTGAGGAGATGTTCTCAAGCCCAGCAATGGTGTTCATCAAGGTTGATTTTCCGCAGCCAGATGGACCAACGAGGATCAAAAACTCGCCAGAGTCGATACTGATATCGATTCCCTTGAGGGTTTCAATGTCCGCTTTCGCGTAGGTTTTGCGGATCTGTTTGAGTTCTAGAGTTGCCATGTTACTTATCCTTTTACTGATCCTGCCGTTAAACCACGCACAAAATATTTGCCTGCTAATACATACACCAGCAGCGTCGGCAGCGCCGCGATGATCGCCGCCGCCATATCAACGTTGTACTCTTTGACCCCGGTACTGGTGTTAACCAAGTTGTTCAGCGCCACGGTGATCGGCTGCGTCTCTGAGCCGGAATAAACCACGCCAAACAGGAAATCGTTCCAGATGGCGGTAAATTGCCAAATCACCGTCACCATGATGATGGGGGTAGAAATCGGCAGCAAAATCTTAAAGAAAATGGCGAAAAAGCCAGCGCCATCGAGCTTAGCGGCTTTGATCAACTCATCCGGTACGCCAATGTAAAAATTGCGGAAAAACAGCGTAGTAAACGCCATACCATAGATAACGTGAACCAACACCAAGCCTGTGGTGGTGTTGGCTAAACCCAGTTTGCCCAGCACAGCCGCCATCGGTAACAAAATCACCTGAAAGGGAATAAAACAGCCAAACAGCAGCAAACTGAAGAACAGGTTGGAGCCGCGAAATTGCCATTTGGTTACCACATAGCCGTTGAACGCGCCAAGCAAAGTGGATATCGCCACCGCCGGAATGACCATCTGAAAGGAGTTCCAAAAATAGCCTTTCACCCCTTCACATTTCACCCCGGTACAGGCGCTGTTCCACGCTTTGTACCACGCATCCATCACCCACTCTTGCGGCAAAGACATCAAGTTGCCTGCTTTGATATCGGGTAAGGTTTTAAATGAGGTGATCACCATGACAAACAGCGGCATCAGATACACCAAGCAGAAGAAAACCAAGGCAGCGTAAATCGTCAGGCGGGCCAAGTTCATTTGACTGTTCATGAACGCTTCTCCCTAAGTTCGGAATAAAGATACGGCACCAAAATGGCAAGAATGCCAGCCAGCATCATCATGGCACTGGCTGCGCCAAGGCCAATCTGCCCGCGGGTAAAGGAGTGCGCGTACATAAACAGCGCAGGCAAATCAGAGGAATAACCCGGTCCACCTGCGGTCATGGCAGTGACCAAATCGAAACTCTTAATCGCAATGTGCGATGTGATAATCACCGCGCTGAAAAACACCGGACGTAAACAAGGCAAAATGATCTTCCAATAGATGGTCGGCAGACTCGCGCCATCAATCTGCGCCGCTTTGACAATCGAAGAATCAATCCCGCGCAGTCCAGCTAAAAACATCGCCATGACAAAGCCAGACGATTGCCAGACCGCGGCAATCACCAAGGTATAGACAGCCATATCGGAGTCCACCAACCAGTCAAACTCAAAACCAGTAAAGCCCCAATCATGCATCAGTTTTTCAATCCCGAGGCCGGGGTTTAGAATCCACTTCCACGCCGTGCCCGTGACGATAAACGACAGCGCCATCGGGTAGAGATAGATGGTGCGAATCGCCCCTTCTTGGCGAATATTTTGGTCCAGAAGAATCGCTAGCCCAACGCCCAAAACGATGGCAACCAGCATAAATAGCAGCCCAAACACCCCCAGATTGGTGATCGAAGTTAACCAGCGGTCGTTGTCCATCAGTTTGGCGTACTGATCGAAACCCGCAAAATTGAAACTCGGCAAAAAGCGCGAGTTGGTCATAGACAGCGCTGCTGTCCAGAAAATAAATCCATAAATACACACCACAGTGACCAGCATCGTTGGTGCCAAAACAATTTTTGGCAGCCAATGTTGCAAGCGGTCGGCAAAACCCGGTTTCGGTGCGTTTTTGGCAGATGACCCGTGCAAAACATGCTCCATAACGATTCCTTGTAGCAAACACTCAGTCGTGGCCAACGTCGCCCGTTGTCCATAGTATTGAGTGGCGAAAATAGGCAGACAGGCTCCCCACAAGCCTGCCCGCCCCAAGAGTTAGATGGCCGCTTTCACCGCTTTCGCCAGCTTTTTCGCCGCTTCTTTCGGATCGGCCTTGCTGTCGTTGAAAAAGTTGGTCACCACGTCATAGATGGCACCTTGCGCGTAGCTGGTGGTGGCAAGACCGTGCGCCATACTCGGCACAAGATCGCCCGACTTAGCACTGGCTTTGAAGGTCGCCATAGAGTCCAGCGCGCACTGGTCGAACTTAGACATATCCATGTCCAGACGCACTGGAATGGAGCCTTTGTTGAGGTTAAAGACTTCTTGGAATTCTTTGGTCAAAATGGTTTTTGCCAAGTCTTGCTGCGCTTTTTGGTTGGCTTTATTGCTCAGCTCAAAGAAAGCAAAACTGTCGATGTTGAAGGTAAACTGCCCCGCTGTGCCCGGCGCTGGCGCGCAGATGTAATCTTTGCCCGCGACTTTGCCCGCCGCAGAAAACTCTCCTTTTGCCCAGTCGCCCATGATCTGCATTGCTGCTTCGCCATTGATCACCATCGACGTGGCCACGTTCCAGTCACGTCCCGGCGCGTTGTCATCAATGTAACTGCGCATTTTCTTAAATTTAGTAAACACTTCGACCATTTTGTCGCCCGAGAGCACATTCATATCGAGATCGACAAACGCTTTGTTGTAGTCGGCACTGCCAAGGACATCGAGTGCTACCGCTTCAAATACCGTTGCGTCTTGCCAAGGTTGACCACCATGTGCCAGTGGAATAAAGCCCGCAGCTTTGATTTTGTCGGCGGCGGCAAAAAATTCATCTAAGGTGGTGGGTAGCGCAACGCCCGACTTTTTCAGCACTTCTGGGTTGGCCCACAGCCAGTTGACGCGGTGCACGTTGACAGGAACTACCACATATTCACCATCAAATTTCATCACTTTGGTGACCACGGCAGGAAGAATGCCATCCCAATTCTCTTTTTTCGCCGTCGCGTCTAGCGATGTCAAAAAGCCGAGCCCACCCCATTCTTGGATATCGTGGCCTTTGATTTGCGCCGCAGAAGGCGGATTGCCAGAAACGGCACGGGTTTTGAGGACGGTCATCGCAGACTCGCCGCCGCCGCCAGCAACGGCGAAATCTTTCCAAGTGTGGCCTTGCTGCTCCAGCATCTGTTTCAGCACAGCGGCAGATTTGGCTTCGCCTCCAGCAGTCCACCAGTGAAGTACTTCCACTTCACCAGCCTGAACCAATGAAGTCGCAGAAAGAAGAGAGAGGGTAAGTAGGGTTTTGGTCATTTTCATTGTTATCTTCCATGTATCGGCTTAGTCAAACCAGGCTTGGTCTGATATTGAGCAGTCTATCCGTAATAAACCGTATGGATTGCAACAAACAGTAACCACAATGTAACAATTGAGTTACATTACACTTCAAGCCCTGATGGAATAAGCACTTCCACTTTCAAGCCGCCCTTTGGCAAATTGCTCAGAGTGAGATCTCCGCCGTGCCCGTGCAAAATATTGCGGCAGATACCCAGCCCCAAACCGTGGCCATCAGTATCACGCGCTAAGCGATAGTAGGGCTCAAACACCGCTTCCAGTTTATGGTTGGGAATGCCCGGGCCTGAGTCGGTGATGGTCACTTTCACCCAGTTATCGTTTTCCTCTAACTGCACTTCGGCGCTGCCTGCATACTTGAGCGCATTGTCCAGCAAGTTGGTCAGTACTCGCTTAATGGCCAACGGTTTCGCGACCAAGGGCTCCATCGGATGCGGGGTAAAGTGGACTCGAACCTGATGCTGATTGTAACTTTCGATGATCTGCTCCAGCATAACGTTGAGATCGATATAGTCGTTATTTTCATGCAAATCCGTGTCACGCACGCACTGCAGCGCGCCTTTGACCATCATCTCCAGCTCATCCAAATCTTGATTGAATTTGCTGCGTTTACGCTCATCGTCCAACAGCTCGGCCCTAAGACGCAGGCGAGTGATCGGCGTTTTCAAATCATGGGAAATAGCCGAAAACAGGTGCTCACGATCCGCCACGTAACGACGAATACGTTGCTGCATACGATTAAAAGCGCGCGTGGCGGTGACCAGTTCACTCGCCCCCTCCTCCACCAGAGGCGGCTGTTCAATATTCATGCTCATCTCATTGGCCGCGCGCGCCAGACGTTTAAGCGGTTTCACCTGCCGACGGATCATCGCATAGGTGAGCAGCAGCAATAAGCTGGTGGACAAAAACAGAAACAGCATCTGCTCTCGCCCCAGCAGCTCGTCATCCAAGGTCAGATACGGGGCAGGCAAAAGCGCAGCGATGTAGATCCATTCATGGCTACTCAGCTCAATTTGCACCACCAGCACAGGCGGATTAATCGGCGCCAAAGTTAAGGTGTGGTGCGCCCACGATTTGGGTAAGTCGTGCAGATAAATGTCGTTTTTGAGCAGCCGTAGTGTTTCCGGGCTGGAAAAATCGACCGACACCGATTCAACCCGCGTGAGCTTTTGCCTCAGCACACTTTTGATTGCGCTGACCGAAGCCTCTTTTAAGCGGGTATTTTCAATCGGCTCGACCTGTAATTTTTCTCGGTTAAAGGAGACGAAAAAGCGCGTCCCGCCCATATTGCGGATCTGATCCAAAACAATATGGCGGTAGTTGACCGGTAAAGATTGGAAAAAGGTCACAGTCGAAGCAAACATGCTCGCCATGCTGGCTGACGTCGAGCGAATCCCTTCAAGTTCTTTCTGTTTCGACTGGCTATACCAAATCGCGGTGGCGATGCCTTGGGCAATCACCACCGCCAGTAGCGTCAACATCAAGGTTCGCGCAACCAATGAATGGGGCCTAAATCTCAGCATCACTCATCTCGCTTAATGTTCATAACTGACAGGGACAGAGAGAATGTAACCGTTGCCGCGCATGGTTTTGATGTAGTGCGGATAGCGCGCACTGTCGCCCAAACGCTGGCGCAAACGGCTCAACTGCACATCGATACCGCGCTCGAATGGCAGTGATTCTCGCCCTCGAGTTGCATAGGAGATGGTGTCGCGATCCAGCACCTCATTTGGCCGAGTCAGAAACAGCATCAGCAAAGCAAAATCACTGCCAGAGAGTTCGTGTTGCGTTTGCGTTTCCTGATGGGTAAGGCGATGGGCCAGAGTGTCTAGGCTCCAATCACCGAACAGAATTTGCTTTGGCAGCGTATCACTGCCCTTTTCTTGTCGAACTTGCACACGGCGCAACACCGCTTTGATGCGGGCGATCAGGTGGCGCGGATTAAACGGTTTCGCGATGTAGTCATCAGCGCCAATTTCTAAGCCAATGATCTGATCGGTCTCTTCCGAGACAGCAGTAAGCATAATGATCGGCACGCTCGATTCACGGCGAATGTACTGGCACAAGCTAAAACCATCCTCGCCGGGCAGCATGATGTCGAGCAGGATCAAATCCGGAAAGCCCTCTTGGCTAAGATGTGCTTTGAGCTGTACACCATCGGCGACGGTTCTTACCTGATATCCGCTGCGCGTCAGATACTCATCCAACAGCTCACGGATCTCTTCGTCGTCGTCAACCACCAAAATTCGGCTTACTTCCTGCATTCGCCTCTACCTATCATTACAATTCATTTACATAGTCTATCGATTTCGCCAATCAATAATGAGAGATAGTTTAGTGAAATTTGAGGCAAATCCGCGTTTGGATCACAGTTAGGAAGAGCAGCTGATGACCATTTTCTTACCCCACTCAGGCGGAAGACGCGCGTAGTGCTCAAATTGCGGTGCGTCATCGTAAGGACGGCGAAGTAGCTCTGCCAGTTGTTGCACTTGGCTAAAATCACCTTGCTGCGCTTTTTCTATCGCTTGCTGGGCCAGATAATTACGCAAAATGTATTTAGGATTCACCAGACGCATGGCCGCGCAGCGCATACTTTCTGACAGCGGCGAACCGTCTGCTTGCACTTCTTGTTGGCAGCGCGCCAGATAATCATCCAACCAGCGCGTTACCGACTCTCGGTCAATAAAGAGATCGATCACCGCTTGTTTGCCATGGCGATCCAACTCCGACAGCGTGCGCATAAAACGGGTGTAATCGGTGCGGTTTTCCGTCAGCAGGGCGAATAGTCGGTCAAACAACTCACTATCTCCGGTAAGTCGCGCGTTCAAACCCAATTTGCTGCGCATCAAGCGGCTAAAGTGCTGACCCAATAAAACGTCAAACTGCGCCAACGCGGCTTGCAAGTCGGCACGTTCGATCAATGGCGAAAGCGCGTGGGCCAGGGCAGAGAGATTCCACAAGGCGACTCTGGGCTGCTGATCAAAAGCATAGCGACCTTGATAATCGGAGTGGTTACAGATGTAGCCCGGCTCGTAGTCATCAAGAAACCCAAACGGGCCGTAATCAAACGTTTCGCCCAAAATCGACATGTTGTCGGTATTCATCACCCCATGAGCAAAACCGACCGCTTGCCACTGCGCAATCATCAGTGCAGTGCGCGCGACAATCTGCTCAAACATCGCCAAATAAGGCTTAGCCGCTTGTTGGCATTGCGGCAGATACCATTCGATGACTTTGTCAGCCAGCAGTTTGTGCTCAGCCAACTGATTGGTATAGAAAAAGTGCTCAAAATGACCAAAACGGATGTGAGTGGTGGCTAAACGGATCAGCAGCGCGCCGCGCTCGGTCTGCTCGCGATAAACTGGGGTATCGCTACTCAACATCCCCAGCGCGCGCGTAGTGGCAATGCCTAACCCCGCCATGGCTTCACTGCACAGATATTCACGAATGGTTGAGCGCAGCACAGCACGGCCATCGCCCATGCGCGAGTACGGCGTCTGCCCCGCCCCTTTGAGATGCACGTCAAACCAGTTGCCCTGTTTGTCCTGCATTTCGGCCAGCAGCAGGCCGCGACCGTCGCCCAAATCGGGGTTATAGACACCAAACTGGTGCCCGGCGTATTTCATTGCCAGCGGCGAGAAACAATCCGGCACTTGCTCAGCCGCAAAAGCGCAGCGCAAGGTTTCATCCGCAACCTCCGGCAAAGCAAAACGGGCGGCTAAAGGTGCGTTCCACACCACCCAGTGGCTATTTTGCAGCGGCTGCGGCTTAACCGCAGTATAAAAGGCGCGAGGAAGCGAAGAAAAACGCTGTGAGAATGTGACCGATGGCCAAGCAGACATAAAGGGCTCCAAAAAAGAGAAATCCTCTCCAAACTAGCACAGAGTGAAGGTGACAAACACCGATTGGCAGCAGGGAAATTGCTTGTGCCATATGGCTCTGTCGGTGGAGCCTAAAGTGAAAACGCGCCCGAAGGCGCGTTTTAGCTGAGTTAGGTGCGCGAGCGTCTGCGCCCAAGTAACGCGAGAAATAGCAGAGGTAGTACGGCAAGCGAACCGCCGGATGAACCGCTAGAAGAGCTGGCGGTAAACGAGGTCGCATTGATCTCTGGTGTCACCGTTACCAGCACCGTTCCGCTGGCAATTGCCCCTTCTGCATCCTGAATTTGGTACTCCAGCGTCACCACAGTTTCCTGCGCCACACTGTTTGGCGCTTGGTAGTGAATTTGATTGTTCGCTACGCTGGCCGAACCGAACTCTGGGGTTGATACCGAGATGAGCGTCAGTACGTGGTTATCCTGATCGTAGTCATTGGATAACGCCATAATGTCGACACTAGAGCCAGCGGAGAGGCTGATGGCATCTTGCTTCGCCATCGGTGCACTGTTAGCCACTTCAAGCTGAATCGTGGCGCTATCGCTCAAGCCACTTGGATCAGTGACCGTTAGCGCGAAAGCCAGCGTATTGCCCATTATCACCTCTTTTGGCACCACAAATTCGGCAGTACTGCTGCTGGCATTGTTCAAGTTAACTTGGGGTCCAAATATTTGTCGCCATTGATATTGCAGCTCATCACCGTCGGCATCAGTGCTTGCATCACCCAGCAGCGTAATCCGTGCTCCTGCGACCAGTGCAACCTCGGCAACTGACGCTTTGGCTTGCGGAGCCGCGTTGCTGCCCGTAACATCGATCTCGACCGTCACCACTGAAGAAACAAGGTTTCCAGCGGTCGAACGTAAGCGATAGGTCAATTGATCTTGCCCAACAAAGTTGGTTTTCGGCGTGTAAACCCAGTTTGTGACTGTGCCGTTAGTCGGTGGCGAAACCAGTTCGGCCTGGAACACATAACCCGCGTCCATATTGTCATTGGTCATCACATCCAACGCCACCGAGCCGTTTTTATCAACTTCAACCTTATCTGCCATAGGTTGGACTAAACTTGCGAGGTCGACATCAAACAGCGCAGCAAAAGCCACCGTTTGGTAACCGAGCAGTTTACTCAGGCCATTGCTCTCTTTCTCTAACCGGCTACCGAGCCACGCTTTTTTCTCATCCGTCGGCTCCATATTCTGTAAATCACTGAAGAGATAGTTTTGCTCCAAAACGGCATTTTGCAACTCCACCACCAAGGTATGAGTCCCAACGGCGAGCTTTGCGGGAGTACTAAACATCACTCGGCCAGAGCGGCTCACTACCCCTTCGGCTAATCGTTCTTGCTGGCTGCTGTCTAACAGCAGATTGGCAAAGTTTGCCCCATTTTGTGGATAGCGAGAAACGGTATAGCGAACTGGCAGCGAGCTATTCACCACTTGGTAATAGAGTTGAACGCCATCAATCTGGGTGGCTTTGGGCAAATTCACTTCAAACGCCAGCGCGTCTTTGCCCGCTTCCGCTTGCACATAGCTCCGGCGTAAACTGGTTAACCAAGCGAACTTCTCGCCATCTTGCGGTTTGACAAAATCAAAACGCGCAGCGTGCTCACCACTGACAATCCCAGTGAGGCTAACGCCAGTTTCAAAGCCAGCGACGCTGGTTAAATTCGGCTGTGAGTTGTCCGAAATTTGAGTATTGCCATAAAGACCCGGGTAGATGTCGGCACTGTCGGCACGACCGCCGCGCTCCAGTTCGCCCAATCCGTCAGCTTGCATGATCTGCACCTGCATTGGGCCAGTTTCGTTAAATGCATTGTTGACGTTAACCGAGGTCACCAGCATCCCTTCGGCCTGCAAAGCGCGGTCGTAATCGACACTGCGACGATTTTCCACATACAATCGCGGGCCAAACTCCTTCAAATAAGGGTCAAGATAGATAAGCCCCGCCTCTGCGTTTGCCACTTGCACTGCCGCTTGCGATTGACTCAACACCTGCGGCGCAACAAAGCCGGAAGCGTGTTTGCTCCACGCGCTCATATTGACTGGCGTGTCACCGGCGTACTGATCATCCGGGGTCATGGCCCAAGACCCCGCCCCCATCACACCCCACTGGCCAACGGAGCCATCGTGTTTGTAAGAATAGAGATCCGGCAGGCCAAGCATCAGATGGCCCAGTTCATGGACAATCACCCCGAGTGTAGCTTGGTGATCGACTTGATAATCACCAAACAAACAGTAAGCAGAAATGGTTTTCCCATCAACGGGGGCGTCGTTGTGGTAATACATGTGAGGCCAGATCGAAGGTCGATTGACGACGCCTGTGGAGCGATCGCCCCCCGCGAAGACAAACATTACTGACAGTTCGGTGGGATCAATGGTGCCATCCGCGTTGACATCGTATTGGGCGAAATCGACGTATTGATCGAGTTTTTGATAACTTTCCTGAAAAATGCTGTTGAGGCGGTTGGTACACCAGGCTGAATCATGGCAGCTGGGATGGAACTGATCGAGCGTAATATCAATGACACCATCATTCGCCGTGCCAAAGCTTTCTTTCGCGGGTACGACTTGATACTGACCGGCCGAGTTTTTCGCGTAGTAATCCACCACGCTCTGCCCTGCCTCACCAAACACTCGCTCGGTAAAATCGTGCACCATGTTGACATTGGAAAAGGAAACTTGCACCACCAACAGCGGCTGTTCAAACGGCTGCGCTGGCGCAGAGAAAGCACTGCGAGCCAGCCTTTTGTTGGGGGTAAAACTGCGTGAGCGGAGAACTTGGTTAGCACTGTCTGTGTTAAGGGCGTCAGGCAAATTAAGCGGCGGGCGTAATTGAGAACGCGTCGGTGCTAGCGCGCCCGCAAGCAAAAGCTCTCCGGTTGAAATCAGTTGAGCGCCTGTTGAATCACTTTGGATTTCAGCAAAGTACCAGTTATCCCCTTGCTGGATGAGAGCATTGCCTTGCTCATCTTCGAACCAGCTAAAATGGGCCGAGCCCTGCAGGCGAATTTGAGTACTGGAACCATCCGGCAGCACTATCTCATGCCAAATCGGTGCCGGGGGAACCATTGCCAGCGCTGAGGCTGACAATGCCATCGTTGCGGCGCTACACGCCAGCGTAGAAAGCCATTTTTTCATTCTTAACCCTAACTCCCTTTAAGATATTCTTTGGCTTGTGTCTCAATAACGAAACGAAAGCACACACCTTATGTATCTCCAGCTCAGACACAAGAACAATTTATAAAATACGCGAATCATTCAGCAAAATAATTTGTTGTCATTGACAATCACTCAAATAAGGCCCAAGCGAGCCTTTTGACAAGTGAGCACTGCGTGCAGACCCTTATTTTATCGCCGCGTTCTCTTGGCGGACAAATTCAGCAAGACAGGCTAAACGGCGCTGCGATTCCTTGACATACGGGTTTGCTTCATCCCAAGCATATCCGGCCAAAATGGAGGAAATCATCTGCTTAATTCGTTCATTGGGCTCTTCAAAGAAAATCACATCCTGCAAGGTGCCATCGTACCAACCTTCGACATAGGTGCGGAAAGTGTTCACCCCGACCATGAGCGGCTGCGCATAGTCACGTTGCCAATCTACCCGTTCCCCATTGAGCTGTTTTGCCACACAAGCACTGGCGAATTGAGCTGATTTCATCGCAATGGTTACGCCAGAAGAGAACACTGGGTCAAGAAACTCACCGGCGTTACCAAGCAGTGCATAATGTTCCGTTGCCAAATGCTTCACGTTGGCCGAATAACCGCCAAGCTCCCCAGCCGGATTGGGGTATTGGGCGCGGCTAAGCAACTTCGCCAAACCGGGCTCTTCGCTAGCAAGCTGCTGTATCGCCGAGATTTTATCTTGCGGGTAGTTGGCAAAAAATGCTGGCGTACCGACGATACCCAAAGAGCAAACGCCGTTAGAAAATGGGATCAACCAGTACCAGACATCGGCGTGTTGTGGGTGCACGGAAATAAGAATTTTGTCGCGGGTATACGCCATGTCCCCAGTATCAATATGGTCAACGATATGGGTAAAAATCGCTTGGCGTGGTGGCAGACAAGAGGGCTCTTCAAGGTCAAGCAAGCGAGGCAGCACCCGGCCAAAGCCGCTGGCATCCAGTAGGAAATTCGCCTCTAACTGATAAGCCTGGCCAAGCTCGTCTTTCACACTCAGCAGTGACGTGTTGCCTCTCATCTCAACGCGAGTGACTTCGTGTTGATAGCGAATCTCGACCCCTTGACGTTCGGCATCATCGGCCAGCACTTTATCAAACGTCGCGCGTTGGACTTGATAAGTCGTTCCTGGGCCGGGGGTAAATTTGTCAGTAAAATCAAATTCGGTGTAAACGCCGTTTTTTCTAAATGCGGCACCATTTTTAAATTGAAAACCAGCCTGATTCACCGCATCTAGCATACCCGCCTGTTCAATCACTTCCATGCAAGCGGGTAATAAGCTCTCACCAATTGAAAAACGCGGAAATAGCGCTTTTTCCAATACAATGACGTCGATGTTTTGCGCTTTCAGTAGCGCAGCGGCCGTCGACCCAGATGGGCCAGCACCGATAATCACAACCTGAGTCGATTGCTTTTGCATCTCATTTTATCCTGAGTTTTTAATGTGATTTTGCGACCAGTTTTAGCAAGGTGTGGCCAAGACCGATGTTGTCGGTTCTTTCAATCACCTCTAACTCCGCTTCAGCGACAATTTGCAGAAAATCGTCACTGCGGTAAAAACGGCTGTTGCCATTGGCCAAACAGGTAAAGTACAGCGAGGTCGCATTAAGGCTGTAAGATGCGGCGTCGTATTTCTGTGCGTCACAAAAGAGCTCAAGAATATACACTACTGCTCCGGGCTGAAGGCTCTCTTTAACGCGAGTCAAAATGCTGAGAATCTCCATTGGCGAGAAGCAGTCAAGAAACTGGCTCATCCACCAGATATCGCCTTGTGTCGGCAAAGGCTGATTTTTATCCAGCATATTGGCTGGGAAAGGGGATATTCGCTCAGCAAAACCTTGCTCACGGGCATTGGACATCGCCAGTTCTAACTGGCGTGGCAGATCGACAATGGTCACTTTGACATCCGGATCATAATTGCAACACTGAAGAGCCCATTTTCCGGTGTTTCCACCAATGTCTACGATGTGTTGGGGTTTGTCGGCAAACACCCGCTCTAGCAGGATCGGAAAGGAACGGTCGGAGTAATAGTGATCGAACTTAAACCAGCTCTCTTTTGCTTTCTCCGGTAGACGTGAAAGCCCTTCGTAAATGGTGTTCCAGTCGCCGAGCTCTTTCAACCCTGCTGGTGTGCCTGTGGTAATCGATTCCGTCAGATGCATCATCGCCGCATAACAAACGTCCGCGGTAAAATCCATGTTGGCTTTGGTCATGCCATCATGCAGCAAAAAATGACCAACGTTTGCCAACACGTAGTTAGGCTTTTTCCACACCACAATGTGTGCACTTAACGCCATATCCAGCAACACTTTGACACCGTATTCGGAGACGCCGGTTTTTTCCGCAATCTCCACAGCAGGTAACCCCGCCTGACCAGCGGCGTCGAGGACCGTAAGGATATTCAAATCTCTCAACGTTCGAGCGGTGTGAAATAAAATCGGTGCAAAGGAGAGTTTCTGTGCCTCTGTTTTTGCTTGTAAAGCGTTGTAAGGGTCTAAATTATGATTTAACACGAAAAAACCTAACTAATAGTTAAAAGAAGAGGTTACTGATTAGCCGTAACCGCAAGCTGACGTTGAATATCAACATTTAAGTTATTGATCCAACGATTGTAGTTGCGATGGATTTTGCCATCATCTTCATCTAGGTTTTCTGATTTAACGTAAAGAATTGAATAAAATTTAGTGTCATAAGGGATCATGACTTCTGCAATATGCGATCGAAGATGCAGTTTTGCGGTCAAAACGCCCGGTTCAACTTCGGTAATGCCCCAACCACGCTTTGTTGCTGCTAACACTATCGCGCTTTTCACTTGTTTGCTTTGAAGATCATAACTGATCGGAGTATCCTGTATCTCCATAATTGGTTGTAAACGACCACAGCCAACTAACAACAACGTCAAACAAAAAGAAATTATAATTTTAAAGGTGTTCATCTAGATATTGCTCCTGAATTCAAACGAAATAGAAGCCCTTAGTATGAACTCCGTTGGAAACAAATCAACAACCTATGTCAATTTCATCCTCTTTTATCTGTTTAAATATTGAAAAGTGGTATGCAAGTTCAGTTGGACTGAATGATCGCCAAGCTTGGCAAGATTGGGCTTTGAACGGTCAATATCCCGAAAATAGCGAAACGATATTTACTAATATCCCAGCAATGATGCGTCGGCGGATGAGCGAATTAAGTAAACACGCGGTGCACAGCGCACTGGAATTACTTTCGCAAACCTCGGTAGATTATATGGTTTTTTCCAGTCGGCATGGAGAGTTACATCGCAGCATCGCATTAGTTAAAGATATTTTACTAGGTGAAGAGGCCTCGCCCATGGCGTTTTCTCAATCTGTGCATAATACCGCAGCTGGGCTGGCCACCATCGCCAGTAAAAAGTCCATTCCATTGACTTCTATCGCCGCGGGCGAAAATACCTTCCACAGCGCTCTAATTGAAACCTTCTGTTATTTACAGCAACACCCTGACAAAAAGGTCTTATTGGTGGATTTCGATGAGCCTTTGCCCGAGGATTATGCCGAGTTCGAAGAACAATCGTACCGCGGTTATGCCCTTGCATTGGTGATTAGCCAAGGTGAGCAATTCACCATCAGTCAAGCCGCACCTAGTGTGGATCCAGTCACACCACGCCCACAAGCGTTGCAATTTTTGCAACACTATCTGGCGAGTTCAGTTCGCACATGGCCAGTTTCCACTCGTCGTCACACTTGGATATGGCAACAGAGATGAGAAAAATTGGTCAGTACTGGCGTATTGTCGCCACGGGTTTCTGTTTTGCCATGTTTGGTATTGGTGGATTAGCACTGAGTTTTGTGGTTATCCCTCTCATTCACTTGCTTGAAAAAGATCAAACGCGGCGTGAATATCGCGTACAAAACACGATCCAAATAACCTTCAATCTGCTTTGCAAGTTGATGAAATACACTGGCGCGATCGACTACAAAATAACCGGCGCTGATATTTTAGCCAGTGATAAGAACTGTTTAATAATTGCCAATCATCCCAGTTTGATTGATTACGTGTTAATTGCCTCACAGTTGCCACAATGCGATTGTTTAGTTAAAGCGGCGATTTGGGATAATCCTTTTATGAAGCACGTCGTAAAAGGCGCTGGTTATATTCCCAATAAATCCCCTGATGAATTACTCAACCAGTGTGAACAGCGCTTTGCGCGTGGAAATGTATTGTTGGTATTTCCTGAAGGAACCCGTACAACACCTGGAATAAAATCTAGTTTACAACGCGGCGCTGCCCAAGTGGCAGTTCGTACTGAGCGCGATATGCGCGTTGTGCACATTACCGTAACGCCTAGTTTTCTAACAAAAGAGAAAAAGTGGTATCAAGTGCCAGAGACCAAACCCTTCTTTCATATAGAGGTAAAACATAAGGTTGAGGTAAAACCATTTATAGAGCAAACTAGCAACCCAACGTCAGCAGCTAGAAGATTAAATCAACATCTGGCTAAGACCATTTTCCCAAGTTAAGTGACTTATTTGCCCTTCTTATGGCATTTTGCGCTCATTCTCGGGTTTTTTTCACAATATCAGTCAATATAAGTAGGTCCCAGTGGAAGTACTACATAACGAAATCAAACAACTGATCATCGACGCCCTTAACCTTGAAGACATTTCGATTGATGATATCGAAACGCAAGCACCGCTGTTTGGTGATGGTTTAGGCTTAGACTCTATCGATGCATTAGAGCTCGGTTTGGCCATTAAAAAGAAATACAATATCGTTATTGATGCGGATGATAATAACACCCGTCAACACTTCGCCTCTGTAGCTAACTTGGCGAATTATATTTCTTCACAAACCGAACACTAATTTAGTAGGCCCTGATATGTCAGTAGTAAATCAACAACAAGTCTTTGAGCAAGTAAAAGCCGCTCTGATTGAGCTATTTGAGCTGGATGAAGATGATATCCAGCCCGAAGCCAATCTGTATCAGGACCTAGATCTAGATAGCATTGATGCGGTTGACCTTGTGGTCCACTTGCAAAAAGTGACCGGTAAAAAGATTCAACCAGAGGAATTTAAAACCGTACGTACCGTCAATGATGTCGTGGACGCGGTTGTTGAACTCGTGAAGGGCTAACCGATGCGCACATTGCTGACAGTTCTGTCTGCAATCGTATTGCTCGCTTACCCATTTGCGGTTTACTTCGGTATCGATAAGCTTGGTCTTAACGTGGTCGCTCTCCTTTTAGGCGCAGTGTTCCTGCTAAGAATCTTTTCTGGCCATCAGGCCAAGCTTAAAGAGCTGAAACATCTGGCAGTATTAAGCGGCATGGTCGGTGTCACTCTGGTCACGCTTGGGGCAATTTTCAAGCAGCAAGGCTGGCTGACCTTTTATCCGGTGGTGATAAACCTGTCTATGCTGGCCGTTTTTGCCCTCAGTTTAACTCAACCACAAACGGTGATTGAACGTTTGGCCAGATTACAGCAACCGGATCTGCCTGAAAGTGGCGTGCGCTACACGCGCACCGTCACCAAAGTGTGGTGCGCATTTTTTGTCTGCAACGCGGCCATCGCTCTGTATACCTGCTTTCAGCCATTGCACGTCTGGACACTGTACAACGGTTTGATCAGCTATTTGGCAGCGGGGAGCTTATTTGCCGGAGAGTGGATCGTACGCCAACGTGTTCGCAAGGACTAAACATTCGATGAGTCAAACTCAACCATTTCTCTCTTTGTCGACGCTTTTGGCAACTGGCAGAGCGCCCAATCACCCGATCGCATTTGATGCGCAGGGAGAGCTCCACTGGCAGCAGTTCTCGGCGCAGGTTGCCGCACTTTGCCAACGACTCAACCGCGAGCCGGCGAAAAAGATCGCCCTGTGCTGTTTGGACAGCTACCACTTTGCCGTGGGCTTTTTTGCCTTGTGTTACAGCCAGAAAGCGCTCATTCTGCCGGGTAACTATCAGCCATCCGCTTTGACAGAACTCAGCAGTGAGTTTGATCTGCTCCTTTGCGATCATAAGATTGCGCAAAGCACGTCACTTCCTCATCTTTTGCTTGAGTCAGAGTCGATGGAAAGCGCCAGCTATGTGTTTGAGCCGCTGGATGTGGAAAACCTCACTCTGACCTTATTTACTTCTGGCTCGAGTGGAGTGCCAAAAGCAATCGCCAAAACAATCAAACAACTTGATATCGAGATTGAGATCTTACAGCGTCTGTTCGGCGCTCAACTGACGAACTGTCGCATTGAGAGTACTGTCTCCCATCAGCATATTTATGGCTTACTATTTCGCCTGTTGTGGCCTTTGTGCGCAGGTCGAGCGTTTGCACGCTATAACTTGGAATATCCTGAGCAGTTGATCGCCCACGCTGGGGAGACAGTCGCGCTGATCAGTAGCCCTGCGCTCTTAAAACGTTTGGGTCAGGAGCATCAGACTGGCGCTTTCGCGGCTATTTTCTCATCCGGCGGACCACTGAGTTTTCAGGCCGCCCACGATGCGCAACAGTTGTTTACTCAGTGGCCGATTGAAGTGTTTGGCAGCACCGAAACGGGCGGAATTGCCTATCGCCAGCAGGTTTGCGACCAGCAACCGTGGACGCTGTTCCCCGGCGTTGAGGTTATGCTCAATGAAGAACGATGCTTACGTTTACGTTCTCCGCATATCGATCCGCACCACTGGTATCAGACCGCCGATGAATGTGAGTTGCTCGGTGAGCGACAATTTATCCTCAAAGGACGCACTGACCGCGTGATTAAAATCGAAGAGAAACGCGTTTCGTTAGTCGAAGTGGAAAAGCGTCTTGAGCAGTTAGCATGGATCAGCGAAAGCGCAGTCATACCGATGCAGGAAAATGATCGCTTAGTACTGGTCGCCGCGCTGGTCTTAAATCAGACAGGCAAACAACAGATAGAAGATATCGGCAAAGGCAAATTCTGGTTGCAGTTGCGCGCTGAGCTGCGCCAGTGGCTAGAGCCGATTGCCGTACCTCGGCGCTATCGCCTAGTGGAACACATTCCACTCAACAGCCAAGGAAAACGGCTGAACAACGAAATCGAGATGCTTTTTCAGTCCAATTAATGACAAAAAATAGAACATCATGACCCCAAAAAGAAAGCCAACGCTGTTATCCGTTATGGTCGAACAAAACCAAGCCACACTGCATTTGCGTGTTGATCACGACATACTGGACTTTTCCGGTCACTTTAGTCATTTTCCGTTGTTGCCGGGCGTGACCCAAATTGATTGGGCGGTCGCTTATGCCAAGGAGTTTTTGCATACGCCACCTTCCTTTAAAGGCATGGAAGTGATCAAATTCCAAGAACCGATTCTGCCAGATAGCGAAGTGTCGCTACAGCTCAAATGGGATGACGAAAAACAAAAATTGCAGTTTGCCTACACGTCACAACGAAATGGCACAGTGGTCAATCACTCTACTGGAAAAATGAAGTTGGGGAACCCTAGTGAGTAATTACCACGCTTGCTTTTTGATCCCATGCTACAACCACGGTAGCACCGTTGGTCAGGTCATTGATGCCCTACTGCCATACCAACTGCCGATTATTTTGGTTGATGACGGCAGTAACCTCATTACACAGCAGCAACTTGAGCGGCAAGCAAAGCGCGACAATGTTCATTTGGTCAGGCTGGCGCACAACCAAGGCAAAGGTGGCGCAGTCATGGCGGGGATTCGCCATGCCAATAAACTCGGTTTTACTCATGCTATCCAGATTGACTCCGATGGGCAGCATGATATTCAAGCTCTGCCAAAACTGCTTGAAACGTCTCAAAGGCATCCCGAGCGCCTCATCTCCGGCAAGCCGATTTACGATGCGAGCGTGCCTAAATCTCGACTCTATGGACGCTACGTGACGCACGTTTGGGTATGGATTGAAACCTTATCCTTGGCCATCGAAGACAGCATGTGCGGTTTTCGCGCCTACCCGGTGGCGAAAACCGTCAGCGTGCTCAATAAGTACCGAATTGGCAGTCGGATGGATTTTGATATCGAGATCTTAGTGCGGATGTACTGGGAAGGGAGCGACATTGAGTTTATCGAAACTCGGGTCATTTACCCCGAAGGCGGCATCTCCCACTTCGATGCGCTGTGGGACAATGTCAAAATCAGTTGGATGCACACTCGGCTATTTTTCGGCATGTTGCCGCGTATTCCCAAACTTCTAGGCCGAAAAAAGCCCAATTCGCAACTAAGAACCCATTGGTCCAAACAGCAGGAAAAAGGCACCGTGCTCGGGATTAAGCTGCTGCTGGCGATTTACACTCTGCTTGGCAGGCCGACTTTCAACCTAATTTTGCGTTTAGTGATCGGCTACTACCATGCCACAGGCAAGCAGGCAAAAAGCGCCTCGCAAACCTATTTGGCCCAGTTGCAACACTACGCCAGTGACAAGCAGATCGAGCTACCCGACCACCTCACCAGTTACAATCATTTGCTCTCGTTTGGTCACACCATGCTCGACAAACTGGCCGCGTGGAAAGGTGACTTTTCAGCGCACAATCTTACTATTCACGGCCAACAACAGTTCGACCAAATGGTCGCGAATAAGCAGGGCGTGGTGATCTTAGGCTCACATTTAGGCAACCTTGAGCTGTGTCGCGCACTGGGGCGACGCCATACTGACGTCAAGATCAATGCGCTGGTGTTCACTGAGCATGCCGAGCGCTTTAACGCAGTGATGAAAGCGGTGAATCCGAGCTCGGAGCTGAACTTGATCCAAGTAAGTTCGTTAGGGCCGGACACCGCTATCTTGCTGCAACAGAAAATTGAGCAAGGTGAGTGGATAGTGATTGTCGGCGACCGCACCTCCACCAGCAAAGAGAGCCGAGCGGTCTGGGCCGATTTTCTCGGCAAGCCAGCACCTTTCCCTCAGGGGCCATTTATGCTGGCGTCCATCTTAAAAGCACCGGTTTATTTGTTGTTTGGTTTACGGGATGACACCAGTTCCACAGCGCATTTTGATGTCTATTTCGAGCATTTTAGCGACAAAATTGTTCTGCCTCGCAAAGAGAGACAGGCCGCTTTAGAAATGGTTGTGCAACAATACGCGCAACGCTTAGAACATTACACGCTGCAAGCTCCTTTGCAGTGGTATAACTTTTTCGATTTTTGGAACCTGACAGATCAGCAACATGACAACGCAAACAGAACATAACATCACCTTTGGGCAGGGACGCCTGACGATTGAAGACGTCAGCGCAATTGCACAGGGGGCAAAAGCCCGCTTAAATGACTCAGCCCAGTTCAACGCCAAAATCGACCGTGGCGTGGCTTTTTTAGAGAAGTTACTCAAAGAAGAAGGCGTTATCTACGGTGTCACCACCGGATATGGTGACTCTTGTACTGTGGCAATTCCAAGCCAACTGGTTGAAGAGCTTCCGCTGCACTTAACTCGCTTTCACGGCTGCGGCCTTGGCAAAGTACTCACTCATGAACAAGCGCGCGCGGTACTGGCGACACGGCTTTGCTCACTCGCGCAAGGTGTTTCTGGCGTGAGTCACGAGCTACTCAAGCAGATTGTCACGCTGATCAATCACGACATCGCCCCGCGCATCCCAGAAGAAGGTTCGGTCGGCGCTAGTGGCGATCTCACGCCGCTCTCCTATCTTGCAGCGGCCTTGATTGGCGAGCGCGAAGTGTTATATCGCGGCCAAGAACGTGCCACCGCGGAGGTGTTTGCTGAGCTGGGGATCCAGCCTATTAAGCTGCGGCCAAAAGAAGGTTTGGCGCTGATGAACGGCACCTCGGTCATGACCGCACTCGCTTGTCTAGCGTTTAAACGGGCCGAATATCTCACTCAGCTTATAAGCAAAATCACCGCGATGGTTTCGGTTGGCATGCAAGGCAATGACTTCCATTTCGATGAAGCCCTTTTTGCCGTCAAACCGCACCCAGGTCAGCAACAGATCGCGGCGTGGCTGCGTGCCGATCTTAAGGCTGAACAACCGCCGCGTAACAGTGACCGTCTGCAAGATCGCTACTCGCTGCGCTGTGCGCCACATGTGATTGGCATGGTGCAAGACGCCCTGCCTTGGCTGCGCCAATTGATCGAAAACGAGCTCAACAGCGCCAATGACAACCCCATCATCGATGGCGACAATGAACGCGTTCTGCACGGCGGCCATTTCTACGGCGGCCACATCGCTATGGCGATGGACACGCTAAAAACGGCGATTGCCAACTTGGCGGATCTGCTGGACAGACAAATGGCGCAGTTAATGGACTATAAGTTCAATAACGGCCTACCATTTAACCTAAGTGGTGCTGAAGGCGAGCGCAAACCGATCAACCACGGTTTTAAAGCGGTGCAGATCGGCATTTCCGCTTGGACAGCAGAAGCACTGAAGCACACCATGCCAGCCAGCGTGTTCTCACGTTCAACTGAATGTCACAACCAAGACAAAGTGAGCATGGGCACTATCGCCGCGCGCGATTGTCTACGTGTACTGGAGCTGACGGAACAAGTGGCCGCAGCCTCGTTGCTTGCCGCCACACAAGCGATCGAAATTCGTCGTCGTCGCGGTGAGTTGAACCAGCAACATATGAGCGACCAACTGCGTGCGATGTGCGCTCACGTGTTGGAAGAGTTTGATTTTGTAAGCGAAGATCGCCCGCTAGAGAAGGACCTGCGCCACTTTATCACGCGTATTCAACAGCGCCACTGGTCATTGTATTAAGAGGTTCTATGACAGACATACTTTACCCTCTGGAAGCGGAGGTGACGTTGGTCACCTCCTTTCAAGACGCCGATCCGATGGGCGTGATTTATCACGGTAACTATTTTCGCTTTTTTGAAGAAGCTCGCCGGGTAATGATGGAGAAAATCGATTACGGCTATCTCAAAATGACCGAATCGGGCTTTATGTGGCCAGTGATTGATGTTCAGGTAAAGTATGTCCGAGCCATTGCGTTTAATCATCCGATTCGGGTCAAAGCCCGCCTGACGGAATGGGAAAATCGGCTGCGTGTCCACTATGAAATCTACGATGCTCAGACTGGTCAACGCATGACAAAAGGCCACACCACCCAAGTGGCGGTGGGGATTGAAGACAAAGAGATGCGCCTTGCCTCGCCAGCGGCACTCCTTGAGCGTGTGGCACAGTGGCATCAGCATGGAAAATATCAATGCTAAACCGCTTGAAAAAACCGCTTTGTCTACTGCTAAGCCTGTTCTCTTTCGTCACCTTTGCCAAGGTGGACAACCTAGATTCGCTGCAAAAGCAGCTCTCTAGTCATGCTCTGGTGCGCGGCCAGTTTACCCAGCTTCGCCATTTGCAGATGTTTGCCCAGCCCCTCAGCTCGCAAGGTCAGTTTGTGTTGGATAAGCAGCACGGTTTGCTGTGGCAACAAACAGCGCCGTTTCCGGTCAATTTGGTGCTGACACAAGATAAACTCAGGCAGAGTATTGCTGGTCAAGCGCCAGAGGTGATCACGTCGGCACAAAATCCGATGGCATTTTACTTCAGCCGGATTTTTTTAGCCGTATTTCATGGCGATACCAACGCCTTACAAAACGAGTTTGACCTGTCACTCAGCACCGATGATGCCAAATGGACGCTGACCTTAGCGCCAAAATCCGCCCCTTTAAATGCGGTGTTTGAGCGTATTGTTTTGCAGGGCGAAGATGAGATAGAGCAGATTGAACTGCTGGAAAAACGTGGCGATCGCAGCGAAATACATTTCCAAGCACACAGCCATCAACCCGCTCAATTGACCAGCACGGAGCAGCAGCAGTTTGCGTTTTAAATCTCCTCTCTTCGCCTTTGGCTGGCTTGCACTCGTGATCGCCGCGCTCATTCTACTGCTGAAACTGTGGAACCAAAGCGCAAGCGCCCCGATCGAAACGGATATTCTCAAGCTTTTGCCACAAGACAAACAAAATCCCGTGGCCGAACAAGCCTTCTCGCACATGGCTGATTCGATGGGCAAACAGGTGGTGTTTGTGGTGGCTAACCAAGACGCCTCCTCTGCTTTTTTAGCCAGTCGCCAACTGGCGGAAAAGCTGCAACAAAGCGGCTATTTCCATCAAGTGATTGGCGAGATTGATGCCAACGCTCAGCAGCAGTGGGCCAACTACTATTTCACTCATCGCTTTCAGTTTCTCACTGCACAGCAGCGACAAAGGCTCAATGAACAACCCCAGCAGCAAGTGCAATACGTGATTCAGTCGTTGTATAACCCCTTTTCCGGCGTGACTGGCACTGAGCTCGCTAACGATCCTTTTCTGATGTTTCGTGATTATCTCAATGAGCTCTCACAGCGCGCGGGCACGTTTAAGGTACGCGATGGATTCCTCACCCTGGAGAAAGATCACACCACCTATGTGTTGCTCAGCGCACAATTAGCCGATTCGCCGTACAGTTTGGATGCCCAACGCGCGGTCGCGCAGATTTCACAGTGGCAACAGCAACTGTCGACTCAGACGGGTAGTGAGTTTTACCATACGGGGGTGCTGTTTTACGCCGATTTTGGCACTCAAAGCGCCAAGCAAGAGATCAGCACCATTGGCATGGCATCGCTTGCAGGCATTGTACTATTGATGCTTTGGGTGTTTCGTAGCGCCACCCCACTGCTACTCGCCCTGCTGTCTATCACTATCGGGCTACTGGTGGCGTTTTGTGTCACCTTGTGGCTGTTTGGCAAAGTTCATCTGTTCAGTTTGGTCTTTGGTGCCAGCCTGATTGGCGTTTCGATTGACTACGCGTTTCACTACCTCACTGACCGCTTAGCCGCTGGCAGAAAGTGGCACAGCATCTCGGGGCTGCAACACATTTTTGCCGCCATCACCTTAGGTTTGATCACCAGTTTAATTGGGTATTTGGGCTTACTGATTGCGCCTTTTCCCGGTTTACAGCAGCTTGCGCTTTTCTCCGCAACAGGCCTTCTTGCTGCCTACTTAACCGTTGTCGCTTGGTATCCCTGGCTGGCTGCGCGCCCATCAAAAGAACGCTCTTTACCGGGCCTTGCTCTCTGGCAGGCTTGGCTTGCCTGCTGGCAACAAAAACGCGTCGCTGTTTATCTTCCCGCAGCTATTGCCCTAGCCAGCCTACTCGCCGTTACCCAGATCCGTTACGACGATGATATCCGCCAGTTGCAAGCACTGCCGCCACAGCTCAAGAGCCAAGAGAGTGTCATCGCACAGCTCACTGGCGTGCACGCCTCACAGCAAATGTTGCTTGTTCGCGCCGAGAACAACGAAAAACTGCTGCAGCGCTTAGAGTCACTGGAACCCACGCTGGCCGATTGGCAACATAAGGGGCTCATTTCTGCTCATCAAAGCCTTGCACAAACGATCCATTCGGTCACCCAGCAGCAGCAGGATTATCAGTTAATCAAAGCGCTTTATCAGGGGTTTTCCGGCTCACTGAGCCAAAGTTTGGGGCTCAAGCAGGTCGCCAGCTTCGATGCGGCTTTTGATCCGGTCTTTTTACAAGATTATCTGCAATCTCCCGTCTCCGAGCCGGTGCGTTTTATGTATCTTGGGCTGATCGACGAAAAGGTTTCTGCCGCAATTTTGCTCAAAGAAGTCAGTGATTCAAGCGCAATCAAACAGTTTGCCGAGCAAGATGCCGAAATCCTTTATCTCAACAAAACAGAAGATATCTCGCAGCTGCTTAGCCAGTATCGCCTCAAAGTGATGGAACTCATCGGCGCCGCTCTGCTGGTTATCTTCAGCTTACTCAGTTGGCGCTACGGAGTGCGACACAGCGTGCGCATCGTTCTACCATGTCTCATCGCCTGCCTTGCTGGTCTGGCAGTATCTGTGTTCACTGGCTCCACACTCAATCTGTTTAACCTGCTTGCGCTGGTGTTGGTGATTGGCATTGGTATCGACTACACCTTGTTTTTTGCCGAGCAACAAGCAAGTCACAGCACCTTGCTCGCGGTGACACTCTCCGCCATCACCACCCTGCTGTCGTTTGGCCTGCTAGCACTGAGTGCCACACACGCCATTCACAGTTTTGGCCTAACGGTCCTAAGTGGCATTTTTGTCGCATGGCTTCTGGCACCAATGGCGATTGACAACAAAGGAAAATCATCGTGACGCTTTCACGCTTATGGCTTTTGGCCATCGTCAGCTTTGTGCTGCAAGGATGCGCTCTGACACCGTCTGCTCCACTTTCAACAGTGCAGATAACGCCAGAGGTCAAGGTCACCTTACCCTCACCAAGTGAACTGGGCCAACATATCAGCGCCACTCAGCTCATCACGGCCACGTGGCAGGCAGAACAAGGCCAGCAGACCCAGCAGCTTCCTGTACAGTTGCAAGTCGATGCGAATAAAGTGGTGTTGGCGGGTTTCTCGTCGTGGGGAACACGGCTGCTCTCACTAACTTATCAAGATGGCGAGATAGAAACGCAAGTCTTAAGCGGGTTAGAAAATACCCTACCGCAGCCGGAGCAGGTTCTTTTTAATCTGATGATCACGCTCTGGCCGCAACAAGCTTGGGAAGCACCGCTAAATCAGGTAAAGTGGCAACTTATTGATAGCACCAATCAGCGCACCATCATTGATAATAACGGGAAAGAGACGCTCCAGATTGAGTATGAGAATGGCCGCGGTTTTGACGGCACTGTCCATTTTTACTCGGTGCAAAATCACTACAGTATTACCATTGAGACGCTCAACTACCAGATAACACAACCCTAACTGTAATAAGCCAAATGAATTCGCACTCTTTTCAACCCATTTATATTCATGGCTGTGGCTTTCATTCTGCATTAGGTTCAACCCCAGAGCAGATCCATCAATGCCTAGCGCTAAACCGCAGCGAACAAATGATCGTTGAGCCTTCGCTGCTCAACACTCAAACCGCAACGGTCGTCGGAAAAGTGACCCAACCTTTGCCTGACATGCCGCTGCAACTGACGGATTATGACACACGCAACAACCGTCTAGCGCTCTCAGCGTTAAAACAAATTGCAGCGCAAGTCGAGCAAGCCAAGCAGCGCTTTGGCTGTCATCGTATCGCGGTTGTCATCGGCTCAAGCACCTCCGGCATTGCCGACGGTGAAATCGCCTATCGAGAGAAGATCCAAAGCGGTGCATTTCCTCACAGTTTTCACTACCGAAAACAAGAACTCGGCAACGTCAGTGATTTTGTCGCCGACTATTTCGCCCTCACAGGCCCAAGCTACGCCATCTCGACCGCTTGTTCATCCAGCGGCCGCGTGTTTATCTCGGCCAAACGCTTGTTGCAAACGGGTATGGCCGATGCTGTGATTGTCGGCGGCGTAGACACCCTGTGCCGTCTAACCCTCAACGGTTTTAACGGTTTAGAAGCATTGTCAAACCAGCATTGTCAGCCCTTTAGTGCCGATCGCGATGGGATTAATATCGGCGAAGCAGCGGCTTTTATGTTGCTGAGCTTAGAATCCAGTGATGTCGCTCTGCTTGGCTGCGGCGACAGCTCAGATGCGCACCATATTTCCGCACCTCATCCTCAAGGCAACGGCGCTGAAGAAGCGATGCAAAAGGCACTGCTCGATGCCCATCTTTCTGCCGAGGATATTGGCTATGTCAACGCACACGGTACTGCTACCCCACTCAACGACAGCATGGAAAGCAAAGCCATCTATCGTGTATTTGGTGACAAAGTGCCCGTCAGCTCAACCAAGCATCTCACCGGTCATACCTTGGGCGCCGCCAGCGCGGTAGAAGCGGCTATCGCTTGGAACATCCTCAAATACGATCTGGATTTGCCGCAGCAAGGATGCCAGAACAAAGCAGAAGATATTGCAATCCGCTTGGTGGAAACGCCTACCAAGCTTAAGAAGAAAGCGATTTTAAGCAACTCATTCGCCTTTGGTGGCAACAACATTGCGCTAATTTTTGGACTCACTCATGAATAACCTTGCTGACATCGCCACTCTGCTGCCACACGATGCGCCGATGATTTTGATTGATCGCGCGATAGACGTACAGCCAACTCGCATTCACTGCCAAGTAGACATTGGTGAACACAATGTCTTTTTTGACAGCGAAACATGCAGCATTCCCGCTTACGTCGGCATTGAATTTATGGCTCAGTCGATTGCCGCTTGGTCTGGTTATCATGCACTGCAGAAAGGCGAACAACCACCGATCGGTTTCTTACTCGGCAGCCGCCGTTATCAAGCCCATTGCGATCTTTTCCTCCAGGGCCAAACGCTGGATATTTTCGCCGAACAAATCATGCAAGACAGCGGTATGGCCGTCTTTAGCGGTCAAATCGAACTGGCTGGCCAATTGCTTGCACAATGCCAGTTGAATGTTTACGTACCAACCGAAGAAAAATTACAAGAAATGAAAATCAGGAGTCAACAATGACCCGACAAGTGTTAGTCACCGGGGCCAGTAAAGGAATTGGTAAAGCCATTGCGATTCAATTGGCAAAAGATGGGTTTTCCGTCGCCGTTCATTACATGGGAGATAAAAACGGCGCTGAAGAAACCTTAGCAGCCATTCAGGCACAGGGCGGCACAGGCCGTTTAATCCAGTTTGACATCAGTAATCGCACCCAATGCCGAGAACAGCTTGAAGGCGACATCGCCGCTCACGGCGCATATTATGGCGTGGTCAACAATGCCGGTATCACACGCGATACTGCGTTTCCAGCGATGACAGAGGCAGAATGGGATGGCGTGATCCACACCAATCTCGACAGTTTCTACAACGTGCTGCACCCATGCGTCATGCCGATGGTGCAAAAGCGTCAAGGTGGACGCATCGTCACGCTGGCATCGGTGTCTGGCTTGATGGGCAACCGTGGCCAAACCAACTATGCAGCGGCAAAAGCGGGTGTGATTGGCGCAACCAAATCGCTGGCACTTGAACTGGCGAAACGCAAAATCACCGTTAACTGTGTTGCGCCCGGCTTAATCGATACAGGTATGGTCGATGAACACGTCAAAGAACATGCATTACCGCAAGTGCCGATGCGCCGTATGGGGCAACCTGAAGAGATTGCTGGTTTGGTCAGCTATCTGATGTCCGACATCGCCGGGTATGTTACCCGCCAAGTGATTTCGGTCAACGGAGGTTTAATATGAACCGCAGAGTCGTTGTCACTGGCATGTCTGGTGTGACCGCGTTTGGTCATGATTGGGCCTGCGTTGAGCCGCGTCTCAAAGCCTTAGAAAATGCCACGCGCTACATGGAAAACTACGCGCAATATGAAGGGCTAAACACAAAACTCGCCGCCCCCGTGGTCGATTTTGAACTCCCATCGCACTATAAACGCAAGCAGGTACGCGGCATGGGGCGCGTCTCCAAGCTCGCCACCGTCGCAACGGAAAATGCGCTCAAGCAAGCAGGCTTAATAGGTCATAAGGTGCTAACCAATGGCCAAACCGGTATCGCGTATGGGTCATCAACTGGCTCTACCGATGCGATCGGTGCTTTCGGCGTGATGCTCAACGATAAAACCACCAAAGCGATCACCGCGACCACTTATGTACAGATGATGCCACACACCACCGCAGTCAACGTTGGGCTGTTTTTCGGTTTACGTGGCCGAGTGATTCCCACCAGCAGCGCCTGCACGTCAGGTAGCCAAGCGATTGGCTATGCGTATGAGGCCATCAAGCACGGTTACCAAACCGTCATGGTCGCAGGTGGAGCAGAAGAGTTATGCCCGACAGAATCCGCCGTTTTTGACACCCTTTTTGCCACCAGTCTGAAAAACGATGCACCGAAAACCACGCCGAGCCCTTACGACAAAGATCGTGACGGGCTGGTGATTGGCGAAGGCGCGGGAACACTGGTGCTGGAAGAGTATGAACATGCGGTGGCTCGAGGGGCGAAGATCTACGCAGAAATTATCGGTTTCGCCAGCAATTGCGATGCGGCGCACGTCACTCAGCCACAAATGGAAACGATGCAAATCTGCATGGAGATGGCACTGCAAAACGCCAATCTACATCCGAAACACATCGGCTACGTGTCGGCCCACGGCACCGCCACCGACAGAGGTGACATTGCCGAAAGCAACGCCACACAAAATGCCGTCGGCAAGGTGCCTATCAGTTCACTAAAGAGTTACTTTGGCCACACGTTGGGCGCTTGCGGCGCAATTGAAGCTTGGATCGCGATTGAGATGATGAACAGCGGTTGGTTTAACCCCACTCTCAACCTCAACAATCTCGACCCCGAATGCGGCGATCTCGATTACATCACAGGCAACGGGCGCGAGATGGATATCGAGTATCTGATGAGCAACAACTTTGCTTTTGGTGGCATTAACACCTCGATCATCTTTAAACGCGTACGTGATTAACTTTGCCATTACGGCGCTCAATATTGTGGCTCACTTTTTCTGGCCATTAAATGCGCAAACTGGTCATTCTATCAACGAGCTTTTATTGTTGTGAAACAAAGTGTTGACCTAACCAGAACTTCCGATTAGAGTAGACGCCATCGGACTGTAGCGCAGCTTGGTAGCGCACCGTCATGGGGTGTCGGGGGTCGGAGGTTCAAATCCTCTCAGTCCGACCATACACCTAGAAAGAGAGAGCTTCGGCTCTCTCTTTTGCTTTCTCGCCTAAAATAGCTTAACAGCGCCAATCTTCAATCCTTATCTCTTCATCATTTCATCATTTCATCATTTCATGTAACCGCTTTTTTGGCCGTCCATCAAATGCTCCTACTTGTCGCTTTGCATGAGAAAGAAAGGGAATAGCAGTGGGAAAGGCGCGAACCGCGTAGAGAAGAGTTACAAGAAAATCAGGGAGAAGAGAAAGAATAAAGGCAGACAGCATCGGCTTTGTCCAGAAGTGACAATGCTATCTGCCAAGTTCAATGGCGTAGACGAATTACAAGCTTAAGATCACACCAGCAATCGAGGCGCTCATTAGGTTTGCCAGCACACCAGCGGCAATGGCGCGAAAACCATAGGTCGAGATAAAGGTACGTTTCTCCGGCACTAAGCTACCTAAACCACCAATCAGCATCGCCATGGTCGAAATGTTGGCGAAACCACACAGCGCAAACGTCACAATCGCTTGAGAGTGAGCACTTAGTTGCTGTTTCACTTCCATCAACTGAATAAAAGCGACAAACTCGTTAACAACGATCTTATTGCCAATCAATGAGCCTGCGGTGATCGCTTCTTGCCAAGGAATACCTAGCAGCCACGCGACGGGAGCAAATAAATAGCCGAGGATCAGCTCAAAACTCAGGCTGATACCAAACCAGCTGCCAATCCAACCCAACATGCCGTTTAACAGCGCAATCACACTGACAAACGCCAGCAGTGTCGCGCCCACCGCAACGGCAATGCGTAGCCCCGACATCGCGCCATCGGCCATCGCTTCCACCACATTGGTGGCTTTTGGCATTTCAATGTTTTCCATCTGTGCCGCTTGTGGCTCAGTTTCTGTCTCTGGCATGAGGATCTTCGCCATTAACAGGCCCGCTGGTGCCGACATAAACGCAGCAGCAATCAGATAGTTCAGTTCTACACCGAGCGAGGCATACCCGACCAAGGTACCACCAGCAACCGAGGCAAGACCACAAGTCATCACTGCAAAAAATTGCGAATCACTCATGTGCTTTAGGTACGGTTTGACCACAAGGGGGGCTTCAATCATGCCGACAAAAATATTCGCCGTCGCGGAGAGCGATTCAGCCCTTCCCGTACCGAGCAGTTTCTGTAGGCCACCACCAATCAAATTGATCACTTTGGGCATCAAGCCAATGTGATACAGACCCGAGATCAGCGCGGAGAAGAAAATGATGATCCCAAGCACGTTAATGGCGAAAGTGAAACCGCCGGTTGCCAAACCGCCGAACAGAAAAGCGATGCCTTCCTGCCCATATTTGATCAATCCTGACACAGCGCCCGTCACTGTATTCAGCGCATTTTTGCCCGCAGGAACATAGAGCACAAGTAAGGCAAACGCGACTTGCAGACAAAACGCCAGTAGTACTGTTTTCAAACGAATGTTTTTTCTGTTGGTAGATAATAGCCACGCGACAACGAGAATGGCCACAATACCCAGTAAAGAGTTCATAGAAGGTTTCCAGAGAGAGGGGGAACAAGGAAGGCGCGGATTGTATAGTGACAAACGCGGGATGCAAGTCGGGAATGTTAATAAAGTGGAACAGGAAGAACAGCAGCCAACGCCTATACACTTAACTCTTTGAAAAAAATCAAGATAAACGTTTGCTATTTGGTATTGTTTCCATATAAGGAAAATGTTTCCCAACAGAGAAATAATATGTGACGAAAATCACTCAATGCGCAATGGTGATATAAGGCAACAGCTTTTGATCCCAGTGACATGGTGCGCCGATCTTTTGCCGAATAAATTCGATCACCGCTGAGGTTTTCTTTGGCATGTGTTGACGACTTGGGTAGACCGCATAAAACGGCATTTGCTGGCTGGCGCGCCATTCTGGCAATAGCTGAATCAGTTTTCCGCTGCGAAACTCATCACTCAGCAAATAGGTGGCAAGATAGCCTATCCCCCATCCGGCAATCGCGGCATCGCGCACTGCTTCGGCCAAATCAACGGAATAGTTGCCTGCTACTTTGACGCATAACTCTTCGTCGGCGCGGCGAAAAGCCCAGCTGGTGTAATCACGTTCCCAACTGCGATAAATCAAACAGTTATGCTCGCTAAGGTCCGTTGGATGTGCAGGCGTGTCGTGACGCATTAAGTAGTCGGGTGACGCAGCAACCACGAATTGGCAATCGGCCAAACGCTGGGCAATATACCCCTCTGGCAATTTCTCGTGGTTGGTGATCCACACATCCAGCCCTTCGTCTAACATATCCACTTTATAATCAAACAGGTGCAATTCGACTTGCAATTGTGGGTAGCGCTGACGCAGCTCGTCAATCGCAGGCAGCACATGCAAGGTACCGAAAGATTGCGACAAACCGATACGCACCAAACCAGCCACCTCATCACGCTGGCTCTCCATTTCAGACTGCGCATTGTTCACCGCTTGCACCACCTGATGGCAATGACGATAAAAGCTCAGCCCTGCTTCGGTCGGCGTAAAACTGCGCGTGGTGCGCTGAATCAGCTTGATGCCAAGCGAGGCTTCGAGTAACGCAAGCTGCTTACTGACGTGTGAAACCGACACACCCAAGCTTTTCGCCGCCTGAGTGAAGTTGCGATGTTTAACCAAGGCGGAAAAAACCACCATTTGTGCTGCGCGTTCAGATAACATGTTGTCGTTAAGAAGGCCTTGCCATCACGCAACGCATGAGACAAGCCTAAGTTGGTGGTTAATCTTTAATGCGATCAGCCAGATGGCTAACGGCCAGAGCGAAGTAGTGAGAGCGGTTCCACTTCATTAGTACATTGTAATTGTTGTACACCAAGTAAGCCCGGCCATTTTCATCATCCGGCATCACCAGCCAGGCTTTGATATCTTGATTGAGCATCGGCAACGCCCCGCCCACATAATTGGTAATACCTAGCTTTTTCCACTCTTGCAAATACTTACCTTTGGCTTCTTCCCTGCCCTGCAAGGAAAGGTCAAACCCTTTAGGGATTCTTACTTGCCGCCCCCAAGTGTACTTGTCATCCCAACCAGACTGGCTGAGATAACTAGCGGTCGAGGCAAATACATCGTGGGTATTGCTCCAGATGTCCTTTTTGCCATCACCATCGCCATCAGCAGCGTAGGCCAAAAACGAACTGGGCATAAACTGACATTGCCCCATGGCACCCGCCCAAGAGCCTTTAAAATTCTCGTATTCAATGTGTCCTTGATCGAGAATCTTCAACGCCGCCATGGTTTCGGCGCGGAAAAACGCCTCGCGTCGCCCTTCATAGGCCATAGTCGCGAGCGCGTCGACCACAGGAAAATTGCCAGTAAATTTACCGAAATTACTTTCTACGCCCCAAAGCGCGACAATAAAGCGCGCTTGCACGCCATAGTGTTCAGCAATTTGCTTCAGTTCTGCGCCATGTTTTTGGTAGAGATCTTTCGCCTGCTGTACTTTCCAATCGGGCACCGCGCGTGGAAGATACTCATCCAGCGTCAGTTTTTTTTCTGGTTGATTGCGATCCGCTTTTACCGCTCGGGGCTTGTACTCGACATTGTGAAACGCCTGCGCAATGGTTTGTGCGCTAATACCTTCCGAGCGCGCTTGTGCTTTCAAGCGTTCAATATACTGCTCGAAACTTTCCGAGTTCGCCCATACCGAAGCACTTAGGCTCATACCGAGCATCGCTGTTAACAGTGTTCTCATATTGCCCTCCTTGAGCCAATCGGCCCGCAAAACCAGCCACGCCGTTAATCTGACTTCTGCTGCGCTTTGCGTTCTTTATGTTGTTCGAGAAGATTTTTCGGTGGTGGCGGCAGTTGCAAGAAGAAACCGTCATTTATTAGTGATTCGCGAACCTTCTCGACACTGACCAACGCCAACGTACGACCTTGCAAATTTATCGTCATTACTGGCAGTGGCTTACCAAACATTGCCATTAATTGTTCAGGAACTTTTGAAAAATCATCCTTTTTAGGAATGTAAAGATATGTGCCTTCTTTCTTAGAACTTTTATAGATAGAACAAAGCATGACAAGCCTTTTTTGTTAATTTCCGCATCCGACACGCGAAATTTAATTAAAACGTAATTTTTCAGACAAAATCACCTAAATGACCGCAAGATAACTTGCTGCGTGCAGGGATGAAATATAACATGACAACCTTAGTAAAAGACAACGCTCTTTCAATAAAGGCAAGAAGTATCGGATGTCTCGTACCCCTGATTTAAAAGGTAGCAGCTTCACCTTGTCGGTGTTGCACCTAACAGATTGCTCGGTCGACAGCGCCATTGAATTTGTGCAAGAAAAAGTTGACCAAGCACCGGCGTTTTTCGCCTCTGCCCCAGTCGTGATCAATATTGCCGAGGTCGAAGGCGATATCGACTTCGACCGCCTGAAACAGGGGATTGCAAAAGCGGGCTTGATCCCAGTTGGCATTACGGGCTGCAAAGATAAGCGCACGCAAAATCTCGCTTCACAAGCGGGTTTCGCCATTATGTCAGCCAGCAAATCACCGACCCAAGCTCCGGCTAAAATTGCTCCGACGAAAGTGGTGCGTACGCCGGTTCGCTCCGGACAACAAATTTATGCCAAAGACGCGGATTTGGTCATTTTAAGTCACGTCAGTGCCGGTGCCGAAGTGATTGCCGATGGCTCGATTCATATCTACGGCACCCTACGCGGGCGAGCTATCGCTGGCGCGAGTGGTCAAAAAGAAGCAAGAATACTCTGCCATGATTTGCAAGCGGAGCTGATCTCTATCGCTGGAAACTACTGGCTGAGCGATCAGATCGACCGCGAATTCTGGCAACAAAAAATTATGTTGAGCCTAGTGGATGAATCACTCCACCTCGAATTGCTCACTCTTTAAAGATTAGAAAGGAAAACACAATGGCACGCATTATTGTTGTTACGTCTGGCAAAGGTGGGGTTGGTAAAACCACGTCAAGCGCCGCCATTGCCTCTGGCCTCGCGCTACAAGGCAAAAAAACGGCCGTGATCGATTTTGACATTGGCCTGCGTAACTTAGACCTTATCATGGGCTGTGAACGTCGCGTTGTATACGATTTCGTCAACGTGATTAACGGCGAAGCCACCCTCAATCAGGCGATGATTAAAGACAAGCGCACTGAGAACCTGTTCATTCTGCCTGCATCGCAAACCCGCGATAAAGACGCACTGACCAAAGATGGCGTAAAACGCGTGCTGGATCAATTGGATGAAATGGGCTTTGATTTTGTCATTTGTGACTCGCCAGCAGGCATCGAGCAAGGCGCGCTGATGGCGCTATACTATGCAGATGAAGCGATTGTGACCACCAACCCAGAAGTCTCTTCGGTTCGCGACTCCGACCGGATTCTCGGTATTTTGGATTCAAAATCACTGCGCGCCGAGCAAGGGCTTGAACCCGTGAAACAGCACCTGTTATTAACACGTTATAACCCAACTCGTGTGAGTCAAGGCGAGATGCTCAGCGTGGAAGACGTGGAAGAGATCCTGCACATCTCTCTGCTTGGCGTCATTCCAGAAAGCCAAGCGGTGCTAAATGCTTCGAACAAAGGGGTGCCAGTCATTTTTGATGAAGCATCGGATGCTGGTATGGCTTACGCGGATACGGTCGAACGTCTACTGGGTAAACAGGTGGATTTTCGTTTCCTGACGGAAGAGAAGAAAGGACTGTTCAAAAGACTGTTCGGAGGCTAGTTTATGTCACTTTTAGAGTTTTTCCGCCCACAAAAAAAGAGTTCTGCCAGCTTGGCGAAAGAACGTCTGCAAATTATTGTGGCGGAACGTCGTAGCCAGAACGATCCCGCGCCTTCTTATCTTCCTCAGTTAAAAGAAGATATTTTGAAAGTGATCAGCAAGTATGTTGCCGTTGACCCGTCGATGGTCGATCTCACTTTCGAACATAAAGACGATGATATTTCGGTTCTGGAGCTGAACGTCAAGTTACCCGACGAAGAGAAATAAGCGCAGGCGCTGTAAAAACACATATTGTTGTGTTTTGCTTACAAAAAAAGACAGACGATCAAACCATCTGTCTTTTTTATATTCCGCATATTCCGCGCTTAGATTAGCGCATTCATTTTTTCGCCCAAAATGGGCAAACGCCAACCTTGCATCAGATCCGGCAAACTCTCTGGATCGCGATCCTTTTTCCACACCCAGGTAATCAACTGGTTAATTTGCTTCTTCGATGCCAAAAACTCTGAGGCCAGACCGGTGTTTTTCGTTGCTAAGGTCACTTGATCTTTGAGCTGCTTAAACAGCTGCTTATAACCCGGCAAGTCCATCAAACGGTCTATCTCTTCAGGATACTCGTCAGCCGGCGTCGTTAGCGCTTCTCTAACGATGGCCGCAATTTTATTGCCATGGCGCTGCACGGAACGTAAATCCATCCCCTCTTGCTCCATGCGTTTAAAGCTAGTGAGGCCCAAACGGGCAACCGTTAGCAAATCTTGCTCTTTAAAGACAAAGTTGAGCGCCAAGTCACGACGAATTGCCTCCTGCATTCGCCAAGTCGCGAGCGGCTTCAAGATGGCCAATTCACGCGGTTTAAGTTGCCATGCCCCTTTGATCTCGAGATAGGCGTTTGCTAAATCTGGGGTGCGCACGCGTTTGCCCGCCAGTAGTTCACTCTCTTGCTGCGCGGCTTGCCACCAGCCGGCCTGCTGCACTTGGTCTCGCAAAATGTCATACAGCGGCAGCAAATAATGCACGTCAGCCGCGGCATACTCCAGCTGTTTGTCTGACAATGGGCGCGCTAGCCAATCCGTGCGGGATTCACTTTTATCCAGTTGAACGTGCAAATATTGCTCAACCAAAGCGGCAAAGCCAGTAGACAGCCCGTGACCGAGAAAGGCCGCCATAATTTGCGTATCGACCATGGGAACTGGCGTGCAACCAAAAGCGTTGTGAAACACTTCTAAATCTTCGCCGCAAGCGTGCAGCACTTTAATCACCGCAGTGTCTTGCAACAACTCAACGAAAGCATCCATCTCTTTCACTGTCGTTGGGTCGATGAGCGACAAGTTTTCCCCGTCAAATAACTGAATTAAGCCAAGTTGAGGATAGTAGGTTCGCGTTCGAACAAATTCGGTATCCAACATCACCACATCCGCTTGTCGCGCTTGGTGGCAGACCCTATTGAGCTCTTTTTCATCGGTAATAATCTGATAATTCACTCGTCACTCGCTATCGCTTGAAAATAAAAATGCCAGCCTGAAAACATAGGCTGGCATTCTAGCATTGATTGTTACACTTTGCGCGGATTACGCAGCGGCATCATTTTTCGCCAGTTTTGCGTCGTTCTCGTCACGCAATACTCGGCGCAATATTTTTCCGACATTAGTCTTGGGCAGCTCTTCGCGGAATTCAATCAGCTTCGGCACTTTATAACCGGTGAGATGCTGGCGACAGTGGTTGATGATTTCTTCTTTGGTCAAACTTGGATCACGCTTCACCACGTAGATTTTCACCACTTCACCAGAGACTTCATGTGGTTGTCCAATGGCGGCCACTTCCAGCACTTTACCATGCAGCGCAACCACATCTTCGATCTCATTCGGATAGACATTGAAACCGGAGACCAAAATCATGTCTTTCTTACGATCAACAATGTGCAAAAAGCCCTCTTGATCGAACTTCACCACATCCCCGGTCGATAACCAGCCTTCGCTATTGATCACTTCTTTGGTCGCTTCCGGACGCTGCCAGTACCCCTGCATCACCTGCGGGCCGCGCACTTGCAGCTCACCCGTTTCGCTGTTTGCTAGGGCTTCGCCTTCATCATTGACAATACGCACCTCGGTTGAAGGAACAGGCAGGCCAATTGAACCGTTGTAATCAACCAAGTCGTGCGGATAGGCGGCAACCAGAGGTGAACACTCGGTTAATCCGTAACCTTCAAGCAGGTAGCAACCGGTGGTTTTTTTCCATTTTTCCGCCACCGCCCGCTGCACCGCCATGCCGCCGCCCACAGCAAGTTTGAGATTGCTGAAGTTCAACTCGTGGAAATCTTCATTATTAACCAAGGCATTAAACAGCGTATTGACCCCGGTAATCGCAGTAAAGGGATACTTTTGCAGCTCTTTAATGAGCCCAGGAATATCTCGAGGGTTGGTAATCAGCAGGTTACGGCCACCCATTTCGATAAACAGCAAACAGTTCACGGTCAGCGCAAAAACGTGATAAAGCGGCAAAGCCGTTACCACTAACTCACGCCCCTGACTCAGGACAGGACCATACATGCCTTTGGCTTGCAAGACGTTTGCCACCATATTGCGGTGGGTGAGAATCGCGCCCTTTGCCACGCCTGTGGTACCACCCGTGTATTGCAAAAAGGCGATGTCATCGCCGGTCATAAACGGTTTGACGTATTGCAGGCGTCGCCCTTTGTGCAGCGCTTTACGCATTGAAATCGCCCCAGGCAGATCATACTTAGGCACCATGCCTTTGACGTATTTGACGACAAAATCAACAATGGTACCTTTCGCGCGTGGCAACATTTGCCCCAAACTCGTCAAAACCACGTGTTTCACTGGCGTATTATCAACGATTTGCTCAAGCGTGTTGGCAAAGTTGGAGACAATCACAATCGCTTTGGCGCCAGAGTCGTTTAACTGGTGTTCCAGCTCGCGAGGAGTGTAAAGAGGGTTGACGTTAACCGCAATAAGACCGGCGCGCAACACGCCAAACAGCGCAACTGGGTATTGCAGCAGGTTTGGCATCATCAAGGCAACACGATCGCCTTTTTTCAGCTTGAGCTCGTTTTGCAGATAGGCAGAAAAAGCACGACTGCGTTCTTCTAATTTGCGAAACGTCATCACCGAGCCCATGTTCATGAACGCAGGCTGGTCGGCGTACTTTTGCACCGATTGCTCAAACATTTCCACCAGCGATTCATACTGGTCTGGGTTGATGGTTTCAGGTACGTCACTTGGATAACGTGAAAGCCATGGTTTTTCCACGATGTTACTCCTCGTCAATAGCTGGCTAACGAAAGACTTTTGTCTTGCGCAATAGCGTCCTTTCTTATTTTGTTCGCTATTACAGCACAGCCGTCATGCTTGAGCACGAAACTCTCAAACACTTGTTTAAATTTTGTTAACTACACCAAGAATTCGCTGAGCCACCTCGAGCGATTGCTCTAAATGACAATGATGACCGCCCGCAACTGTCGCGATTTTTGCAGGATTGCTCACGTTTAAGTGGCTGAAATCCTTAAGCTCGCGAAAGCCATTTTCGCCTAATATGACCAGATGAAAACAAGAAATCTGCTCTACCATTGTTGCAGCATGTTTGTGGGACATGCGATAGAGCGAGTCGCATTTCAATTTTGCATCATGCCGCCACTGCCAAGTGCCTTGCTGCTCAATCACTGAGCGCTCGACGATCGGCCGTAACAGATCTGGAGAAAGCTGATTTGCCATCACGCGAAGGCGTAGTGCCTCGTCAAAACTGGCGAGATTACGGGAGGGTTTGGTACGCAAACGATTACGGCTGAGCACCCCTTGCCTGAGCCTTTGAACCGCGTTTTGCGGGGCTTCAGCCAAAGGCCCGTAACCTTCTATCTGAACCAGTGCATCCACCTGTTCAGCAAAGGCGGCACTATAGCAACTCGCAATCAATGCACCAAGAGAATGGCCGACTAACAGCAGTCTGTTTGGCGATAAAATGTGCAAAAACTGATGAATATCATCAATGTAGTCGTGAAAAGGGTAAAAATTGCCCGATGCTTTGTGGTCAGAATGCCCATGCCCCGGCAGATCGATCGCACACAGATGCAATCTAGGGCAAAGATGATGAAGATGCTGCATAACAGAGAGAAAACTGGCGGCGTTATCTAACCAGCCATGAATAAAAACGACTGATAAATCAGCCGTTTTTGCATCACCAATCTCAAGTGCCGCGAGACTCAAGTCCGCCAGCGTATAACGGGAATCACGCATTAGTTGACGTCTTTAATGATTTTTCCATCACGAGGGAAATCACGCCGTTGGCGGCAAGAAATGGAGTAACAAGGATAGAGATAAGTGGAAGTGTCGTAAACTCGGACTCGCTCTTCGATGGTCCAGAGTCGGTGACCATAAGCTTGGATCACAGGGAAGACGTAGTCATAATCACCAATTTTGCCTTTTTCTTCACCGCCAGCTTGCCCCACAACCGTCATTAGACGACCCTGACTGAATGCGACAGGTTCAAGATACCCAGGAAGGTAGACAACAAAACGGCCACTAGGCTCTTGGCCGATATCGGGCTTGCCTTCTTTACTTATCGGCAAATTAACCAGTTCGATTCGGGTTTTATCTGATAGATTATCGACTTTGGCAATCACACCACCAAGACGAACTTCCTCTGTGACTTGGCCTTGCTGCTTGGCAAAGGTTTTGTAATCCGTTAGCACAGACTCATTGCGCGCATTGAGCTCTTCTGGCAGCGAACTACAGGCACTGACGGTAAACAGCGCAACCAGTGTGAATAGTAAACGGCACTCTTTTTTCATCTTTCACTCACCTTTAACGTTTCAATGCACATTGCCAGAGCGCTACACGTAGATATCGACACCAACGAGTTGGGCAAGTTCCTCTCTACGCGCTTGATTCATTACATCCATATACTCTTCCATCGCTCGGCGCGCGCGTCCTTCAGGAAGGTCGTATTGCAACTGGGCACGCTCTACATCCGCTTGAGAGACATGACGGATGGAATGCGCCACCGCATCGGCCACCTTGGAAGGTTGTGCGACTTGTTGCTGGCTTTTATTGACCTTTTTACGGCTGCTCTTATTGGTCCGGCCCGTGCCGGGAATAATCGCAGGAGGTAAACCATTAATTGAGGCCATCGCATTCCACCATTATTATTCAGTGAGTTGGGCGACTACTCTCGCCCAGGCAATTTCTTCCACGCAACGTTATCACGCAGATACACCGGGCTCGAGTTTTCAACCGCGACGGTGTTTCCCGCTGCCCATTCGTGACCTGCTAACACCACAATATCTTGCGCGTCTGGATAGAGGATGTCGCCTTTTTCAACAGAAATGGCCAATGCGCCCAACGCATCGGAGTACGCATCCCAACCTGTTCCCGCTGTCGTCCAAGTCTGTACATCTGAGTCTAACTGCGCCGCCAAATCGGCAGGGGGAATAACACATTCGTCATCTACATTCTGCCAACGGCCATCTTCTTGGCGCTGGTAACGTCCCCAGTACACTTCGTTCATTCGTGCATCAATCGCCGTCGCCACATGAGTCGCCCCATTTTGACGATAGCTGCCCTGCGCCATCGCCGCCAGTGTCGAAATGCCAATCATGGGCAAATCCGCACCAAACGCTAAACCTTGTGCAATACCAATGCCAATTCGCACGCCAGTAAAACTGCCCGGGCCTCGGCCGAACGCTAGCGCATCCAGATCATGCAAAGTCAGCCCTGCTTCTTGCAGCACTTCGTCCACCATAGGTAACACTTTTTTGGTATGGTCACGCGGAGCCACTTCGCTGCGTGAGAAAACTTGCTCACCAACTAGGAGTGCCACAGAGCAGTTTTCCGTGGCTGTGTCGATAGCGAGAATTTTTGCGCTCATTTAGTTCTCTGTTTGTTCTGTTAGAAATTGTTGAATGATGTCCAGATCGCGTGTTCTTGGGATCGGAGGGAGACTGGCGAGGAAGACGCCACCATACTCACGGGTCACCAAGCGGTTATCACAGATAATCAGTGCGCCGCGGTCTTTTTGATCGCGAATTAGACGTCCTACCCCTTGTTTTAAGGTGATAACGGCATCAGGCAACTGGACCTGTTCAAAAGGTTCTCCACCCCGCAAGCGGCAATCTTCAATTCGTGCTTTGAGCAAGGGGTCATCGGGTGATGTAAAAGGAAGTTTGTCGATGATAACACAGCTTAACGCATCACCTCTAACATCAATCCCCTCCCAAAAAGCGCCTGTCGCCACCAGTAGCGCATTACCCAGCACCATAAACTCTGCCAGCGTTTTCTGTTTACTCATTTCCCCTTGCAGCAGCACGGGCAAACTGAGCACCTCGCGAAAGCGTTCACCCAGTTCACGCATCATGCTGTGAGAGGTACAAAGGAAAAAACAGCGCCCTTGGTTCGCTTCAATCAACGGCGCTAACATACGCACCAGTTTGTCGGCTAAACCGGGGCTATTGGGTTCAGGCAGATAGCGCGGAACACAAAGACGCGCCTGCTGCTGATAATCAAAAGGGCTAGGCAGCGAGAACTGTTTCGCGGGTTTTAGCCCCAATCTTGCGGTGAAGTGGCCGAAATCGCTATTGACCGCCAAAGTCGCGGAGGTAAAAATCCACGCGCCCGGTTTCATCTCAATCTGCTCGTGGAACTTATCGGCCACCGACAGCGGAGTAATGTGCAGGGTGAAATGACGGGGGGAGGTATCAAACCAGTAAGAATACCCCGTTACGCTGGTATCGCACACGCGCTCCAAGCGCGCTTTGATCAAATTGGCCCGCTCAAAGGCCGTATCGAGCAACTGGCAGCGCCCGAGCGCCAATTTAAGCACATCGATGGTGAGATCTAACGCATCGACTAAGCGCTCGACTTCACGCTTTATCGATGGTGACTGCAACGCATCACGCCAGTTGCCACGAAAACCGGGCTCTCCCAGCACAATGCGCATATCCATCGAGGTTTGCACCAGCTTATCGCCCACTTTTTGCAACTGACGCATGTCTTTCACTTCCGTGCGATAAGCAATCTCGATGTCTTTGGCGAGATCGTGGATCTGTCGGCTTGAGAGTGATTGTCCAAAATATTCGCTGGCGATATCCGGCAACTGATGGGCTTCATCGAAAATAAACACATCGGCTTCCGGGATCAGTTCGCCAAATCCGGTCTCTTTGATCGCCAAATCGGCTAAAAATAGGTGGTGGTTAACCACTACCACATCGGCATCCAGCGCCTTTTTGCGTGCTTTAAGGACAAAGCAATCTTGATAGCTCGGGCACTCTTTACCCAGACAATTGTCATTGGTTGATGTGATGGTCGTAATCAGCGGGCTGTCTTCTGGCAAATCGTCACAATCACCCAGATCGCCCGTTTTGGTCTCCGACGACCAACTGCGCACTTTGACCAGTTGACTCAATTGCGTCGAATCGGCCTCATGATGATGCACTTCCACCATTTGTCGGCTGAGCCTGTCTAAGCAGAGATAATTCGAACGTCCTTTTAGCAACGCAACCTGACCATAAAAACCCAACGCATCGACCATCAACGGCAGATCGCGGTGAAAGAGCTGCTCTTGCAAGTTTTTCGATCCAGTACTGATAATGGTTTTCTTGCCGCTCAATAATGCAGGTACAAGATAGGCAAAGGTTTTTCCGGTTCCGGTGCCTGCCTCCACCACCAGTTGACTCTTGTCTTGAATCGCCTGGCTGACCGCTTCGGCCATGTCAATTTGCGGCTGACGAGCCTGAAATCCAGGGATGGCTTTGCCTAATGCGCCTTTGGAAGAGAAGGTTTTGGCTATCATTCTGTATGCTGGTGATGGATAAGTGGGGCTGATTATGGCAGTTTTGCGAAGCCGAGGCGAATCGGATTTGGCTCGCCTCGCAGTGATGTAGAATCTATGCTGTTCGATTATTTGCGATTCAGGTAACGGTTTAGCCATGCCGGACCGCTAAAATGTTCACCCTCTAAAATGACTTTGGCTGCTTCTGCTGGGGAGGCGCGATTTTGCCACATCTCCGTAATAAGCTCCTCATCGATTTCGTGCTGACCGACCAGAGTCGAGACTCTTTCTAGGTACAGTTTTCGAGCCAATAGATCTTTGTCCATAAGTTACCACCTTGTGTATCGTTTTGACGGCTCTTCTCAGCAATCCTCTTTAGCAAAACGTTTGGCCCAGAGAATATGTTGAAACCAAATTAATAATAGATTATCTATTAGCCTTGTATTGCGGTTTAGCTCACTATTCGACGCCCAAACAATTATTCGTACCATAAAAAAATTATTCACGGAAGTATCTTAAATATGGAAAAGAAAACACTACTGACTCATTGCTCAGACGCGCCGGGTCTGATCTCGAAAATCACCAACATCTGTTACAAACACCAACTTAATATCATTCACAACAATGAGTTCGTAGATAACGCCAGCGGTCATTTTTTCATGCGCACCGAACTGGAAGGATACTTCAACGATCACACCTTTCTCGCCGATCTAGACCAAGCTTTGCCAAGCGGAGCAAAGCGTAAACTGGTCAGCTCTGAGCGCAAGCGCATTGTGATTTTGGTAACTAAAGAAGCCCACTGTCTGGGCGATATTCTGATGAAGAACTACGATGGCAGCCTCGATGTCGAGATCGCCGCTGTGGTTGGTAACTACGACAAATTGCAGACCCTTACCGAGCGTTTTGATATTCCATACCATTATGTGTCGCACGAAGGGTTAAGCCGCGAAGAACATGAACAGAAAATGCTGGAGGTGGTTGACCGCTACCAGCCGCATTATCTGGTGCTGGCAAAGTACATGCGCGTCTTGACCCCAGCTTTTGTCGAGAAATACCACCACAAGATCATCAATATTCACCACAGTTTTTTGCCAGCGTTCATCGGTGCCAAGCCTTATCAACAGGCCTATGAGCGCGGCGTCAAGATCATTGGCGCCACTGCCCACTTTGTCACCAATGATTTAGATGAAGGGCCGATCATCAAACAGGACGTTATTCCTGTTGATCACAATTTCAGTGCGCAAGATATGGCGCAGGCTGGGCGTGACGTGGAGAAAAATGTCTTGAGCAAAGCGCTGAATAAAGTGCTTAACGACCATGTTTTTGTCTACGGCAATAAGACCGTGATTCTCTAAGATTTGACTTAGCAGTGAATGAGGGTTGCCAAGTGGCAACCCTCTATTTTTTTAATGCGCGTTTTGTTCCGATTCAACAATGCGTTTGAGGGAGTGTGGATGAAGCTTAATACAGACGCCTTGGTACTTAAACGCCACAGTTGGGTTATTCAAACGCTCCCCCTCCCCTTTCGGGCTCGACAGCTTGGTCTTCACACCTCGTTCTTCCAGCTTGGCAAACTGAGCACCAAAAGCGGGATAGGTATGCTGTAAGTCCTCTAGGTATGCCTCGGCACTTTGCGCGTGCGAAGGCACGACAAATTCCACATGCTCCCAACTTTCGCTGTGGTAAGTTTTCCCCGGTGCAGGGTATGGCAACTCCAAACATTCGATTTTCCAGCCACGCGCATGCAATGGTTGCTTGAAGGCGATCACGATAATGGGCCGACCATTGATCATCGCCTCGGAAATAGTCTCGCCATAATCAGACCAAGCCAGATGCGCCGCCTTGGCAAGATGTGCTTGATTAATTCGCAGCGCCAGATGATCAGCCTGAGCTAAACTCAAATCTAATTGCAGCAAATCAGCTAAAGACTCAATTTTTTGCATAAAACCGTCTAAATCTTCAAGCATTTGCACAGGTGTCAGGCGTTTTTCTTCTAGTAATCTATTCATTTTGCTCTCACGAAAGCTCGGATTTTCGGCCTCATAGTAGCAACTCCATCGCAAAATCGCAGGCATTTTCATCTTGCTGGAAAAAGTCGAAATTTCACCAAATCCTCTCTATATGATCACCAAGAAAATTGTTATCATTAGCGTCATTTTTGTGAACTCAAACAGAACCCGGCCACTTGCTTTCTGGGTTTTTCGTCCTTGAATTGAAGGAAACGCGTGTGAATATCCAAGCACTTATTAACGACAAAGTATCTCAGGCTCTCGAAGCTGCTGGCGCTCCTGCAGGCAGCCCTGCAGCAGTTCGCCAATCCGCTAAGCCACAATTTGGTGATTACCAGGCCAATGGCGTTATGGGCGTAGCAAAACAACTGGGTACCAACCCTCGAGAATTTGCGCAAAAAGTACTGGATGTTCTAGACCTAGAAGGCATTGCAAGCAAAACCGAAATCGCAGGTCCGGGCTTTATCAACATTTTCCTTAGTGAAGAGTTCCTCGCTAAACAAGCCGATGCCGCATTGGCAGATGCACGCCTCGGCGTAGCCGCTGAAGAAGCGAAAACCATCGTAGCCGATTATTCGGCGCCAAACGTAGCCAAAGAGATGCACGTTGGTCACTTGCGCTCAACCATTATTGGCGATGCAGTGGTGCGTACTCTTGAGTTTCTAGGCCACAAAGTGATCCGCGCCAACCACATCGGTGACTGGGGCACTCAGTTCGGTATGCTTATCGCCAACCTTGAGCGCGTACAGCAAGAGTCTGGCGAAGTTTCCATGGAACTGGCTGATCTGGAAGCCTTCTACCGCGAATCGAAAAAGCTTTACGACGAAGACGAAGCGTTCGCGGTAAAAGCTCGCGGCTACGTAGTTAAGCTGCAAAGCGGTGACGAATTCTGCGCCGAGATGTGGAAGAAGCTGGTGGATGTCACCATGATCCAAAACCAGCGCAACTACGACCGACTCAATGTGTCACTAACACGTGAAAACGTGATGGGCGAAAGCATGTACAACGACATGCTGCCAGGGATTGTTGCCGATCTAAAAGAGAAAGGCTTAGCGGTTGAAGATGACGGCGCGCAAGTGGTGTTTCTTGAAGAGTTCAAGAACAAAGATGGCGAGCCAATGGGCGTGATCATCCAAAAGCGTGATGGCGGCTTCCTCTACACCACAACCGACATCGCGTGTGCGAAATACCGTTACGAGCAGCTAGGCGCGGACCGCGTACTGTACTTCATCGATTCACGCCAGCATCAGCATTTGATGCAAGCGTGGACTATCGTTCGCAAAGCCGGTTACGTGCCAGAATCTGTCTCTCTTGAGCATCACGCGTTCGGCATGATGCTCGGCAAAGATGGTCGTCCATTTAAGACGCGCGCTGGTGGTACGGTTCGTCTGGCCGATCTGTTAGATGAAGCAGAAGTTCGTGCAGCGCAGCTGATCGAGTCTAAGAATCCAGAACTCGCAGAAGACGAGAAGAAAGCGATCGCGAACACGGTAGCAATGGCAGCGGTGAAGTACGCCGACCTTTCGAAACACCGCACTACAGACTACGTGTTCGATTGGGACAACATGCTCGCATTCGAAGGCAACACGGCACCGTACATGCAATACGCTTACACTCGCGTAGCCTCTGTATTCGCTAAAGCTGGCGTTTCTATGGATGAGCTACAAGGTGATATCAAGATCACTGACGAGAAAGAAAAAGCGCTTATCGCCAAACTGCTGCAGTTTGAAGAAGCGGTGCAATCTGTCGCGCGTGAAGGTCAACCACACATCATGTGTAGCTACCTATTCGAACTCGCAGGCCAGTTCTCTAGCTTCTACGAAGCGTGCCCTATCCTAGTGGCTGAAGATGAAGCAGTGAAACAAAGCCGTCTAAAACTAGCAGCGCTAACAGCGAAGACCATCAAGCAAGGTCTGTCTCTACTCGGTATCGATACGTTGGAGCGTATGTAAGAGGTTCTAGGTTCTAGGTTCTAGGTTCTAGGTTCTAGGTTCTAGGTTCTAGGTTCTAGGTTCTAGGTTCTAGGTTCTAGGTTCTAGGTTCTAGGTTCTAGGTTCTAGGTAATTAAGAAAGGTTGACGTGAAAGCGTCAACCTTTTGTTTTATCTGACGTATACTGATTTCACTCTCTTCAAACCGGACAACAACAATGAGTTTTGAACTGCACCCTCAATTGGCAAAAGACACCACTCTCATCGGTCACTTCCCGCTGTGTGTGGCATTGCTGCATAAAGACAATGCCGTGCCGTGGGTTATATTGGTACCCAAACGTGCCAACTTAAAAGAGCTGCACCACTTACCCATGCAAGAGCAGCAACAGTTTTTGCTCGAATCTCAAGCCGTTAGCCAAGCATTGGAAGCGACTTTTCGCCCAGACAAACTCAACCTTGGCGCATTAGGTAACATGGTGCCGCAGCTGCACATCCATCATATTGCGCGTTTTCAGACCGATGTTGCCTGGCCCGGCCCAATTTGGGGAAATACGCAAGGTGAGTTCCGCAACGAAGCAGAGCAAGCAGAGATGCTCGAACGCATCCGCAATGTGTTGTCATTGAGCTCACTGTTTCAAAAAGGATAATTCCGCAGGTATGAAAAAGAGCCGCTTCAGATGCGGCTCTTTTCTTTATGGTCACATTGTGACGGTGAGAGACAAGCCCTGTTGCTTTGTCACTGTGTAGCGCACACGAGTAACGTGATTCGCTTGGTTGGTATCAACTAAGCGACTTATCTTACCTTTCTTGATCCACACGTTAAGCATGGCATCAGCACCGTCATCACTCATGCCAAAGTGTTTGGCTAAATCACGACGAGAAACCATCCCTTGCGCGGCGATATACTGATACAGTTCATCTAAGATCACGCTAACGTTGCCTCTAAGCTGCGCTCTTTTTTACCCACTTGTCTCAGTAGCTGATAGGTCAAGACAAACAGTAGAATAATAGCGACCATCCATACCACACTACGCGCAGGGTGATCGGCTAAGTGAGCCGCTTGATAATAGAATGTCGCTCCACTATAGGCCAATCCCATCGTCCACAGGGCGATAAAGCGAGCATAAGGCGCACCAAACTCACGCACATAAGCCCCCATAGCCGCAACACAGGGCGTATAAAGCAAAATAAAGATCAGATAGGCAAACGCGGCGTGGCCAGAAGCGAACTTCGCTTTTAAATTACCAAAAATCGAGGCATCCACGGCTTGCTCTTCCGCAACTGCTGTTGAATCGGACAGATCGCCCACTTCAATCCCCAACGGGTCGGAAAAACTCAGGCCAGCTAAATTAGCTGGAATTGTCATCACCGCTTCTTTTAAACTGTCTGCCAAATCGTACTCTGCCGCTTCTTCCTCACCGGACGTGGTGTATAAGCTGTTCAACGTCCCCACCACAGCTTCTTTAGCAAAAATCCCCGTGATAATCCCTACAGTTGCAGGCCAGTTCTCTTGGGTAATGCCTATCGGTGCAAAAATTGGCGTGACTACCTGCGCCGCTTTCGACAACACGGAGTGTTCACTGTCCTGATTACCAAAACTGCCATCAGTGCCAAGCGAATTCAGAAAGCTGAGAATGGCGACTACCATAACGATGGTCTTCCCTGCACCCAATACAAAACGTTTTAGCTTTTGCCATGTTTTTAACAGCACGTTTTGCATCGTCGGGAATTCGTAGTCAGGCATTTCCATCAATAAACTGTCGCTACTGCCAGGATACAACGTCTTCTTCAAAAACAGCCCGGTAAAAATCGCCGCCACAATGCCAAGCAGGTACAAAGCAAAAACAACGTTCTGACCCGCGCCGGGAAAAAAGGCGGCAGCAAAAAGGGCATAAACGGGCAATCTAGCCCCGCAGGACATAAAAGGGGCCATTGATGCAGCCAGCTTTCGCTCACGTTCTTGATCTAAAGTGCGCGTTGCCATAATTGAAGGCACATTACAGCCAAAGCCCAACACCAGTGGTACAAAAGCCTTACCCGGCAAGCCAATTTTCTGCATCACTTTATCCAACACAAATGCGGCCCTTGCCATATAGCCGGAGCTCTCTAGCATCGCGAGAAAAAGGTACAAACAAGCAATCACTGGAATAAAGGTAGCAACCGTTTGTACGCCGCCACCAATGCCATCGGCTAAAATCGTCACTAGCCATACAGGTAAATGGTCATCAAGCAAGTGGTGGCCGCCATCAACCAGTAAAGCCCCTACACCGATGTCAAAGAAGTCAATAAAGGCACTGCCAATATTGATGGAGAACATGAACATCAAATACATGACAACAAAAAAGAAAGGGATGCCGATCCATTTGTTGAGGATGAACTGATCCAAGGTCTCGGTGGTGCTGCGACTTAACTTGCCCTCGGTACGACGCACACGCTTACAGATTTGATGCAAAAACGTATATCTCACATTGGCTACTTGCAAGTCGATATCAAGATCTAGATTACCTTTTTGCACCAAGACTTGATTTCGTTGACCTTCACTAAGACCATTTAGCACAAGAGTATCCGATTCCAGAGCACGAATCGCCAACGCGCGGTAAGCGACTTCAGCACTCGTAAACATCGGCTGTAAATTTTTGATCGCCGCTTCCATCTCGGTGCCGTAATCTAATGCAACGTCGTTTAGCGCTACCCCCTGTAACAAAAGTTTATGCAGTTTTTCTTTAAACTGGAGAACTTGTTTGCTATCGGTGGCAGACAGGGTGACCACAGGGCAACCTAACACTTTCTCCAGCTCATCGACGCTGAGTAGTTGTCGCTCTCTCTTCAGAGCATCCATTTTGTTCAGCACCACAATCATTGGTCGCCCAAGTTCACGTAGCTGCAACGTCATATAGAGACTACGTTCAAGACTTGTCGCATCCACAACATTGATAATCAGATCGGCGGGGTGTGTTAATACAGCTCGAGCGGCAATCGATTCATCAATACTGTTACTGTCATTACCGCTGTCGAGTGAATAAATACCGGGCAGATCCGTCAGAGAAAAATCATCTCCGGCGTGCATGTAACGACCAGTTTTTTTCTCAACGGTGACCCCCGCCCAGTTTCCCACTTGCTGTTTTGCACCTGTCAAACCATTGAACAACGTTGTTTTACCGCTATTCGGATTGCCAACGGTCAGAATTTGATACTGCATTTATTTGCTCTCCACTTCGATCTGCGCGGCAATGTTTTCCCTAACGGCGAGAGAAACACCACGAACTTCGACTTGCAGCGGGTCACCCATCGGTGCGCGGCGTATCAGTCTGATCTCGGTATCTGGCAATATCCCCATCACCATGAGTTTTTTCCTGACATCAGTTGAGAGAGAGAGGAAAGCGCACACGGTCGCACGCTGCCCCTGCGCTAATTCGGATAACTTCATGATGGGTACCTTAATCGGAAATTGAAATGAGAAGGATTATTATTAGTGGTGTAATTTTATCGTTCAATACCCATCGCTTTATTGCGTGAAATCAAAGTTTACATTTTTGAAGCCGTAACTTTCGTCAATTTACGCCTCGTCACTTTCGTCAAAATCACCATCCGTATTCAAACTTTAAATTGGCAATATTTTTACAATTCCGTAAAACAATGTAATAAATCGTTTATTTTCAAATGCTTAACAAAAAGGTAATTATAATGTCGTATTAGTCAGGTAATGATGGCGTTATTTTTATAAAGAAAATAAGTGAGTTCTCATATAGTGAACCCATCGAGAGCACGTTCTCTCAGAAATTCCAGAGGTGACGCGATTTACTCGTGTCACTCCGGCAGCAAGCGAAGGTGTCCTTGACACCCGTGGTATAGTCCCCCCGGCTATACCACGATATTTTTTTCTACTCTCGTCACTTCTCAAACACCCTCAATTCTTTACTGCACGCTTCTAACTACGCTTCATTAGTCGTCATTGAGTTCTGTAGGATATTGTTGCACCAGACCGCTGTTTCTCAACCCATTAACGTTCTGCCGCTAGTCTCAGCCAACAAACTAACCCTAAATCATTAGCATTAGCGAAAGTTGCCAAAAGTAGTGGTGCGTTGATTAATCTTGCTCTTGTTGGTGCGTTGCAAATTTTGAAGGGGATAATCCGAAATGTATTTTAAACCGTTGGCTAAAATAGGAAGGATCGTTAAAACCAGAAGAAAAGGCGACATCGGCAATTTTCTCGCCGGCAAGTAGGCTTTCACACGCACGCTCTAAACGTACTTCGGTAAGATAATCTTTAAACGTTCTTCCACTGGCTGACTTGAAGCGGCGCTGTAAACTTCGCTCCGAAACATACAACATCTTCGCTGCCATAGCAGTACCAAATTCCGCGTCTTGATAGTGTTCTGCAACCAGACTTTCTACTTTGTTTAGCCAGTCGAGTTCTGGCGTTGCTGGCGGCTTCATTTCTTCCATGCCAGGCAACAGCGGCGCGGGTAGGTAATCGAACTCGGGCGCTTTTAGCCAACAAAGATGCAATTTATTGCGGGCATCACCGATAAAGGCACTAAATTGACCACCGCTGGCTGCAACCAACGCAGGTACGTTTTCAATACTTAGGTCTATCTGAGTTTTACTTCCCACACTGCTGCTTAGAGCGTCACCAGATAAACTCAAAGGCAGCGCATTTCCGTAGTCAATAAATGACAACTCCGCATACTGCTCTGCTTCTCGCAGATGAATTTCCAACGTCTGTCCACGGTAGGTTCGCCGCACGACACTCGCGAGGATGCTATTCAAGATCACATCCAAATTGAAACAATCAACCGTGATTCTGACATTGGCTTGCGCTTGACTCATATCCACTGTGATACCCGCTTTTGTCAGATCGTCAAACCATACGGCCACCACAGAGTGTATAACTTGGCTTAAATTATACTGTTGAAGCGCGTTTTCCTCTGACCCGTTAGGGGAACTAAGCAATTCATCCAACTGCATGTGGATTTTGTTCAGATGATCACGACTATCTCCCTCCAACAAAACGTCAGACTGAGGAACAATGGCATTTAAGCTAGATTTCACCGATTTAGCTACGTGATCCACCAAGAGATTGCGTACTTGTATCTGTTTACGCAACTGTTGGTTACTGTTGAGTAGCACTCGGCTCTGATGCCGCAACTGATTGGTTTTCAAGGCAACTTGAGCCATTAACTCACGGTTGTGTGCCATTACATAGCGCGAACGCCAAACAAACAGCAGAACGACAAGCGCAAACGAAGAGAACGCAAACAGCAACCAGGCAACTTTGGTTAGATACCAAGGCTCTTCGACGACAAAATGAATCGATGCCCCAGGCATGTTCCCTTGTGCCGCTTTCACTTCTAGCTGATAAGAGCCTGGCGAGAGATGCTCAAAAGCGATTTGGCCAGCTTCTGTGGCTTGCCACTTATCTTGATTCAAACGGTAATAAAGTGACTGGTTATACGCAACGGGCATAACGCCAAGCATAAAACTGACCGAAGCACCATAGGGAATAAGATCAGGAACGGATTGATGATAGCCTGTAACCAGCACTTGATTATCGACCCGCATTTGGCTGATCACCGCCTGTACAGGGGGGAGTTTTGAAATCAACAGCTCTTGACGATTAACAAACAACAGCCCCTCTTTAGAGCCAAACAGCAGTTGTCCAAGAGCGCCCTCATTCAGCGCGCTCGACGCACACACACCTTGTAAAAACTCGTTACTTAGAACCCCGTTCGGTTCACCAAAATGCTTGACTAGCTCTCCGGCAAAATTGTAAAAACTCAATCCTACCGAACTTGACATCCAAACCCCTTCTTTATCTGGAATTAAACAAGCTGGCCTCACGTTCTCCTGTGGCAAAGGAAGTTCGATAAAAGTGTTATCACCTTTACGTTTACGATAGAGCCCATACGAACCTGCCAGCCAAAGGGTCTCGTCCATAGCACGGACTATATCAATGCTTTCGCCCAGCACAGAACTGCTACGATCAAAGCGAATTTTATTCTCCGCCAAAGTGTAAGCACCGTGGTCCGTGCGAACAACCAGACTATCTCCTGTATCGACTTCAAGACCGAGGACCTGTGCGGGTAAGTAAGTAGCTACTATCCATCTGTCGCCATAATCTTTTAGTTGTTGCGTAACCGCGTCTAAAGCAAACAAGCGATAGCCGCCGTTAAACCACACCGTGCCTTGCTGATCGATGGCAACATAGTCAACGGACCTACCCGCCAGTTCAGCAACTGCCTCATTTTGTCTAAGGCGTTGCTTGACAATATCGTAGATAAATACCCCTTTATCCGTTGCAATCCAAGCTTGCTGATGAGCAATAGCGAAGTCGTTGACTTTCCCCGGTAGATGGATAGGTATGAGCACGCGTTCTGAGTCCATACGATAAAGAGTTTGTCCATCTTGCAGCCACAGCCCCCCAGAAGAATCATACAGCGCTTTGTGGATGTATCCCGTCAATCGGCTCGCATTCCCAACTGAGAAAGGACTAAACCGTTCAAACTTACGACTAAATAAAGAGTGATAAAGCAAACCTGCATTGGTCGCGATCCAGATGCCACCGCTGCCATCATTCACCAGTGCGTAGATTTTCCTTTTTGCTAAGTCAATTCCTTGATGTGCAGAAGATTGGACTGGCGTAACTTGCCCATCCAGAAATGAATAGCTAAACAACCCATGTTCTGTTCCTACCCAATATTCTTGGCTCGTTTCGCTAATGGACAATACATGAGAGTCTCCAATCGTCACTTCTTGTTGTAACGGTTGGAAAATATTCACCAGCACAGCTCCACGCATAGTGCCCACTAACAACTCGCGGCGGGTATTGGAAAAATAGAGTTTCGAGACCGTATGCTTACCCGACGCTTTGATGTGGGTAAACTGCTTGTCTTGTGAGAGATAAGCCCCTGCGGTTGTGCCCAACACCCATTTACTGAGTACACGTTGCGCATCATTGATATAGACGTAACTACTATGATTGTTTTGATAAAGTGATAGCAGCGAGTAGGTATCAAGCAGGCCATTTTCTACGTTATAGGTGTAAAAATTAATCCCATCACTGACCCAAATATACTGGTCTGAACTGCCGATTTTGCGAATTTGCGTACCAGGACTGAGGCTAAACACTAAGGAGCGTTTACGATTTGGATAGGTTTGAAAGACTTCATTGTCAACAAAAGTCCAGAAACTCCCCTCATGAAAGGCGACCTGTTCAGCGTTGAACTCTAAAAGGCTACCTTTTTTGGGAAGCACCGTGTTGCCATCATAGAACTGAACCCGGCCATGCACATCATGGATCCACAGCCCACCTTCTTTCCCGATAAAAAGGTTTTTTGCAGCCACAAAGGTACCCTGCTCCTGTCCGGGCAGTGGATAGAAAATAACAGATTGGCCATTTTCAGCTTGTGCTACCCACGGCAGCACAAGCCCAAATAGTATGAGGGCCAGTATACGGAGCAAGAGAACATTCCTTTCATACGTCAGGTCATCAACCGGACACTCATCAGCAATGGTGTTATTTTGAGCTGATAATTATCTGGTATGATATATCAATTACGAGCTGATGAAAGGCTCATGGCGTCAACTTGCGCTATTTTTCTTGTTAGATCACGTAAACTGGTTCGGTAAAATCGTTATTATTGCTTAAGACATTGCAGATAATCGCCAGCCAAGCCGTTGAGAAAACGGAAGTAGCTGCCATTTTCAACGGTGTACTTGCTGCCAATCGGGTCTAGCACGCCTCGATTCACAGGACTGTTACCAATCACCGTATCCACTACGGCTGGCGTAAATTGCGGTTCAGCAAACACGCACTGCACATCCCCTTTTGCCAGTCGGTTGCGGATCTGGATCAAGGTTTTCGCGCCCGGCTTTCGCTCTGGACTTACGGTAAAATGGCCAAGGTTGTTCAACTGGTATCGAGACTCAAAATACCCATAAGCGTCGTGAAAAACAAAGTAACCGAGCTTCGAAACGTCGTTCAGTTGCTTTTTAAGTTGTACATCCGTACTGGACAACTGCGTAAGAAAACGAGTGAGATTGCGCTGGTAAATCTCTTGGTGGGCCGAATCCAATTCAACCAGTTTTGCACTGATTGTTTTGGCCGCGATAGTAACGACATCCACGCCTAACCAGAAGTGAGGATCATAGTTACCATGATTGTGTCCTTCATGACCGTGATCATCTTGATATTCACGCAGCGGAATATCCTTAATAGCGCCGATCGTGATCACCTGCGGATGGCTTTCCAGCAACTTTTCCATAAAAGGCTCTAAACCTGGGCCAAACCAAATCACCAAGTCAGCATGGCGGATTTTCTTCATATCAGAAGGACGCAACGCATAATCATGTGGAGAAGCATTGCTAGCGAGTAGTACATCCGGCTTATCGACATCAAGCATAAGTTCATGGACAATCATTTGGATGGGTTTAATACTGGTAAGAACCTCCACAGCCCCGGCCGTGGTTGGCAATAAAAGTAAGAATCCAGTTAAAAACGCGCGCATCATCGTTCCCCAGTAAGGCAGTAGCATTAAGTGTAGTAAAATGTTACTTTATAACACTCATCAATTGCAAATAAGTTCCATTCATGTCGGCGTTAGTCAGTCTAAAGAACCTGTGCGTAACTTTTGACGAAAAAGCAGTCCTAGATAATATCAACCTCGAATTGCATAAAGGTAAAATCACCACACTTATCGGTCCAAACGGTGCGGGTAAATCCACACTGGTCAAAGTTATCCTTGGTCTGGTCAAACCCAGTGATGGTAGCGTTACTCGCCAGGACAAGCTCAAAGTCGGTTACGTGCCACAGAAACTCAAACTCAATGATGCGCTCCCGCTAAAGGTAAAGCGCTTTCTCAATCTCTCAGGCAAATACAGTCCGCAAGAAACGCTTGAAGCGGTGAAACTGGTTGGCGCGGAGCATTTGCTAGAGAGTAATATGCACAAACTCTCTGGGGGCGAAACTCAGCGCATTTTGCTTGCTCGGGCCCTACTGCAACGGCCAGATCTGTTGGTGCTGGATGAACCTGCTCAGGGCGTCGACATTCAAGGGCAAATTGACCTGTATGAGCTCATTGAGAGTATTCGTCATCGCTTCCACTGTGCGGTCTTTATGGTGTCTCATGATCTTCATCTCGTGATGGCGAAAACTGACGACGTCATATGCTTGCAGCACCATATCTGTTGTTCAGGTTCGCCCGCAGATATTACCCAGCACCCCTCTTACATTGCGTTGTTTGGCAAAGCCACTCAGCAATCGCTGGCGTTTTATCACCATCAACACAATCATCACCACCATGATTTAGCGGGTCAACCCGTTTCCGGCGAGGCGACAAGCTGCGGTCATCATCATCACGGACATCATCATGATTGAATTTTTGTTGCCTTCGATTCTCGCCGGTATCGGTATCGCACTTATCGCCGGACCTCTTGGCTCGTTCGTTGTTTGGCGGAAAATGGCCTATTTTGGTGACACTCTAGCCCATGCATCCCTGATGGGATTAGCGCTCGGCTTTCTGCTCGATATCAATCTCTACTTAGCCTTAGTCGTCTGCTGTCTGACTTTAGCGGTCATTTTGGTCACTTTGCAAAAACAACAGTTGATTGCGTCAGATACCTTGCTTGGCATTCTCGCCCACAGCGCACTTTCCATCGGTTTAGTCGCGGTAAGCTTTTTAGATAATGTACGTGTGGACTTGATGAGCTATCTGTTTGGCGATCTTTTGGCGGTCTCCGCACAAGATTTGCTGTTCATTTACGCTGGCGTCGTGGCGATTTCCGCCGCCTTGTTTATTTTCTGGCGCCCGCTACTGTCAACGACGGTGAACGAAGAGTTAGCCGCAGTGGAAGGAGTCAACACCGATTTGATTCGTCTGGTACTGATGCTCATGGTCGGCATTGTCATCGCTGTCGGGATGAAGTTTGTCGGCGCTCTTATTATGACCTCTCTGCTGATTATCCCCGCCGCTACCGCCAGACGTTTTGCCTCTTCTCCTGAACAAATGGCGTTTACGGCTGCGTTTTTAGGCGTTATCTCGGTTTTGTCTGGCTTAACGCTTTCATGGCATTTCGATACACCTGCTGGACCATCTGTCGTCATCAGCGCAACAAGCTTGTTTGTGCTTTCACAGCTCGTACCACGCAACAGCTAAGTGTGCGACCACCACATTTATCAAGTAAAAATAAAGCCAGGCATGAGCCTGGCTTTACTCTATTGTTTGGTCAGATTACCAACCTGTTACTTCACGCAACGCTTTACCGATGTCAGCAAGGCTCTTGACTGTTTTCACCCCAGCCGATTCCAGTGCAGCGAATTTCTCGTCCGCTGTCCCTTTACCGCCAGAGATGATTGCGCCGGCGTGGCCCATACGTTTGCCTGGAGGCGCGGTCACACCTGCGATGTAAGACACCACCGGCTTAGTCACATTTTCTTTGATAAACGCAGCAGCATCTTCTTCTGCTGTACCACCGATCTCGCCAATCATGACGATCGCTTCAGTTTCTGGATCTTCTTGGAACAGTTTCAAGATATCGATAAAGTTTGAACCCGGGATTGGGTCGCCACCAATACCAACACAGGTAGACTGACCGAAGCCTTCGTCTGTGGTTTGTTTTACTGCTTCGTACGTCAGAGTACCGGAGCGAGAAACGATACCCACTTTGCCCTTCTTGTGAATGTGACCTGGCATGATGCCGATCTTACATTCATCAGGCGTAATCACACCCGGACAGTTAGGGCCAATCATGCGCACGCCAGTTTCTTCCAGCTTCACTTTCACGTCGACCATGTCGGTCGTCGGAATGCCTTCGGTGATCGTGACGATCAGTTGAATACCTGCATCGATCGCTTCGAGAATCGCATCTTTACAAAATGGTGCTGGAACGTAGATAACCGTTGCTGTCGCGCCCGTTGCTTCCACCGCTTCACGCACGGTATTGAAGACTGGCAGGCCTAGGTGAGTTTGGCCACCTTTACCTGGAGAAACACCACCAACCATTTGTGTGCCGTAAGCAATCGCTTGTTCGGAGTGGAATGTGCCTTGACCACCGGTGAAACCTTGACAGATTACTTTGGTGTCTTTGTTAATTAGTACAGACATTATTTGCCCTCCGCAGCAGCAACAACTTTCTGAGCTGCGTCGGTTAGCGACTCAGCTGCAATGATATCCAGACCAGACTCGGCAAGCACTTTACGACCTAGCTCAGCGTTGGTTCCTTCGAGACGAACAACCACAGGTACGTTAACACCGACTTCTTTTACGGCGCCGATGATACCTTCTGCGATCATGTCACAACGGACAATACCGCCGAAGATGTTAACCAATACCGCTTTCACGTTATCATCAGATAGGATGATCTTGAATGCTTCTGCAACGCGCTCTTTCGTTGCGCCGCCGCCGACATCTAGGAAGTTGGCAGGTTTGCCGCCGTGCAGGTTAACGATATCCATGGTGCCCATTGCTAGGCCAGCGCCGTTAACCATACAACCTACGTTGCCATCGAGTGCGACATAGTTCAGTTCCCACTGCGCCGCGTGCGCTTCACGAGCATCTTCCTGCGAAGGATCGTGCATTTCGCGCAGTTTTGGCTGACGGTACATCGCGTTTGAGTCGATGTTGATCTTGCCATCCAGACACAGCAGATTGCCTTCAGCAGTGATCACTAGCGGGTTGATTTCCAATAGTGCCAGGTCATACTGAGAGAACATCTGACCCAAACCCATGAAGATTTTCACGAACTGTTTGATCTGATCGCCCGTAAGGCCAAGTTTGAAAGCCAGTTCACGGCCTTGATATGCCTGAGGGCCTACCAGTGGATCGATAGCCGCTTTGTGGATCAGCTCTGGCGTTTCTTCCGCCACTTTCTCGATTTCCACACCACCTTCGGTAGATGCCATGAAAACGATACGACGCGTTGCACGGTCGACTACCGCGCCCAAGTACAGTTCGTTAGCGATGTTTGACGCTTCTTCAACAAGGATCTTGGTGACTGGCTGACCATTTGCATCGGTTTGATAAGTAACTAGGTTTTTACCTAGCCATTTTTGTGCAAACTCTTTCACACCATCTTTAGTATCGTGCAGTTCAACACCGCCCGCTTTACCGCGGCCACCAGCGTGAACCTGACATTTTACGACTTTCTTGGCTGTACTAATACGACCTGCAGCCTCAAACGCTTCTTGTGGGGTGTCACAAGCGTAGCCTTCCGGTACAGGCAAACCGAATTCTGCAAACAGCTGTTTGGCTTGATATTCATGCAAATTCATTGTGTTATTCCGTATGTTTATCCCTTATGGGATTTATTATTTCCATAAAGTGCAGCAACCGCTGCGCTATACGTACGTAGGGTGCTTCTCAAATAAGCCACAGATGACTCAAATGAAGGCCAGACGTTGAGCGAGTCTAGCCCTGAAAACTTTAGACGTCCAGCCATCTGTGACCGAACGTCTAATTTCGATTACACATCGAGCAGCAGACGTGCAGGAGCTTCCAGCAGCTCTTTCACTGTCACGAGGAAACCAACAGACTCGCGTCCGTCAATCAAACGGTGATCGTAAGAGAGTGCTAAATACATCATTGGCAAGATTTCAACCTTACCGTCAACCGCCATTGGACGATCTTGGATCTTGTGCATACCCAAAATGGCGGATTGTGGTGGGTTGATGATTGGGGTTGACATCAGTGAACCAAATACGCCACCGTTGGTGATAGTGAAGTTGCCGCCAATCAGCTCATCTACTGTCAATTTGCCATCGCGACCTTTGATAGCGAGCTCTTTGATGCCTTTTTCAACATCAGCAAAACCTAGCGTGTCACAATCTTTCAGTACTGGCGTAACCAAACCACGTGGTGTTGATACCGCCATGCTGATATCAAAGTAGTTGTGATACACAATGTCATCGCCATCGATCGAGGCGTTGATTTCCGGATAACGTTTCAACGCTTCAGTAACGGCTTTGACATAGAAAGACATGAAGCCGAGACGGATGCCATGACGTTTTTCGAACTGATCTCCGTACTGTTTACGAAGATCCATGATTGGCTTCATGTTCACTTCGTTAAACGTCGTCAGCATTGCTGTGCTGTTTTTCGCTTCAAGCAGACGATTTGCCACCGTTTTGCGTAGACGAGTCATCGGTACGCGTTTTTGACTGCGAGCCGCAGCTGGCGCAGCAACAACGGCAGGAGCCTCAGCTTTGACTGCCGCTTTCGCGTTAGCCAAATGCGCCTCGATATCTTCACGTGTAATACGGCCACCAACACCTGTGCCTTTCACTTGATGCGCTTCTAGGTTATGTTCAGCCAGCAAACGGCGGACAGCTGGACTCAATGCGTCATTGCTCTCTTCCGTTAGCGAAGCTTTGTGGCGCTTGTCTGGTGAAGCTACCGATTCTTCAGTCGTGTCTTTGGTTGGTTCGCCTGCCACTGCGCCGGGTTTTAGGCGCGCAAGAAGCTGCTTTGAAAGCACCGTAGCACCGTCGTCTTCTAGGATAGCCTCTAAAATACCCGCTTCTGGCGCAGGTACTTCTAAAACGACTTTGTCCGTTTCAATATCGACGAGAACTTCATCACGTTCTACTCTGTCGCCCGGTTTCTTGTGCCAAGTCGCTACGGTTGCGTCCGCGACTGATTCAGGTAAGTCTGGAACCAGAATTTCAATTGTCATGTCTGTTTCTTCCTTTCACTTCTAGTTCTTAATCCGAAGTTTTTGCATTCACGTTCAGAGCGTCTTCTATCAACGCTTTCTGTTGTTTCAAGTGCACCGACATGTAGCCTACTGCTGGTGAAGCAGAAGCCGGGCGGCCGGCGTATTTTAGATCTGCGCCAACTGGAATGGCCGCGCGGAAATTGTGTTGACTACAGTACCAAGCACCTTGGTTTTGAGGCTCTTCCTGACACCATACAAAGTCTTCAACATTGACGTATGGCGCAATGGCGTCCTTCACCTGATCGAGTGGGAACGGGTAAAGTTGCTCGATACGAACAATCGCCACATCCTCTTGCTCACTATTACGACGTTGTTCCAGTAGATCAAAATAGACTTTACCAGAACAGAAAACGACACGTTTGACCTTGGCAGGATCAAGGTTGTCAATTTCCGGAATCGCTGGCAAGAATGTACCGTTCGCCAGCTCATCCAGCGTTGATGTGCACAATGGGTGGCGTAGCAGCGACTTCGGCGACATCACAATCAGTGGGCGACGCATTGGGCGAACCACCTGACGACGAATCATGTGGTAAACCTGCGCAGGGGTTGATGGTACAACCACTTGCATGTTTTGTTCTGCACACAACTGAAGGTAGCGCTCCAAACGTGCAGAAGAGTGTTCAGGGCCTTGACCTTCATAGCCGTGTGGCAGCAACATCGTTAAGCCACACAAACGAGCCCACTTCTGCTCACCAGAAGAGATGAACTGGTCAATCACAACTTGAGCGCCGTTAGCGAAATCACCAAACTGCGCTTCCCAGATGGTCAGACCACCTGGTTCTGCCGTTGCATAACCGTATTCAAATGCCAGCACCGCTTCTTCCGACAACACAGAGTCAAGCACCTCGAATGGGCCTTGTTTGTCATGAATGTTTGCCAATGGGATATAGGTACTGGCGTCAGTTTGGTTGTGTAGTACAGAGTGACGATGGAAGAAGGTTCCACGGCCTGAATCTTGACCAGAAATACGAATACGTTTTCCATCGTCAAGCAAGGTCGCATAGGCAAGCGTCTCTGCCATCCCCCAGTCGAACTCTTTCTCCCCTTCAATCATCGCAACACGATCACTGTAGAGCTTGCTCACTCGACTGTGCAAAACGTGACTTTCTGGGTATTGGCATAGGCGTCGTCCTAGCTCGACTAAACGTTTTTTATCGAATACGTTTGCCCAAGGTGTTTCCCAGTCGTGCCCCAGATAAGGAGACCAGTCTACAGAATGTAGAGCCATTGGGCGCCATTCTTTGACCACCACTTCACCGTGGTCAAGCGCATCACGGTACTCATTGACCATTTGGGTTGCGGTTTCGATATCGCACTCGTTGCGATCAATCAGCACGTCGGCGTACAGCTTACGCGGTGTTGGATGCTTCTTGATCTTTTGGTACATCAGAGGCTGAGTGGCATTTGGCTCGTCAGCTTCGTTGTGACCATGACGGCGGTAACAAACAAGGTCAATCACGACATCGCGTTTAAATTCGTTGCGGTAATCTAAGGCAATACGCGTCACAAAAGCGACTGCTTCTGGATCATCGGCATTAACGTGGAAAATCGGTGCCTGTACCATCTTGGCAATATCGGTACAGTACATGGTGGAACGCGTATCACGTGGGTTTGAGGTCGTGAAACCGACTTGGTTATTCACAACCAAACGAACAGTACCGCCGACACAGTAACCACGGGCTTGAGACATGTTGAACGTCTCTGCCACGACACCTTGGCCTGCAATCGCCGAATCACCATGAATCGTGATAGGTAGGACTTTACTGCCATCTTCATCGCCAAGGCGATCCTGACGAGCACGTACCGACCCCACCACCACTGGGTTAACGATTTCCAAGTGGGACGGGTTAAATGCTAAGGCAAGGTGCACATCACCGCCGGGAGTAGCGAAATCTGCAGAGAAGCCTTGGTGATACTTCACATCACCCGTTCCCCAGCTTTCGCCGTGTTTACCGGCAAATTCGTCAAACAGATCTTGTGGCTTCTTACCCAAAACGTTAACCAGCATATTGAGACGGCCTCGGTGAGCCATACCAATTACCACTTCACGCATACCGCTTTTACCCGCATGACGAATCAACTCTTTCATCATTGGGATCATGGCGTCACCGCCTTCCAAAGAGAAACGTTTAGCACCGGGGAATTTTGCGCCAAGGTAGCGCTCGAGACCTTCTGCTGCGGTCAGCTCTTCCAGGAATGTAATTTTTTCTTCTTTTTCGAAGGAAGGCTGGCCGATAACAGACTCAAGACGTTGCTGAATCCAACGTTTTTGCTCTGTGTCGGTCATGTGCATGTATTCTGCACCAATCGAACCACAATAGGTTTTTTTCAGGGCATTAAAGATGTCTTTCAACTGCATAGTTTCTTGGCCAATGGCAAAAGAACCTACGTTAAAAGTCTCTTCGAAGTCATCTTGAGTGAGATTGTGGAATGCAGGATCAAGCTCCGCCACTTGAGGACGTTGCCACAACCCTAGGGGGTCTAACTGAGCTGCTTCATGGCCGCGGAAGCGGTAGGCATTTATCAGCTGTAGTACTTTTACTTGCTTAGCATCGACATCTGGATCACTGACCTGGACACTGTAATGCTTTGTTTCTTGAGCGAGTCGTCGGAAGTAGTCACGGACACGTGAGTGCGGCTGTTCAGCCACTTCTGAGTGCTTGGGCAACTCATCAAAAACACGTTTCCACTCCTCACTTACCAGATCGGGATCACTTAGATACAGTTCGTAGAGGTCCTCTACATACATTGCATTGGCGCCAGCCAAGTGTGAAGACTCGAGCCATGCCTTCATCACGCCGTTGTGCATATTTTCCCTTAACCAGTAGTTTTCACGTTTGCTTCGGTCTGCGCCGAGCTACTATAAGAGCCGGCTAAATCTGGTTAAGAGTTAGCCGGCAATTTTTGTCTATTAAACCGAACGATTGACCAACATTGTTTTGATGTGACCAATGGCTTTTGTTGGGTTTAGTCCCTTAGGACAAACACTTACACAATTCATGATGCCATGGCAACGAAAAACGCTAAATGCGTCATCAAGATTGGACAGACGTTCATCTGTTGCAGTATCGCGACTATCAATCAACCAACGATATGCAGCCAAAAGACCTGCTGGACCGATAAATTTGTCCGGGTTCCACCAGAACGATGGGCAAGATGTTGTACAACATGCACACATGATACATTCGTACAAACCATCCAAATGCGCACGCTCTTCTGGAGATTGCAGATTCTCGCGAGAAGGTGGCAACGCACCGTCATCGATCAAGAATGGCTTAACTTTCGCATAGTTGTCGTAGAACTGTGTCATGTCAACGATAAGATCGCGTACTACAGGCAAACCCGGTAGTGGTCGAATAATCAGCTTACCACTGCCCAAAGCCGACAGCGGAGTGATACACGCCAAGCCGTTTTTGCCGTTCATATTCAAACCGTCAGAACCACACACGCCTTCGCGGCAGGAGCGGCGAAATGCCAGCGTTGGATCTTGCTCTTTCAATAGGATCAGCGCATCTAACACCATCATGTCAGAGCCATCTTCCACATCCAGCGTGTACTCTTTCATGTACGGCTTGCTATCGATATCCGGATTGTAACGATACACAGAGAAGTTCAATTTCATTTTTTAGTCCTCCCTTAGTATGTACGTACTTTCGGTGGGAAAGCATCACGATGAACTGGAGACATGTTTACGTCGCGTTTGGTCATCTGTTCAGTTTCCGGATTATAGATAGAGTGGTATAGCCAGTTTTCATCGTCACGATCTGGGTAGTCGAAACGAGCGTGAGCCCCACGACTTTCCGTACGGTAGTTTGCTGCCACTGCCGTTGAGAATGCCGTTTCCATCAAGTTATCCAGTTCTAAGCACTCAATACGCTGCGTGTTGAACTCGGTAGACTTGTCTGACAGATGGGCATTTTTCAAACGTTCGCGAATCACTTTCAGTTCTTCTAAACCTTGCGCCATGGCTTCACCTTCACGGAACACCGAGAAGCTATTTTGCATGCAACGTTGTAGGTCTTTACGGATTTGCACCGGATCTTCGCCACCCGTGCTGTTTTCCCAGCGCATGTAGCGAGAAAGTGACGCTTCGACGTCAGAAGCGGTCGCTGAGCGTGCTTCTGCTTGTGCTGCCAGCGTTTCACCTAAGTGAAGACCCGTTGCACGGCCAAAGACCACCAGATCGAGTAGCGAGTTACCGCCTAAACGGTTCGCTCCGTGTACCGATACAGAAGCTATTTCACCACACGCGAACAAGCCCTGAACCTCTACGTCAGTGCCGTCCGCCAGCTGTTTAATCGCCTGACCAGAAACTTGAGTTGGTACACCACCCATCATGTAGTGACAGGTTGGGATAACCGGAATCGGCTCTTTCACTGGATCGACGTGAGCGAAAGTACGAGAAAGCTCACAGATACCAGGCAGACGCGATTCAAGTACATCTTTGCCCAAGTGATCGAGCTTCAACTTGATATGTGGACCCCAAGGGCCGTCACAACCACGACCTTCACGGATTTCGATCATCATTGAGCGAGCAACCACATCACGGCCAGCCAAATCTTTGGCATTTGGTGCATAACGTTCCATGAAACGCTCACCATCTTTATTGAGAAGGTAACCACCCTCGCCACGGCAACCTTCCGTCACCAAAACACCTGCACCAGCGATGCCCGTTGGGTGGAATTGCCACATTTCCATATCTTGCATCGGAACACCAGCACGCAGTGCCATACCCACGCCATCGCCCGTGTTGATGTGTGCGTTAGTGGTTGATGCATAAATACGGCCTGCACCGCCTGTTGCTAATACGGTCGCTTTGGCTTTGAAATAACAAATTTCGCCCGTTTCCATGCACAATGCTGTACAGCCTAAGATAGCGCCATCTTGGTTTTTCACTAGATCAAGCGCATACCATTCTGAAAAAATAGTGGTCTTATGTTTTACGTTTTGCTGATAAAGCGTATGCAGCAGAGCGTGACCAGTACGGTCAGCAGCAGCAGCAGTACGAGCCGCTTGCTCACCACCGAACTCTTTTGACTGGCCACCAAAAGGACGCTGATAGATTGATCCGTTTTCAAAGCGAGAGAATGGCAACCCCATCTTCTCTAGCTCAATCACCGACTCAGGGCCGTTCTTACACATGTACTCAATGGCATTTTGGTCACCGATGTAGTCGGAACCTTTGACCGTGTCATACATGTGCCACTGCCAATCGTCTTTGTGTGAGTTTCCTAGTGCAACCGTAATACCACCCTGAGCTGAAACGGTATGAGAACGAGTAGGAAACACTTTTGATAGCAATGCACAAGTTAGGCCTTGCTCTGAAATTTGTAGTGCAGCGCGCATACCTGCACCACCTGCGCCGATCACAACGGCGTCAAACTCACGAACTGGAATAGACACTTACGCACCCCACAACACAAATAGACCAGAGAAGAAATATCCGAACAGCACGGCAATAACGGCTAACTGAAGGCCACCACGCAACTTAGCGCATTTGATGTAGTCAGTCAGAACCTGCCATAAACCAATCCAGGCATGAATCAGCACACAGACCAATGCCAGCATGGTGAAAACCTTAGTGAAGGTGCCACCGAAAAATTGGGTCCAGGATGCGTAGGAAATATCCGTGAAAGCACAAAAGCTCACCAGATAAATTGTGTAGAGTGTCATTATGATGGCCGTAGCACGGATCAGGAGGAAATCGTGTACCCCGTTACGACCAAATGAGGAAACGTGTTTTACCATACTAAGATCCCCGCCAAAACTGAAAGCACGGCTGTCGCGCCGAATGCAACCTTGGCACTCATGGCGCCAGATTCAAGCTCTTCAAAATGACCAAGATCCATCATGAGATGACGAATACCGCCAGCAATGTGGTAGGCCAATGCAGTTAGGATGCCCCACAACACGAATTTCACGACAAAGCTATCGACGATGTCGCTCGCTTGCATGAATCCGACAGGGGATGACAGGGAAATGGATAGTAGCCATAGCAGTATGCCTATCGCGACAAACGTAATCACCCCAGATACACGATGCAGGATGGATGCGATTGCGGTGATAGGAAAGCGAATGGTCTGCAAATCTAAATTAACAGGTCTTGACTTTCTTTCTTTCACGGGCTTGCTCACTCAGCTCCATTGAGCATTTATTGTTATTAACGAATTTTGGCCCTCAACCCCACAAAAGTTAACATTTATTTAACACCTTCCACGACATATAATCGATTTAAATGTAAAACTCTTGTTAACAACGAGACTAAAAAAAACACCTCACCTTTGTTTCTAGCCCCGAATTTATAAGGATTTAACCAAAAATTTCTGCGCCACTATACGGCTGGCAACATTCTAATACAATTGATGTAACAAATTATGCTACACAGAACAGATTTTTAACGATTTTTATGTAAAAAATCATATTGAGTGCACACAAAAAGGCAGAACAATTGACTTTAATCTTTAACACCAGTACAAAAATGGCACACAAACATCCTGGACGGATTAAATAATAAACAAAGGAGATTGTTATGGCAGATAAGAAAGCTACCCTTCACATCGAAGGCAAAGCGCCAATCGAACTGCCAATTATGGAAGGTGCACTAGGTACCCCTGTAATTGATGTTCGTACACTGGGAGCAAACGGCTATTTCACATTTGACCCCGGTTTTCTTGCCACTGCATCTTGTGAATCGCAAATAACATACATCGACGGCGGCAAAGGTATTCTTTTGCACCGCGGGTTCCCTATTGATCAGTTAGCCAACAACGCTGATTACTTAGAGGTTTGTTATATTCTACTTTACGGTGAAGCCCCTACACGTGAGGAATACGAGAAATTCAGAACAACCGTGACACGTCACACTATGGTGCACGAACAGATTGCCAGCTTCTTCCATGGCTTCCGTCGTGACGCTCACCCAATGGCGGTGATGTGTGGCGTGGTCGGCGCTCTGGCAGCCTTCTATCATGACTCTTTAGACATCAATAACGATTTGCACCGAGAAATCACCGCTTATCGTCTGCTGTCTAAAATGCCAACGCTGGCGGCCATGTGTTACAAATATTCGATTGGTCAGCCTTTTATCTATCCACGCAATGACCTGACTTACGCTGAAAACTTCCTGCACATGATGTTTGCAAACCCATGTGAAGAATACGAAGTGAACCCAGTCGTCGCGCGTGCAATGGATAAAATCTTTACTCTGCATGCAGATCACGAACAAAACGCTTCAACTTCCACCGTGCGTCTCGCTGGCTCTTCGGGGGCAAACCCGTTTGCGTGTATTGCCGCAGGTATTGCTTCTCTATGGGGTCCTGCTCACGGTGGTGCCAATGAGGCGTGTCTGAAGATGTTGGAAGAGATCGGCTCGGTCGATAACATCCCAATGTACGTGGAACGCGCGAAGGACAAGGACGATCCATTCCGTCTGATGGGCTTTGGTCACCGCGTGTATAAGAATTACGACCCACGTGCAACCGTGATGCGTGAAACCTGTCACGAAGTGCTAAAAGAGCTCAACATCAAAGATCCGCTCTTGGATGTCGCGATGGAGCTTGAGCGCATTGCCCTGTCAGACGAATACTTTGTCTCTAAGAAGCTGTACCCGAACGTAGACTTCTACTCAGGTATTATCCTCAAAGCGATCGGTATTCCTGTCTCAATGTTTACCGTTATCTTCGCCATCTCGCGCACTATCGGCTGGATTGCGCATTGGAACGAAATGCACAGCGATCCACTCAATCGCATTGGCCGTCCTCGCCAGCTCTATACTGGTGAAGAGCAGCGCGATTTCAAACCTATGCACGAGCGCCAATAACAGGTTGAATAAAAATCAAGGGTTGAGATGCAAGTCTCAGCCCTTTCTCTTTTTGACCGTTCCAGCGCTTTATACTGGATTGTCGATATCGATGAATTCAACGTCTAAACCGTGCTCTTGCGTTAACCATTCGCCTAGAGCTTTGATGCCATAACGTTCGGTAGCATGATGCCCAGCCGAAAAGTAGTGAATCCCCATTTCACGCGCGCTGTAGGTCGTGCGCTCTGAAATTTCTCCAGAGAGATAAGCATCCAAACCCCGTTGAGCGGCCAGTTCAATAAAATCTTGCCCACCGCCAGTACACCAACCAATCGTTTCAATGCGTTGTCCACGTTCTGACGCGATATGCAGTGGCTGACGCGATAGAGTTCGAGTGATCTTGTCTGCAAACGCCTCGGCCCTCATCGCTTGTCGCAAACGGCCAAACATAGCCACGGATTGGGCGTGCCCTTCCAATCCACCTTCGACTTCGATATCGAGTAGATTGGCCAGTTGTGCATTGTTGCCTAGTTGTGGATGGATATCGAGTGGTAAGTGATACGCCAATAGATTGATGTCGTGCCGCATCAGGGTGCGAATGCGATTTCCTTTCATGCCTCGAATGGGCTCTGGCTCGCCTTTCCAAAAATAGCCGTGATGGACTAACACGGCATCGGCGCCTTTCTCGACCGCTTGCTCTATCAAAGCTTGAGAAGCCGTTACGCCAGTAATCACTTTGCGGATTTCCGCTTTCCCTTCCACCTGTAAACCATTTGGGCAGTAATCTTTTATTAGCGATGCGGAAAGCTTATCGTTAAGAATTTTTTCCAGTTCTAAGTTGTTCATCTTCACATCCAGATTTTGTCTTCACCGCAAAGTGTATACTCAAGCCAATAAGCAATACAATGGTCGCTCAATATCGACATTGTGGATCAACGATGAGCTCTGTTACGCGATTTTATCAATGGATTACCTCCTCACCCTCGTTATTTGAGACCCGTTTACCTTTTGTCAGCGTCTCCCACTTAAACGCAACGGTGCCAAACGATATCGAACCTTATCAAGGAAATGCTCGGCTTGGTTTTCTCTATCAGTACCTGTGCTCAAAACTGTTGCGACAGTCGACCCAGTACCAGATTGAGCTCGAAGAAGTGCAACTTCAAAGCAATGGGAAGACGCTTGGTGCGTTAGATTTTCTTTTGCTTAACCGAGAAAGTGGTCAATTTGAGCACTGGGAAGTGGCGATTAAGTTTTATCTGCTGCTAGACGGCAAATGGTATGGCCCCAACGCCCAAGATCGCTTGGACAAAAAACTCGATCACATGCTCAATCATCAGCTTAAGATGAGCTCTTCGACGGCTTTTTTGCAACAATACGGACAGTATCAAGACAGCCAACCACGCTTACTCATGCAAGGCCGTTTGTACATCAACCCTTTTTTGCCACAAGACATACCGACCCATTGTCTTGGCTATCCAATCAACCCAAACACTATCGCCGGTTATTGGTGTTTCGCCCACCAATGGCCGCAAATCAACCAACCACTGTATGAGTTATCGAAAGCGAATTGGGCGGCCGGCGGCATGGCAGCGGCTGACGCGCCCGCAGTCGAAAAGCCGCAAAAACGCTTTATCCACGCCCAAAGCCGAAATGGTCAGTTCTGGTTTATCGTGCCAGACAACTGGCCGCATGGATAAACATGAGGATTTATCCCACCGAGTAGAGATTCTCGATGCTTATGTACTGGTAACAAAAACCCCAGAGCTGAGCTCTGGGGTTGATATTGAGGCAAGTAGGTTGCAGCTTATAAACCCGCGTCGGCAAAGACTTGATTGACGATCTGCTGCGCTTCGGCTTCGATTTGCTTCAGGTGCTCTGCGCCTTTAAAGCTTTCACAGTAAATCTTGTAGATGTCTTCTGTGCCTGATGGGCGAGCGGCAAACCAGCCATTTGCAGTGGTCACTTTCAGGCCACCAATGGCCGCACCATTACCTGGCGCATGAGTTAAACGCGCGGTAATCTCATCACCAGCCAGCGTTGTTGCACTAACCATTTCAGCAGACAGTTTCTTGAGAACGTCTTTCTGCGGGCCATTTGCCACTGCTTGAATACGGCTATACTGTGATTCACCATGCTTAGCCGCAAGCGCTTCATAGTACTGCTGCGGGTTTTTACCCGTCACGGCCGTGATTTCGGCTGCCAACAAACACAAAATAATGCCATCTTTGTCGGTTGACCAAGGCGTACCATCTTTACGTAGGAAAGAAGCACCAGCGCTCTCTTCACCACCAAATCCGAACTTGCCGTTATAGAGACCATCCACAAACCACTTAAAGCCCACGGGCACTTCACACAGCTCACGGCCAAGATCAGCCACCACGCGGTCAATCATCGCACTGGAAACGAGTGTTTTACCGACAGCGACATCCGCTGCCCAGCCTTGACGGTGGCGGTATAGATAGTCGATACACACCGCTAAGAAGTGGTTAGGATTCATCAAGCCTTTTGGCGTGACAATGCCATGACGGTCGTAATCGGGATCATTACCAAACGCGAGATCGTAATCGTCTTTTAACGCCAGTAGCCCAGCCATCGCGTAAGGAGAAGAGCAGTCCATACGCACCACGCCATCTTTGTCGAGTGACATAAACTGGAAGGAAGGATCTATCGCTTCGCTCACCAGAGTGAGATTGAGATTGTACGCTTTGGCGATTTGGCGCCAATAGTCAATGCCGCTGCCGCCGAGCGGATCCACACCGATCTTGAGATTGGCGTTTTGGATCGCTTCCATATCAATCACATTGACCAGATCAGCCACGTATGGCTTAACCAGATCTTGCTCTACAAACAGTGTTGATGCTTTCGCGTCGAGCAAAGGCATACGCTTGACTCCTTGTAGGCCTTCAGCGATCAACTGATTGGCACGATTTTCAATCGCCTGAGTGAGCTCGCCTTCGGCTGGGCCGCCGTGCACCGGGTTGTACTTGATGCCGCCATCTTGCGGCGGATTGTGCGATGGCGTAATCACAATGCCATCGGCTTTGTCTGCATGTTTCTGGTTGTAGGTCAAAATGGCGTGTGAGATGCCTGGTGTTGGTGTATAGCCGTTTTCTGCCTGAACAATCACTTGCACCCCATTGGCCACCAGCACTTCCACTACCGTAGCAAAGGCGGGCTCAGAGAGCGCGTGAGTGTCTTTCCCGATGAACAGTGGGCCTTTGGTTCCCTGCTCAACACGCACTTCAGCGACCGCTTGCGCAATGGCTAAAATATGGTGTTCATTAAAAGTGCATTTATCTGCGCAGCCACGATGGCCCGAGGTACCGAACTCAACTTTATGCGCAGGGTTAGATGCATCCGGTTGCATCAAAAAATAGTTAGCGACTAAAGCAGGAATATTGTGAAGATCTTCTTGCAGAGCTTTTTGCCCTGCCCGAGGGTGCATAGCCATTATTGACATCCTTTCTTAAAAATTAATCAAACAAAAAAGCCTCATAATATCGGCATCACTGTGCGCATTATGAGGCTTCTATCAGGTTTCTTATATCGACCCTGTTACTTTTTCAATTAAATCGGGCTGAAATTCCATATGCGTCATCACCTGTTCCACCATCTGTCGTTTACGACTGGTATTGCTGTTGGTGATGACCCAAAAGCCCGTATGTGGAATCGCTTTGGGTTTGGTGGTATTGCCGTTTTCCAGCAGCGTCGCTTCGTTATCCGCAAAGTAGAAACGCTTACGACCTTTCACTTTGGTTGCCTGAGCAAAACTTTCAGGGTTGATACGATGCAAAGTCGTTAGAACCAACATAAAGCGATCAATCGCTTTCTTTAATGAAGCAAACTCGTCGGATATCAACAGCGAGCGCATCTCTTTCACACCGTCAATCTGGGAGGCTTTGCCTGCATCTTTGCTAACTACAATGCCTTTGGGTTCAGCAACTTGTGTAATGATGACCGGTTTACCGTCCACATTTAACAAACGGCGTAGAATGTCTGACGCACTTTCACCAATGTGTTGGGTTTGACTTGCAATAAAACGGTACAGATCCTCATCAACCTCAATTGTTTTCATTCGCTTTTCACAATCTCAATGTTTAAACTCTGGGAGATTATAACGAGATCCTTTCGGATACTCCACGTTAAACCCATCACGAATAAGATAAAATGTCATCATTGCTCAACTACAAACTTGAAGGTGAAGGACAAACCATTGTTTTACTTCACGGCTTATTTGGCAGTTTAAGTAACCTTGGCCTGCTTGCCCGAGAGCTGGTTTCGGATCACCGAGTCCTTAGTTTGGATCTACGTAACCACGGCCTCTCCTTCCACAGCCTGCAACATGATTACCAACTCATGGCTCAAGACGTGCTAACCACTATGGAGGCGCTTTCGATTGACCATGCTGTCGTGATTGGCCACTCGATGGGAGCCAAGGTAGCGATGAAATTGGCCGCCATTGCACCACAAATAGTCTCACAGCTCATCGTTTTGGACATGGCACCAGTAGCCTATCAAGTCAGACGCCATGACGATGTGTTCCAAGGATTACATTCCGTGATTCAGCATAAGCCGACCAGCCGCAGCCAAGCACTTGATTTACTTGCCAAGCACATTGCTTTGGATGGCGTAAGGCAATTTCTTGCCAAATCACTTTATAATCAAGACGGCCATCTCGCTTGGCGCTTCAATGTTGACTCATTGATCAACAACTACGACGCCATTCTAGGCTGGGAGCCTATCCCACAGACAGATATCCCAACGCTATTTGTCAAAGGGGGGGATTCTCCCTATCTGCAGAATGAACATCAGGCCGCCGTTGTGCAGCAGTTCACACAGGCAAAAGCGCATGTGATTGCCAATACGGGGCACTGGCTGCATGCTGAAAAACCAGCAGAAGTGTTACGTGCGATCCGAAAATTTATTGTCAGTTAACAAATCAGAAAAGTGACGTCATTTTATTGGCCTTCGCAGGTGCTGCGTGCATTAACTTTGTTGTCCAACAGTGATATAGTGCGCGCAAGCTAAATTGGCACTAAGGGACATCATGCTTTACGACTACATGAACATGCTGGAATCGATTGGACTCGACCTTCTTTTTGCGTCTATCTTCTTTCTTATTGGTATGGCCATTAAAGATGTGTTGCAGCAAGGTAATGTTCCCGTTTTTGGTCGTCGTATTGTATGGTTGGTACTTTTCCTTGGCTGTGCTGGTTTTATCGCAAAAGGGCTCATTCAGCTTAGCTGGGAAGGCACTGGTTTGGGTTAAATCCGTCAGGTTCGTGCCACAACAGACATAATCAAAGGTATAAACTCTATGGCAAGTGTAGGTATCTTCTTCGGTAGCGACACAGGTAATACTGAAGCCGTTGCTAAGATGATTCAAAAGCAACTAGGTAAAAAACTCGTTCACGTACAAGACATTGCAAAGAGCAGCAAAGAAGACATCGATAATTTCGATCTGCTGCTTCTTGGCATTCCTACGTGGTACTACGGCGAAGCTCAATGTGACTGGGATGATTTTTTCCCGGAATTAGAGCAAATCGACTTCTCAACCAAGCTGGTGGCGATTTTCGGTTGTGGCGATCAAGAAGACTACGCAGAGTACTTCTGTGACGCCATGGGTACCGTACGCGATATCGTTGAGTCAAAAGGTGGCACGATTTTGGGCCATACTTCTACTGAAAGCTATGAGTTCGAAGCATCGAAAGCACTGGTTGAAGGCGACAATAGCAAGTTCATTGGCCTTTGCATCGACGAAGATCGTCAGCCAGAACTGACCGAGTCTCGCGTGAAAAACTGGGTTGAACAGATCTATGAAGAGATGTGCCTCGCAGAGCTAGAAGATTGATATCAGTCCCCTGTTTCGACAGGGGATTTTTTTGCTTTGCGTTTTACCAAAGTAAGTGACCGATCCAAGGGGCGAGCAGTACAGTCACCATGCCAGACAACATCATGACCACACTGGATACCACCCCCTCCGAACTTCCTAGCTGATACGCTTTCGCGGTACCTGCACCATGGGCTGAGGCTCCTAAACTTGCCCCTTTGCTCAGCCGAGAACGAATGGCCAAACTTGTTAGAATGATCTCTCCCATAGCCATCCCGATCACGCCAGTCAAGACGACAAACAGTGCAGCAAGCTCACTTTGCCCACCGATGACTTTGGTCGCTTCAACGGCAAACGGCGTGGTAATGGATCGCATTGCTAAACTGCGTTGCAGCAACTCAGGGAGAGACAATAAACGCGCCAACGCAACCGTACTGCCAACCGCGACAACCACCGACACCAACACACCCACTGTCAGCGACAACCAATGCTGCTTAATCAAGACTCGGTTGTCGTACACAGGGATGGCAAAAGCAACCGTCGCAGGCCCAAGTAACCAAAGTAGCCACTGTGAATCAGCCATATAGGTTTGATAAGGAATATGCAACCCCGTCACCATCACCACCAAAAGAAGCGGGGCCAACAAGAGGGGCATTAACAGCAAGCTAGGCCTTCTGCGATAAAGGTATTTGCTTGCGTAATAGAGCAAGAGTGTCAAAACAAAACAGATTGCACTCAACGCGGGAGTAGAAATAGTCAATTCCATATTAGTGCCCTCTTGTAACATAGGATGCACGGCGCCTGCGTAGGGCTAAAAGGCGCTCTAGGCGATGGGTTTTATCCACCACCCAAGCGGTGACTGCAATCACCAGAGACGTGCTGATGACCAGTACCAAGGAAATTTTCACTCCCTCTTGCTTCATCATCTCTTGATAGTTGACCACCACCACAACCGCAGGGACAAAAAACAGCAACATTTCCGCCAAGAGCCAGCTGGCACCAAGACGCAGCCACTCAATCTTGACCATCCGACTAAACAGTAAAAGAAGCAAAAGCAGCATGCCAGTGAGATTGGCAGGCAGTGGCAAGTTAAACAGACGCACAAGCGCATCCGCCGCAAACCAGATCAGCGACAGCATCGCTACCTGCAGCCAAATTTTTAAGCCATTTTTGAGTTTCACCATGTGATTCACTTTGAAAATAGAGAGATTAATCACATTGTATTCAAGCTCAAAACCTGCATAAAATGACTTTAAATTATTATTTCCATGCCAAATTGGCATACTTTGTTTTGTGCGAGGAGATATGGACGTTAGAGGTTTGCGCTATTTTGTGGAACTGGTGCGACAGCAAAGCTTTACTAAGGCTTCCGAGCGAATGTTCGTTACCCAACCAACCATCAGTAAGATGATTCGCAATTTAGAGAGCGAACTTGGCCAACCACTATTGCATCGCGAAGGACGGCGATTTTGGCTGACTGAGGCTGGTGAGATCGTCTATCAGCGAGCCCAAATCGTGCTCACTCAGATGAATGAACTGGAAGCCGAGTTGATGGATCTGGATCAGTTACGACGTGGCCATTTGCGCTTAGGGATCCCCCCTATGGTTGGCCACCTCTATGCCGGGCTGTTTCGCCAATACCGACAACGCTACCCAAACATTGAGCTGACTGTCGTTGAGTATGGAGGGCGTAAAATTGAGCAAGCTTTGCTCAATGGAGAAATCGATGTGGCCATGACTATGTTATCGCCACAGATTAACAATGAGCTGCAAAGCATAGAATTGGACAACTACCCCATTCACGCCGTTGTACCAGAGAATATCAACTGGAAGACACGGCAGAGCGTTCGATGGGTCGAACTCTATAATGAACCCTTGTACCTTTACACATCAGAGTTCACTCTCAGTGAGCACATTTTTTCGCGCTGTCATGAGGCAGGATTCGAACCTCAGGTTGCTGCACGCAGTAGCCAGTGGGATTTTCTTGTCGCATTGGTGAAAAGTGGCACTGGTGTGTGCTTTTTACCAGCACCGCTGTGTAAACGAAACCATACCGAGGGGGTATTGGTTTTGCCAATCAACCCCGGGATTGACTGGCGCTTGGGTGCTATTTGGCATCGTAACCGCTACCTATCAAAAACCAGTGAAGCTTGGCTGCAACTGTGCCGTGACTACGCACTGACGAATGGCCACTAACTTTGTTGTTGCTCTTCAAGTCGCTCACGATATTTCGGCTTTTTTCGTACATACAGTTTACGATGAACTTCGGACACAACCGTGCCCTTAACATCTTTGACATGAATGATAAACTCGGGAAAGCACTTATCACCAAAACGAGTCATGGCATAAATCTCGTCCAGCATCGCCTGGGTTATTTCGAACTGGGCAAAAAGATCACTCTGCCCCGGCTTGATAAAATTGATGCTCGCTTCTTTGTCCCACACATAGTACTCCTCGCCTAAGATACCCATCAACATCAGTGAGTAAACAGGGTCAGTGAGAGAGAAAATACTGCCACCATATTGGGTGCGGTTGGCATTTTTATTCCACCAGCGCAGTTTAAGTTTCATATCGACGGTGCGAAAATCGTCGCTAATACGCAAAATACGGATACCTGCGCCCCAAAATGGCGGCCAAATATTGAGGGCAAACTTGACGATCCCCGGCTTATAGATCCTGGCGAGTTGCTTGTTCATCGCTGTCCTTGCTTTAGTTCTATTGTTAACACTTTGTAACTGGTCTGATGAGCAATATAAGCGAGCCAGCCACAATTTACAAAAAGATTCTAGTAACCCTTTGAAGTTCGTGGTTTATTGTTAAGGCTGCTTCACCTATAATGATTTGAATATTGAATTCTGTACTCTGCGGCAGATCATCGACGGGAAAGTATATGTCAGACAACAACCAAGCGCTTAAGGATGCAGGGCTTAAAGTTACCCTTCCAAGGCTAAAAATTTTAGAAGTACTACAGCAACCAGATTGCCAACATATCAGTGCTGAAGACCTTTATAAAAAGCTGATTGATCTTGGCGAAGAAATAGGTCTTGCGACAGTATATCGTGTGTTGAACCAATTCGATGATGCCGGTATTGTCACTCGCCATCACTTTGAAGGTGGTAAATCGGTTTTCGAACTTTCCACCCAACATCATCACGACCATCTTGTTTGTCTCGATTGTGGGGAAGTGATTGAGTTTTCTGATGATCTCATCGAAGAACGTCAGAAAGAAATTGCCGCCGCGTACAACGTCAAACTGACTAACCACAGTTTATACTTGTACGGTAAATGCGCAGACGGCTCATGTAAAACGGACCCTGACGCGCATAAACTCAAGAATTGATAAAAAAGCCGGCCGATAAAAGTCGGCTTTTTTATAGGACAAATTGAGACTAAAGCTAAAAGACCAGCATTGTGCTGGTCTTTTATTATGCTTGCCGGATAACGAACTTATTCAGCGTCAATCTTTGCCCAAGTATCACGTAACCCAACCGTGCGGTTAAAGACTAAGTGTTCTTTAGAAGAATCTTTACCATCTGCACAGAAATAACCCATGCGCTCGAACTGGTAGCCCTTCTCAGCTTGCGCTTCGACTAAGCTTGGTTCGACAAAACCATTCAAGACCGTCAGTGACTCTGGATTGATGGTTGCAGCAAAATCATCTGCCGCGGCAGGATTTGGTACAGTGAAGAGGCGATCGTATAGACGAATCTCGGCAGGAAGGCCTTTGTCTGCCGACACCCAGTGAATCACACCTTTCACTTTACGACCATCTGCAGGGTTTTTACCCAACGTATCTGCATCGTAAGTACAGAAAATAGTAGTGATGTTACCCTCTGCGTCTTTCTCAACACGCTCAGCTTGAATCACGTAGGCACCACGCAAACGAACTTCTTTACCTAGTACCAAACGCTTGTACTTTTTGTTCGCTTCTTCACGAAAGTCTTCACGTTCAATCCAAAGTTCACGTGTGAATGGTACTTCACGCTCGCCCATTTCGGCTTTGTTTGGATGGTTCGCAATCAGCAGATTTTCCACTTCGCCTTCAGGGAAGTTTTCGATCACCAGTTTCACCGGATCCAATACCGCCATCGCACGTGGCGCATTTTCGTTCAAATCATCACGGATACAAGATTCCAGTGAACTGAACTCGATCATGTTCTCTTGCTTTGTGACACCGATGCGTTTGCAAAACTCGCGAATTGACGCTGGGGTAAAGCCGCGACGACGTAAACCAGAGATAGTCGGCATACGTGGGTCATCCCAACCATTAACCAACTTCTCAGTCACCAACTGATTGAGTTTACGCTTAGACATCACTGTGTATTCGAGATTCAGACGACTGAACTCATACTGATGTGGGCGACAGTCAATCGTGATGTTCTCCAGTACCCAGTCGTACAAGCGACGGTTGTCCATAAACTCAAGCGTACAAATAGAGTGGGTGATCCCTTCCAACGCATCCGAAATACAGTGGGTAAAGTCGTACATCGGATAGATACACCACTTGTCACCCGTTTGATGGTGAGAAGCAAAACGTACTCGATACAAAACCGGATCGCGCATCACCATAAAGGAAGAGCCCATATCGATCTTGGCACGCAAACATGCCTTACCTTCTTCAAAACCACCAGCACGCATTTTTTCAAACAGCGCGAGGTTTTCTTCCACCGAACGATCGCGGTAAGGACTTGGTTTACCAGGCTCAGTCAGCGTTCCACGGTATTCGCGGATCTGCTCAGGACTTAGCTCATCAACATACGCTAAGCCTTTGTTAATCAGTTCCACTGCATATTGGTAAAGCTTGTCGAAGTAGTTTGATGAATAGCAGATCTCACCATCCCATTCGAAGCCCAACCAGCTAACATCATTCTTGATTGACTCAACGTATTCGATGTCTTCTTTCTCAGGGTTCGTATCATCAAAACGAAGATTACACTTACCCTGATAGTCCTGAGCAATACCAAAATTCAAACAGATAGATTTTGCATGGCCGATGTGCAAGTAGCCGTTTGGCTCCGGCGGGAATCGTGTATGCACACTCGTATGTTTGCCATCCGCCAGATCTTTATCAATGATCTGACGAATAAAGTTTGATGGACGAGCATCAGCTTCACTCATCTAAAGCACCTCAAGTTTGTTTTAGTATTGTTCAGAGAAAACTTAGCTCTGAATTAAGGAGATATATTCAGAGCAAACTGCTGTCAATGATCCACAATTCTGCACGAATAGACAATAAGTTCTCGCGCTTAATTGCGATTATTTGCCATCAACTGGCGGAGAAAGCTGCGAACAATAGAAAAAGCCTCCCGAAGGAGGCTTAAAATGACACGTTAGCGGTAGAACTAAGGTAGAACGACTTCTGAAAGATCTTCGTTCACGCCGATGTTTTTCATCTCACCAGCAACAATTTCTGCCAGAGGGCCAAGGATAACTTGCAGGTTATTGGTACCCAGTTTGACCACACCCATTGCACCCAATGCTTTTAGTGTCTTCTCATCAATAATACTCATGTCTTTTACTGATAAGCGTAGACGAGTGATACATGCATCGATGTTTGTGAGGTTCTCATGACCACCTAGTGCTTTCAGGTACTGTTTTGCCAACACGTGAGACTCTTTCGCACCAGTCACTTTTGAAGCAGATGAACCTTCATCATCTTCACGACCCGGTGTTTTCAGGCCAAATTTCACGATCGCAGTGCGGAAAATGACATAGTACAGAGCAAAGAACACGAAGCCTTGAACAATCAGCATGTACCACTTGTTCGCGAGTGGGTTTTGCGCTGACAACACCATATCCACAAGACCAGCAGAGAAACCAAAACCAGCGGTCCAGTTCATCAGATCTGCGATATAAAGAGAGATACCGGTTAGTGCTGCGTGTACCACGTAAAGCACTGGTGCCAGGAACATGAACGAGAACTCTAGCGGCTCTGTCACGCCTGTGAAGAATGATGCAAAGCCTGCAGCGATCATGATAGAAGCCACTTTTGCTTTGTTTTCTGGTTTCGCCGTGTGGTAGATAGCTAGAGCAGCACCAGGCAAACCGAACATCATCACTGGGAAGAAGCCAGCCATGTAGCGGCCTGTTTCACCGACCACACCGACACCTTTTTCAATTGCGTTTGGTGTCCACCAGTTACCCAAGTCATTGATACCTGCCATATCGAACCAGAATACCGAGTTCAGTGCGTGGTGAAGACCAACAGGGATCAGTAGACGGTTAAAGAAGCCATAAAGACCAGAACCGACTTCGCCTAACCCCGTGATACTTTCGCCAAAGTGGATCAGACCGGAGAAAATCACTGGCCATAGGTACATTAGAACGAAAGAGAGCAGAATACCCGCAAAAGAGGTCAAGATTGGGACCAAGCGCTTACCTGAGAAAAAGGCCAGTGCTTTAGGCAGCTCAACTTGGTAGTAACGGTTATAAAGTTCTGCCGCAACAATACCAGAAAGAATACCGATAAATTGGTTACCTACTTTAGCAAAAGCCAGCTTGGTTTCTGCATCATCAATTGCCACCAAACCAATCGCTTCAACGGCTCCAGGGCTGAGAAGAGTGGTAATAACGGTATAACCGACAAAACCAGCCAGTGCGGCAGCACCGTCTTTATCTTTTGACATACCATAAGCAACACCGATGGCAAACAGCACCGACATGTTATCAATGATCGCGGCGCCCGCTTTGATCATAAATGCAGCAACAGCACTGTTTGCGCCCCAACCCGTTGGGTCCAGCCAGTAACCTATACCCATTAATATTGCAGCGGCGGGCAATGTGGCAACAGGTACCATCAACGCCTTGCCTACTTTTTGAAAGTATCCAAGAATATTCACCTTAAGTTCCCCCTATAGGATTTTCATTTTTTCGGTCGACTTTTTTTAGTCATCCAATTTAGTCCTGTTCAGTTTATGATATTAATTTTGCTCCGCAAATTAAAACCTCATTGTTTGTGATCATAATCACCAGTTTTTGCCCTTCAAAAAGGATTTTGCTAGCGAGATCATAAAACTTATTTTATCATTCAAAAAAATGGCAATTACGCGGTAAAATTCTGCTGCGTCTCATGTGAAACCAACGGATTCAAATAGGAAAAGTACTAGATATAAATAGTAACTTCGTGTAGAAAAACAACCAATATAACCATGCACATCCTAGCTTTATAACCCGTTATCACTTTATCCATTTGCTCGAGACCAGCTTGCTGTTGCAACATTACTGGCTAATTCAGCGATACAAAGTAAGTCTCTGATTATCGGTGTACACCTAAAAGAAAGATGCCAGTAGTGACCGAATTTCAATCTCAATTTGATAAGGATTAGCTGACCATGTATGCGCTAACAAACTGTAAAATTTATACAGGAAGTGATGTTCTGTCTGAACATGCACTCATCATCGACAACGGTTTAATCAAAGCAGTTTTACCGAACTGTGAATTGCCCAAAGAGATCGAACAGAAAGATCTCGCAGGCGCGAACGTCAGCCCGGGTTTTATCGACCTGCAACTAAACGGCTGTGGCGGTGTGATGCTCAATGATGAAATCACTGCGGACACCATGCAAATTATGCATAAAGCCAATCTGAAATCTGGCTGCACCAGCTTCCTACCGACGCTGATCACCTCTTCTGATGCGGACATGCGAGCAGCAATTACGGCCGCTCGCTCCTACCACGCTCAGTACCAAAACCAGTCGCTGGGTTTGCACCTTGAAGGGCCTTATTTGAATGTCATGAAAAAGGGCATTCACAGCGTCGATTACATCCGATCGTCAGACAACGATATGATCGACTTTATCTGTACTAACGCAGACGTTGTCGCCAAAGTCACATTAGCGCCAGAGCTCAACGATCCTGAGCACATCGAAAAGCTGACCCAAGCAGGGATCGTGGTATCAATTGGTCACACCAATGCCACTTACACAGAAGCACGTAAGGGCTTTGAAGCTGGGATAACCTTCGCCACCCACTTATTCAATGCCATGACCCCGATGGTTGGACGAGAACCCGGCGTAGTCGGCGCGATCTACGACACCCCAGATGTGTATGCAGGTATCATCGCAGATGGCTTTCACGTCGATTACGCCAACATCCGAATTGCGCACAAGATCAAAGGTGAAAAACTAGTATTAGTGACCGATGCCACAGCTCCAGCAGGCGCTGACATGGATTACTTTATTTTTGTCGGCAAGAAAGTATATTACCGAGATGGTAAGTGTGTTGATGAAAATGGCACACTCGGCGGTTCAGCTTTAACCATGATCGAAGCGGTACAAAATACGGTTGAACACGTTGGAATCGCTTTAGATGAAGCTCTGCGCATGGCAACCCTCTATCCGGCAAAAGCAATTGGTGTAGATGATCGCCTAGGTCGTATTAAGAAAGGCATGATCGCTAACTTGGCGATTTTTGATAGAGACTTCAAGGTTAAAGCGACGGTTGTTAACGGACAATACGAGCAAAATTAGGCATGAATGGCGGACAGATAGGTAACGTAGATTTAGTAAAGCAGTTGAACAGCGCTGCTGTATATCGATTGATTGATCAACAAGGACCTATCTCTAGGATACAGGTGGCAGACGTAAGCCAACTTGCCCCAGCGAGCGTCACCAAAATCACCCGCCAACTGCTTGAGCGCGGCCTCATCAAAGAGGTCGCTCAACAAGCTTCAACCGGGGGAAGAAGAGCCATCTCCCTCACCACGGAAGTGAAACCATTCCACTCTGTTGCTGTTCGTCTTGGTCGAGATTACGTACAGTTCTGTTTGTACGATTTAGGCGGAACAGAGCTTGCGAAAGATCAGCATGATTTACGCTACAAAAACCAATCGGACCTGATTGAGGGACTCATTGCCCTACTCAAAGATTTCATCAACAGTTGCCAAGACAGAATCGACCAACTGATCGCCATTGGTATTACTTTGCCCGGCTTGGTTAACCCAACCACAGGCGTGGTGGAGTACATGCCCAATACCGATATCGACAACCTCGCGCTGGGTGAAATTGTACGTGAAAAATTTGGCATCGAGTGCTTTGTTGGCAACGACGTGCGCGGCATGGCGCTGGCTGAACATTATTTCGGCGCCAGTCAAGATTGTCAGGATTCCATTTTGGTCAGTGTCCACCGAGGAACAGGTTCAGGCATTATCGTCAACGGTCAGGTATTTTTAGGCTTTAACCGCAACGTCGGTGAAATCGGCCATATCCAGATCGATCCACTGGGCGAACAGTGTCAATGTGGTAACTTTGGCTGCTTGGAAACCGTTGCAGCCAACCCCGCGATTGTGCAGCGAGTGAAAAAACTGCTCGCACAAGGCTATGAATCCTCCCTATCAGAATTAGAGCAGATCACGATTCAAGACGTCTGCACACATGCGTTACAGGGAGATGAACTGGCAAAACAGAGTCTGGTTCGCGTAGGCAATCAGCTTGGTAAGGCGATCGCCATCACTGTCAACCTGTTTAACCCGCAGAAAATTGTTATCGCTGGCGACATTACCGCGGCACAAGAAATCCTTTTCCCCGCCATTCAGCGCAATGTAGAAAATCAATCGCTGAAAACGTTCCACAGTGGCTTACCCATCGTGGCCTCTCTCATTGATAAGCAACCCACCATGGGCGCCTTTGCCATGATCAAACGCGCTATGCTCAATGGTGTTTTGTTACAAAAATTGTTAGGTGATTGATCTCGCTGTGATTCAATTAGTCACATAGGTTACAATACTGGGCTGTGGTTACACGGCCCTTTTATTTTTCAGGAACAAGTACGAACCCTATGGAACTGATACTGATCACCACCGCTTTCTTTGCCGGGTTCCTCGCCCTTAAGTGCAAACTTCCGCCGCTAGTTGGCTTTCTACTCGCTGGCTTCGCTCTGCATTTTTTTGGTTTTGAGAGTAATGACACCATTAGCACCTTAGCCGATCTTGGCGTAACGTTGTTGCTGTTCACTATCGGCCTCAAACTGGAAATTAAAACCTTGCTCTCACGAGAGATCTGGGCTGGCGCAACCGTACACAATCTTTTATCGACTGCGCTATTTTCTCTCGCTTTTCTTGCCTTAAAGTTACTCGGTGTTACTTCACTCGCTGGCATGACAACAGAGCATATTGTGCTGCTCGCCTTTGCGCTTTCTTTCTCAAGTACCGTTTTTGCGGTGAAGTCGCTGCAAGAGAAAGGGGAAATGAATGCGACCTATGGCACCTTAGCCATCGGTATTTTGGTCATGCAGGACATTTTTGCGGTGATTTTTCTCACCGCTTCGACGGGTAAACTGCCCCATTGGTATGCCATTGCCTTGTTTGCTCTCCCTCTGCTTCGCCCGATATTCTACAAAATACTTGACTGGGTTGGTCACGGTGAAATGCTGGTGCTGTTTGGTGTATTCTTCGCACTCGTTGCAGGCGCTGGGCTGTTCGAATTTGTCGGCATGAAACCGGATTTAGGCGCTCTGATCCTTGGGATGTTACTTGCTGGTCATACCAAAGCATCCGAACTATCCAAATCACTATTCAATATGAAAGAGCTGTTCCTGGTCTGTTTCTTTCTCAACATCGGCTTATCGGCGTCTATCAGTCTCTCCGGCGTCTCACTGGCTCTACTGATACTGCTGCTTTTGCCACTCAAAGGGCTGCTCTATTTCCTGACCATCAACTATTTCAAGTTCCGCGTGCGCACATCCCTGCTCGCCTCACTGGCGCTGTTTAACTACAGCGAATTTGGTCTGATTGTTGGCGGCCTAGCGTATAAAATGGGCTGGATGTCGAGCGATATTCTGGTCGCCTTGGCTGTCGCCGTCTCACTCTCATTCATTTTAGCCGCGCCGCTTAGCAAAATGGGCCACCAAATCTACCTTCACTCGGGTAAATGGTTGCAAGAGCATGCGGCAGAGAAGCTGAATCAGCGTGACCAACTGATCAACCCGGGTCACGCACAAGTTCTGATCTTGGGGATGGGACGTATCGGTACAGGAGCCTACGACGAACTACACGCACGCTATGGCAAGATCTGTCTTGGGGTTGAAGTTCGCGATGACGCCGCCGAGCGGCACCGTGAAGAGGGACGCAATGTCATCGCAGGGGATGCCACCGACCCCGATTTCTGGGAAAGGATACTCGATACCACCAATGTAAAATTGGTGTTACTGGCGATGCCACACCACCAAGGTAACCAGACTGCACTCGCCCAACTCAAACGTCGCCGCTACTCTGGGCAAATCGCGGCAATCGCAGAATATAGCGACCAACTGCAAGTGCTTGAGGAAAGTGGGGTCGATGCCGCTTTTAACATCTACAACGAAGCCGGTAGTGGTTTTGCGCGCCATGTTTGCCAGCAACTTAAACCTCAGTTCACCGCCAACAAGTAATTGTGACCTCTCGATTAGCCCTCTTGACGAGGGCTTTTTGTTGAGATTTTAAGCAAAACCAGGATCTCATTCACCATTAGAGGGTTTTTATTAAAAATTATTTACCACAATCGCTTTTTGATTATCTTTTTCATCAAGAAGAGTTGCTTTTTTTGATTAGGATGGCAAATTGACCTCATACCGTTAAAAAATATTCAGTTTAAAAAGGATGTTGTATGTGTTCAGTATTTGGCATTTTAGATATAAAAAGTGATGCAGCCGCACTTCGCCCGATCGCGCTAGAGATGTCGAAAAAACTTCGCCACCGTGGCCCAGATTGGTCTGGTATTTACGCGTCTGAGCGCGCTATTTTAGCGCACGAGCGCTTAGCCATCGTCGGCCTCAACAGCGGCGCCCAACCACTTTACAGCCCAGACAAAAAACTCATCCTTGCGGTTAACGGTGAAATTTACAACCACAAAGAGATCCGCGCTCGCTACGAAGGTAAGTACGAGTTCCAAACCGACTCAGACTGTGAAGTGATTTTGGCCTTGTACCAAGACATGGGTGCAGATCTACTGGAAGAGCTGAATGGCATCTTTGCCTTTGTGCTTTACGACGAAGAGAAAGATCAATATATGATTGGCCGTGACCATATTGGCATCATCCCTTTGTATCAAGGGTATGACGAACATGGCAACTACTACGTCGCCTCAGAGATGAAAGCGCTGGTCCCTGTATGTAAAACTTTGAGCGAGTTCCCTCCTGGTAGCTACTACAGCTCAACTGATTCTGGCGCACAACGCTACTACATTCGTGACTGGAACGAATACGCAGCGGTTGAAAACAATGTGAGCAGCAAAGAAGAGTTGACAGAAGCACTGGAAGCGGCTGTTAAACGTCAACTCATGACCGACGTGCCTTATGGAGTACTTCTGTCTGGTGGCTTGGACTCATCAGTCACCTCAGCAATCGCTAAGCGATTTGCGGCAATGCGAATTGAAGATGACGAACAATCCGAAGCTTGGTGGCCGCAATTGCACTCGTTTGCTATTGGCTTAGAAGGTGCACCTGATCTTAAAGCCGCACGAGAAGTCGCCAACAAGATTGGTACCGTACACCATGAGATGACTTACACCATCCAAGAGGGTTTGGACGCAATCCGTGATGTGATTTACCACATTGAAACCTACGACGTGACCACCATTCGTGCTTCAACGCCCATGTTTTTGATGGGCAGAAAAATTAAAGCGATGGGGATCAAAATGGTTCTTTCTGGCGAAGGGGCTGACGAGATCTTTGGTGGCTATCTCTACTTCCATAAAGCACCAAACGCCAAAGAGTTTCATGAAGAGACCGTCCGTAAACTGTTAGCGCTTAACATGTTTGACTGTGCTCGCGCCAACAAATCGCTGGCGGCATGGGGTGTCGAAGGCCGCGTTCCATTCTTGGACAAAGAGTTCATTGATGTGGCGATGCGTCTCAACCCAGCAGATAAAATGTGTGGCAACGGTAAGATGGAGAAGCACATTTTGCGTGAGTGCTTCCAACACTATCTACCCGATTCAATCGCATGGCGTCAAAAAGAGCAGTTCTCTGACGGCGTGGGCTACAGCTGGATCGACACACTGAAAGAGACAGCGGAAGCCAAAATCACTGATCAGCAGATGGAAACGGCGAAGTTCCGCTTCCCATACAACACGCCGACCACCAAAGAAGGTTACGTGTATCGCGAAATCTTTGAGGAGCTGTTCCCGCTGGCTTCAGCGGCAGAATGTGTTCCTGGTGGCCCATCGGTTGCTTGTTCTTCAGCTAAAGCAATTGAGTGGGATGAGTCGTTTAAAAACTGCGTTGACCCATCGGGGCGTGCCGTGAAAACCGTACACAACGACGCCTACAAAGGCTAATACCAACAAGGCACCCTCGCGGTGCCTTGTTTTTTTAGTTTGCCTATTTTTAGCTTGCAGGTCGTCATTTAGGGTTAACCGCCCAGCTCAAGATCACTGTTACTGATGCTCACTGGCACCACTTGGGAGATCATTTTCACCAGCATGATTGACCGCGTTTCGCCGTCTTGTTCTTGGAAAATCGCATCAATACCAGCAAACTGACCTTTCTTAACGCGAATCGACACGCCAGGACGTGGTAACGATTTTGCTTCAACGCACACGTCATTCTCTTTCTGATGCTCTTTAAGTTCAAAGATGAGGTCACCCTGCAACTCTTTCGGCTGTGCGCCAAATCGGACAAAATCCACCACCCCGCGGGTTGAACGAACCGTCGTGAAGGTAGGACCAAGCTCAAAATCAAATCGGACAAAAATATAAGACGGAAAAAGAGGTTCACTTCTTTTCTGCCTTTTGCCACGCAAAATTTTCTCGACCATTATTGTAGGGTAGAAACACTCCACTCCCTGATTTTCCAAATGCTGCTTAGCGCGCAGTTGTTCTCCGCGCTTACAGTAGAGTAAGTACCAACGTTTCATTCTAACTAGCCATCTATATCTTTTCGTCTCTTACCATTATCGCTTTCATAAACGGAAAGAGCCAGCTTATCACTCCCCAATCCGTGTACGTCGTCCAACAAATGTAAATATTTTCCTCTCAAAAATGAAACTTTAGTTTGTAACACATAAATTGCCGCAGCAGAAAACAACAATCCTCTTTATTTACAGTCAATTGCCAAAAGATCTTTTGCTTTTGTTCATTTTTTAGCATTTGTATAAAAAGTTAACTGGAGGTATACGTAATCCCCAATAAAAATTTTAATGACTTGAAATAGCTTAGTTTATGTCAACACAACACCAATATTTCGGCCATCCTCGTGGTCTATTTTTACTTTTCGGCACCGAGCTGTGGGAACGCTTCTCTTACTACGCGATGCGTGCCATTCTGGTACTTTATCTCACTGATGCAACCATCAACGGCGGTATGGGTTGGAGCACGAAAGACGCGCTGGATCTGTACGGCATCTACACCGGACTGGTGTACATCACACCTCTGATTGGTGGCTATTTGGCTGACAATTTCTTGGGGCAACGACGCTCGATTTTAATCGGTGGAGCGCTGATGGCGATTGGCCAATTTACTTTGGCCCTTCCGGCAGATGTGCTCGGTTTTAGCGATCTGCATACGTTTTACCTTGGTTTGGGTTTGCTGATTTCAGGTAACGGTTTATTCAAACCGAATATCTCAACGATGGTCGGTTATCTTTATCGTGAAGGGGATAACCGCCGTGATGGAGCGTTCACTATTTTCTACATGGGCATCAACCTTGGTGCCTTGATTGCAGGCGTGGTGTCTGGTTCTGTCACCGAATCTTATGGCTGGAAAGCGGGATTTGTCGCTGCGGGCATTGGTATGCTGATTAGCTTAGCGATGCAAATGACGTTTGCCCAATCTTGGTTAGGCGATATTGGTCGTGAACCTGCTGCAAAGCGCGATCTTGAGAACAAGCAGTCGGCACGTAAAGAGCCTTTGACCAAAGAAGAGGCGGATCGGATTAAAGTGATCCTCGTAATGAGCCTCTTTACTATTGTCTTTTGGGTCGGCTTTGAACAAGCCGGTGGCCTGATGAACATTTATACCCAGCAATATACTGACCGTATGATCGGCAGCTTTGAAGTGCCCGCGGCTTGGTTCCAGTCACTGAACCCATTTTTCATCATTACCTTGGCTCCAGTCTTGGCTGTATTGTGGGTAAAAATGGGTAAACGAGAGCCGAATTCACCGAAGAAATTTGCCTTAGCAATGTTCTTCCTCGCGTTAGGCTTTTTATGTATGGTCGGCGCGGTGATTGAACAAGGGGGCGATACCAGCGTGAAAACGTCGATGCTCTGGCTGGTGGGTGCTTTCTTTTTCCATACATTGGGCGAGCTTTGTCTGTCACCGATTGGTCTGTCTTTGGTCACCAAACTGGCACCTCTGCGCCTCGCTTCTTTAATGATGGGTGCATGGTTTGGTTGTAACGCGATTGCCAACTACGTCGCAGGCTACGTAGGCTCACACGTTGGAGAATTTGGAGCGATGGCGATTTTCAGCGGCATCGCTGTGACAGCGACGATCTCTGGTACCATTCTGCTGCTGTTTTCAAATACGCTGGTTCGTTGGATGCATGGTGCTGAAGTCACCAGCAGTGTCGCTGAACAGCTTGAAGAGCAACAAGTTTCTGTTGCGTAATCGCTTCTCCTGCTAAAACTAAGGCCACATTCCGTGGCCTTATTGGTTTGTCCGCTATGCTTGCGAATTGGGTAGATGGAGCAGCTCTACCATCATCTCAATATGTTCATCTGCTGCATTTAGGCAAGGAATATAGGTAAAGCGCTCACCGCCCGCGTGAAGGAAGCTCTCTTTTCCTTGTTCTGAAATCTCTTCTAAAGTTTCCAAGCAGTCTACGGAAAAAGCCGGAGTCAAGACATCCAACGTTTTAACCCCTCTCCCTGGAAGCGCCTCTAAGGTTTTATCCGTATAGGGTTGCAACCACTCTTCTCGACCAAAACGGGATTGATACGTCAAACCTATCTGCTCTTTGGTCAACCCCAACTCCAAGCGCAGAAGCTCTGTCGTCATTTCACAGTGCTGCGGGTAAATATCGCCATTGTCGGCGTAGCGTTTCGGAATGCCGTGATAAGAGCAGAGCAAGTAGTCTCCGCGACCATTTTCCTGCCAAGATTGGCGCACCGACTGAGCGAGAGCTCGGATGTAACTGGGGTGATTGTGATAGTCCCGCACAAAATGAATGCTGGGTAGCAGCGCCATTTTAGCGAGCGCTTTACTGAGCGCATCGAAAGCCGCTGCTGTGGTGGTCGCAGAATATTGCGGGTACAGAGGTAGCACCGTGATCAGCTCCACACCTTGTTCCATCAGCCGGGTTATACCTGTGGATACACTAGGGTTGCCATAACTCATGCCCAGTTCAACTGGCAAACCAGTGCGCGCTTGCAATACTTGTTTTTGCTGCTGCGAGTAAACCATTAAGGGTGAGCCCTCTTCCATCCAGACCGATTGATATAACTTGGCCACTTTAGGTGAACGGATGGGCAAAATGATGCCATGGAGAATCGGACACCACAGCCAACGGCTCATATCAACGACACGTTTATCATGCAAGAATTGACTCAAAAAGCGTTTCACGGCGGGTGCGGTCGCGTGCTCTGGAGTTCCAAGGTTAACTAAAAGCACTCCGTGTTTTTTTGTGTTGTTCATAGCGTCTCTACGATAATGGCTGAGGAGTTTTATACGGCAATATGAATTCATCGATCAAAGCGAACTCCCTATAAGGGTCATTCGCAAACCTCTCGGTTAAAATCGGCTAACTGGCTGATGAAACATAATAAAAAAGCGACCCTAGGGCCGCTTTCACTATAACAAACATTTTGCGATTATTGGTAATAGGTACGACCTATTATGCCAATGCCTTCTCGATATCAGCACTCACTTCGGCAACTTGCTTCGTTCCGTCAAACTTGAGGTACTTGGTGTTGCCCGCTTCCGCTTCTTTGCCGTAGTAAGCAATCAGTGGTGCTGTTTGCGAATGGTACACGCCTAGACGTGCGCGGACCGTTTCTTCTTTGTCGTCATCACGGACCACAAGATCTTCACCTGTGATGTCGTCTTTGCCTTCCACTTTTGGTGGGTTGTAAACCGCATGGTAGGTGCGGCCAGAAGGTAGGTGAGCACGACGACCCGCCATACGTTCCACGATCACTTCATCCGCAACATCAAATTCGATCACGTAATCAACCGCGATACCCATCTCTTTTAAGCCATCAGCTTGAGGAATTGTGCGTGGGAAACCATCTAGCAAAAAGCCTTTCGCACAATCTTCCGCAGCAATGCGCTCTTTAATCAGGCCTAGAATGATTTCATCAGAAACTAGTTGACCAGCGTCGATCACAGCTTTTGCTTGTTTACCAAGCTCAGTACCTGCTTTGATAGCGGCACGTAGCATGTCACCAGTAGAGATTTGTGGAATACCATACTTCTCCATGATGAATTGAGCCTGCGTGCCTTTACCTGCACCTGGAGCACCTAGAAGAATGATGCGCATGTTGAATCCTCTTTCGATTATGATGATTTATACCGAAGCTCACTATGTCAGTGACGTGGTCGACGAGCGAAGCAATAAAGAGTAAAAACGAGTCTAGCTTGACTCGTTGAAATCCCTAAACAGCCCGATACCACAAGCTCACGGTAAGTTTCGGTATAATTGCTTTTATAGTTAACAACAAAACAGGCGTGCACCTTACACGCCTGTTTGTTTCGTTTCAAGTTTGCATTCTACCACACAATATTGTTCTCAAGCGCGAATTAAGACTAAAGAATGCTCAAGCACTCACACTTCACACTATCGTTCAACAAATTGTTGCAAAATGAATGCAAATGCGCGCAAAAAGAGCATAAGTAGCGACTTTTCGCGGCAAACGTTATTAGCCCTTAGTCAAAAGCGTGTTGATCGCCCCCAAGAACTGGCTTGGATCTTCCATCGAGCCACGCTCAGCAAGCATTGCCTGCCCCAGCAGGACTTCAACCCAGCGACCAAACGCCTCTTCATCCGCTTCATCGGCCATGCGCTGCACTAGGGCATGATTTGGGTTCAGTTCAAAGATGTACTTCACTTCAGGCACCGCTTGACCGGCAGCAGCGAGTAACTTCGCCATTTGCGTACCCATTTCGTAGTCGTCGGTAACAACGACCGCAGGCGTGTTGGCTAACTTGAAGGTCGTACGTACCTCTTTGACGCGATCACCCAAGTAGTTTTTAGTTCGCTCAACCACCGACTTGAACTCTTCTTCCGTCTCTTTCTGCTTTTCCTTCTCTTGTTCGTCTTCGAACTTGCTCAGATCAAGACCCGCTTTGGTGATTGATTGGAACTGCTTGCCATCAAACTCGGTTAGATAGTTCATCAACCACTCATCGATGCGATCAAACATCAGAATGACTTCAATACCTTTGGCTTTAAACTGCTCCAAGTGTGGGCTGTTTTTCGCCGCCGCGTAGCTATCCGCTGTTAGGTAGTAAATCTTATCTTGGCCTTCTTTCATGCGGGCAACGTAAGATTCAAGCGAGACGCTTTGCTCAGCAGAGTCAACTTCGGTCGAGGCAAAACGCAATAGCGCGGCAATTTTCTCTTTGTTGGCAAAGTCTTCTGCTGGGCCTTCTTTCATCACCAAGCCAAACTCTTTCCAAAAACGCTGATACTTATCGGCATCATTTTTCGCCATACGTTCTAGCATGGTGAGCACTCGCTTGGTACAAGCGTTGCGCAGTGATTGGGTGACTTTGTTGTCTTGCAAAATTTCGCGCGACACGTTGAGCGGCAGATCGTTTGAATCAATCAAGCCACGCACAAAACGTAGGTATGACGGCATGAACTGTTCTGCGTCATCCATGATAAACACTCGCTGGACATACAATTTCAAACCGGACTTATGGTCACGGTTCATCATATCCCAAGGAGCTTTGGCTGGAATATAAAGCAAGCTGGTGTAGTCGTTTTTACCTTCGACGCGGTTATGGCTCCAAAGCATCGGATCGGTAAAATCGTGAGAGACGTGTTTGTAAAACTCTTGGTACTCTTCATCAGTAATGTCGGCTTTGTTACGCGTCCAAAGCGCTTGTGCCTTGTTGATCTGTTCCCATTGAATTTGGTCGGTTTCGTTCCCTTCGTCATCGCGAACCTTGGTTTGAATCGAAACCGGGATGCCAATATGATCGGAATATTTGCTCACCACATCACGTAGACGCCACTCGTTCAAGAACTCTTTGCCATCTTCGCGCATGTGCAGAACGACGTCCGTGCCGCGCGATTCTTTGTGGATGTCTTCGATGGTGTACTCACCTTCTCCCGCAGAGTGCCACATTACCGCTTGATCAGCAGACAGCCCCACCGCACGGGTACGCACCGTCACCGCGTCAGCGACGATAAACGCCGAGTAGAAACCAACGCCGAATTGGCCGATCAATTGCGACTCTTTTGATTGCTCTTGTGAGAGCTCAGAGAAAAATTCCGCTGTACCTGATTTCGCAATGGTTCCGAGATGAGAGATCACCTCATCACGGCTCATACCAATCCCGTTGTCAGAGATGGTAAGTGTGTTGTTTTCAGCATTAAAAGAGAGCTTCACACCGAGGTCAGCGTCACCTTGATAAAGATCGGGAGCAGAGAGCGCCTGAAAGCGCAACTTATCAGCCGCATCTGACGCGTTTGAGATTAACTCGCGTAAAAAGATCTCTTTGTTGGAATACAGAGAGTGGATCATTAGGTGAAGAAGCTGTTTTACTTCTGACTGAAAGCCACGAGTTTCTTTGTTGTTTGCTACGTTTGTCTCGCTCATTTTCACTCCAATGTAACTTTAAACAGTATTAAAGACTAAATAGGTTGATTGTACATCTTGGATGTTCTGCTCTTAAGATGTGGCTGACAAATGTAAATTCAAGGTCAATTGTGGGGAAAACGCTGTTTTTTTGCATAAATTTAATTATCCTATCCGCATGCATACGGAAACATTAACATTGCCAATGCAACCATTAGCGCACAAAATAAGCATAAGCTATTGAAAAATAAAAAACATAATATAAGAAGAATGTCATGAGTCATATCGGCACTAAGTTTGTTATCGCACAACGGTTCATTTTTGATCCGAACAGCAATACATTACTTGATCAAGATTTCAGCAACGAAATCGTACGGCTGGGCAGTAATGAAAGCCGTATTCTGCTGATATTGGCAGAAAGACCAAATGAAGTTTTAAGTCGCAACGAATTGCATGAGTTTGTCTGGCGCGAGCAGGGTTTCGAAGTGGATGATTCTAGCTTGACCCAAGCTATTTCTACCTTGCGTAAAATGCTCAAAGACTCCACTAAATCGCCTGAATATGTGAAAACTGTGCCAAAGCGCGGCTATCAGCTCATCTGTTCGGTAGAGAGAATCACTCCTTTGCTGTCAGATAAATCGAATAGCATTGAGGAAGCACCGGATGCCGATTCCCTTAGCCTCGAAGAGGTTGAAATTACGCAAGACGGCTACGCAAGTGATTTAATCGAAGTCGAAACACTCAATACCCAAGAGACAATCATTGCGCCAAAAACGCGTTGGTATATCATCGCTATGTGGTTGCTTTCCATCTTGCTGCCGATAAGTGTGATGTTGTTTACCAATCCAGCTGAGTCTAAATTTCGGGTATTGGCAAACGTGGGTGACATTCAAGTACTGACCCCGATTAACCATCCTCCTTTGCAGGCTTGGCTACCGTCCATTGAACAATGCGTGAATAAATATGCAGAAGTTCACCTTGGCGAATCGACGCCAGTGAAAGTCATTGCAACAGGTGGACAAAACAATCAACTGACACTGAATTACATTCATAGCCTCAACCATTCTAGTGAAAACGTTACGTTGAGAATCGTGGCCGAACAAAATGACCTTGGTTCCATTTGTAAATGATTAGGACATGCATGAAAACTAAAATCGCCTCTTTACTTTTGGTGGCTTCAACGCTCTTTAGTGCTTGGCTTTACTGGGGAAGTGATCTGAAGGTCGAACAGATCCTCTCCGCGAATGAGTGGCAGTCCAATATGGTTACAGTGATCAATGATGAGCTCAACCCCGATGGCACGGTTGGCCCTTTACGTAAGGTGAACGTAACGTCAAATGTGAAATATTTGCCAAACGGCAACTACATTCGCGTTGCGATGCTCAAGCTGTTTTCACATGAATCATCTCAAGAAGTCACCATCAATATTTCCGAATCGGGCCAATGGGATGTGAGCGATAATTACTTGCTGGTCACGCCGAAGGAGTTTAAAGATGTCTCCTCGTCCAAAAACCAAGACTTCTCAGATGCACAACTGAAAGTGATCACCAAAGTGTTCAAAATGGACGCACAGCAAAGCCGTCGTATTGACATCGTCAACGAAAAAACGCTGCTTTTAACCAGCCTGAATCACGGCTCAACGGTGCTTTTTTCGAACTAATCAACCAAGGGAGGTAACACTCCCTTTTTAGTGAATTCAATGGATTGGATTAACACCGCTTTGCTGTTTTTGGGTTCGCTAGTGGCCAACACCCTCGCTTCTGTTTCTGGAGGCGGCGCTGGCTTACTGCAATTTCCCCTCCTTATTTTCATGGGGCTTCCCTTTGCGATGGCTCTCGCTACCCACAAACTTGCCAGCGTCGCGCTCGGTTTAGGCGCAGCCTTTACTCACTTTCGTTCAGGTTCACTCAATGGCAAGGTTATCGTTTATCTGGTTTTAACGGGCAGTATTGGCGTAGTCACGGGCGCGAACTTGGTCATGCTGATCCCAGAGAAAGCCGCCCAGATGCTGCTTGGTTTGATGATATTGGCCTTAGGGATCTATTCGCGTGCTAAAAAGCAACTTGGCCAGAGTGAACAAGCCAATCATAGAGATATTCATGGATGGCTGATTGGCGGCACAGTGATGGTTTTGATTGGCGTCATTAACGGCTCCTTAACAGCAGGGTCAGGATTATTGGTGACGCTCTTTTTGGTGCGCTGGTTTGGGTACAGCTACAAACAAGCCGTCGCATTGACAATGATTTGCGTCGGTTTATTCTGGAACGGTATCGGAGGTTTGGCCGTGGTAGAAGCTGGTGCTCCCGTTCACTGGCCTTGGCTGCCTGCGCTGTTATTGAGCTCCTTCCTCGGGGGCGGTTTGGGCGCTTGGATAAGCCAGAGACTTAGCAACAACGTGGTCAAAATCGCCTTTGAAGTGCTCACGTTCGCCGTTGGTTTAAAATTGTTGTTTTAAAGGAAAAGTATGACAAAAGCGAAAATCGCCATCTATTACTGCCGTCAGTGCAATTGGATGCTCCGCTCCACCTGGTTGGCGCAAGAACTGCTGCACACCTTCAGTGAAGAAATTGAGACAGTCAGCCTTCACCCAGATACTGGTGGCCGGTTTGAAATTTTCTGTAATGAAGTGCTTATTTGGGAGCGCAAAGCCGATGGTGGATTTCCTGAGGCCAAAGTACTGAAACAAAAAGTCCGAGATAGAATTGATCCAGAAAGAGATTTGGGCCACTCAGACAGAAACTAAAGGCAGCCAAGCTGCCTTTTTCATTTTCTTACAGCGTGGTTGCAAGCAGGGTTTCACCGCTCAGTGCGATCACTGACCAAGTGCCAGAGTCGTACACCCCATAACTGGCCGGTTTGCCCTCTCTTGGGAAAGTCACCGAGCCGGGATTAAATATAAGATTCCCGTCTTCCCGTTGTGCTACGGGAATATGCGTGTGGCCATGCACCAATACATCCCCGGCGCGCAACCCTGGGTTTTGTTTGGCATGGTATTTATGGCCGTGAGTGAGGAATACCTTACGCCCCGGTTCAAGCAAAACCCAGGCGTAATCCATCATCATCGGAAACGACAGCAACATTTGATCGACTTCGCTATCGCAATTTCCACGCACGGCAATAATCTTATCGGCGTACTCATTGAGCAATCGTGCCACTTCTGGCGGATTGTAGGCGCGCGGAATCGGATTTCTCGGCCCATGATTTAATAGATCGCCCAACAATATCAAATGCTCGGCACCGGAGTTTTCAAAGCATGTCAACATCGCTTTGGTGGCCTCAAGGCAGCCATGCAGATCAGAAGCAATAAACAGTTTCACAACATTTCCCCTTGTTTTACCAGGGTATTGTACGTTTAAGATTCTTGCTCGTCATCCCGAGCCATGCCATTCATGACGATGTTGTTATAACTGACCATGCCAATCAGTTTGCCATTTTCAATCACAGGGGCGCGGCTGATGCCAAAACGCTCAAACAATCGCGCGCAGTATTTAACGTTCATATCAGGCGAGACGCACAACGCAGGTTTGGTCATGATCTCATAGATATTGGTTCGATGTGGCGAGCGATTTTTTGCCAACACTTTTTTCGCAATGTCGTTCATCAAAACAATCCCATACTCATCATCTTCGTGGCGTTTGTCGACCACTAACGCTTTCACCTGATGTTTCCTTGCCAGTGTGATGCCTTCATGCACTGTGGTCAGGCCGTCGACCATCACATACATGTTGGCCATCACATCCCGCACTTGAATTCTGTCATGACTGTTCATAGTTCGTCCTCTACCACTTTGGTTAACTTGGCCACCTGATGCGCAACGCCTACCGCATCCTCAATGTCAATTTGGATGGCTATGCCCTGCCCCGACTCCACATCAAACTCGCCGACGTCGTTAATGGTTTCGAGAATATGGCGAGACAGATGCTCTTCCACCACAAAAAGTAACACGTCCTTTTGTACTTCTAACGTCAAGCCAAAGAAGGTCCGTTTTTGATTTAACCCTTGACCGCGCGCATTATTAATCACAGTAGCGCCCGTCGCGCCTGCCTCACGCGCAGCATCTAAAACAATGTCTGTTTTACTGTCTTCAACAAACGCCACAATCAGTTTAAAGCGCATTTTCATTCTCCTTTGATACTTGCCGACGACTCAGCCATTGAGTGATTTGCGCGTACCCCATCACTGAGATAATGGGAAATAAGCTGGCAAAAGCAATCAAGCCAAAACCGTCGATGAGCGGATTGCGACCAGGAACGGTGGAGGCAAGCCCAAGCCCCAGCGCCGTCACCAGCGGAACCGTGACAGTCGAGGTAGTGACCCCTCCGGAATCATAAGCCAGAGGGACAATTAATCGCGGAGCAAAGTAAGTTTGAATGACGACCAATATGTAGCCGACAATGATGTAATAATGAATGGGATCGCCGACGACAATGCGGTAACTGCCAAGCGCAATGCCCACAGCAACCCCAAGTGCTACGGCCACCCTCAGACCAGTGACGCCGATACTGCCACCCGATACTTGATTGGCTTTGATCGCCACAGCAATCAACGAGGGCTCAGCGACCGTGGTACTAAAACCAATAAAAAAGGCGAACAGATAAACCCAGTAATAGTCGATCCATTCCAACTGACTGCCTAAGCTAATACGCACTTGAGTCAAAAAGTGCGGCGCAGTGAGCTGACTTGCCATGGTTTCTCCCAGCGGAAAAAGCGCGAGTTCAAGGCCCATAAGAAAAAGCGCTAACCCCAAGATAACGTAGAGAAAGCCGAGCAACACTTTCAGCGGATTGTGGATCGGCTTGCGCAACACAGCAAACTGAAAACCAAACAAAATGGCCGCAATCGGCATCACATCGACCAAAGTACTTAGCAAGATATCGAAAAAATGGCTCAACTCCATCATGTCACCACCATGCCGTAAATCATGACGAAGATCATCGGTAGCAAAGAGGCGAAAGCGATCAAGCCAAATCCGTCTAACATCGGATTGCGCCCTTTAATCGCCGAAGCTAAACCCACTCCCAGCGCCGTTACGAGTGGCACGGTAATGGTCGAAGTCGTTACGCCGCCAGAGTCATAGGCAATCCCAACGATGTTTTCTGGCGCAAAGCCCGTCAGAATCACCACAATGACGTAACCACCGATAATCATATAGTGGATCGGCCAACCTTTAAGGATTCTCAGCACGCCCAATACAATCGCCACCCCCACCGATAAGGCCACGGTGACTCTCAATCCATTAGCGTAACGATCCATAGCGTATTGGTTCTCCTCTATCACTCCCCCTTCCGCCGCAACTTGAGCGGCCTCGTCCGCCACCGCAGTCAACGCAGGCTCCGCGATAGTCGTGCCGAATCCCAAACAAAAAGAGAAGACGAACAGCCAAAACAGACTGCCTTTACGTGCAAAAGCCTGTGCCATCGACTCGCCGATGGGAAAGAGCCCCATTTCTAAACCAAAAACAAAGAAGGTTAAACCGAGGATTACCAACACTAAACCAGAAACGATGGACATCAAGTTTGGTAACGGTTGCTGCAACACCACCAACTGAAAGAAGACAATCACCACAACAATCGGCAACAGATCTCGGGCACTGGCGGCAAAGGCTCGAAAAAGAGCAAGAATGGCTGTCATTAAGCTGACTTCCCTTGGGTATGCAGTTATTTGTAATAATTGCAGATAATTTCGCTTGGTGATGTGACTTGGCCTTCGAGCAATGTCACATTTTGTTACCTTTTATTAAAACTGTGACTGAGCTATGAACGAAAATGAAATGAATCAATGACCTGTCTTGGAGTTGGCTGCGTATTTAACTCTGCCATATACTAACAACAGCATGGAGGGGCACATGAAGATATTACTGACTGGTGGAACGGGTTTTATCGGCTGCGAGCTACTCAAGATATTGAGTGAGCATCAAATCGTATTGTTGACCAGAGACACGAAGGCCGCCAAGCAGCGGCTGCATTTCGCTGACCGAGGCAACATCACTTACTTGCCTCATTTAGATGAGCTGCACGATCTGAACGACGTTGATGCCGTGATTAACCTAGCGGGAGAACCGATCGCGGATAAACGCTGGACCAAGTCACAAAAGCAGCTCATTTGTCAAAGCCGCTGGCAACTAACCGAAAAATTGGTGGCGCTCATTCACGCCAGTACCAAACCGCCCGCCGTGTTCATCAGTGGTTCTGCCGTGGGCTATTATGGTGACCAACAAGCCCATCCTTTCGACGAGAGTTTGCACGTACATAGCCAGAGTTTCACCCATACTGTATGTGAGCGTTGGGAACAGATTGCCAAGCGAGCCCAATCGGAACAAACTCGCGTTTGTCTGTTACGCACGGGCGTGGTGCTTGGCTTAGGCGGCGGTGCACTGGCTAAAATGTTGCTACCATACCGTCTAGGTTTAGGTGGGCCGATAGGCAATGGCCAGCAATATCTGCCATGGATTCACCTGCAAGACATGGTCCGAGCGATGGTCTATTTACTTGAGACCCCTCATGCGCAGGGCGCATATAACCTCAGCGCACCTCATCCGGTGACCAACAAGGTTTTCAGCGAAACTCTCGCCAGAACGCTAGGTCGCCCCCATCTGTTGATGACACCGAAATGGGCAATCAATCTCCTGATGGGAGAGTCCGCCTGTCTGCTACTCGATAGTATCCGCGCTAAACCGAAAAAACTGACGGAACTTGGATTTACCTTCCATTATTCACGCGTTGAACTGGCGCTAAAATGTCTATTACATAGCGAAAACTAACTAAGACAAAAACAAGGAAACAAAATGACCAAATCGGTATTAATCACTGGCTGCTCCAGTGGTATTGGCTATGTTTGTGCCCACGCCCTGCAAGCACAGGGCTTTAGGGTGATAGCCTCCTGCCGAAAAGAAGAGGATGTCATCAGGCTACGCCAAGAAGGTTTGACCTGTATTCAGTTGGATCTTGCTGATAGCCAAAGCATTACCCGTGGGGTAGAACAAACCTTAGCGCTCACTAATGGCGAGTTGTACGGGCTATTTAACAACGGTGCCTATGGACAACCCGGCGCACTGGAAGATCTCCCCACCGACGCACTACGTGAACAATTTGAGAGCAATTTTTTTGGCTGGCATCAACTGGTACGAGAAGTCTTGCCGATTATGAGACAGCAAAATGAGGGGCGAATCATCCAAAACAGTTCCGTGCTCGGCTTTGCCGCAATGAAATACCGCGGAGCCTATAACGCATCCAAGTTTGCTATTGAAGGTTGGACAGACACCTTACGCCTAGAGCTATACGGCAGCAATATACACATTGCTTTGCTTGAACCAGGTCCGATCGAGACTCGCTTTCGACAAAATGCACTCACCGCTTTTATGAAATGGATTGATATTGAGAGCAGTCCGCACAAAGAACACTATCTTGCCCAGCGCAGTCGCTTAGAAAATGAGACCTCAAGCAACCGATTTGTCTTGCCAGCACAATCCTGCGTTGCGCCAGTGTTGCACGCGCTCACAAGCCCAAAGCCAAAAATTCGCTACCGAGTCACCACGCCAACCGTGCTATTTGCCTATCTTAAACGACTACTTCCTGCTCGCTGGATGGATGAGATTTTGAGACGCGCCGCATAATCCATGCAATATTTGTAATCTTTCCGTAACAATGTGGTGATATCTTGTTCAATGTGACAAAACCAAAGTCAACTTTCACCTAATCTACGCATACAAGACATGTTTCAATATGACACTAAATCAACTCAACTGGTTGAGTGTAGGTGTGGTGCTGACAATATTTCTTCTTATTTAGGCACTTTCGCTTGCCACGCCACTAAACGCTGCTCTATGCAGCGTTTTTTTATGCTTGAAAATGCGGACTAGCTCCCCCATATCTTGTAAAGCCGTTATACATTCAACAAGGATCCTGACATGCACTCCCCTTTTATTGTTGATATCAACGAACAAAATTTTCGTGAAATCCTAGAGCGCTCAGCGCAGACACCGATTTTGATTCATTTCTGGGCGAATGCTTATCCAGAGAGTACCGAGATACTGCCCGCTCTGCGCCAGTTGGCCCAACAATATCAAGGTGCTTTTACCTTAGCGCTGCTGGACTGCCAAACCCAAGGTCCGATCGCAGCTCAATTCGGTGTGCAGGTACTCCCCACTATCGCTCTGTTTGTTAATGGCCAAGCGGTCGATGGTCTTGGCGGTGCTCAATCTATTGAGGCGATTCAAGCTATGCTTGGCAAGCATCTTCCCTCCACCGAAGAACTCGCACTGCAGCAAGCTATCGAAGAGATGCAAAACGGTTTGTATCCACAAGCGCTAAGTACTTTGCGTACTTTGCCAGTTGAACTACAACAACGTGGTGACGTTAAACTGGCCATGGCAGACTGCCTGCTGGAAGCGAATCAGGCAGAAGCAGCCGAACGACTGCTGTCATCCATTCCGCTTGAGTACCAAGACAACTATTTCAAAGGCCTACAAGCAAAATTGGAGTTACAAAAGCAAGCTGCCAATAGCCCTGAAATTCAAAAACTCGAGCTTGACTATCAAAATGATCCAACAAACCACACGCTTGCCTGTGAGCTAGCGGTGCAATACCAACACGTAGGACGTGAGGAAGAAGCGTTGGAGATGCTATGGAGCCAGTTGAAAACTAACCTCAATATCGGTGATGGCGAGGTGAAGAAGACGTTTATGGACATCCTCTCAGCGCTTGGGCAAGGCAATGCGATCGCCAGTCGCTATCGTCGCCAGCTCTACTCGATCCTCTACTAAATTAGCTCCTACTTACTTAAATTAAATCAATAATTTACAGCCGGAATTTACCGGCTTTTATTTTATCTGAAACGGGGGTAAGTTCGCATTTATCACGTTGTTTTTGTTTACAAAATAAGCAAAAATAAACCAATTGCATAAATTATTTATCACCAAGGACTTTCTCATGCCTATAGACTCTATGATCACCATAGCCATACTTGTTTTCGTTGTTATCGTTTTTATTGCTGCTGGCGTCAAAACGGTCCCACAAGGGAATAACTGGACAGTGGAGCGTTTTGGCCGCTACACACAAACTCTCAAGCCAGGACTTAACTTAATTATTCCTTTTATTGATTCGGTCGGCCATAAAATCAATATGATGGAGCGAGTGCTCGATATTCCTGCTCAAGAAGTCATCTCAAAAGACAACGCGAATGTCACCATCGATGCCGTGTGCTTTATTCAGGTCATAGATGCTGCTCGCGCAGCCTATGAAGTCAACGATCTTGAACACGCAATCCGCAACTTAACCCTGACCAACATGCGTACCGTACTCGGCTCTATGGAGCTGGATGAAATGCTCAGCCAACGTGACATGATTAACACCAAGTTGCTCTCAATTGTTGACCAAGCAACCAATCCTTGGGGGATCAAAGTCACTCGTATCGAAATCAAGGACGTTCAACCACCAGCCGACCTAACGGCCGCGATGAACGCACAAATGAAAGCAGAACGGAATAAACGCGCAGAAGTACTTGAAGCAGAAGGGGTTCGCCAAGCACAGATTCTACGCGCCGAAGGTCAAAAACAGTCGGAAATTTTAAAAGCCGAAGGGGAAAAGCAAGCCGCCATTTTAAAAGCAGAAGCGCGTGAACGTGCCGCCGAGGCAGAAGCCAAAGCAACAACTATGGTTTCAGAAGCGATCGCCAAAGGGGATATGCAAGCCGTTAACTACTTTATTGCCCAAGGGTATACCGACGCGTTAAAGGCGATTGGCCAAGCGGAAAACGGCAAAGTCATCATGTTGCCACTTGAAGCAACGGGTTTGATGGGGTCAATCGCTGGCATTGCTGAAATGTTTAAACACAGCAAAGACAACCACTAAGGAGGCAACTTGGTCGAATTACTCGAAGGCATGAATCACTGGCATTGGCTGGCTTTCGGGCTGGCCTTATTGGCCGTCGAACTACTCGGTACGGCAGGTTATTTTCTCTGGTTCGGTATTTCTGCGCTCGCCGTTGGTCTGCTACTTTCATTAATGCCATTAGGTTGGCCAGTGCAATGGAGCGCCTTCGCCGCCTTTTCACTGGCGACAACGTGGATTTGGTGGCGACGCCAATTAAAGCATGATAAGCAAAGCGACGCCTGCCGAGATCTCAACCAAAAGCAGAAGCAGCTCGTTGGCCAAGAATTGATTCTCGAAGAAGATATTCAGGTAGGAATGAACCGAATTCGGATTGCCGATACAACTTGGTCTGCGAAGTCGACAACTCATATACCATCCGGCAGTAAAGTGAAAATTGTCGCGATGGAAGGAATTATTCTCGTGCTTGAGAAAACTCAATAATCTGCTGGCTGGGGCGATACTCCCCCAGCCTGTTTCTATAACCATCACATCCGTCTAACACGCGATTACTGCGCGACCGCCCAGGAAAGAAACTGTTTTCTTTCCTCTTCCGTCAAAGCAAGGTACTGAGCTTTAACCATTTTTAAGCTGTTAGACTTTACGTTCGCAGGCATTACTTCTTCAGTAGCCTGCTTCTGTTTTTCAGAAAACTGGCTTTCCATCGATGCTTTATCAATTGGGATATTGCGCTGAGCGTTGAAACGAGCGATCTCTTTTTCATAATCACGCGTTATGCCCGGGCCGCGTGGCAACAGTTCTTGCTCTACTTGAACATCAGGAGAAGAAGAACTCAGGGTAAAATAAGGCTGTTGATTAAAATGGTCTGCATCTGTCGTCGTTGCAATATTGCCTTGTGGAGATAGCTGAATTTTCTGATCTTTACCGTCAAATGTAATGATAACTGGGTCTGAATTGAACTTTTCAAATTCGCCGTTTGCCTGATGCACTAACTTAGAAGCACGCACAACAATTTGATTGAGACCATCTTCTAACTGCAGTTCACTTTTACTAAATAGACGTAAACCTATTTCTTCCCCATTCACCGCCAGTAGTTCAACGTCTTTAGATAAATTCACTTGCACGCCAGCAAGTGCGGCACCAGAACACACTGTGCTCACTAGCAACAAGGCCGAAGTTCGAAAATTCATGTTAATTCTCCAAAAAAATCGAGCACCGATAAAGGTGCTCGAAAACAGTACTACATTGCTAACAGGAACTCATCTACTTCTTAGAAGTAGTATTCCGCACCGATAAGTAGGTTGCTGTCGAAACCGTCAGCATTGTTCATCTTGTAGTTACGTAGATCCATAAACAGGTAAGTGCTTGGTAGCAAGTAACCTAGACGTGCTGATACTGCAAGGTCTGCGGTATCTTTGTCTGCTTTGCCTTTCGTTTCAGAATCGGTTGTACCTGCTAGGCCCAGCTTGTAAACCCAAGAGTTGTTGACGTACTGCGCAGTCGCAGAGTATGCCATCTGCTCTTTGTCTGCCAACTCGTTGTTCATGAGTTTAACAGCGCCCGTAATAGTCAATGAATCAAAGCCTGCGCTTGCACCAATAATTGCGTAGTTGATGTCACCTTTTTTGGTGTCTACATTATTCACTTTCTCTGTGTATTCTGCTTGAGTATAGTAACCACCGTGAATATTAACTGGGCCTGCTTGATAAGAAGCACCAATACTCACAACAAGCGCATCTGTAGTTTTTTCCATGCCACTGAGCGTGACTTGATAGTTGAAGCCACCAAACGTTTCTGAATCAAAGCGGATAACATTGTCCGCGCGATCTTGATAGCCTGCGCCGATATCGTTGTTCCAGTCAAACACGTTACCTAAACCAGGGTTTGAGTGTGGCCAGTCTACGTAGTTGTACGCAGCAACAAGTTGACGACCGTACTTAATTGAACCAACACCGTCAAAACCTAGACCTAGATAAGTGTCACGAGCACCCAGTTGGCCGTTGTCATTGTGTGTCCATGGTGTAGCTGAATCAAACCCGCCGTGGTTAGCGTTACCACCTTCGATTTGCCATAGTAGGTTCGGTCCGAAATCTTCAAACTCAACCACGCCACGGAAACCAATGCGTGACTCAATTGTTGCGGTAACTGAGTTGTCACCTTTGTCTGGAGAAGCGATTGTAACGAAGCCTGCTGCTTGGCCGTAGAACTGAACTGCTTTACCGTTTAATTCAACAGCAGCATTCGCAGAACCAGAGATTGCAGCTGCTGCAACGGCTGCGCCTAGAAGAGTACGTTTAAACATTTTGTCCATGGAAAACTCCTAAAAATGGATATAGCTGTATTGTCTTTCTCACCTTTAGTTGGCCGCCGAAGGGGAGAAATCATTTCCTGTGAAAACCGCATTATTGCTAATTTTGGTTTTTGTTATTTCCTGCATACACCGTGTGTATCCATGTCCATAGACTAACTTCGCGGCGTAAAACATCCAATCAGAACTTATTTTTTTTCTAAAAAAATATGAGCAACCCCAAATTTCTCTGCTCTAGATTGATCAAGATCTAATTTTCATCCGACACAGCAAAAACCAGAAAACCCCTTTTAAAACAACAAAATAAAACAAACACGTTGAAGTGCGTCGCATTTTTGAGAGTGAAAAACAAAATGAAATCAAGTGGAGAGGTTGCTCACAGCAGAATCTGCAAGGGTTGTTCTCCTATTGTGGACGGGATTATTTTTGATAAAAAAATAACCCTCTAAAGTTTCCTTTAGAGGGTTTTAGATTTCTCTGGGTTTTGTTCTTTATAGTAAAGCGAGGAGATCTTGTTCGCTTCTTATCTCAATCCCAAGTTCTTGCGCTTTAACTAACTTGGATCCTGCCGCTTCGCCAGCAAAGAGTATATCTGTTTTTTTGGAGACACTCCCTGTCACTTTGGCTCCCAGAGATTCAAGTGCCGCTTTAGCTTCATCACGATTAAGTTGAGTCAGCGTTCCGGTTAAAACAACGACTTTCCCTGCCAAAGGCTGCTGTATTTGAGTACTTGGCTCGACAATATCAGGCCAGTGGACTCCCTGAGCAAGCAGATCTTGCACCACCGCTTGGTTCTTTTCTTCCGAGAAAAATGCCGTGATATGGCTAGCCACGACATCACCAATATCTTGCACCTCAATCAGCTCTTCATGGGTCGCGACTTGCAACTTGTCCAACGTTTTAAAATGTCGAGCGAGATTCGCAGCCGTCGCCTCTCCGACTTCTCGGATACCGAGTGAGTAGAGAAAGCGTGGTAATGTGGTGTGTTTCGCTTTATTTAGAGCGTTTACCACATTTTGTGCCGATTTAGGCCCCATACGATCCAACACCGTCAGTACTCCAGCCGACAATCGGAAGAGATCCGCTGGCGTCTCGACCATTTCTCGGTCGACCAATTGTTCAATCACTTTTTCGCCTAAACCATCAACATCAAGAGCCTTGCGGGAGACAAAATGTTTCAGCGCTTCTTTACGCTGCGCCTGGCATACCAGCCCCCCAGTGCATCGGGAGACAGCTTCCCCTTCTACTCTCTCAACATGAGAGTGGCAGACTGGGCAATTATTAGGAAACTCTATTGGCTGTTCTCTGCCCGTGCGGCGATCACGAACGACAGAAACAACCTGCGGGATCACGTCCCCAGCACGGCGAATCACCACACTATCACCAATCATCACACCAAGACGGGCTATCTCATCGGCATTGTGCAAGGTGGCGTTACTCACCGTAACACCGCCGACAAAAATAGGCTCCAGCTTTGCAACGGGTGTAATAGCGCCTGTACGACCGACCTGAAACTCCACATCATTTAAGATAGTGATCTCTTCTTGCGCGGGAAACTTGTAGGCAATCGCCCAACGTGGTGCACGCGCCACAAACCCAAGTTGTTCTTGAACGGCGATATCGTCGATTTTGATCACTACACCGTCTATCTCGTAAGGCAGTGCGTCGCGATGAGCAAGAATATCAGCATAGTAGGCGCGCACTTCATCCAGCCCTGACACCTTTTGGGTCTGGGGGCACATTGGCAGCCCCCACTCCTTAAGCTGCAAAAAGCGCTGGTAATGACTAGAAGAGAGTTCTGTCCCCGCAACTAAACCAACACTGTATGCGTAAAATGCCAACGGCCGTGATGCGGTGATACGTGAATCCAGTTGACGCAAACTGCCCGCAGCTGCATTGCGCGGGTTAACGAACACCTTCTCGCCTTTTTTACGCGCTTTTTCGTTGAGCTGCTCAAAACCGGCTTTCGGCATAAAGACCTCTCCGCGAACTTCAAGGCGAGCTGGCCAGCCTTGACCATTCAGCTTTAATGGCACAGACGGGATGGTACGAACATTTTCAGAGATGTTCTCCCCTGTTGTTCCGTCCCCGCGAGTCGCAGCCTGAACTAAGATGCCATTTTCATAGAGTAGACTCACGGCTAAACCGTCCAGTTTTGGCTCGCAGCAAAACACGTCAATAGACGAACCCGCTAATCTGTCCTGAGCGCGTTTGTGGAAAGCGGCCAGCTCTTCATCGCTAAACGCGTTGTCTAGAGACAACATTGGGATTTCATGTGTAACTTGATCAAAGCTCTCAAGCGGCATACCACCGACTCGGCGGCTTGGTGAATCTAGGGTCACTAAATCGGGATGGGCAGTTTCAATGTCGATCAACTCGCGCATCATTCGGTCATATTCTGCGTCGGGAATTTCCGGGTTATCTTCGACATAATAGCGAAATGCATGGTAATGGAGTTGTTGTTTGAGTTCTTCTAGTCTATTCAATATCGATTCAGACATCTTCCAGTCCTTGAGCACTGTAAAAAAGGGCTCCCTTGGGAGCCCTGACGGTTAGTAAGGAAGCTTAAGACTTTGTGGTCTTGAACTCAACAATTTGGCGTCTATATGCGGCCAATCTGTCGGGAGTCATGAGATTGCGACGGTCGTCAAGCACATTGCCCCCCAAGTCGTCAGCAATCTGCTGGGCAGTTTTCAGCATCAGCTTGAAATTCTGCTCGGCATCACCATAGCAAGGCAGCGTCATGAAAAACGAAATACCTTTGGTGGAAAAAGTCGCCGGATCATCGTGTTTTAATGTGCCTGGGTGCATCATATTGGCAACACTAAAGAGTACCTTTCCGTTCCCAGATAAATCTGCATGGCGATGGAAAATGTCCATTTCGCCGTAAATCAGGCCATTTTGCTGCATGCTGTCAAACAGTCGAGTACCAACAAAAGGATCCTCTCCTGCACAGTGAACATTTAAAACGATCACTTCCATCTCAGGTTCAGGGTCTGACTGAGTTTCTTCTGCCTGAGCTACACTCTGTTTTGGCCCAGCTTGTTCGGAGGGAAAAATCGGTTCTTCGCCATAAGACTCACTGACCTCTGATGCAGAAAAACTTGGCGTAACCTCAACCTCATCATTTTGTACAGCTTGTGCAGGCTCTGCGAACTTTCTATCTTGGGTATCGAGATCGTCGATCAATGGATCACCAATTAAAGGATCTGGTGAGAAAGGCATGTTCTCTTCAAACGCAGGCTCTTTACGCTCTTTGCGGATAATTTCAAAATCATCTTCAGGCGCGACGCTAAGTGTATTTTCCTGCGTTTCGTTCTCACTCAAATCCAGTTTACTCAGTGGCTTATCACCGAACTTGGCTTTTCCCTCTTTTTTGCTCGTCCATAATCCGTGACACAGCAACGCTGCAATTGCCAGAGCACCGACAACAATGAGTACGAATCGCAATTCCTGCATTTTTTACTCTCATATTCCCCAAGACACACCAGTGACAAAAACGTTGAAAGGTCTCTACGGGTCAGTTAAAACATCATTATCGTGTTACTTTACCAAAGATAACAAGAGAGTTAGAACAAATTAATGTCATAAGTTCCGTAATTGGTGTGATTTCTTCCACGCTTTTTTTCTCTCGCAAGTTGAGTACAATAAACGTTCTATTTCTTTTGCAGAACAACGAGATGAATACTGAGTACAATCAACGCAGTGGGTTTGGCTACTTTTTCTACGGCCTCGAACTGGCCTTTGCGCCACGTATCCGACGCTTCATTATTTTGCCACTGTTAGCGAATCTGCTGCTGGTCGGCGGTGCACTTTACTACCTCTTCTCACACCTAAATGGTTGGATTGACAATTGGATTGGTCAGTTGCCCGAGTTTTTGTCTTGGCTAAGTTACGTGTTGTGGCCTTTGTTGGCTCTCACCATCATTGCAACGTTTTCCTATTTCTTTAGCACCTTAGCGAATTTTATCGCCGCGCCATTCAACGGTTTATTGGCCGAAAAGGTGGAAGAGGCGCTCACTGGTCAATCGCTGAATGACGAGGGCATTGCGGCGGTGATCAAAGACGTTCCTCGCGTGCTCGCCCGTGAGTGGCGTAAGCTTCTTTATGTTCTACCGAAAGTGATTGGCTTATTTCTACTGCTGCTGATTCCTGCACTCGGGCAAACGCTCGGCCCCGTGCTGTGGTTTATCTTCACGGCTTGGATGCTTGCCATTCAATATTGTGACTATCCGTTTGATAACCACAAAGTGCCTTTTAACCACATGAGAAATACTTTGAAACAAAATCAAACCAAAGCCTACACCTTTGGTGCCGTGGTTTCGATATTCACCTCCATCCCGATTTTGAATCTGTTCGTCATGCCCATTGCGGTATGCGGTGCAACGGCCATGTGGGTAAATGAATTTAAACGTTGAACTTGTGCCAGATGAGCGAGTTTGTCTCGTCTGGCAACATTTCGTTCCAACAACGTCCACCCTCATAAGATATAACTTTTTAATCCTTTTCCGTTGTTTATAACCAGCATATTCTTTTGCCATATTCACTAAACGTGTAATGAAGGAACATCACCATGAGCAAAATCTACGAAGACAACTCTCTGACCATTGGCAATACGCCCTTGGTACGCCTAAACAAAGTTAGCAAGGGTAAAGTGCTAGCCAAGATTGAATCACGCAACCCAAGCTTCAGCGTTAAATGCCGAATCGGTGCAAATATGATTTGGGAAGCCGAGAAGGCAGGAACGCTTAAATCTGGTGTCGAGCTCGTCGAGCCAACCAGCGGAAATACCGGTGTTGCGTTGGCATTCGTCGCCGCTGCTCGTGGCTACAAATTAACGCTGACAATGCCAGAATCAATGAGCCTTGAGCGTCGTAAACTTCTCAAAGCGCTGGGGGCAAACCTCGAACTGACCGAAGCGGCGAAAGGCATGAAAGGGGCAATCGCCAAAGCCGAAGAGATCGTAGCCAGCAACCCAGAAAAATATCTGCTACTACAACAGTTTAATAACCCAGCTAACCCACAGATCCACGAAAAAACGACAGGCCCTGAAATTTGGGAAGCCACCGATGGCCAGGTAGACGTATTCGTTGCTGGTGTGGGTACTGGTGGTACATTAACGGGTACTAGCCGTTACATCAAAGGCGAGAAAGGCAAAGCGATCATCTCTGTTGCCGTTGAACCAGCGGAATCTCCTGTCATTAGCCAAGCGCTTGCGGGTGAGGAAATCAAACCAGCGCCACACAAAATTCAAGGTATCGGCGCAGGTTTCATTCCTGGCAACCTAGATTTAGAGATGATTGACCGCGTCGAAACCGTTACATCAGACGAAGCGATTGAGATGGCTCGTCGCCTGATGGAAGAAGAAGGCATTCTGGCGGGAATTTCGTCAGGCGCAGCTGTCGTTGCGGCAAACCGCCTTGCTGAACTGCCTGAATTTGAAGGAAAAACCATTGTAACTGTGCTACCAAGCTCAGGTGAACGTTATCTGAGCACGGCACTTTTTGCAGGGATTTTCACCGAGAAAGAGAACCAACAGTAATACGAATCCAAATCAATTTTTCGTTTAAAAAAGCCCCATTCAGGGGCTTTTTTGTTGATCCCTGCCTCACCTTTGGTAATATCGGGATGTTTTATTTTAAGCTTCAAAATAATTTATAACAACTATGTAACCTCTTAGGTAACGAGTTGCAGAAAATTTTGACTCGCGTCAGCTTCAACATGCTTACCGTACCCCGTCGCTAGCGGGCATCGAATAAAGCAGTTAAGCTAAAACTTGTCACTATCAACAAAAATACAATCAATTGGGGTATATCACATGTACGAGAAGCAAGTAGAAATCACAGCAGAAAACGGTCTTCACACTCGTCCAGCTGCGCAGTTCGTAAAAGAAGCAAAAGCTTTTGATGCGGATATCACTGTGACTTCTAACGGCAAAAGCGCAAGCGCCAAAAGTCTGTTCAAACTGCAAACTCTTGGCCTAGTGAAAGGCACTGTAGTTACAATTTCTGCTGAAGGCCCACAGGCTAAACAAGCAGTTGACCACCTAGTTGCTCTTATGGCTCAACTTCACTAATCCTGTTCTCCTCAACAAAGCCATTTAGCCAACTAAATGGCTTTGTTTGAAGATAAAATCCGATTAGTCGGCTACAGTTTTCGTTAGCGATTTAGTCACACATTCCCGTTTACGTTTGACCAACTTAAGGTAAGGCTATGATTTCAGGCATCCTGGCATCTCCTGGTATTGCAATTGGTAAAGCACTACTACTTCAAGAAGATGAAATTGTCCTAAACACTAACACTATCACCGCAGAGCAAGTAGACGCTGAAGTTAAGCGTTTCTACGATGCCCGTTCCAAATCTTCTGCTCAGCTAGAAACCATCAAGCAGAAAGCATTAGAAACGTTTGGTGAAGAGAAGGAAGCGATCTTCGAAGGTCACATCATGCTTCTTGAAGATGAAGAGCTAGAAGAAGAGATCCTAGCGCTCATCAAGAATGACAAGATGACAGCGGATAACGCAATTCATACCGTTATCGAAGAGCAAGCAACGGCTCTTGAGTCTCTTGATGATGAGTACCTGAAGGAACGCGCCACGGACATCCGTGATATCGGTTCTCGTTTTGTCAAAAACGCCCTTGGTATCAACATTGTTTCGCTCAGCGATATCAATGAACAAGTTATCTTGGTCGCTTACGACCTGACACCGTCTGAAACGGCGCAAATCAACCTAGACTACGTGTTAGGCTTTGCTTGTGATATTGGCGGTCGTACATCGCATACTTCGATCATGGCACGCTCACTTGAGTTGCCAGCCATTGTTGGTACAAACGACATTACCAAACGTGTTAAAAATGGCGACATGCTGATTCTTGACGCGATGAATAACAAAATTATCGTTAACCCTTCAGAAACTCAGCTCGAAGAAGCCAAAGCGGTCAAAGCAGCTTTCCTTGCTGAGAAAGAAGAGCTGGCGAAACTGAAAGATCTACACGCAGAAACTCTAGACGGCCATCGTGTAGAAGTTTGCGGCAATATCGGTACAGTGAAAGACTGTGACGGCATCATCCGCAACGGCGGTGAAGGTGTTGGTCTGTATCGTACCGAGTTTTTGTTCATGGACCGCGACGCTCTGCCGACTGAAGAAGAGCAGTACCAAGCATACAAAGAAGTTGCACAAGCAATGGAAGGTCAAGCGGTGATTATCCGTACTATGGACATCGGTGGCGACAAAGATCTGCCATACATGGAGCTACCAAAAGAGATGAACCCGTTCCTTGGCTGGCGCGCTGTACGTATTAGCTTGGATCGTCGTGAAATTCTACGTGACCAGGTACGTGGTATTCTGCGTGCATCAGCACACGGTAAACTGCGTATCATGTTCCCAATGATCATCTCTGTTGAAGAAATTCGCGCACTGAAAGAGGCTATCGAAGAGTACAAAGCAGAACTGCGTGCTGAAGGTTTGGCTTTTGACGAGAACATCGAAATCGGTGTCATGGTTGAGACACCAGCAGCAGCAGCGATTGCACATCACTTAGCCAAAGAAGTGTCATTCTTCTCAATCGGTACCAACGATCTGACCCAGTATACACTCGCGGTTGATCGTGGTAATGAGATGATTTCTCATCTTTACAACCCACTTTCACCAGCAGTACTGACAGTTATCAAACAAGTTATTGATGCATCTCATGCTGAAGGCAAATGGACTGGTATGTGTGGCGAATTAGCGGGTGATGAGCGCGCAACTCTACTACTATTAGGGATGGGGCTAGATGAGTTCTCTATGAGCGGTATCTCAATTCCAAAAGTGAAAAAAGTAATCCGCAACGCAAACTTTGCAGCAGTAAAAGCAATGGCAGAAGAAGCTCTTACCTTGCCAACCGCTGCAGAAATTGAAGCGTGTGTAGAAAAATTCATCGCAGTGCACGCGAAGTAATCTGCAGCCAAAATTCGAGTTTATAGAGTACGTTAGGCGACTAAAAAAAGTCGTCTAACAACTCGGATTGGTATACTATAATTCGACAGAATAAAACTAAACCTTAGGAGCATGACACAATGGGTCTGTTTGATAAACTTAAGAAGCTTGTATCTGATGACAGCGCTGATGCTGGTGCAATCGAGATCATCGCACCTTTGTCTGGTGAAATCGTAAACATTGAAGATGTGCCAGATGTTGTTTTTGCTGAGAAAATCGTCGGCGATGGTATCGCTATCAAACCAGCAGGCAACAAGATGGTTGCTCCTGTAAACGGTACTATCGGTAAGATCTTCGAAACCAACCACGCGTTCTCTATCGAGTCTGACGATGGTGTTGAGCTTTTCGTTCACTTCGGGATCGATACCGTTGAGCTGAAAGGTGAAGGCTTCAAGCGTATCGCAGAAGAAGGTCAAACTGTAAAAGCAGGCGACACTGTGATTGAGTTCGACCTAGCGCTCCTTGAAGAGAAAGCAAAATCAACCCTAACTCCTGTTGTTATCTCTAACATGGATGAAATCAAAGAGTTGAACAAACTTTCTGGTTCTGTGGTTGTCGGTGAAACGCCAGTTCTACGCGTGACTAAGTAATTATTTTTACTTAGAGCTGAACACAAAAAAACGCTGCAAATTGCAGCGTTTTTTGTTTATGCCAGTAATCCTATCGCGCCGCTTGGTGATTGTTTGGCCTGAGCCAATAAAGCAGAGGTGGCTTGCTGGCGGAACTGCGATTTTACTAAAGCAGTTGACTCTCTAGCAAAGTCGACGTCCTCTATCCTTCCTTTTGATGCAGTGACATTGCGATGAATATTTTGCAAATTGTCCATTGTTCCCGATACTCGGTTTTGAAAACCACCAATTTCACTCCGATGAGAATCAACGTATTTAATTGCACTATCTAACACTGCGACTGCCAGTTGAGCGTTACCCACTGTACTAATATCAAGATCATCGAGAGTAATCTCGTTATGCTCCTCAATATCTACTTCACTGTTAAAACTGCCGCTTATCTCTACTCCATCTGGCGCGTCACGATTTGAGACATACAACTGCAATCTGCCATCTTGGGTTACCGATGAGTTCACGACATCTTGGTGTGCGTTGATATAAGTCGCAACTTCTTCAAGATTATCTCCAGGTTTTAAGGAAAGCTGTATCTTCTGCTCCTCACCACCCGCATCCTGATAAGTAAAATTGAGTTGCCGAGAATCTTTTGCGACCTGCCAATCAGGGGAGAGACTCACATCTGCTAGATAGTGACGCCCGCCCATTTCAGGTGTCTGGGTACGCATGTTGTTTAATGTCAGTGTGATGGAGTTTGCATTCGCGCCAAGATGAAAACTTTTAGAACCAAATTTGCCGTTAAACAATTCAGCACCGGCAAAGGTTGTGGTTCTAGCGATTCTATCCATTTCATCTTTTAGCATCACCGTTTCCTGCTGCATACTCTGACGATCATCGTCGGTATTCGAGCCGTTAGCGGATTGCAAAGAGAGCGACCGTAATCTCTGCAGTATCGCACTGCTTTCCTGCAATGCCCCTTCAGCGGTTTGTGCCACTGAATAGGCGTTATTTGCATTGGTCAGCGCCATATCCAAACCTCGTATTTGCACATGTAAGGTATTGGCGATTTGCATGCCTGCAGCATCATCACTTGCACTATTGATTCTTGATCCGGAACTCAGATTTTTTTGGGTTTCAGCCACCTGACCTGCTGCGTTACCCAGATATCGCTGGGAGACCATCGCAGACACGTTGGTATTTATTGAAACCATTTATGCGATATTCCTCTCCTTTCATCTTGTGCCAAACCAGACATATACGTGATGTCGAAATCGTTGCCAGTTAAGGAGAAAAAGCTAAGTAACCACTTACTTAGCTTTTTCTCAATCTCTACTAACCCAGTAAGCTAAGCGCTGAGTTTGGCGCTTGTTTCGCCTGAGCAAGAATCGAACTGGATGCTTGCGACAGAATTTGTGTTTTGGTCAATTGAGTCGTCTCTTTGGCGAAGTCAGTATCTTTGATACGGCTCTTCGACGCGTTCACGTTCTCATTGATGTTGTCCAAGTTGCTAATTGCGTGGTTGAAGCGGTTCTGGAACGCCCCCAACTCCGCACGGTGGCTGTCCACGTATTTCAGCGCCGCATCGAGAATTGCCACCGACTCTTGCGCACCTTGCACGCTGGTCACGTCAATGGTGTCTACCGTCACTTTTTTGCCGTCACCGATACCAAGCTCACCCGCTAGGCTGCCCGAGAAAGAGATTTCACCGTCAACTTTGTTGGTACCCGCGAAGATTTGTAGCTTGCCGCCTTCACCGATAGACGCTTTCAGCAGGTCGGTTTGACCGTTGATATAAGTAGCCAGCTCTTCGATGTCATCGCCCGCTTTCGCGTTGATGTTGATCTCTTGCTCGTTACCAAACGTGTCGGTCAGTGAGATAGTCAGGTCGTTGTCACCGGCAGAAACGGTCCAGTTTTTGTCTTTCCCTTCTTCCGCTTGGTAGCTAACGCCACCCATCATCTGGTTGTCTGAACGCATGTCTTTCAGAGACAGCATTACCGCTTCACCGTTGTCCGCACCAATCTGCATCGATTTGGTGCCGTAGGTGCCGTTGAGCAGTTTGTTACCACCAAATGATGTGGTTTCTGCGATACGGTTCAGCTCGTCGTTCAGCGCAGTCACTTCTTCTTGAATCGCCACACGCTCTGCTTTGGAGTTTGAGCCGTTAGCCGATTGCAAAGACAAGTCACGCATACGTTGCAGGATGTTGGTGGTTTCGTTCATCGCACCTTCTGCGGTTTGCGCGATGGAGATACCATCGTTGGCGTTACGCACCGCCACATCCAAACCACGACTTTGTACATTCAAGCGGTTAGAGATTTGCAGACCCGCTGCGTCATCTTTCGCGCTGTTGATTTTAAAACCAGAAGACAGGCGTTCCATCGACGTTTGTTGTGCGCTGTTTGCGCCGTTTAGGTAACGTTGTGCTGTCATTGCTGCTACGTTGGTATTTACATTCACTGCCATGATGAATTCTCCAATTGATTTTCCGATATTACGGTTTCCGACGTCTCGGAAAACCAAGTAGTTCTCTCAAAGTTACTTTTATTAACGACGTCAAACGCCGAAGCTTTAGCAAAATATTTAAAAAAATAATAAATGGAGATCGGATTAATAAATCTGAGCAAAACTTGCGCTTTGGCGCTCAAGTTTTGTTTAAAGATGTCGAATGGCGAAAATAGAAAAAGGTAGTCATTATCAGCGTTAGCGGTGATGTTTTGCCACTTATCGGCAGCTTGTAGGAAAATTGCGCTTAAGAGGATAAATGTCGGCAGAGATGCCAAAGAATATTCGTTAGAGGGAAACTGAGAAAAAGAAAAAGCCCCATTCCTTTGAGAGAACCGGGGCTAGGTTGGTAGCCAGAGCCAATGTGGAGATCAAGAGAAATGAACACATTTCCGGCACACCGGACAACTTCACATCAATAATGTCAGGCAGGTGAGAGATGAGAGAGCCTTTCATTCAATGTAAAGTTGTTTGCCACGTCATCCTGTACCATAAGCGCACGTCTGAGCCATAGCTGGTACAGGACTTCCGTTAGCCCTGCAATAGTGACATTGCAGAGTTTGGCAACTGTTTTGCTTGAGCAAGTATTGAAGTACCTGCTTGTTGCAATATTTGTGCTTTCGTCATTTGCGTTGTTTCCTTCGCAAAATCGGTATCTTTAATTCGACTGTTCGAAGCATCGACGTTTTCCTGCACGTTAGCGAGGTTGTTAATGCTGTGATTCAGACGGTTTTGCTTCGCACCAAGATCCGCTCGCTGCGAGTCGACGTATTTTAGCGCGGCATCAATCACGCTGATGGCATTTTGTGAGCCTTGTACGGTACGCAGATCAACATCCTGTACCGTGGTCTTGAACGGCTCATCGCTAAGACCAAGATCCTTAGCTAAACCGCCAGAAATGGATACTTCACCTTTTAAGTTCGGCTCTGCGACAAAGATTTGCAGTTTGCCGTCTTCACTTACTGACGCGTTAATCAGATCCGACTGGCCGTTGATGTAGGTCGCAAGTTCTTCAATGTCATCACCCGCTTTGGCCATGATATTGATTTCTAGATCATCAACGTTGCCATCTTCATCTTCGCCCATCATCGGCAAGACAATCTTCATATCGGCATTATCTGCACTGACACTCCAATTGCGGTCTTTGCCGTTTTCCGATTGGAAGGTGGCACCGCCCATACGGAAATCATCTGCGCGAACACTGGTCAGGCCCATAATCATGGCTTCACCGGAGTTCGAGCCAATTTGGAAGGACGCATCACCGAAGGAGCCATTGAGCAAACGTCGACCACCGAAAGAGGTCGTTTCTGCAATACGGTTAATCTCATCTTGCAGGGCATTGGCTTCTTCGTTAATCGCCTGACGCTCTGCTTGCGTATTGGTGCCGTTGGCCGACTGGATAGACAAATCACGCATACGTTGCAACACCGAGGTGACCTCGTTCATTGCCCCTTCTGCGGTCTGCGCAATCGAAATACCATCGTTCGCGTTACGCATTGCCACATCCAAACCTCGCGACTGAGCCGTCAAACGGTTAGAGATTTGCAGACCGGCTGCATCGTCTTTGGCACTGTTAATTTTGTGACCAGAGGACAAACGTTCCATAGAAACGTTGAGGTCATCTGTCGCTTTGTTTAAGTAACGTTGGGCGGTCATCGCGGAAACGTTAGTACTTACTGTTACAGCCATTTTGCTCTCCTTCTGAGTTCGCAAGCTCCTGCGAAGCGGCCAGCTTTACTCTCATTTGGAAAAGCACTGACCGTAATTACTTGCCAAAACTGCCTTAGGCAGCTTTTAGAACCAGGTAAATCCACTCTGAATTATCTAATTCAATTTGTGTGCCAATTTTTAATCTCATCATCTTAAATTTTTAAATCATTTTAAAACAATCACTTAAAAACAGAGTTGCGATGAGTTTTGTCCTTTGGCCACTTCTGTCTGTGTTGCCATTCGGCTTTGCCACCTTGCCGCTTTGCCGTTTTTAAAGGCGAACTTCAAAGCGGCAAACTTATTCCATCTCTATCCGCGCTTAAGGCTTGGCACATAAGGCATCAATCGAGGCGGCTAAACGAATCAGCTACGACTTATATTGGACATTTATAAGTAGTTAAACAGAGTCAGATCTTTGGTTTTACCAAACGCGAGCTGCGAAGCTTGCAATGCTCTGGAATTCTCATTGAACTCAATAATTGCTTTGGAGTAGTCCAGGTCTTCAAAGTTACTCTTAGCTTTACTCAGAGATAGATTGAAGTCTTCATGCTGCTGCTCTTGGATATCCAAGGTACTCAGGCGCGCACCTATATCAGTACGGGCTTTGTTTAAATGGATGAAAGCCGCATGAAATTCCTCAGTCACCTGATGCAACTTCGCTGTTGCGTTGGCATCCGAGACCGAGGCATCGGAATACTTCGCCGCATTTTTAAAACTGTCAAAAATCGAGAAATGTTCACGAGGTTTAAGCTCGATCACATCTCCCCGTTTGATTTGCCCACGCAAATCAATCGTCAAATCGTTGTATTTGATCCCAGTGCTGGCGTTAAACTCATCGGCGGCCACCACACTGCCATCTTTCTCCAACTGATAGCCCCATTTGCCATTACTCATGTCGACAAAGGTGACACGATAGTTCGACTTGTCGAAATAGTCCTCATTGACGGCTTTATCGAGCAGCAATTCAGACGCATTTTGCAGCTGGTATTCGGGTTCGTAATCACCAAATGGGTTCGGGATATCCATAAATAACTTGCTGCCAGGATCGTTCATCGCCATTTCTAAACTGGCCGAAATACGCATTTTGCGTTGGTAGTCGTCACCGGAATAGGTGACGCTGCCATCGTAATCACGGAAAAAAGGCTGGGTCTTCGATTTGGTTCCAGCAAAGGTGTAGTTGCCGGATTCATCCTGTGCGTTTGCCAAATAGAGGAAATTGTTTGCCAGTTCCTCTATTTCACGTTTTTTGGCCATTCGATCTTCCGGCGACAAAGCACCGTTAATCATTTCCATTACCGTGCGTTTGGCTTCATCGGCAAACTGCTCTTGGTTTGCCACATTCACTTCATGCTGTTCTAGGCGGTTGCGCACCAGCACAATCGCGTCTAAATACTGTTTGAGTTGCTCAGCCTGCTGGCCGATATTTTGAATGTAGTGCGTCGCCAGCGGATCATCGCTCGGCGAGAGCAACTTTTTGCCCGAAGCCAGTTGCGCTTGATTGTGATGGATTTTATTTTCCATTCGGCGCAAGTCATTCTGAACGGACTGATAGTTATGGAAGCTGGCAATACGTGAAATCATCTACCGTCTCCTCTCTATCTCAATTGCAAAATGGTGTTAAAGGTATCGTTGGCGGCCTGCATGATGCGTGACGATGCCATGTAGGCTTGCTGAAAACGCATCATGTTAGACGCCTCTTCATCCAAGTTGACCCCGGAAATCGCCGCCACTCTCTCTTGCGCCGCTTCATTCTCGTGCTGGGCGATGGTCGCGAGGCGCGTCGCCGTTGAGTTGCGTAATCCTACGTTGGTATTGAGGTTGTGATACACATCCAAAATGGTCGACTTATTGCCGTCCATTTTTTTGTCCAACTGAATTTGCTGCATTTTTCTCAGGTTGCCGTTATCACCGTCCGAAGGGACAAGGTTTGCCGTGAACTTATCGTTTGCCAGCGCACCGGGGGTCAACTCAAACACCGTTTCTTTGCCGTCTTTGTAGCTCGGGTGGTTGGAAGGCAGCACCACGGAGATCGGCCCATCAGTTGGATAAGGCGCTGGGCTGCGCACCACGTTGCCTTTGGTGTCAATCACGGCAAACTGATCGCCCTTGGGCGATACAATCACCTCAAATTCACGCAAGTCACCGGCTGCCAGAATGTGGAACTGAGCGGTGCCCTGAGCAAAAGTCGTGGAAGCTTCGTAGCTCTGCGCGGCAATGGTATTGGCATCATTGGTTTCCACCTTCATCTGTGCCGCCGAATTTCGCGTCGGGCGCAAGAGGATCTTTTCACCTGATTTCGGCTCGTTGCGCACTTCAACCCGCATGCCGTCCAGATAGAAAGCGGACTTAGCAGAATCGAGTGAAACCGTAACGGTTTCACCAGACGGTTTGGTCACGGTGTAGTTACTGCCATCATAGCGCAGGGCATACTCGCCGCCCTGTAAGGCGGCAATGTCATTGATGAAGACGGCGACTTCAGCCGTTGAATCCGGCGCAGCCACCGCGCGCGATTTGGCAATTAACTCCGAGTTGACATCGGTAAAAATCAGCCCACCGATGTTGCCACGCAAGTCCAAGCCTTGTTTTTGTAACAGGTTGACTTCATTCGAAAATGCTGCCGCCATTCTGCCCATTTCATCCATGACATGTGGGATCTGATTATCACGCATATCCAGCATGGCGCCGAGCTTACCGTCTAAGGCAACACTTTTAATCGGTTTCAGAGAATTGCCTTCGTAGATGGCAAGACGGCGTTGATGAACGTCTGGATAGCCACCGATCATCTTAAGCTGACTTGCTTCAGTACCTGATACCAAAGTGTGGCCGTTGCCGATATGAATGTTGAAGCCTTCCGCGTTTGAGCGTGGCGTGACGGTGACTTTGGTGTACTCAGAGAGCTCTTTAACCAACTTTTCATGCTGGTCCATCAAATCATTGTGCTGCCCGGGGGTACGCATCATTAAGCGATGAATGTCGCGAATTTCCACCGCGATCTGGTTGATGCGCTCGATACCCATATCCAGCTTTTTATTGGTCACGTCATACTGCTGGCGCACCGTTTCGTGAAAACCGTTCACCGTTTCAGCAATAATTCTCGCTTTTTCAAGCAATACTTTACGTGCACCCATGTCGTTAGGGCTGTCCGCCAACGTTTTTAGGGCATCAAACCATTCATTGAGGTTTTCTGGAATTTTCTTCGACGCCACAGAAGAGAGCATACCGGAAAGCATCTCTAAGTTGGCTTCGACGTCGCTCTTGTTGGCATAGTTGGTGGCAGAGAGATTGAGTTCATTGACGGCAAACTGGTCCCATGAGCGGCGAACATTTTCCACATGCACGCCCATGCCGTAGGTAGAGCCGCCAAATTGACGCGGGTCGTTGGTCGCCTGAACCACAGACTGACGGCTATAACCTTCTGTATTGACGTTAGAAATGTTATGACCGGTGGTGTTTAACTGTCTCTGAGCCGTAAGTACGCTCTGAGTACCTACATTCAGAAGATCCGACGCCATACGTGCCCCCAAAAACTCAATCAAATCAGTAAAAACTGAGTACCTGAACACAATAAAGCAAAAGGTATGCCAATAGAGGGAAACGCTGTTTACACAAAGAATAAGGGCCTGATTTTACTCAGGCCCTCGCGTGGAATTTACATGTTTTCTATCCGTTCTTTTACGCTGAGTACCTTCTCAGCGTAATCAGGATCGGTTGCGTATCCGGCCCGGTGAATACCACGGATGAACGCTTCAGAATCGCCATTGTGCTGCAAAGCCACTTGATAGCGAGGATTCTGATTGAGGAACGCCACATAGTCGTTGAAGCTGTCGGCAAATGAGTTATAAGCGCGGAAGGACGCGGTCTCTTTCACTGGCGTGTTGTCATGGAATTCGAGTGTTTGCGTGCGCACTTGCTCACCTCGCCAACTGCGATCCGCCTTAATGTTGAACAGGTTATTACTGCTGTTGCGGGCATTTTTCACTACCTTCTGCCCCCATCCAGTTTCTAGCGCCGCTTGCGCTAACAGTAAACTAGGTTCTACGCCCAAGGTTTTGGCGGCGCGCTCAGCATAAGGGCGCATCGACTGAACGAACGACTCTGGTGAATCAAAGCGAGCCGTCTCTTTGCGACTCAGTTCACCCGATTCGATTAAGCGTTGCTCAATCTCACGCGCTTTGCTGGTATTGACAGGCATTCTCAATGGCGCTTCTTTGCCGGCTTCTCGCATCGCCAGCTCGTTTTTATCCACGCCTTTGTTCGCGCTAAGCTGGGCAACAATCATGTCCGCTAAACCCAATGATCCGGATGAACTCAGTTCGCTGGCCATCTGCTCATCCAGCATCTGGCGATAGAACTGCTCGTTTTGGCTATTCATCAGATCCGACTCAAAGCCCGCATTAGCATCACGCATGGATTTAAACAGCATCGAGGTAAAAATCGATTCAAACTGCTTGGCCGCGGCTTTCAGCGCTTCCTGTTCATGCGCCTCATCACCGCCAACCGCTTGTTGGCGCAGCTTGTCTAGGCTGCTGATGTCGTGAATAAAGCCGATGTCATTTGCGTTGTTGATCATGCTTGCTTCTCCGAACCATCAGATGATGATCAGTTGTCCTTCAATGGCACCTGCTTGCTTGAGCGCTTGCAAAATCGCCATCAGATCCGAAGGGGCTGCGCCGACCTGATTGACCGCACGGACTAAGTCGTCCAATGTCAGTCCCGGTTCAAACTTGAACATTTTGCCTTCTTCTTCGGTGACCGAAATATCGGAATTCGGCACCACGACCGTCTCGCCACCAGCGAAGGAATTGGGTTGGCTGACGCTAAGATTCTCTTTGATTGCTACCGTCATGCCACCATGCGTCACGGCAGCTGGTTTTAGACGTACGTGTTTACCGACCACAATGGTGCCAGTGCGCGAGTTAACAATGATTTTTGCTGAACCATCTGCAGGGTCAAACTCTAAGTTCTCGATCGCAGAGAGAAAAGCAACGCGCTGGCTGATGTCACGAGGCGCACGAACTCGCACCGATGTGGCATCCACTGCTGAGGCCATTTGAGGGCCTAGGAAGTTATTGACCGCATCGGCCATACGCTGCGCAGTAGTGAAATCGGATTCGAGTAGGTTAAAGGTGATAAAGTCACCGCGACCAAACGGCGTGGGTACTTCACGTTCGACCATCGCACCGCTGGAAATAATCCCGACTGTTGGGTTATTGCCGACAATTTTTGAGCCATCGGCACCTGTGGCGCTAAAACCACTGACCACTAAGTTGCCTTGTGCAACGGCATAGACTTGCCCATCTAGGCCTTTGAGGAAGGTTTGCAGTAAGGTGCCGCCGCGCAGACTTTTGGCACTGCCAATCGATGAGACGGTAATGTCGATTTGTTGCCCAGGTTTAGAGAAAGGTGGCAATTCCGCGGTGACCATCACGGCGGCAACGTTTTTGATCTTCGGCTTGGTGCCCGCAGGCAATTGAATGCCGAAATTTTGCAACATGGCGTTAAAGCTCTGTTCGGTAAACGGTGTCGATTCCCCAGTGCCCGGCAAGCCAGATACTAGGCCATAGCCCACCAGTTGGTTACTTCTTACCCCCGCGACCTGGGAGACATCTTTGATGCGCGCCGCTTGTGCCGAAGTCACCGTCATTAACAGACTCATTAGTATCAGGGTGAATTTTTTCATCTTTACTTACCTTCCTCTCTCAACCAGTGACCATATTCAATTGCCACTGGTTTGCCACTTACAGAGAGACATTAAAGAATCGTGCCAAGAATCCGGGTTGCTGCATATCCTGCTGCGTTCCGGTTCCAGAATACTGAATTCTTGCGTTAGAGACGCGGTTTGACGCAATCGTGTTGTCAAAATCGATATCGTCGGGACGAATGGTACCGCTAAGACGAATGTACTCGTCGCCCGTATTGAGGGTTAACCACTTCTCACCGCGGACCACGAGGTTGCCGTTTGCCAACACTTCAATCACTTCAACCGTGATTGAGCCGCTGATGCTGTTACTCTGATTGGCAGAAGCGTCACCGGTAAAGCTGTTGGCGTTGCTCAAGTTGTAGGAAAAATTGTATTTACCATCAATTTTCAGCTCTTGCCCACCCACTTGCAGTGGATCCATGCTGGCATCATTACTCTTTGATAGCCCGGCATTGGCACTTTTCGACGCATTGGTGGTTTCATCTAACAACACGGTAATAATGTCGCCAAGACCACGTGGTTTGGAGTCATCATACAGATCAGAGATGTGATCGGCGCTAAACAGAGAGCCCGTGGCCGCGGCGTAATGCTCGGGCTTTTGATTTGGATGGATGGGTGCCCAAGCCGGGTCACCAGCGACCGGATCGCTACGACCACGCAAGGTATCAACAATACCCGTACTTTGGTCTTTAGATTTGTCGCCTTCAACTGCATCAACGACGGTCGTGGCTTGGCTCACTTCGCTGGTTTCGATCGGTTCTAACATCGTACAACCGCTCATCACTGCCACCAATGCAATCAGACTTAAGCGTTTCATAGCAATCTCCCTCTGGTTCATCTCAAGCTAAGTACGATTACAACTGTTGGTTAACGAAGCTCATCATCTTATCGACTGACGAAATCACTTTTGAGTTCATCTCGTAGACGCGTTGTGCTTCGATCATATTCACCAGCTCTTCCGTCACGTTTACGTTGGACGTTTCCAGCATTGACTGACGCACTTCGCCTAAACCATCCAAGCCAGGGACCCCTTGCTGCGGATCACCACTTGCGCCAGTGGGTAAGTAAAGGTTTTGACCAATGGGCTCTAAACCACCTGGGTTAACAAAATCGGTGATGGTTATCTGGCCCACAACTTGGTTATCTTGCTGACCGCGGATTCGCACTGACACTTCACCATCGGTACCGACGGTAATCGAAATGGCGTCCTCGGGAATCACAATTTCTGGCTCCAGCGGGTAACCGGATCCCGAAGTCACCACCACCCCTTCGCCATTGAGGGTGAACTGGCCATTGCGGGTATAACCAATGTTGCCGTCTGGCATGGTGATTTGGAAAAAACCATCGCCTTCCACCATCAAATCCAGTGCGTTGGTTGTCGTTTGCGCGTTGCCGTGGGTGTGCACTTTTTGCGTTGCCACCACTTTCGAACCCGCGCCAAGCATCAGGCCACTTGGCAATTCCGTATTTTGCGACGATTGGCCGCCGGGCTGATTGATATTCTGATAAAACAGATCTTCAAACACCGCACGACTCTTTTTAAAACCGATGGTTGAGGCGTTAGCCAGGTTGTTTGAAATGGTTGCAATGTTGGTTTGCTGAGCGTCGAGCCCTGTCTTACTTACCCATAGTGCCGGATGCATAATTTAACCCTTACTCTGTTAGCTCATACGAAGCAGTGAATCGGACGCTTTGTCCAGCTCTTCTGCCGTGCTCATCATTTTCACCTGCATTTCAAATTGTCTTTGCAGGTCAATCAGCGCGGTCATCTCGCCGACGGCATTCACGTTGCTACCCTCAATGGCGCCAGTCATGATTTGCACAGTAGCATCGGCTTCGTACGCTTGATTGGGATCTTTGTGACGGAACAGTCCGTTGGTATCTTTAAACAGCGTGCTGTTGTCGGTTTTGACAAGCTTCACACGGTCTATCTGTTCCATTTCTTCGGCAGGCGCGCCTTGCGGCAACACAGAAATGGTGCCATCTCTGCCAATTTCGATCTTACTGATCGGTAAGGGAATCGTGATCGGTGCTCCGCCCTCGCCAAGCACCAGATGCCCGTTGGCATTGGTCAGTAAACCATTTTGATCCACTTTCAGATTGCCATTGCGGGTCAACCCCTCTTTACCAATCTTGTCCATGACCGCAATCCAACCATCACCTTCAACGGTGATGTCCATATCGCGACCTGTTGTAATCACACTGCCCTGAGCAAAATTATGTCCTGGACGCTCCGTCATACTAAATACACGAGTCGGTAAGCCTTCGCCATACGCTTGCATTGACCGAGCTTGTGCCAAATCAGCACGAAAGCCAGTGGTACTGACGTTTGCTAGGTTGTTGGCACGCAGTTGCAACGCTTGCATATTTTGTTTAGCGCCGCTCATGGCTAGAAAGAGTGCACGATCCATAATCTGCTCCTGAAATCGAATTCTAGGATCAGAAAAGCAATCATCATGCCAGTTTATTTTTCATTTAAATATCAAATGGATGCGTTAGAAATGTAAGCAAGAGGCAAACACATTGGTCGGAAAATTACTCAGCGGCATGCCGGGCGGCAAGCAAGAGGCAATCGAGATGATGGTTAAGGGGCAGAGAAGAAACAAGGCTTAACCTGGGTGAGGTCGTCCAGGTTAAGCACCAGATGAATGTCATGAATAAAACGATTAACGAATCTGCAAGATATTCTGTTGCAACTGGTTATGCACTTCAAGCGCACGTGAGTTTGCTTGGAAGTTACGCTGAGCTGAAATCAGATCCACTAATTCTTGCGTCATATCGATGTTGGACTGCTCCAAAGAACCACTAGAAACGGTACCAAATGAACCTTTGTTCGATTCACCCCAGATTTTATCCCCGGAGTTATTGGTAGAGTTCCACTGTGTGCCACCTTTTTTGTCCAAACCTTGCTCATTCGGTACACGAACTAAAGCAACTCGACCTAAAGTAACGCTCTCACCATTTGAATAAGTGCCGTAAATACTGCCACTTTCATCAAAGTCCACTTTGGTTAAAAAACCCGTTGTCGCGCCATCTTCGTCAAACTTAGTCAGCTCAAACGGAGCAGCAAACTGGGTGGAAGAGTTGAGATCAAAATTCAGCACTTGCGTCGGATCACCACCATTCATATCAATTGGGTTAACGCCCGCACCGAGTTGGTCAGTCACAATCGGCTGCCCATTGTTTAAGCTGGCAAGCGTACCATCATTATTGAACTTAATCGTATGCCCAACATGACCCGTTGCGTTAGTTGCATCACCACCTGTGATATTGACTGGCTTCTCACCTTGGCTATCCGTTACCGTGTAGTAGGTTTGCCAGGTGTTCGGTTGCGTCTGATCTTTCAGGTAGTAAGTCGTCAGTTTGTACGACTGACCCATAGAGTCATAAATGGTTGAAGACGTTGAACGGTTATAAGTATCAGGATCCTCGAAATTAAACGCGAGAGGATCTTTAATCGCACCACTTGCTGGTAAGTTCACCCCAACCGTTACATTTGCCGTCTGCTTTGGCTTGCCAAATTCCGCCGGAATGTTAATAGGTTGTGGTTCGTAAGAGGTGACATCACCGCTCTCAGGATCAACCTGATAGCCCAGCAAATATTCATCATTTGCCGTGACCATATAGTTGCTCTTGTTCAGATGAAAAGCACCGTTACGGGTTAGCTCGTTCTGATTCGGTACCATTCTGTCTTTTGCCACGGCAAAGAAACCCGTGCCGCCAATACGCAAATCCATTGGGTTGTTGGTATAAATACTGGAACCTTCATGGAATTGCTGCGCAACTTGGTTTGCTTGTACACCACCGCCAGCGGTGGTTTTCGCATTGGTAAATAGAGAATTTGAATAAACATCACCAAACTCAGCACGCGACTCCTTAAAGCCATATGTGTTGGCGTTGGCAATGTTGTTACTCGTGGTGTTCAGATCTAACTGAGCTGCGGACAAACCGCTTAAAGATACATATGACATTCCAAAATCTCCTTAATCCAGCCAGCGTAGATTACGCTTTGCCAACTTCGAGTACTTCAGCAAGTCGAACTGGCGAATCAAAGCCAGCCAGATTGAGCAGTACGTTACCATCGCCTTTACCCAGCAGAACACTGTTCACGTTGGCATAGGTTGAAACCGGGAAGTCAGTCGCCTGACCATCCAGCAAACCGGATGCTTTCACTTTGTATTTGCCAGCCGGCAATGGATTACCGTTTTCATCTTTACCGTCCCATTCGACACGGTTATCTCCCGCAGGTTTCGCCCCCACCTCAAAGGTACGAATTAATTGGCCAATCTCGTTTTCCACTCGCACAATCACGTTATCCATAGCTTGTGGTAGTTTGACCATGGCAGGCATGCCTGCCTCTTCCTGCTTCATACCCGCCGCGCCTGGCACCAACACATCACGCCCCACTAAAGAAGACGCTTGCAATGCTTGGTTGGACGTCATTGACGAGTTGAGACTCTCAAACTGAGTGTTCATCTTGCCAATGCCATCAACGGTCGCAAATGAAGCCATTTGCGCAATCATCTGGTCATTACTGACCGGCTTAAAAGGGTCCTGTTGAGCCAATTGCTTAGTCAGCAAGGATAAAAAGTCCTCTTGTTTAAGATCCTGTTTACCCGTGGTTGCCGTCGGCTTTTTGCTCTCTTGCAAACTCTTAAGCTGGTCGATATAGGACAAGCCGCTTTGACCAACGTTATTGATTCCGGCCATACGTTAACTCCTTATCCTTATTGACCCATCTGCAGCGTACGCAGCAGCATTTGTTTACTCGCATCTGCTACCTGAACATTCGTTTGGTATGAACGGGAGGCAGAAATCATATTGGCCATTTCTTCCATGACATTAACGTTCGGTTTGTAAATGTAACCTTCATCATTTGCCAATGGATGTTCAGGGTTATATTCCGCGGTCAACGGTTTATCACTTTCCACAATACCGAGCACTTGCACCGGCACTGTATCGCCACGATTATACATGGCATTACTTAACTCAGCGCCAAACACAGCATGGCGCGCTTTATAAGTGTCTTTTGCAGAGCTGCTGACACTGTCGGCGTTGGCCAAGTTGCTTGAAGTGGTATTTAGACGAACAGACTCAGCACTCATTGCAGAACCAGTTACATTGAACACATTGAACAAGCTCATCTAGTTACCTCCTTTAATCGCTTTGGTTAAGTTCTTAAATTTACCGCCCAGAAAATCCAGTGAGGCTTGATGGCGAATCTGGTTTTGCATAAACAGGTTACGCTCTAAATCCAAATCCACCGTGTTGCCATCTCCGGTGTCCGGTTGGGTCGGAAGGCGATAAAGTTTTTCCCCCATCACCGTTGTAGTGGCAGGAATATGCCGACTGTCCGTACGGCTAAGACCAATACTTGCCCCCGAACTTGCCGCCTGTAACTCCTTCGCAAAGTCTAAACCTCTTGCTTTGTATCCAGGCGTGTTCGCTTGCGCAATGTTGGTCGAGATAACCTCGGCATTGCGTTCACGTACTCCCACCGTGTACTGGTGGATGCCTAGTGCATTGTCAAAGGAGATAGCCATATGCGCCTCTACAAAAAGAACTGACCGTTACTAACCAAATAAAAGCAAAGAGCGTGCCAATGCGTGCAATTCAAATTTATCCAGTCCATGAAAAAGTAAGCAATTACTAAGCCAAGTATGCAGATGGAATGTCGTAGATCCGCTTACTCAGACTTAAACTAAAGATATACGCAGACGGATACAGGCTCAAGAAAAGGGTAGAGAGAAAAAGCTGAGAAAGGGCAATCGAGTAGGAGGAGGCCTCACGGCCTCCGTCCTCTCACACCACCGTACAAGCGTGGGTCGCATACGGCGGTTCCGAATACACTTTTAGTGACTCATACCCATCTCTCAATGAGTAAAGCCCCCTCTCCTCGAACCATTTGATTGGCATTGCGTGATTCAACTGGGGCGAGAGTGCTAAGCGCCACCACCCTTTATCTGACATCGCCAGCTTCCACGCATTTCGCTCTGTTACACCTTGTCGTTGTAACCATGTCGCTATGCTGTATCTGCGTTTGCGCTGTTTCAGGCGGTAGCATCTCAACCGACGCCGTATCCATTCGTCTAAGCGCTGCATCGCACTTTGACCTATGGCGAGCTTGAAGTAGTGCTGCCAACCTCGTAGGTATTGGGTTAACTCGGTGAGGATTACCGACAACTCTCGACCTCGATTTCGCTTCGTTATTTTCCGCACTCGCTTCTTCATTTGAGCTTGTGCCGATTTTGATATCTGGAGGGTTCCGTCTATCTTGAAGCTATGGCTTAGGTAAGCTCGCTCCGTCACTCTTGTTGCTGCACTTTTCTCACGATTTACCGTGAGCTTTAGCTTCTGCTCCAAGAACTCCGTTATCGACTCTTTGACTCGATGGGCGGCTTCCTCACTAAGAACGTAGATTTGGCAGTCATCTGCATATCGACAGAACTTATGCCCTCTTCGCTCTAACTCTTTGTCCAGTTCATCTAATACAATATTGGAAAGTAACGGAGATAATGGCCCACCCTGTGGTGTTCCTCGTTGTCTTCGCTCTACTAACCCATCTCGCATTAAGCCTGCCTGTAGATAGGACCTGATGAGCTTTAATACTCGTTTATCACTAATGTCCTTAGATAATCTGTGCATCAGCCTATCATGGTTCACCGTGTCGAAGTATTTGGCTAGATCGATATCCACTACATAACCCCGCCCTTCTCTGATATAGCGGCTTGCTGCCGCAAGCGCATGATGCGCACTGCGGTTCGGCCTGAACCCGTAGCTGCTGTTGGAGAACGTCGGCTCATAGAGCTCTGACAGTACTGATGTGATCGCCTGTTGGACTATCCTATCCAGTACCGTAGGGATACCTAATTGCCTGACGCCACCATTCGGCTTGGGGATTTCTACACCCAGAACTGGTTGAGGTTGGTAGCTTCCGTCCAGAAGACTCTGGCGGAGCGCTTGCCCATTTGAAGCTTGTCGAAGTTTAGAGATGGTCGCTGTGATGTCGAGTCTGTCGACACCTGCGCACCCCTTGTTCTTCTTCACGCGTCGAAGGGCATGGTTCAAATTCGCTGAGGAGCTGATTTGTTCCATCAGCGGAGTGGGGGTCACCAAGACTCGTCCTCCTTTCTACGCCGATCATGCTTGTCATTCTTCGTGACCATGAGCTTTACTTGCGGTATTGCCTATTGGGACGTAGAGATGTTTTCCATCTTGCTATGACTCCACATCATTGAGTAAATAGTGACTGCTTCTTGATATATTCAGTTCTGGCCTTCCTTTGAGTTGTACTTCCTCAAAGTACTATGCCTTCTGCTGACTTCTCATTGCCCATCACACAACATCACTGCTGTGTTGGTCTCATCTGAGACAGGCAATGAGCTCTCCCGAGGTAAGACGTTGCTCTTTCCCTTGGTCATGCCTGATTTACCTATACACACTTCCCGTCGAGGCATTGGGCTATTCTATCTATTGCTAGGTTACCCAAGTTGTACAGGCCTACTATCAGGTTTCTGTTCGTCACAACCAAGTTTTGCCGTTTGCTTCCTTCAGGTTTCACCTCACGGTGAACACCCTTGCATAGGCTAACGGTTCTCGCTCGACTGAGCCCGTAGAGGACTTTCACCTCCTAGATCAACGCCATGCTCGGCGCACAATATAAAAGCCTGACAACATGCCAGGCTAGTTTGAAAAGAAAAGTAGAAGAGTTTCCACTATTTCAATTTGTAGATGATGCCAGGGTTACAGCGAACCATTTCAAATCTGTCGGTTAAACCTGTCAACGACTCCGAAGCACCAAGCAACAAATAGCCACCGGGGTTCAAACTGTTCGCCATTTGGTTCAACACTTTAGATTTCATATCCGGAGAAAAATAAATCAACACGTTACGGCAAAAAATAATATCGAACTTACCCAACAAGGCGTAGCTGTCCATCAAGTTTTGCGGGCGAAAGTTAACCAAGCGCTTAACGTTGTCTTTAACCTTCATGCGACCATCGCCCGTGTCTTCAAAAAAGGTGCGGCGGCGCTCCGGGGACAATCCCCGCCCCAAGGCCAAATTATCGTAGATCCCGGCCCGGCACATGTCCAACATACTGGCTGAGATATCGGTTGCCGTAATCGACACACTTTGCAGCATACCTGGCTTACGTTGCTGTGTTTCCAACACCGTCATCGCCATAGAATACGGTTCTTGCCCTGATGAACTAGCGGCAGACCAAATTTTTATCGGACGTTTATTTGCCGCAATCTCAGGCAAAAGTTTTTCCGCCAAAACAGTAAACGGATAGGTGTCCCTAAACCACAGAGTTTCGTTGGTTGTCATTGCATCAACGGCGGCAACACGTAGTTCTCGGTTACGCCCCGTCACGACATCTCTCAACAAATCAGACAACGAAGCGAGCTTAAATTTGGTTACTAATGGGCTAAGACGACTGCGTACCAAATACTGCTTGCTGTCGCCCAGCACGATACCACACTGAGATTCCAAAAAACGGCTGAAGTCGCGATACTCTTGATCACTGATTGTAATAGCAGTCATTAATGTCTCTTTTATTTTGTTAGTGCAGTTTTAACCGCATTCCCAAGTTCATCTGGGTTAAATTTTGCGATAAACGCATTTGCACCCACTCTCTCCACCATCGCTTGATTAAAAACGCCGCTCAGTGACGAGTGAAGAATAACATACAAATCTTTCAAATCCGCATTGCGGCGAATTTCTGCCGTCAGCGTGTAGCCGTCCATTTCTGGCATTTCGATATCAGAGATCACCAGAGAAATTTGGTCTCGAACTGGTCCTTCAGATGCCATTTCTAACAACTTATCATACGCTTCTTTGCCGTCTTTCACCGAGACACAATCAAAGCCGATATTGGTGATCGCACGCTCAACCTGCTTGCGCGCAACCGTGGAGTCATCTGCAATCAAAATACGACGAACCAGTGCTTTTTCCGTCTCAACTTTGGCTATCTCTTCACCGATGGAAGAGTCCATTGTTTCATCCACTGGCGCAATTTCTGCAAGGATTTTCTCAACGTCGAGAATTTCAACCAGTTCGTTGTCAATGTTGGTGACCGCGGTCAGGTAGTTTGCTCTACCCGCCCCATCTGGTGGTGGTAGAATCGCTTCCCAGTGCATGTTAATTATGCGCTCAACCGAAGTAACCAAAAATGCTTGAATGGTTCGGTTGAACTCCGCGATAACGACAAAACATTTGTCGATGTCGGTTGTTGGTCGGCCACCAATCGCCAAACTCAAATCGATGACAGAAACAGTATGGCCACGGATATGAGCGACACCTTTAACTAAACGGTGCAGATTTGGCATTGAAGTAAGCTTAGGGCATTGCAAGACTTCTTTTACTTTAAATACGTTAATACCATAACGCTGGCGGCCCATTAAACGAAAGGTCAACAATTCCAATCGATTCTGACCGACGAGTTGCGTACGCTGATTCACAGAATCAAGAATACCCGTCATAAGCTCATCTCCATCTCAAACTTTTCGATTAAAAGTGATACTCTAAAATTACAGCTGTATAACACCAGAGAAACAGAATGGCACACTCTAATACTTGTTTATATTCATTTACCATCTCTAAGTGTAGAGCTTTCTTCAAAAGTTACGCTAAGTCTATCGGCATTTTGCTAACTTTGTTTAGTTTTTTTGCTCATGCAGCCACAGAAAATCAAATAAAACAGATACAGTTAGCGGCGGAAGAGCACATTTTAGCCAACGTTGAACAGCCCCCTGGTGGTGAGCTGTCAGTGAGTGCCGCTAATATTGATAGTAGAATAAAAGCCACCGATTGCCCGGTTGCTTTGAGTACAAGTGCTAACTCAGATAACGCCAATCGCAGCAACATTAATGTACTGGTCGAATGCCCCTCAGACGATTGGCAAGTGTATGTCCCTGTCCGCTTGTCCATCGCTATTCCTATGGTGGTTGCCACACGAACCCTTGCCCGAGGAGAGATTATCTCCCTTGGCGATGTAAAACATGAGATGATCGAGTTGCAGCGCTTTCGTAAAGAAGGCTTTGCCGACAGCTCACAGGTGGTTGGAGCTAAAGTCAAACGCACTGTTCGATTGGGAAACGTGATAGAACGTGGTGATGTCTGTGTGGTCTGTCGCAATGAAAAGGTGATTATCAAGGCCAGCCAAGATGGGATGGTCATCACAACTCTGGGGACCGCATTACAAGATGGCGCGGCGGGTGAACAGGTCAGAGTGAAAAATGACAAATCACAACGTATAATCGAAGGCATTGTCAGCGGTATTGCCGAAGTCACCGTTCAGTTCTAACCGTTTCGCGCCTTAAGTCGCTGAAGTGGTATGATAAGCGCGGTTGAATTCAGGCCCGATTCCTGCTAGTTAAACAAAAGACAAATTTTTTCTAAAGTATTGGCTTGGTGTGTCGATACTGTGTGTACGAGTTCAGTTACTTCGTAATTAAGGTTTATATATGGCAAGTATCGATAACATACGTTCAGGACAAGTGATGACGACGAACAGTCGTAGCGCTGCGCGTACAGATTCTAGCTCGTTGGCGGAGACGCGCACCGAAGCAAAAAAGAGTCCTGTTGCGCAAGACGCCGTCTCGCTGAGTCAACAAAGTCGCGATATCGGACAACTCCATCAGGATATGGCCGCCAAACCGGCATTTGATGCTGCAAAAGTTGCCGCGATCAAAGAAGCCATTGCAAACGGCTCTTACAAAGTCGATCCTGAAAAACTGGCTGATAGTATGATGAAGTTTGAAAATGAACTGGCTGATCGTATCAAAGCGTAGTCAAGGTAGGTAATCATGGCTGCTTTAGTTGATTTAGTGGAGTTTCAATACGAAAGCGCTAAAGCTCTCTCTTTATTGTTGGAACAGGAAAGCAAAGTGATTGCTAGCCGCGTATCTGTTGATATTGAGAAAATTGCCAAAGAAAAAATGACGCTCATTGGTCGACTACAACAAACCGACCATCGAATTGCCTCTCACCCGCACGTCAAGCAACTTACCGATGATCCTCAATTGAAAGAGAAGGTCGCCAGTATTCAATCGATCATTCTGGATTGCCAGCAGATCAATCAGATCAATGGCGATGCACTTAATCGAGCACAATCCAGTTTTAACAAACTCAATAATATGCTTCAGCAAAGCCACGGAAAAGTCGGCATGACTTATAACGCTGGCGGTAAAACTCATACTATTTCAACTTTAGGTACCAATATCAAAGCCTAAAGTTAATTGTACTAATTCATCTTTCTCGTCTCACTCCTTGATGCCCCGCTGATTAACTCCCTTTGCTGTTCGTTTTGCTATTACTTGTTTTATTCATACTGACCTTGTTTTATTCATACTGACTAAGCAAAAAAAGCGACCCATGTGTGGGCCGCCTGACTAGAGATTATCTGCTGCTTATCTGGATTGGACTGTCTAGAAAAGTGTTTGCTGACGTTTCTCCGGCACTTGTTGCACTTCGCCGTAGTCACGCAATTTGTCCATTTTGCGAATGTCTAAACGCAGTTCAGTGACATAACTATCCCCGACAGGGTAACTGCGCACAACCTCCGCACCGCGTATCACCCCATCGACCGCGCCGGAGGTGTTCTCGACGCCAAGTCGTTGATCCTCTAACTGCGCTCGGCCACTGACTCGCATGCCGTACACTTGCTCAGCCAGCTCGCGGTATGCATCAATTTTTGAAGCTCTCATCGCGCGCACGCGCTTTTCTTCGTCATTTCGTCCGGTTTGTTCACTGATGCTGGCGTAACCAACGGCCACCAAGATCTCTTCCTGACGAATTTGTTGCAATGGCTGACAAGCACTAAGCAAAAAAGCAGCCAAGAGAAATAAGAACTTTTTCATTACCAACTCCTATGGACGCAAGATAACCGTGTAAGGCTGACGGATCGTTGGATCGGAGCGAATAATCACACCATCTTGAGTACGAATACTGTTGAGCGTATCTAAGTCGCGGCCAATTCGATCCGCCGGGAGGAAACCTTGTGCCGAAGCAACCACCACTCGTGTTTGCATGCCAACCACGCGAGCATTGACTAACACACCGCCCTCTTGGCGCAGCATCGTGCCTGTCAACACGTATTGAATCTCTTGCTCTTGCGCTAAATCTTTCCAATCACGACTCAGAGCAAAATCGCCCTGCTGGGTAACCTGAATTGAACCTGTGGTTTTAAAATCTACCACTTTAAAACCACGACGCTGCAACTGATAAATAAATCCTTCGGAAACCGAATTCCCCAGCCAGTTGGTGGCATCCATATTTTGCAGGTCGACAAACGAGGTAACGGCAATTGGGGTTCGCGCAGAAACGCTGGTATTTGAAAGGATCAAATCTTCCGTCAAGCTTTCCACGAAAAAATCCATGGTATGACGAGGGCTTTCCATCAGCATAAACTGACTACCCGAGTAAGGTTCTTTACCGTTGTAAATCGGTGAGTACGCGCATGAGCTCAAGGCCATGACAGACGCGACAACAAGCCATTTTTTCATGGGTTAGTCTCCAGATAATCTCAGATGTCCAATAAGACTGCTTTTGTATTCCTGCTGGTTTACAATCTTGGAACAGTCTTTGCTTTTCTATCTCTGCAACAAGACGAAAACGACATCCAAATACAGCTGAAAAATGTAAAGCAATATTTGTACCCACTTGGTAATACTGTAATGAAAAAACTTATACTTGGTTTTATTTCAATAACTTTGATGATGCTTTCCTCCATCAAAGCTCATGCGTCTTGGTACGAGGTGACAGGGGTTGCCACCATTGTTTCCTCCGAAGAAGTAGCACGGATACACGCTCTGGAAGATGCCTTGTATAAAGCGGTAACTTTTTCCGGCGCGGACATAGGTAGCCTGAGCAACTTACGTCCCTATTTAGAAGATGGTCGCACGGAATATCAGTTTACAAACCATGAAGTACGCTACATCTTAATCGAGTCCCAGCGCACACGTGGCAACAAGGTTGAGATTAAAGCCCGAGTCGACATCTATCCGTCGGCAAATGGTTGCCATGTCAGCCAATACAAAAAGACGCTGCTCGTCGGCAACGTCGAGCTGCTCTCCCCACAGCAAGCGGTGATGGGGCAAATTTATAAGGTGGGTGATGATTTCAGCCAAGTGCTCAACAAGCAATTTGACCAACAATCGAAAAGCTTCGTTTCCGTTGGCACCACCGATTATGCGATAGACAAGCGCAATCCTGAGCGGATCAAAATGATTGCGCAAGATGCAGGTGCTCAATACATCATTGGGGGAGAAATTACCGACCTGACGGCGACCATAGAATCGAAGTTGCTGGCGGACGATATCATTAACCGCCAGTTTGCGCTGGAAATGAAAGTCTACGACGGCAAAACCGGCAACGAGATTTACGCGAAAAGTTACCGTGAAGTGGCCAAATGGCCATTTGCCAAAACCAGCCAAGTGGACACTCGTAGCGCCCGCTTCTGGGCTTCCACTTTTGGCGAAATGATGCTGCGCGTAAGTCGCAACATCATGCTCGACATGGAGTCGGAAGTATCGTGTAAAATTACCCTGCCAGAAGTGGTTGCCGTGTTTGGTAACACAGTGACGATGGATCTTGGCCGCATACACGGCGTGCGTCAAGGCGATAAGTTGCAACTTTGGCATACTGCCGCCTTCATCGACCAATATGGTTTGCCGCGTAACAAGGTATCGCAAAGTGACATTACCCTAACCGTTTCGCGAGTTTACGAAAATGAAGCAGAGCTTACTGTGGATCAGCCCGATTTGGCCTCAAGCATTCAAATTGGCGATGTGATGCACAAACCACTTTAGAATCAAAGGATAAGTTTAAAACTCGATGTTTATTTAGTAGAATATCGACACGTTGCTCCCATGGCACAGTTGGATAGCGCAGCCCCCTCCTAAGGGGCAGGTCGTAGGTTCGAATCCTACTGGGGGCGCCATATTGTATAAAGGCTAGAAAGTTAGTAACTACTAGCCTTTTCTTTTCTCAACTCAAAACGGTCACGTTACAGGTCACGTAATACTTTGCTTGCCCTTCGACATCATAAAAATACAGAATACATCAGCGAACATCGTTATAAGTATGACCTCTTATGTTCCTATGAGCAATCCTTAATCTAAGCCTCTAATTTCTATGCGCTAATACGCTGTAAAAGCAACAGGTAAAGATTGCTCACTCGCTACATTTCGAACCCACACAGATATTTTTAGTTGTTACTTCAACTAGAAGCTAATCATTAATGTTAACTACCAATGATTAATCTGTAGTTGAGTTGTTCTAACATGCCCTTGTCCCATAACGTATATGCTGGCAACTAGGAAGAAATCCTTCTCAATTGCTAAATCACCTTTGCCCCAAAATCATTCGGTATCAAGTTCCTGACCACTTTCCTAAGTCAGTTATTGACCTATTTTCCCTAATAGCAGATTATGAGCCTAGTTGAGCACTTATGATTATGCAGACATGTTCTGCAATTTATGAGTAGAAGGAAGAATAAGACCTATAGAACCGTATGTTGCTGCTATGGCGTCTGTATTTTCTGAAAATATTATAAGGACAGAAGTGGACCCCAATGGTTGGACACATAAGCTCATTTCTTAAGTGGTTGACCCAGCTCATGCTGCGTATCTTTGCCTACCGAAGTAGGCCTCATCAGGAGTGAGGTTATTGAGTCCTTGATGGTTACGCTCTTCATTATAAAACACCATGTAGTTGCCGATTTCAAGCTCGGCTTCACGGGGCGTGGTATAAGCCTTTAAGTAAACCTCCTCATATTTCAGGCTTCGCCATAATCGCTCAATGAAAACATTGTCAACCCAGCGGCCTTTCCCGTCCATGCTTATACGTATGTCATGTTCAATTAACTTCTGTGTGAACTCTGTGCTGGTAAACTGGCTGCCTTGATCTGAGTTAAAGATATCAGGTGGCCCATAATGCTTCAGCGCTTCCTCAAGCGCTTCGATACAAAAACTCGTGTCCATGGTGTTGGATAGTCGCCAAGCCAGCACTTTGCGGCTATACCAGTCGATAATAGCAACGAGGTACAGGAACCCCTTCGCCATTGGGATGTACGTGATATCAATCGCCCAAGCTTGGTTTGGGTAAGTGACTTCGATATCACGCAACAGGTAGGGATACACCTTGTGTGCTTTGTTCGCCAGCGTCGTTTTGGGCTTGGGGTAAATCGCCCCAATCCCCATATCGCGCATGAGTCGAACAACACGCTTACGATTAACGCTATGACCCTTCTTAGCCAGCTCAGTTCGAATGCGCCGACTGCCCATAAACGGATACTGAAGATGAATTTCGTCAATCATACGGCGCAACGCAATCTCCTCAGCAGAGAGTCCTATGGGTTGATAGTAAGCGGTAGAGCGAGCAATATTGAGCAGCTCACACTGGCGCTTTATCGGCAATGGGGTGGATTTAACCAGCGAACTCTTTCGCTGGGCTCGGTCTAACGACCGAGCACTTTGGCCAAAAAATCATTTTCCATGGTCAATTGACCGATCTTGGCGTGAAGTTTGTCCACTTCTTCGGAATTCTCTTTTCCTGTGTGATTTTCGGTGGCAAAAATCATGGCTGCGTTTTCAAGCAGCTCCTTTTTCCATGTCGAGATTTGGTTAGCGTGCAGGTTGTATTTCTGAGCTAACTCAGCGACGGTTTTATCGCCTTTAGCGGCATCGAGTGCCACCTTAGCTTTAAACTCAGGAGAGTGGTTTCTACGTTTTCTAGTCATAATCTGTCCCTGTATTGTTGGGTACTATCAAAACAGATCGACCACTTAAAGTCATGTCCGAAAATCGGGGGCCACTTCTGTTGTCTGCTTTAGACCAACAATCTCTCCGACTTTGGTTTGGTTTCGCCTTTGATTCCTGCGTACATCACGCAAGTATATTCCTAGCTGCTTAGAACTTGTTATGAGCATATCTGCCTCTAATGTAAATTATCCCCTGTAGAGGATACTAGTACTTTTAACCCCTCAAGGGGTTAAAATTAACTTTACCCGCGTACAGGGGTAATCAGTCATAGCTAGGATTAAGAGGTTTAGCTCATTTATCATTAAGGTAACCACCACGACCGCCTCAAAGTATTCTCAAAAATCCTTGCAGCCATAGGCTGCAAGCCCCCTATCTAAGGCTGAAGCCAACATATCAAAAGCTGTTTTTAGCCGAACAATCTCAAGTTATCTGATTCGCCTTTTTCTTGCAGCTGTGATTGAACACTAATACTTTCTTGATGGCAGCGTTTCGCTTGATACTGATTTGCTTTAACAATCGCTTTGTTTACCAGTTTTTCAAGCAGCTTGAGTGCGGCTTTTTTCTCTTTATAAAAGGCGTATATGATGTAGTTAGTTTCAGCAACATCGCCGTAAGAGTGGTTCTGAATGTAATTCGTATGGTCTCGACTTACACCGTGCTCTAGCTGCGTATTTCGGAGCATTCCGATCAGTCATTTCCCCCCTGTGTCAGCATAGTTGTCGCCTAGATTTTTAAGGAGATAACTATGCCAGCCAATCCAGTTCCAATTGATGTGAAAACGAAAGGCCAAACTTGGCTGTTACCACCATATAATTGGTCTCATCGAAGAATTGCTAAAGAATTAGATGTGAGTCCATCCGTGGTATCTAAGTGGAGAAATGAACTTGTTGAAAGCGGCCTATTGTCTACAGAGCTGCCCTTAGAAAATGCTACTACTGATTATTCAGCGGAGCAGAGATTTTTCATAGTGATTGAAACTGCAACAATGTCTGAACGCGAGTTAGCTGAATACTGTAGGTCTAAAGGGTTATTTGTCGATGACGTTAAAACCTGGCGAGCACTGTCTATCAAGGCGCAGAGTACAACATCGGCTTCAATGTCACACAAAGAAAATAAGCTACTACGTGATGAACGCAGAAAGGTAAAAGCGTTGGAGAAGGAGTTGGCACGTAAAGATAAAGCACTTGCTGAAACGGCTGCGCTACTGGTTTTGCGGGAAAAGTTCAATGCCCTCTGGGAAATCAACGAGGAAGACTTATTCCTATCTCAGAGCGGCTTAAAATAGTCACACTTGTTGATGAAGCTGTACGTAAAGGGGCAACAAAGACAAAGGCTTGTTCCACCGTTGGGTTATCAATACGAACGTTCCAGCGTTGGACACGGAACTCTGCCGAAATCACAAGTGATATGCGTCAGCATCCTCGGCAGCACGAGCCTCATAATAAGCTATCAGAAGCCGAAAGGCAGCAGATATTAGATATCTGCAATACACCAGAGTATGCCGATTTACCTCCGAATATCATCGTTCCAATGTTGGCTGATGAAGGCATTTACATTGCCTCAGAGTCCACATTTTATCGTGTATTAAAAGCAAACAACCAGCTAGGTAAGCGAACTCGTAACAAAGCTGGCACAAGTCCTTCTCGACCAAAGGTTCAAAAAGCCTGCAAACCAAATCAGGTATGGAGCTGGGATATCAGTTATCTGCCATCGAAAATACGAGGGAAGCACTATTACCTCTATTTGATAATGGATATCTTCAGTAGAAAAGTAGTAGGTGCAGAAGTGTATGATCAGGAGCTAGGCGAATATGCAGCGGAGTTACTCCAAAGAACAACATGGCGGGAAAAGTGTGTGCAAGGCAACATTACTTTGCACTCTGACAACGGTGCTCCTATGAGAAGTTACACCATGCTTGCAAAGATGTATGACCTTGGGATTGCAAGCTCTTACTCTAGGCCAAGAGTAAGCAATGACAACCCATACTCTGAGTCGTTGTTCAAAACAATAAAGTATTGTCCTTCATGGCCAATGGATGGGTTTTCTTCCATTGAAGACGCTCGGTGTTGGGTTGGTAATTTTGTTGATTGGTATAACAATGAGCATAAACACAGTGGCATAAAGTATGTAACACCTCAGCAGAGGCATTGCGGGGAGGATAATGAAATTCTCCGACAGCGTATGCAAGTCTACCGACGTGCTCAATTGACTCATCCAGGCAGATGGAGTCGGCAAACGAGAGACTGGAGTTATATCGATGAGGTGTACTTGAACCCTGAAAAGTGTGCAGCGTAATCATTCACGTTACTAAATTGTAAAAAAGACGACAACTTGCTTGAAAAACAGCGGAAACGAGCGATCGCAATCACCGAAATACGCACTAGCATGATGTTTTTTACCGAACGTCTGAGATCTCGCGGCTGAAAAGCCTGAAAACCAGTCAAATTACAAAATTTGCGAACCTGTTTTGAAACATCGTTTGGATCAATATACCCAAGCTTGTTATTTGCAGAGAATAACTTGTCGCTCTCCATCGTACTGGTAAACCGCAACTCTTCAACTTCTTCAATTATTTCTAAAGCAGTACCACCTTTAACAAGTAAGTTTGGACGCTCAGTTTTTACATCTTCAGCATCGAGGAAGAACTTTTTCTTGTGCGCCAAATAAGTACTTCGCTTTGATAGCAATAATTCCAAAGGTCGCTGTCCTCCCATGAAAACAGCTAGCTTTAACAGTAAAAATATCCTGCGGTCAAAGTATTTAGCACTCTCATCGCTAAAAAGTAGGCCCAGCTCTTCAAGGGTCAAGCTTCTTCTACGAGGTTTACTTTGATTCTGCTTTTTTATCCGTGCTGCTGGGTTTTTATCTAACCTAAACTTTATCGGGTTATCACTCGTCATCGGGTCATCATCATAATCCAGCGCAATTTCAAACATACGTCTGATGATAGATAGAACTTTATCCCCTTGAACAGGAGCTGTTTTGACGATTTGACCAATGAGCTTGATCAGTTCGGGCTTAGTGATCTCGTTGACTTTCTTGTCGTCTGGAATTTTCCCTCGAATGTAAGCTTCAATGTGTTTTTGATGAGCTTGTAAACTGCGTTCTAGACGAGCACCGCTTCGAGTACGTTTTAAATATGCGTAAAACTCGTCGATCAGTTGGCCGAAGGTGCCTGTCTCTTCTTCAATCTGAGCTTGCTCTCGCTTTTGACGCTCCTGCTCTTCTAGGTGCGCTTTCGGACAAATGCCCTTATCTAATAGCGCCTTGTATTTATCTCGAACATCTCGTGCTTCTGCCAGAGTCATCGACTCAAAGCACCCTACTTTTAAGAAACGAACTTTTCCATTGAAGAAATATTTGAAGTAGAAGATCTTCGAACCTGACCTTAAGATTTTGCAGCCAAGCCGCCCTGTTCCCCTTGTTCGGGTAGAGTCCCAGATGTAGTAGTCATAATCGCGTGTTTTTTGTTTCTGTATCTCTTGTACTGTTAGTAGTGTAGACATAATCATTATTCCTAATTCTGTTTATGATTATGTATTCTGCTTTTGCAACACCGAAGCTTGTAGAGTGAACAAAACCCATAAAAGGGTTGACAATCGCGGTCACGTAACAGGTCATGTTACAAGTTAATTTAGCGAAACCTAACGTAACTATAATTTTGGTGATAATTTGATAAAGTCACTAAAATACAGACAGTTAAGATAGAAATGATATCAAGTGGAACTCTGTGAAATCATCTACTGCGCCCGCTCCTAAGGGGCAGGTCACAGGTTCAAATCCTGTTGGGAGCGCCATATTGAATGAAGACTGGTTAGCCTAGGGTCTGTTGACCTTTTGAGATGATTTTTGCAGCAGTTTGTGGGTTCTTTGTGCAAGGCAGAGGCTTTGAATTGTAGTGGCCTACATGATAAGCCGATAACGCAGCAAAAAGGAGCTACAAACGCTGCCCGAAGGGTTCGGCTAAAAGCGTTTTACTCTTTGTTGAGAGGTGTTTTGCTTAGAATGACTAGGCTACAAACCTCTCGTCGCGATTAAAACGCTTTTATCTCGAACAAAATTTAACCGCAAAAGGTCAACAGACCCTAGCTACCTGTCTTTTATTTTGCGGTTTGAAAATATCCCACCTCAATTTTCTGATGCCCATACAAAATTTTGCGTTAGTTAGGCTTTTACTACTTTAATTATTTCTAATATTTCCTTACTCTAAACATATATTAATAAAAGTATTAGTTAGAGTTATGACTAAGAGCAATCTGATAACGAACACTGGTCACCGTTTTATCTCCAAAGGTAGAACCGCGTTTAAGATCCATATCCATACTCCGGACGATAGCGTGCTGCATCGCTCGATCGGCTTTATTAAAATGGGTGAAAAGAAAGCGCTGCAAAAAGCGATCAAAATGCGCAATGAACTTGGCAAAGAGATGTGGGGTAAATTTTGGCGCCGTCTCCTTAAAGACCCCTATCTGATGACGCGCCTGCCTCACAGTTTAGAGCCCAAGATTGTTCATAAGCCAAGCCCTACACAAAACGATCCAAACAACCGAGACACGTGTTACATCGCTAAGTGGCGAGAGCTGAACGACCAAGGTGAGTATCGCTACAAAACTGTTGTTCGCTCTATCAATAAGTACGGCAAACTCGCCGCTTACTCGCAAACCAAAAAAGCGCTGCTTGATGCTCATAAAGAGAATCTTGAGATCCTGACGTTTATGGGCCGGCTGAGCAGTATTGATTTGAAATAACCTACCTTAAGATTGCTCGTTCGTCAGTGCGCAGTGGCTGATTCTGTGCTTTTAAAAGTCGCCAAATTCCGCACAATAAAAAACCGCAGCAACTGGGCTGCGGTTTGCTTTGGGAGCGCTGTTCTTATTGAGCGTTGGCTTCGCGCTCAGCGATAAACGCCAGCGCCATCTTAATACGCGCAACCACGCGCTCTTTACCAATCAGTTGCATTACCGCATCCACCGATGGCGACTGACCACCGCCAGTCACTGCAACGCGCAGCGGCATACCAATTTTACCCATACCGATCTCAAGCTCTGCACATACATCCGCAATCACTCGATGCAGGTTTTCAGTGGTCCACTCTGTCAGTGCTTTCACTTTCGCCAAGGCAAGCTCCAGCGGCTCTTTTGCCACACCGCGTAGGTGCTTCTTCGCGGCATCTGCATCAAACGCATCGAAATCTTGGTAGAAGTAAGCGATTTGCTCGGCCAGTTCAACCAGTGTATTACAACGCTCACCGACCAGTTTAATTACCTCGGTAATCGCAGGGCCGTTGTCTTTGTTGATGCCTTTTTGATCTAAGTGCCATTGAAGGTGCTCAGCGACGTACTCGGGCTCAGAGGTTTTGATGTAGTGGTTGTTCAACCAAAGCAGTTTGTCGGTGTTAAACGCGGAAGCCGATTTTGAAATCGCATTCAGGCTAAACAGATTGATCATCTCTTCTTGCGAGAAAATCTCTTGGTCACCGTGAGACCACCCTAAACGCACTAAGTAGTTATTCAGCGCAACTGGCAAGTAACCCATGTCGCGGTACTGCATAACCGAGACCGCACCGTGGCGTTTTGACAGCTTGGCACCATCGTCGCCGAGAATCATGGCACAGTGAGCGAAAGTCGGTACTGGCGCGCCCAAAGCTTCATAGATGTTAATTTGACGCGGCGTGTTGTTGATGTGGTCTTCGCCACGAATTACGTGCGTAATGCCCATATCCCAGTCGTCAACGACCACACAGAAGTTGTAGGTTGGTGAGCCATCGGTACGACGGATGATCAGGTCATCCATTTGACTGTTGCTGATCTCAATACGACCACGAATTTGATCGTCGAACACCACGCTGCCTGATTTCGGGTTGCGGAAACGAATCACACAAGGGTCGCCCTCTTTTGCCGCGTCGTTAACCGCTTTGATTTTCGGGTGATCCGCATCGTAACGAGGCATCTCTTTGTTTGCTTCTTGCTCTGCACGCACTTCGTCCAGCAGCTCTTTAGAAGCGTAACATTTGTAGGCTTTATCTTCCGCCAGCAGCTTATCAACCATTTCGTTGTAACGGTCAAAACGTTGTGTCTGGAAGTAAGGACCTTCGTTCCATTCCAGTCCAAGCCATTGCATACCTTCAAGGATGGCGTCTACCGCCTCCTGAGAGTTACGTTCTAGGTCAGTATCTTCAATACGCAGAACGAATTCACCACCTTGGCTTTTTGCGAACAACCAAGAGTAAAGTGCGGTGCGCGCACCACCAACGTGAAGGTAGCCTGTTGGGCTAGGAGCAAAACGAGTTTTAACCGTCATCAGAATTCCTTAGGGATAAAAGGCAGCATTCAAGGTGATTGCTGCGCGTTCAAGGATAAAAAGTGGCGACATTTTACCACCGCAGAGCGAATCTACAACATGGATATCGCATTCTGCACCCGCCTAATCCGTACTTCTCGCGCGGCAAATCAAGCGTTAATTTCTCACCAAAAGAATGCTTGACCTTCACCCGAAGGAAAGGTTTATCGTGTTCAACACACTCTTTCGTTGGGAACCAAAAGATGACCTATTACACCCTGCCTTTATCTGGGCTCAACTGCATGGGCTGTGCGCGTAAAGTGGAGAAGGCGCTGCAGCAGGCGCACTCCGTGAACATTACTGTCCTTTCTCCTACTGAAATGACTTTAGAAAGCGAGACGCCACTGCGAGACCTCGTGGCCACCATTGAAACTTTGGGTTACCAAGCCGGACATCAGTATCACTTTGCTCTGCAAGGACTAAGCTGTGGCGGCTGCGTGAAAAAACTCACCACGCTATTAAATGCGCAACCTAACGTAGTGCGTTTTGATGCGAGCAAAAACGAGCTCACTCTCACCACCAGCTTAAGTGAAGCCGAGGTGGTGAGTTTGATTGCCACGCTGGGCTATCAGGCGCAGCCGTTTGCAAACCGGGGGTTGGAGATCACCGAGCCCACACAACCCTCTTCTGCGCCAGACCATCAGACTGAAGTAAAGATCACGTCCTCCGCTCATACCCTACATTTACTGATCCAAGGTATGACCTGCGCAAGCTGCGTCTCTTCTGTGGAAAAAGCCTTAAGCTCGGTGGCTGAGGTCGACAAGGCTCAGGTCAACCTTGCCGAACAAAGCGCGCTGGTTTTTACCCAGTCAGATACTGACGCATTGCACAACGCCTTGGTCGCCGCCGTCAAGCAAGCCGGTTATCAAGCCGAAGTGGTGCTGGACGCCGAACTCACTCAGCAAAAACAGAACGAGCAAATGCAACAAACTCAGCGCAAACACCAAAACAGCGCATTGGCAGGCATTGTGTTGGGTGCACCTTTAATGCTGTGGGGCGTGCTGGGTGGCAGCATGACCATTACCAGCACACAAGACCAAGTGGCTTGGGGAGCGGTCGGTCTCGCCTGTTTGCTCTTGCTTGCCACCGCGGGCAAAAGTTTTTTCATCAATGCGTGGCAAGCACTGATGCACAAACGCGCGACCATGGATACTCTAGTGGCGCTTGGCACAGGCACCGCTTGGCTCTACTCGATGCTGGTCGTTATGGTGCCCGATTGGTTTCCGCTCGCGTCACGTCATGTTTACTTTGAAGCCAGTGCCATGATTGTTGGTCTTATCTCTTTGGGGCACTATATTGAAGCCAAAGCGAAGGCCAGAACCACACAGTCGCTGCAAGCCTTGGTCAATCTGCAGCCGCAGGTGGCGACCTTAGTCACCGAGCAAGGCGATCAAAGTATTGAAGCCAAAGCGATTCAATTGGGTATGCATCTGCGAATCAAACCGGGGGAAAAGATTCCCGTTGATGGTGTGGTGCTCTCTGGTGAGTCTTTCCTTGATGAATCGATGCTGACCGGCGAGCCCGTACCGGTGCTGAAAAAAGCGCAGGACAAGGTCTCCGCGGGTACCATCAATAACGATGGTAGCCTTATTATTCAAGCCACAGGCATTGGTGCCGACACCATGCTGGCGCGCATCATTCGTCTGGTTCGCCAAGCACAAAGCAGCAAACCAGCGATGGCCAAATTGGCCGACGAGATTTCGGCGGTTTTTGTTCCCGTGGTGGTTGCCATCGCACTTTTTGCCGCCGCGATCTGGTTTGTGTTTGGCCCAGTTCCGAAAGCGAGTTACATGTTAGTGGTCACGACGACGGTGCTGATAATCGCTTGCCCGTGTGCCCTTGGTTTAGCCACGCCGCTCTCTGTCACTGTCGGCGTTGGTAAAGCCGCCGAGATGGGCATTTTGATCCGCGATGCCGACGTACTGCAATCGGCCAGTCGCATCAATACTGTGGTGTTTGATAAAACAGGCACCCTGACCCAAGGCGCGCCGAGCGTACAACAACTGTTTGCCTTCAATCACAACTCATCCTCTTTGCTTTCGCTGCTACTCAGTGCAGAGCAGCAGTCAGAACATCCGCTGGCCAAAGCGATCGTCAACTACGCCAAAACACAACAAGCCACGGCGCAAACGCTAGAACAATTTGAAAACTTGCGAGGCAAAGGGGTACGCGCCGTGGTAGCAGGGCAGACTCTACACATTGCCTCTGTGACGCATTTGCAATCGCTTGAAGTCGATTTTAGCCAAGCGCAAGAGGCTCTGAATACTTGCCAGTACAAGGCTTGGACCACCGTCGCCGTGGCGCTGGACTGCCAGTTGATAGGCTTAGTCGCCATCTCTGATCCGGTCAAATCCGATGCCGCCAACGCGATTGCCGCGCTAAAATCGCAGCGCATTCATACCGTGATGCTGACCGGAGATAACTTGCATGTTGCCAGCGCACTCGCGAAGGAGCTCGGCATTGATGAAGTGATCGCTGGGGTGCTGCCCGATGAGAAAGCAGACCATGTCGCACGCTTGCAACAGCAAGGACGCCACGTCGCTATGGTGGGCGATGGCATTAACGATGCCCCCGCCCTAGCACAAGCCGACATCGGGATTGCCATGGGCAGCGGCAGTGATGTAGCGATTGAGAGTGCACAAATGACGCTGCTCAACCCATCGCCAATCGCCGTCATCAACGCCATTGAGCTGTCCAAAGCAACGGTGCGCAACATGAAACAAAATCTATTTGGCGCATTTGTCTACAACTCATTGGGCATTCCTATTGCCGCAGGCGTACTTTACCCTGTGTCGGGCTTTTTGCTCAGCCCAGTGATTGCGGGCGCTGCGATGGCTCTTTCTTCCATCACCGTGGTGAGCAACGCCAATCGATTACGTCTTTTTAAACCCACAACCAACACTGAGAGGTCATGATGAAACTCAAATCCCTAACCCTGCTGATGCTGACTGCGCTCTCTGCCAATGTGCTGGCAACGGAGGTCATCAACCATAAATCGCCCTATTGCGGCTGCTGTAGTGATTGGAGCAAACACATGCAAGATAACGGCTTTGAGGTGAAAGACATGCTGCATGACGACATGAACAGGGTGAAAAAACAACTGGGTCTCAAAGACAGCAAACTTTACTCCTGCCATACGGCAGAAATTAACGGCTACGTTTTCGAAGGCCATGTGCCGGCCAAGGATGTCAAGGCATTCTTAGCCAACCCGCCGCGCAATGCAAAAGGCTTGACGGTACCCGGAATGCCGATGGGATCGCCCGGTATGGAATATGGCGAGAAGCAAGAGAGTTACTCGGTTTATGCCTTTAATGAGGACGGACAAGTGTTTGAGTACAGCCACTACAAGGGAAACTAATCGCAAACATTGGGCAGAAAAAGGCAAAAACAAAACCCAGCGACGGCTGGGTTTTGTACTCACGAGACATTTGCGAGTTATTTTACGCTAGTTACGCGGCTGCTTTTCTTTCCGGTGGCCGATACCGAACGGATGAACACTTCGCCAGTGACCGCAGGACGAACATCATCCGCGTAGGTCAGCCAGTTTTTACCATCTAGCGAGTATTGAAGCGTGACGCCAGGGAACTGAACGTTCATTGTAAGCGTTCCCTGTTCGACTTTCGCACCCGGTACAGGTAGGCGGTAATCAATGCCTGCTTTTTCCAGTTTTGCCAATTCTCGCTGGCCAAGCAGGTTAGCAAAGCGGTTGTAATCTTGATTCAGCGCCGATTTGTTCACTAGGTTGGTATTTTGCGAGTATTCCACTCCGACTTTATAGTCGTTTTCCCACTCTGCACGGTGCCATGCACGCTCAGCAGCGGCCAGTACGCGAGGGAATACCATGTACTCATATTGCTCATCGTTACGCACGGTCTCAGACCAAAGCTGTGCAGACAACCCATAGAACGGCTTACCTTGGACATCGCCTTTACCAGAGAAGCCGTTGCCATCACGATCGAGTGACGTTTCCGCATTTTGCGGCATGTTTTCTGGTGCAAAGCCAAACATCTTACGCGTATCGGTAGCTCGGGTGGCCCAGTAGTAGCCGCGCTCTTTCGGGTCCACTTCGTATGGCATATCCATGTAAACGTAATCTGGGTTAGAGACAATCACGTCGTAACCTTTATTCGCCCACTCATACACGGATGAGGTACCGCCCCAGTACAAGACATCCCAGAAGTTAACGCGGGTCGTCTCGGTGGCGAACGCCGCTGGCCCTTCACTGTATTTCAAGCCATCTTGCCAAGCTTGGAAGTTAGCAATGCCCTTCTCGGCCACAATCTTCGACACTTGTTCAGCAAAATGGCTTGGCAGGTGACCGAAGTCACTGACTGTACCATCGGTAATGAGCGTCTGACATTGTGGAGACTGTGCGAATGGCTTGTCTTGCTTAGAGAGGTCAATCGTGCCTTTCCAGCTTACTTTGTCTTGCGCGTTTACGTCTTGGAAACCAGCACCTAGCTTGATGTTCTTCGCTTCGTCACCACCAAAGTGCCATGTCGTTAGCGGTGCGCCTGCCTCAGCATGCATGGCTGCCACTTCTGAAATCACCTTGTCAACAAATCGCGTTGACGATTCCATACATGGGTTGATAAAGCTTTGCTTATCGTAGAACTGAACGGTCGTCACGTTCGATGTATCTTGAGGATCCATCAGACGGTATTCGTTCGCTTGTGCTTCTTTCCCTTCTGCCATGAGACGGTCGTAACGCGCTTCCATCGACACCACGGCAGCACGTGCGTGTGCTGGCATGTCGATTTCTGGAATCACTTCGATGTTACGTGCTTTCGCATACTTAAGGATTTCCACGTAGTCCGCTTTGCTGAAATAACCCGAGCCAAAGTTGTCTGAGGTTGAACCCGAGCCAAGCTGAGGCAGTAGACAGCTTTTCTCTTCAACGTCGAAACAACGGTTAGCACCCACTTCTGTCAGCTCAGGCAAACCTGGGATTTCTAAACGCCAGCCTTCATCATCGGTTAGGTGAAGGTGTAGTTTGTTCATCTTGTACGCTGCCATTTGATCAAGCGTTGCAAGGATTGCGTCTTTAGAGTGGAAGTTACGAGCCACATCCACCATCACACCGCGGTAATCAAAACGAGGCGCATCTTTGATGGTCAGTTGAGGTAGAGAATGAGCACTCTGGCTATCTATCAGGCCAAAGATAGATTGCACTGCGTAGAAAGCACCTGCTTGGTCAAACGCTTTAATCACAATACCGTCGCCTTTGATGCTCATCTCGTAAGCACCCGATTTTGCTAATTCACCTGTGAAGTCCGCTGGAACAAGCGTGATGCTAACCGGAACATCACCGCGAACATTCACACCAACCACTTCTGCGCGATCTTGAATTGCTGCAAATTGCGCCGCATCGAATACGTCTTTAGGCAGCGCAATACCCGACACGATATCAACGGTGCTCTTGCCTGCTTCCACAAACAGTGGCGTTGGTAGCAAGGTAGTGGATACGTCTTGTTTTGCTAGGTCTTGGTTCTTCTCGAAGCGAGACACAGCACTAGCGAATACGTTGTTGTCATCTGGCGTACGTTTTAGGTTGTTACCTTCAAGACCGGCCACGAAGGACGCTACATCTTCCGTGTTTAGAGAGGCAATCATCTTTGGCTCTGCGTTTGGCGCAGTGACAAACGCACCTGGCATGAAGTCGGTTTCGAACAACGTCCAGTATTCGCCAATTAGAGGCAGTACCACTTCTTCACCCGCGGCAAAACCATCAAATTTATCCGTCGGTTCTAATTTGTGTAGGTCACCCGTGACGCGAGAGATTTTAAACTGGTCATTCTCAACATCCAGAATCAAACGAATGCTATGGAAGTAAATCGCCCAATCTTTCGAGTTGACCGCTTTGCCTTGATTCACTAGCGTCATATTCACTCGGTTACAAGAAGCCCATTCGGCCTCCATATCACCACAGGCCAGCCCCTCGTTCGCACCATGATTTGTCATAACTTGGTATTGAATATCCAAATTATCCGCTAATGAATTGACAACACGTTGCTCATCACTTTGTAATGTAGAGCAGCCCGCTAAAGAAGCGATAACCGACGCAGCAATAAAAGTTTGTTTCAACATCTTACTTACCCTAAAACTCAGAAAACCAATACAGCCAAAACGGCTGTTACTTACCAATGCATTCAACATACAGTGAGTTATTTCTAAGCGTAAAATTAATCAGCAGAATCGGTGATCCAGTTCAAAACAGACCTCAACTAAGAAAATATAAAAACTTTAATATCAATAAGTTAAACAATACGTTAAATTCGTAACTTATTTTTTGACGTGTATTTACTCTGTCTCGATCACAAAAAATCGCCAATAAAGAGCGGATCCAGCCTGAGTGTGTGCCATCATTTGCGTGTCATAGAAGAAAGGCTTAAAAAAATTGAAGGTAAATTTGCCAACTGGATCGCAGTTTACGACTCGTCAAAAGCCGTCAAAAAACTCAATATCAACGATTTTGCCGCAAGCAAAGGAAAAGAGATGAAGATGATAAATAAGCTGTGGGTGAACATGCTCGCCCTGACATTAAGCCTGCCCGCTTTCAGCGAACCTTTAGTGTGGCAAGTCTCCAGCGGCGTGACCGAGTTTCGCATCACAGGTTCAATTCATGTCGGCAGCCAAGCACTCTACCCCTTACCCAAAGAAATTGAACATTTTTTGCCAACGAGCAAAGGATTGATAATTGAAGCCGACCTCACAGAAAGCAGCGAGGTGCAATATCCGATACCGCGCTACACCAGCGAGCAAGTACTCGATAAAGAGCAGAAAGCAATGCTTGAGCAGATTGCCCATACGCTGAACCTGCAGCTTGATCAAGTGCGCCTCTCCCCTCCTTGGGTAAGCGCACTGACGATTCAAATCGCGCAAATCGCACAACTCGGCTATCACGCTGAACTTGGCGTCGACAACTATCTGATTGAACTGGCGAAACAACATCAATTACCCCTGATCCCGCTTGAAAGTGTCCAATTTCAAATCAACCTGTTGGCGAGCATGCCACAAGATGGCAAAGAGCTTCTGATTAGCGCTCTTGAACAGTACACCCAAGGTGAGCAGTTGCTCTCTTGTCTCATCGAAAGTTGGTCTAAAGGCGATGAGTCAAACCTTGGCAAATTTGCCGATGTGTCAGAGCTATCCCCTCAATTGGAAAAAGTAATGATGACCGATCGCAATCACGCGTGGGCAGAGCAACTTGAGCAACGCGCTCAGCAGCAGCCGGGGAAATACACTGTGGTGGTCGGCACCTTGCATTTGGTCGGCAAAGAGAACTTGCTTGAGCTGATGGAAGCAAAAGGTTTTCGTGTGGTTCAACTCACCCAAAATCAGCAAGCGAAGTGTGCATTTGACTAAGGCACTATGATCGCCTTGATGAAGACTAGAAAAGCGTAAAATGACGAAAGCCCTACAAAGCAGGCCTTCTAAAAGTGGTCGCTGGAGAGGGATTCGACGCGGCTGGTCTTCCATCGGACTGGCGCACCAGACCCCGACTCTCTGGCCCCAAACACATATCACCAAATACGAAAAAGGCTCTACATTTCTGCAGAGCCTTTTCCTGAAAATGGTCGGTGAAGAGGGATTCGATCGGACTGGCGTTCCAGCCCCCGTGCTCTACACCCAAAATATTGCAAAAAGGCCCTGCATTTCTGCAGGGCCTTTTCTTAATATGGTCGGTGAAGAGGGATTCGAACCCCCGACCCTCTGGTCCCAAACCAGATGCGCTACCAAGCTGCGCTATTCACCGATATGTTTAACAGGGACTTTGCCGTGCCAACGGATGGCTATATTACGGATAATCGGCCTAGACGCAAGAGCAAAAGCGCATTTTTTTACACTTCGACTGCTGATTGCTCAATCTGACAGCAGCGAATGATAAAATGTGAGCAAAAACACACCTACCAGAACATGTCGTTAACTTATGCAACACAATTGATCCAGATCAGTGTGCAAATCGCCACCAACTTTTAACTTAGCTCCTGTCTTCAACCCTTGGAGGAAACTATGGACTTCTGGCTCGATCTGCTATTTGGTAATGCGGTGGGACTTTCATCTATGATTGTCATCTTTGGTGCACTAGGTCTAATGCTGTTTTACGGCGGTTTCTTCGTTTACAAGGTCATGGATGACAAATCTCCTCACTAGATATCGCCAAGCTCTATTATCGGTATAAAGCTTTGCACCGGAATGGGTTGTCTGCCTGTTCCGGTTTTTTATTTACAGTTTGATCGTTTTACCTCTTCCGTTGGTATACTTCTGCAATCTTTCCGTTAGCTATTGAGATGCCGTTATGTCTCACGAAGATGATCTTGATCTGTTCCAACAGATGATGGGCGACGTAAAACCCATTTTCCACGACACCACCGAACATAAAAGAGCCCATCGCGCTTCAGAAGCCCAACTCGCCAGAAGAGAAGCCGCTATTTGGCTTGCGCAAGATAATCCTGAACATTTAAGTATTGACCATGCTGAGATGCTAAAACCCGACGACATCCTTGAATACAAACAAGATGGTGTACAAGATGGGGTTTACCGCAAGTTACGTTTAGGCAAATATCCCTTGCAAGCCCGACTTGATCTACACAAAAAGTCCATCAAGGAAGCTCGTGATGAACTGGCATCCTTCCTGAAGCAATGCATGCAGATGGACATTCGCACTGTGGTCATCGCTCACGGCCGTGGCGAGCTTTCCAATCCACCAGCAAAAATGAAGAGCTTTGTCTGCGCTTGGTTAAAGCAGATCAAAGAGGTCCAATGCTTTCACAGTGCGCAGCGTTTTCATGGTGGAACAGGCGCGCTTTACGTGCTGCTACAAAAAAGTGCGGAGAAAAAGCTGGAAAATCGCGAGCGCCACATGAAGCGACTCGGCAGTTGAAAGTGGAATTGTGCTTTGTATCAACGCCAAACCTGCTACACTGTCGCCCCCCTGCTACTAAGCAGATCATACTGGATTTCCGTTGGGAAACGTTGAGAGAGTCATATGTCCGAAGAGAACGCAAAACGCTTAAACAAGTTCATTAGTGAAACGGGGTATTGCTCGCGCCGCGAGGCCGATAAGCTAATTGAGCAAGGCCGTGTCACGATTAATGGCCAGCAGCCAGAAATGGGTACCAAAGTCCTCCCTGGTGACGATGTTTGTGTCGATGGCACACCACTGCAAGCCAAAGAACGCCCGGTGTATATAGCGCTGAACAAACCAACCGGTATCACCTGTACGACCGAACGGGATATTCCGGGCAACATTGTGGATTTCATCGGCCATAAGAAACGCATCTTTCCAATCGGTCGCTTAGATAAGCCGTCTGACGGATTAATCTTCCTCACCAACGACGGCGATATCGTTAATAAAATCCTCCGTGCTGGGAATAACCACGAGAAAGAGTATGTGGTGCGTGTCGATAAACCTCTCAGCGACGAGTTCATTAAAGCGATGTCCAGCGGTGTGAACATTCTCGATACCGTAACCCTGCCGTGTAAAGTGACACGAGAAACCAAGTTTTCATTTCGTATTGTGCTGACTCAAGGGCTGAATCGGCAAATTCGCCGCATGTGTGAGGCACTGGGCTATGAGGTGTTTAAGCTGCGCCGTGTACGCATTATGAACATCACGTTAGATGGCATTCCCAACGGTAAATGGCGTTACTTAACCGACCAAGAGGTTGCCGAGATCTTGGCGATGTGTGAAGACTCGGTAGGGACCGAAGAAGCTTCTCGCCTCGCTAAAGGCAAACGCATCCGTAAAGCAACCGACGCCAAGTTGTTTGACAGTCGCGAAGAAAATCAAGCTTCAACGGCAAGACGCAATCAAAAAGCGAAAACCTTCCGCGGGCACAATGCCGATGAGTTTCGACATGCGCCAAACTCGAAAAAAGGTCAGCAAAAACGCGGCCAACAAGAAGGCAAAGCGGCTCACGCTCAAGAGCGCGACAAGAAACCGAGCTCAACAGCCAACAAAACCCGCTATGATAATCCGAACGCAGCGAAACCAGCCAAACCTTCAAACGGCACCTTGAGTTTGAAAAAATAACTGAATCAAATCATGTCGATAGATCGAAAAGGACGCAAACGCGTCCTTTTTCATTGAGAGTCACAGACAAAGCTCGGCAAACTGCCCGCGAGTTAGCGCCAGTAAATCCCGTGGCGCCAGTTCAATTTCTAGGCCACGTTTACCGGCGCTGACGCAAATAGTGTTTTGTGGCTCAGCGCTAGAGTGCAAAAAAGTCGGCAACGCTTTCTTTTGTCCGAGCGGGCTAATCCCACCAACCACGTAACCAGTGATTTTTTGTGCGACCTCAGGATCGGCCATGTCGGCCTTTTTGGCGTTGGCCGCTTTGGCAGCAAGCTTAAGGTTAAGTTTCTGATCGACAGGAATAATCGCGACAGCGAGATTTTTCGCTTCTCCATTCAGGCAAAACAGCAAAGTTTTAAATACTTTCTTCGGATCTTGGCCAAGCACTTGCGCGGCTTCTAATCCATAACTGGTCGCACGCGGGTCATGTTGATATTCGTGAATGGTGTGGGCAATTTTCTTCTTTTTCGCCAAATTGATCGCCGGTGTCATGGTTTTCTCCACTACAAACAAAAAGCGCTGCTCCCGATTTGGGAAACAGCGCTTTTAGTTAAAAAGATCAGTGCGTTTGAGTCAAACGCTTTCTGAGGGAGAATTACTTGTAAACAATCTCACCCGCTGAGGCAAACTTGTTGACATCGATTGGACTGTTCTTCTCCATGAAATCTTTCAGTACTTCCGCATCCACAAAGCCAGTATTGACGTAACCTGGGTGATCGCTCACTTTTGGATAGCCATCACCACCTGCCGCGTTGTAGCTTGGGATAGTGAAACGATAAGTTTGGTCAAGACGCAGCTGCTGACCGCGGATGAATACGTCAGCGACTTTGTCTTTGTATACTGTCATTGAAATGCCAGCAAACTGAGCATAAGCACCTGAATCAACGGGTTTTGTCGCAACAACGTTCAGGTAATCAAGCACTTCTTTGCCGCTCATGTCAACGTAAGTCACGATGTTGCCAAATGGCTGTACGGTCAGTACATCTTTGTAAGTGACTTCGCCCGCTTCAATCGAGTCACGCACACCACCGGAGTTCATCACAGCAAAATCGGCTTTCGCGCGATCCATGTGCGCGGCAGCAATCAGACGGCCTAGGTTAGTTTGCTTGAAACGAACGACGTTACGGTCACCTTCCAACTTACCGTTAGTTTCAGCAATTTTCACGTTCAGTTGTGCTTGACCTTGCTCTTGGTAAGGACGCAGGAACTCAAGCATCGCGTCGTCTTCTTTGATTTCGGATTCAATGAAGACACGCTGGCTCTTGCCATTCACATCCACTTTCTTTTTCAGGTTCACAGGAATCAGATCGTAGCTCACCATTCTCAGTTCACCGTTACGGAACTCATAGTCGGCACGACCAACGTATTTACCCCACTCGTGCGCTTGAACAATGTAAGTGCCGTTTTGTTGATCAGGCTTACACTCATCGGATGGTTTGTAGTTTTTCGTCACCACATTCGGTGCTTCCATACACACTGGCTCTTGAGAGTGACCGCCCACGATCATATCCAAATCACCTTCATTGAGGTAACGTGCAAGAGCAACATCGCCCGGCGCGTTGATGCCGCGTTTGCCATCTTCATAGTGACCCATGTGCGTCACGGCAAAGATCAGATCCGGTTTTTCCGTCTCTTGTAGCTCCGCAATCAGCTTTTTCGCTTCTTCTTTCGGATCACGGAAATCGATGCCACCGATAAACTCAGGGTTGCCCAGTTTTGCCGTATCTTCGGTCGTCAGACCGATAACCGCAATTTTGATGCCTTGTTTGTTGAACATTTGGTAAGCCTGGAACATCCGCTCACCCGTTTTCTTGTCGTAGATGTTGGCAGAAAGCATGGGGAAGTTCGCCCACTCTTTCTGTTTCATCAGTACGTCGATTGGGTTGTCGAACTCGTGGTTACCCAGTGCCATCGCGTCGTAACCAATTTTGCTCATGCCTTTGAAATCTGGCTCTGCATCTTGGAGATCCGATTCTGGTACACCAGTGTTAATGTCACCGCCTGACAGCAGCAGCACACTGCCGCCTTCCGCCTGAATTTCAGTACGTAGCTCATCAATCAGAGTCTTACGGGCTGCCATGCCATACTCACCGTATTTGTTTTGCCAAAAACGACCGTGATGGTCATTGGTGTGCAAAACCGTCAGTTTGTAGCTCTTGTCCGTTTGCCACTCCTGAGTAGGCTGAGTAGCACAACCCGCCAGAGTAGCCAGAATTGCTGCGCTTAGCGCGGTTTTTAAAATCAGGCGTTGTTTCATTGTCATACCTTTTGAACGAATAGGATTCCACTGCCAATATCTATCGATTGAAAAAACACACTCGCCGCAGGTTAAGCGCATTCAACCGATAAAATTTGATACAGTTTAAATTAACTGGACCAACCATTCAGAGCGTTTTCAAATTTATGTTGCATTGATCACCATAAAATCCATTCCTCGGTGCAATAACCTCGAGTAGTTACACTTTGAAAACGAATAGGATCACAGGCAAACGTTTCACTTTTTCACCGCTATTTCACGGCTAATATGTAATTTATCAGCCAAGCGATAAGAAAAAGGCCAGTCGATGACTGGCCTAGTATAATTATTTGATGTCTATCGATGGGAAGCTTTTCACCAAGTCATCCAACGCTTTCATTTGGGCGAGGAAAGGCTCAAGCTTATCCAGCGGCAATGCCGATGGACCATCACATCTTGCTTTGTCTGGATTTGGATGCGCTTCGATAAATAGGCCAGCAATACCAGTCGCCAAGCCCGCTTTGGCCAGTTCAACGGTCTGTTCACGACGACCACCAGAAGCGGCGCCCGATGGGTCGCGCATTTGCAGTGAGTGCGTCACGTCAAAAATGATTGGACTGCCTTTTGAGGCGTTTTTCATCACGCCAAAGCCGAGCATATCCACCACAAGATTGTCGTAGCCATGGCAAGAGCCGCGTTCACAGAGAATGATTTTGTCGTTGCCACACTCGGCAAACTTCTCAACGATGTTACCCACTTGACCCGGACTCATAAATTGCGGCTTCTTGACGTTGATCACCGCGCCCGTTTTGGCCATCGCTTCAACCAGGTCAGTTTGACGAGCAAGAAATGCGGGCAACTGGATAACGTCCACCACGTCGGCGACTGGCTGAGCTTGTGCTTCGGTGTGAACGTCAGTAATGATCTTCACGCCAAACGTGTCTTTGAGCTCTTGGAAGATTTTCATCCCTTCTTCGAGGCCTGGGCCACGGTAAGAGTGAACCGAGCTGCGGTTTGCCTTATCAAAAGAGGCTTTGAACACGTAAGGAATACCCAGCTTGTCTGTCACTTTGACGTAGTGTTCACAGATCTGCATGGCAAGATCACGGGATTCAAGCACGTTCATACCAGCAAACAGGGTAAACGGCTTGTCGTTCGCAACTTGAATGTCGCCAACGTGAACGATTTTTTGTTCCATTTCTTTATCTCATATTCATTAATGTAGAGTGACCTGTTTGCCACTCATGACGTTAACTTGTTTTTTTAACAGTTCGGCCGCCGGATCATCTGGGCACTGGTCGATAAAATATTGAAAATCCGACAGAGCAACCTGATGACAATCCAGTTGCTGGTAGATAAACCCACGGTCACGGATTTCATAAGGATCATCCGGCACGAACGTCAAAGCTAAGTTAGTGCAACGCAATGCCAAGGTGTAACGCTCTTCGCGCAGCAATGCGCTTTTCAACAACGCTAACCAGCGGCCAATCACCGTTGGATTATCGGAAACCGCGAGATGTTCCGGTTTCAGTTTCGCCAAAGGGCCATCATGGCCGATAAGCCAGGCGTGTAAAATGTGCTCGCCTACATACTCACCGTTAAACGGGTTGAGATAGCTGGTACTACCGTCGTACCAATCGGCGCGCAGTAAAAATTGCGTAGGGAAAGTGACACCTTGCAGGGCAAATCCGAGACGACGTCCTAAGTAGAGCAAGATAGCCCCTAAACTGACCGGGATGCCTTTGCGACGCTGCAACACTTTGTCAATAAAGCTGTTATCTGAGTCAAAATAGGCATCACGATCGCCGTGAAATCCCCACTCAGTGTAGAACAGGCGCAGAAACGCAACAAAACGGGCTTTTTCATCCCGTTCACAAACCAACGCCATTTCTGCTTCTTCAAACAAGCGCTGCAACTCGGCACGCGCCCAAAGTTCGTCTGTTTCAGGGTTAACCGCCTTGTTCAATTCCAAAGCGCCTTCCACCAACTCCATGTTGTCAAAGTCTTCGTCAAAGAATTCCAGCATCGGTTATTACCCAAAAAACAGAGGCGTTTTTGCTACCGCCAATTTACCTGCCATCGCCAGCCAACCTAGCGCGCCGAAAAATGAAAACGTGCGCAGCAGTTTGTTTTTGCCAAGTTTAAGCGCAAACAGACCCAGTGCGATGTACGCCAGCACACAGGTGATCTTTTCCGTCAGCCACATGTTGGCGGGAGTGAACGGAATAAAACCGGTGATCACAATCAAACCAATACCGGAGAGCAACAATAGGGAATCATTGATGTGGGGGAATCGCTTGAGAAACGGATGCTGCAACTTAGGCGAATCCATCATCATTAATGCATAACGGACAGAAAGCAGCAACGCACTGATGGCGATAGTGAGGAGATGAAAGTGTTTAAGAGTTTCGTACATAAAAATTCTCTTTTGTTTTTATTCGTCTGGCAGCCCTAAAAAGCGGCCCAGTGTGACGCGATCGTTGCCACCGTAATCCTTTTCAGTGACTACCTCATGGTATCCAAGAGATGACAATATGTGTTGCACCGCCGTCGCCTGATCGTAACCGTGTTCAAACATCAGCCAACCGTGTGGCAACAGATAGTGCCGAGCACACTGCGCGATGTGACGAATGTCGGCTAAACCCGCCTCATCCGCCACCAGCGCAGATTTCGGCTCAAAGCGCACATCCCCTTGAGAGAGATGTGGATCGTTAGCGTCAATATACGGTGGATTGGAGACAATAAGAGCAAACTTTGTGCCACTCTCCAAAGGATCAAACCAACTTCCCTGCAAAAATGAGACATTGCGAATGTTTAAAGCCTCGGCATTGCTTTGTGCAAGGTTTTTGGCTTCCTCTTGCAGATCAATGCCAACCACTTGGCGATGGGGGAGCTCTGAAGCTAAGGCCAAGGCAATTGCGCCAGTACCTGTGCCGAGATCGAGGATTTTACCTGTCTGTTGAGCGGTTTTTTCCAATGCCAACTCAACCAATCGCTCCGTATCAGGCCTTGGGATCAAGGTGGCACTAGACACTTTCAGCGGCAAGGACCAAAACTCACGCTCACCGACAATATAGGCAATCGGCTCGCCGGCTAAACGGCGCTCAATCAGTTGAGAAAATTGCTGCTGCTGCACCGTAGTGAGCGCCTTCTCAGGCCAAGTCAGCAAATAACTGCGCGGCTTTTGTAATACATGACAAAGTAGCACCGAGGCATCTAGCGACGGCGATTCTTTGCCAGCGGCTGAAAACTGCGATGCCGCCTGTTTTAAAGCGGCATCAAGGGTTAACACATCAGGCATCGGTTTATTGGTTCTCAGCCAGTGCGGCAAGTTGGTCGGCTTGGTGTTCTTGAATCACAGGATCAATCAAGGATTGCAGATCGCCTTCCATCACTTCTGACAAGCGGTAAACCGTCAGGTTGATGCGATGATCAGACACACGGCCTTGCGGGTAGTTATAGGTACGAATGCGGTCACTGCGATCACCAGAGCCAAGCAGGTTACGGCGCGTGTCAGAGATTTCCGCTGCACGTTTGGCTTCTTCGGCCTGAACAATACGCGCCGCCAGAACCGCCATCGCTTTGGCTTTGTTCTTATGCTGTGAGCGCTCGTCCTGACATTCCACCACAATTCCGGTGGGTAAGTGAGTAATACGGATCGCCGAATCGGTGGTGTTGACGTGCTGACCACCCGCGCCCGACGAACGGAAGGTGTCAATTTTCAGATCCGCGGTACGGATTTCAGGAATTTCCGCTTCTGGAATTTCCGCCATCACCGCAACGGTACACGCCGAGGTGTGCACTCGACCTTGAGACTCGGTCGCAGGCACGCGCTGCACACGGTGACCGCCAGACTCAAATTTCAGAATACCGTAGGCGCCATCGCCGTTCACTTTCGCAATCATCTCTTTGTAACCGCCGTGTTCGGCTTCGTTGGATGACATCACTTCGATGCGCCAGCCACGTTTTTCTGCAAACTTGCTGTACATACGGAACAGATCGCCAGCGAAAATGCCCGCTTCATCGCCACCCGCGCCTGCGCGGATTTCAAGGAAACAGTTGCGGTCATCATTAGGGTTTTTGGGCAGCAACAAGATTTGCAGCTCATCGGCCAAACGTTCAATCGCCGCTTTCGCAACTTTGATCTCGTCTTGAGCCATTTCACGCATTTCAGCGTCGTCTTCTTTGGCCATTTCCTCCGCGGCGATCAAATCTTCCTGCGCTTGCTGATAAGCCTGAAAGCACTTAGTTACCTCTTCCAACTGAGAATACTCTTTGGACAGAGCACGGAATTTATCCTGGTCGCCAATGACACCAGGATCACCAAGAAGGTGCTGAACTTCTTCATAACGTTCAACCAGCATTTCCAGCTTGGTCAGAATTGAGGCTTTCATCATTTATTTATCTTACTGATCGATAGGATTACTTCAGATCATCCAAACCAAGACTTTGGCGGATAACCGTTAATTTCGCGGGTTCACCCTGCTCTGCTGCCAATTGTAGCGCACGAGTGGGGGCGTGAATGAGTTTATTTGTCAGTCTATTACTCAGCTCTCTGAGTACTTTTTCGGCATCGGCGCCACCAGCAAGAGCCTGTAAGCTTTTGCTAAGCAGCTCTTCGCGAATTGCCTCGGCCGACTGCCGGTATTCGCGGATGCTATCGACCGCTTGCAGCGAACGCAGCCAACTCATAAACGCGGCGCTCTCTTCTGAAACAATCGCCTCGGCTTGAATCGCTTCGACTTTGCGCTGCTCAATATTGCTGTCGATGATGGATTGCAAATCGTCCACCGAATACAAATAGGCATCACTTAAGTCACCCACTTGGGCTTCTACATCACGCGGCACCGCGATATCCACCAATAACATCGGCTGGTAGCGGCGCTGTTTCAGTGCGGTTTCCACCATACCTTTGCCGATGATCGGCAGTGGACTTGCCGTGGAGCTGATCACGATGTCGGCTTTGGGTAAATGGTGGGGGATTTCTGGCAAACCAATCACCTCTGCGCCAAACTGCTCAGCGAGATTCATTGCTCTTTCGCGGGTTCGGTTGGCCACAATCATTTTAGTGCAGCCGTTGGCTTGTAAATGTTTGGCCACCAGTTCAATTGTCTCGCCAGCACCGACCAACAATACTGTCGAATCGGCCAAGGATTCAAAAATGTGCTTTGCCAAGGTGCACGCCGCATACGCCACCGACACCGCATTACCACCGATATCCGTTTCTGTGCGCACTCGCTTTGCCACGGAAAAGGTTTTCTGGAACAATTTTTCCAGTGAGGCATCAACCGCCAATTGTTCACGAGAGTCAGAGTAGGCCTGCTTCACTTGACCAAGAATTTGTGGCTCACCAAGCACCAGAGAATCAAGGCCACAAGAGACACGCATCAGATGTTTGATCGCAGCTTGCTCTTCATACACATACAGGCTGGGTTTAAGCTCTTCCAAACTGACATGATGGAACTGACTGATCCATTCAACGACCTTATTCCTTGCGCCGGATCGAACATCACAGTACACCTCGGTCCGATTGCAGGTGGATAGGATCACACTGCCATTGACCGCTTCGTGCTGACTGAGTTGTTGCAGCGCATTGGCCAGTTTGTCTGGGCCAAACGCCACTTTTTCACGTAAGTCAACCGACGCTGTATTGTGATTTATGCCGATAACAAGCAAGGACATCGATAGTGCTTTCTCTGAACAGGACGGGAAATAGGAGGCGAATTTTACTTGATGACCGCGTTTATTAAAAGGGCAAGAGGGATTTGTTTTCCCTGCTTCGTGAGTTCAGTGCTATAGTTGTGCGCTCAATGACTTAAATCGAGCAGCAAGCCTACATTATGCGTTACCGAACTTACTTCTGGTTGATTCTTCTTCCGTTTCTTCTCACCGGTTGTATAACCCTTTCAGAACAACACACCAGCGTAGAGTGGCAAAGTCATCAAGCAAAATTAGCGCAGATCCACGCTTTCCAAGCTACCGGCAAGCTCGGTTACATCGCGCCTGACCAGCGACAAAATCTCAGTTTCTTGTGGAAACACAGCGACACCCACAGCAATTTACGCTTCACCACCTTTCTCGGCCAAACTGCATTAAACCTCACCATCACGCCAGACGGCGCGCAAGTCGAAACATATGACGACCAGATTTTAAGTGCCGAGAATGCCACCGCTTTGGTCTATCAACTGACAGGGTTAGTGATCCCAATTGAACAACTCCCTGGTTGGATGCTCGGTATGCCCGACGGTGCGGATGCGTATACACTCACTGAGCAAAATACCCTGCAAACGCTCGACAAAACCCTCGCTTCCCAACCGTGGCACATTGCCTACAGCCAGTATCGTGACACGCCATTTGGCTCCAACGTCATTCCACTGCCTGCCAAACTGAGCCTCACTCAGAATAAGATCAAACTGAATATTGTTGTGACTAAGTGGACTCTGCAACCATGATTAATCGCACTACTTGTTGGCCCTCACCCGCCAAACTCAATCTGTTTCTTTACATTAACGGCCGCACTGCCAATGGTTACCACGAACTGCAAACGCTGTTTCAGTTTCTAGACCACGGCGATGAGTTGAAAATCACCGCCAATGAAACGGGCAAAGTCACCATCAGCCCGGATATCGAAGGGCTTGCGCTGGAAGAGAACTTGATATGGAAATCAGCCACCGCGCTGCAAAAATATGCCCACTGCTCGCTGGGCGCACACATTGAACTGAATAAAATTTTACCGATGGGCGGTGGCATTGGCGGTGGCTCTTCCAACGCGGCTACCGCTTTGGTTGCGCTCAATTATCTTTGGCAACTTCATCTTTCTGACGATGAGCTTGCCGATATTGGCCTTAAATTGGGGGCTGACGTGCCGGTTTTTGTGCGCGGATTTGCCGCATTCGCTGAAGGTGTGGGCGAAAAACTTTCGCCAGCACATCCGAAAGAAAAGTGGTATCTCGTCGTCAGACCCAACGTGCATATTGCGACCGTAGATATTTTCACCCATCCTCAATTGACGAGAAATACACCGAAACGAGCACTGGCAACGCTTCTTGACAGTGACTACGGAAACGATTGCGAAAAAATTGTCCGAATGCTTTACCCAGAGGTTGATAAGCAACTTTCTTGGCTGCTACAATACGCGCCGTCAAGATTGACCGGCACGGGATCTTGCGTTTTTGCTGAATTTAACAGCAGGCCAGAAGCGGAATCTATCCTTGCCCAACTCTCTGACAATGTCTCGGCATTTGTCGCTCAAGGGCGCAATATTTCGCCATTAAAAGAGACGCTGGCTGAATATCTTTCAGCCTCACACCAATCTATTTAAAAACTGGACGCAACCCTGAGGTTTCCACCGTGCCTGATATGAAGCTATTTGCTGGTAACGCAACACCTGAACTAGCCCAACGTATTGCTGATCGTCTCTACATCTCTCTTGGTGACGCTACTGTTTCTCGCTTTTCTGATGGCGAAGTCGCTGTACAGATTAACGAAAATGTTCGTGGTAGTGATGTATTTATCATTCAATCTACTTGTGCGCCTACCAATGACAACCTGATGGAACTGGTCGTGATGATTGATGCAATGCGCCGCGCTTCAGCGGGCCGTATTACAGCAGTTATTCCTTACTTCGGCTACGCACGCCAAGACCGTCGCGTACGTTCTGCTCGTGTACCTATTACTGCAAAAGTGGTTGCAGATTTCCTGTCTAACGTTGGTGTTGACCGCGTTCTGACCATCGACCTGCACGCCGAACAAATTCAAGGCTTCTTCGATGTGCCAGTAGACAACATCTTCGGTACGCCTGTACTACTGGAAGACATGAAAGCGCGCGGACTTGAAGATCCTGTTGTGGTTTCACCGGATCTGGGTGGTGTTGTCCGAGCTCGTGCAACAGCAAAAGCACTCGGTGATATTGATATCGCTATCGTTGACAAGCGTCGTCCACGTGCCAACGTTTCTGAAGTGATGAACCTGATTGGTGATGTTGAAGGTCGTGATTGCGTGATCGTCGATGACATGATCGACACAGGCGGTACGCTGTGTAAAGCCGCAGAAGCGCTCAAAGAGCGTGGCGCAAAACGCGTTTTCGCTTACGCCACTCACGCGGTATTCTCTGGCAACGCGCCAAAGAACATCAAGAATTCTGTGTTGGATCAAGTCATTGTTACTGACTCCATCACGCTCAGCAAAGAGATGGCAGCAACAGGTAAAGTCACCCAACTGACTCTATCTGGCATGCTGGCAGAAGCGATTCGTCGTATCAGCAACGAAGAGTCTATCTCTGCGATGTTCAACCAGTAATTCTGGCTGCGCCTTATCCACAAAAACACCCCGCTCAGGGGTGTTTTTATTTGCAGCGACTCAACCTCGCCCACAGCAACTTTTCTGTGCTATCATACCGCGCTTTTGCAGATTCCAGAGAGATCCGAGCCTTGAGTCAACAGATCAAACTACTTGTCGGTCTTGCCAATCCAGGACCAGACTACGCCAAAACCCGCCATAATGCCGGGGCTTGGGTAGTAGAAGAGCTGGCACGCGTTCACAATGTGGTGCTGAAGAATGAAGCAAAATTCTTTGGCTTGACCGGACGCATCACGATGAACGGCCAAGATTTGCGTTTGCTGATCCCAACCACCTTTATGAATCTATCTGGCAAATCGATAGCTGCCGTTGCCAACTTCTATCAAGTCAGCGCGGAAGAGATCATGGTGGCGCACGATGAACTCGACCTACCGCCCGGTATTGCCAAGTTCAAAAAGGGTGGCGGTCACGGAGGACACAATGGCCTGCGCGACACCATCAGCAAGCTGGCTAACAACAAAGAATTTTACCGTCTGCGGATCGGCATCGGCCATCCCGGACACAAAGATAAAGTGGCAGGTTTTGTGCTGGGCAAGGCCCCAGCCAATGAGCAACAGCTCCTTGACGCGGCAGTGGATGAATCCGTTCGCTGCCTAGACATCCTTCTGAAAGAAGGTTTGTCTAAAGCACAAAATCGCCTCCACACGTTCAAAGCTGAATAAGGTTACAATCATGGGTTTTAAATGTGGCATCGTTGGTTTGCCAAACGTTGGTAAATCAACTCTGTTTAACGCACTCACCAAAGCAGGCATTGAAGCCGCTAACTTCCCGTTCTGTACTATCGAACCAAATACTGGCGTAGTACCGGTGCCGGACCTGCGCTTAGACGCATTGGCAGCCATTGTGAACCCACAGCGTGTTCTGCCTACCACGATGGAATTCGTTGATATTGCAGGTCTGGTTGCGGGCGCTTCACGCGGCGAAGGCCTTGGGAACAAATTCCTTGCCAACATCCGCGAAACGGACGCGATTGGTCACGTAGTACGTTGTTTTGAAAACGAAAATATCGTTCACGTTGCAGGTAAAGTCTCTCCTATCGAAGATATTGAAGTGATCAACCTTGAACTGGCAATGGCAGACCTTGACTCCTGTGAACGTGCCATTCAGCGCCAAGCGAAAAAAGCCAAAGGCGGCGATAAAGACGCCAAGTTTGAACTGACTGTGCTTGAAAAGCTGCTGCCTGTTCTGACTGAAGGCGGCTCTGCCCGTACGGTTGAACTGTCAAAAGAAGAGCAAGAGGCAGTGGGCTACCTTAACTTCCTAACGCTCAAACCAACCATGTACATTGCTAACGTCAATGAAGATGGCTTTGAAAACAATCCATACCTAGATGCAGTACGTGAGTTTGCAGCTAAAGAGAACAACGTAGTGGTTCCAGTTTGTGCAGCGATCGAATCCGAAATGGCGGAGCTGGAAGATGACGAACGCGCCGAGTTCTTGGCTGATATGGGCATTGAAGAACCGGGATTAAACCGCGTTATCCGTGCCGGTTACGAACTGCTCAACCTGCACACCTACTTCACCGCTGGTGTAAAAGAAGTGCGCGCTTGGACCATTCCTGTCGGTGCAACCGCACCAAAAGCTGCAGGCAAAATCCACACTGACTTCGAAAAAGGCTTTATTCGCGCGGAAGTGATCGGTTACGGCGATTTTATCGAATTCAAAGGTGAAAACGGTGCAAAAGATGCGGGTAAATGGCGTTTGGAAGGCAAAGAGTACATCGTCAAAGATGGTGATGTGGTTCACTTCCGTTTCAACGTGTAAACCTTAGCATAAAACGCATTCTTAGAACGCATTTCAGAGCCGACAAAAATGTCGGCTTTTTTCATTTAAACCCAGTAAGATCAAGTTAAGTCATTCAAAGCCAGCCACTTTGCTAGCAGTTTTCGATCACAAACACGCCTCTTTGTCTAAAAAGAAAGCGAACGATTGATTTGCCCGGATTTATTGCAAAAAACTATTGACGGTTGTCACTCAACTCCGCATAATGCGCCCCGTTCCCGACGCAACAGCAATGAAACGAAAGGGACAAAATATGGTAATGGCTACGTAGCTCAGTTGGTTAGAGCACATCACTCATAATGATGGGGTCACAGGTTCGAATCCCGTCGTAGCCACCATTCCTAAGTGTTTTTGCATAAAGCATTCAGGAATTGCGCGGAAGTGGCGAAATTGGTAGACGCACCAGATTTAGGTTCTGGCGCCGCAAGGTGTGAGAGTTCGAGTCTCTCCTTCCGCACCATAATTTGATAGTCAAACTATCACTGCAGGTCTATCGCCAAGCGGTAAGGCAACGGGTTTTGATCCCGTCATCCCCTGGTTCGAATCCAGGTAGACCTGCCACTATTTACAAGTGAAAACCACCGACAAGGGGTTGTCACTGAGCAAGAGAATCGTTATATTGTCTCGCTCGCAAGATGGCTACGTAGCTCAGTTGGTTAGAGCACATCACTCATAATGATGGGGTCACAGGTTCGAATCCCGTCGTAGCCACCATAATTTATAACTGTCTGATTTCGCGGTGGTGGCGGAATTGGTAGACGCGCTAGCTTCAGGTGCTAGTGTCCGTTAGGACGTGAGGGTTCAAGTCCCTCCCTCCGCACCAAATCAGATAAGTTAATATGCGGAAGTGGCGAAATTGGTAGACGCACCAGATTTAGGTTCTGGCGCCGCAAGGTGTGAGAGTTCGAGTCTCTCCTTCCGCACCATAATTTGATAGTCAAACTATCACTGCAGGTCTATCGCCAAGCGGTAAGGCAACGGGTTTTGATCCCGTCATTCCCTGGTTCGAATCCAGGTAGACCTGCCACTATATCGCTATTGAGATGATTATCTTGATTAGCAGACAATTTATGCGGAAGTGGCGAAATTGGTAGACGCACCAGATTTAGGTTCTGGCGCCGCAAGGTGTGAGAGTTCGAGTCTCTCCTTCCGCACCATAAATTGTTTCAGTTTTAGAGTGGCTACGTAGCTCAGTTGGTTAGAGCACATCACTCATAATGATGGGGTCACAGGTTCGAATCCCGTCGTAGCCACCATTTTTATAACTGTCTGATTTCGCGGTGGTGGCGGAATTGGTAGACGCGCTAGCTTCAGGTGCTAGTGTCCGTTAGGACGTGAGGGTTCAAGTCCCTCCCTCCGCACCAAGTCAGATAAGTTAATATGCGGAAGTGGCGAAATTGGTAGACGCACCAGATTTAGGTTCTGGCGCCGCAAGGTGTGAGAGTTCGAGTCTCTCCTTCCGCACCATGATTTGATAGTCAAACTATCACTGCAGGTCTATCGCCAAGCGGTAAGGCAACGGGTTTTGATCCCGTCATTCCCTGGTTCGAATCCAGGTAGACCTGCCACTATATCGCTGTTGAGATTCAATTCTTAATAGTAAAAAATTTGTGCGGAAGTGGCGAAATTGGTAGACGCACCAGATTTAGGTTCTGGCGCCGCAAGGTGTGAGAGTTCGAGTCTCTCCTTCCGCACCATAGTTTTGATAGCACTGGCTGTCTCTGCAGGTCTATCGCCAAGCGGTAAGGCAACGGGTTTTGATCCCGTCATTCCCTGGTTCGAATCCAGGTAGACCTGCCACTATATCGCTGTTGAGATTCAATTCTTAATAGTAAAAAAATTTGTGCGGAAGTGGCGAAATTGGTAGACGCACCAGATTTAGGTTCTGGCGCCGCAAGGTGTGAGAGTTCGAGTCTCTCCTTCCGCACCATCATTTGATAGTCAAACTATCACTGCAGGTCTATCGCCAAGCGGTAAGGCAGCGGCTTTTGATGCCGCCATTCCCTGGTTCGAATCCAGGTAGACCTGCCACTATATCGCTATTGAGATTCAACTCTTAGTAGCAACACAATTTGTGCGGAAGTGGCGAAATTGGTAGACGCACCAGATTTAGGTTCTGGCGCCGCAAGGTGTGAGAGTTCGAGTCTCTCCTTCCGCACCATAAACATTAAACCCAGCTTTGGCTGGGTTTTGTTTTATCTAAGCATCCCAAATATCTTTCGATTCCTCATAAGAAAGCGAGCCCAAACAAGCTCGCTTCCTGAATAAAAAATAACGTGTTCTTTATAGCCCTAATGCGTATTTCAGCACTTGCTGCTTGATTGGCCCAGAATGTTCAGCCAGCTTCAACGCGGCATTACGGGCAAATTTCAATGGCGTAAGATCGTTGCTAAACCCTTTATAGAACAGATCCATCCCCGTTTGCATCAGTAGATTATCGGCACGACGCGCGGATTGATATTGCTTTTGCGCTTGCAAGGTCAATGGTTTGCCATCACAGACCTTAAGCAGTTGTTCGACATCTTTAAAACCTAAATTAACCCCTTGTCCGGCAAGCGGATTAATGGTGTGAGCCGCATCGCCAACAAGCAGACAGTTGTTCTTGGCATAGCTTTGCGCGTGTCGACGAGTCAGCGGGAACGTCCCCCAACGTAATACGTTGATCTCGCCCAACTCGCCAGGAAAATGAGCGAGAATTTCTTGCTTAAGCAGCTCCGCCGAGAGAGAAGAGAGCTTGCGAATCCGCTGCGGTGAGTCATACCACACCAGAGAAGCTTGGTTCCCACACAACGGTAAGAAAGAGCGAGGACCACTTGGGGCAAATTGCTGCCACGTGATGTCTTGCTGCGGCAGTGCAGTCTCCACGCTTATCAACATGCAATGCTGGCGATAATCCCAAGCCGTCACACCAATGCCCGCCAAGCCACGAACTTTGGAGTGAGCCCCATCGGCACCAATGACCCAATCAGCCTCAACCTGCAGGCCACTTTCCAGTGTTAACAGGTTAGTTTGCATAAACTGGATGCTTTGCAGACGTTCTGGGCACAGCAGCGTCAAATTGTCATAATGAGCAAACTCTTGCCATAAACCCAATTGAATCAAACGGTTTTCAACAATAAAACCCAACTGTTCTAGCTGCAGCGCATCACTGTGAAAACGTGTGCGACACTCAGGGTGCTCCCATGTTTCAAGGCGCTTGTAAGGACAAACACGCATCGCCTTAATGTGCTGCCAAGCGCCGAGAGTCTCGAGCAGGCGCACCGAATTATGCGAGATGGCGGAAACACGGATATCCATAGCCTGCTGCGGGAAAAACGCCTCAGGCACAGCGCTGTCTATCACCAGTACACTGCGGCCTTGCTTGGCAAAACCAATCGCAACCGCGGCACCTACCATGCCTCCACCGATAACAGCGATGTCATATTTGTTCATTTGCTTCTCTTGATCATCTTGATTCACAGACGGTTTTTCATTGTACGTTTTGCCGCGGCATATACGAAATACTTTGTCAAAAATGACCAAATGGAATGGATCGCCATCGCCTTTTTGTTGGTAAAAAACCTCACCATTTAAGAGGTGAAACCCTAGATTCCATCAGGCTTTGCAGAGAATTAGCCAGATGACTAGTCAGTCGGTTTTTAAAGCAGTACAATACGCCGCTTACCGCCGCGAGGGCGGCTATAATTTGAACATCCATAGTTCAACGTTTTTTCAGTATTAATACGAGCGAAAGTGAGATGAGTAAGAAACTGCTAATTAAGACCTGGGGTTGCCAGATGAACGAATACGATTCATCAAAAATGGCGGATCTGCTGAACGCAGCGAATGGCTACGAATTAACAGAAGAACCAGAAGAAGCTGATGTCTTACTCCTGAATACCTGTTCTATCCGTGAAAAAGCACAAGAGAAAGTATTCCACCAGCTTGGTCGTTGGAAAACGCTGAAAGACAAAAAACCAGGCGTAGTGATTGGCGTTGGTGGTTGTGTGGCGACTCAGGAAGGGGATCACATTCGCGATCGCGCCCCGTTTGTTGACGTCATTTTTGGCCCGCAAACCCTGCACCGTCTGCCTGAAATGATCAAACAATCACAAACCGAACATGCGCCAGTGATGGACATTTCTTTCCCTGAGATTGAGAAATTCGACCGCCTACCAGAGCCTCGTGCGGAAGGCGCTAGCGCCTTCGTTTCCATCATGGAAGGCTGTTCTAAATACTGTACTTACTGCGTGGTGCCCTACACCCGTGGTGAGGAAGTAAGCCGTCCGATGGACGACGTACTTTATGAAATCGCCCAACTCGCTGAGCAAGGTGTACGCGAAGTGAACCTGCTTGGGCAGAACGTGAACGCCTACCGTGGACCAATGCACGATGGCGAAATCTGCTCGTTTGCTCAGTTACTGCGTTTAGTCGCCTCGATTGACGGCATTGACCGCATTCGCTTTACCACCAGCCACCCGCTGGAATTTACTGACGACATCATCGCAGTTTACGAAGACACCCCTGAACTGGTGAGCTTCCTGCATTTGCCAGTACAAAGCGGCAGCGACCGTATTCTGACCATGATGAAACGCCCACACACGGCCATTGAATACAAGTCGATCATCCGTAAACTGCGTAAAGCACGCCCTGACATTCAAATCAGTTCGGACTTCATTGTCGGATTCCCTGGTGAAAGCGACAAAGATTTCCAAGACACAATGAAACTGATCCGCGAGGTCGATTTTGATATGAGCTTTAGCTTTATCTTCTCACCTCGCCCAGGGACGCCAGCGGCCGACTACCCTTGTGAACTGTCGGAAGAGACCAAAAAAGAGCGTTTGTACGAACTGCAGCAACAGATCAATACACAAGCAATGCGCTATTCTCGCCTGATGATGGGAACAGAACAGCGTATTCTAGTCGAAGGCCCGTCGAAGAAAAATTTGATGGAACTGCGTGGTCGTACCGAAAACAACCGCGTGGTCAATTTCGAAGGCAGCGCTGACCTGATTGGCCAATTTGTCGATGTGAAGATCGTCGACGTTTTCCCGAACTCTCTGCGTGGTGAGTTGATTCGTACCGAAAAAGAGATGAATCTGCGCAGTGTTATTTCTCCAACCCAAATGATGGCGAAAACCCGCCGTGAAGATGAGCTGGGTGTAACAACTTTTACGCCTTAAGCTTATAGAAACCGCCATAGGGGATCTGGTCGTTATCAGGTCCCCGAAAGTGGCCGTAATGAGAGGCAAATTTGAGCAATAAAATAGTTACTCTGGAAATCAATCTAGAACCTTCAGACAATCGTCGTCTTGCCAGTTTATGTGGTCCGTTTGACGACAATATCAAGCATTTAGAACGTCGCCTTGGCGTTGAAATCAGTAACCGTGGCCACTTTTTTACCATCGTTGGTAAAGCGCACACCTCGGCCGCAGCACTGGACATACTCAAAACCCTGTACGTGGAAACCTCACCAGTACGCGATCAAATCAAAGACATCGAGCCAGAAGATATTCACCTCGCAATCAAAGAGTCTGGTGTTCTTGAGCAGCACAGTGAATCTGCGATTGCTCACGGAAAAGAAGTTTTTGTTAAGACCAAAAAAGGCGTCATCAAACCAAGAACGCCCAATCAGGCGCAGTATCTGGTCAACATGGTCACGCACGACATCACCTTCGGTATTGGCCCTGCCGGAACAGGTAAAACCTATCTAGCGGTCGCCGCTGCGGTCGATGCTTTGGAGCGCCAAGAGATCCGCCGCATTCTGCTCACCCGCCCTGCCGTTGAAGCGGGCGAGAAACTCGGCTTTCTTCCCGGTGATTTGAGCCAAAAAGTGGACCCATACCTACGCCCATTGTACGACGCCCTATTCGAAATGCTCGGCTTTGAGCGCGTAGAGAAACTGATTGAGCGTAACGTCATCGAAGTAGCGCCGCTCGCTTACATGCGCGGACGCACGCTTAACGACGCCTTCATTATTCTTGATGAGAGTCAAAACACTACGGTTGAACAGATGAAAATGTTCTTAACTCGCATCGGTTTTAACTCTCGCGCCGTGATTACCGGTGACGTGACTCAGATTGACTTGCCTCGCGGTGCAAAATCTGGCCTGCGCCATGCGATTGAAGTGCTCAATGAGGTCGACGAAATTAGCTTTAACTTCTTCCAATCAGACGACGTGGTACGCCACCCGGTGGTCGCTCGTATCGTCAATGCCTACGAAAAGTGGGAAGCGCAAGACCAAAAAGAGCGTAAAGCATTTGAGCAGCGTCGCCGTGAAGAACGTGATGCCAAATTACTTGAAGCCGCCAAAGCCGAACTTAGCGCGACACTCCATACCGACAAGGAAACCACCAATGGCCATTGAACTGGATCTGCAATTCGCAGTCGAAGATCACAGTGGATTGCCCTCTGCAGAGATGTTGCAAAGCTGGCTGGATAAAACCATCGCGCCGTTCCAGCCACAAGCTGAAGTCACCATTCGTATCGTCGATGAGACAGAGAGTCACCAGTTAAATTTCGATTATCGCGGTAAAGATAAGCCAACCAATGTGCTCTCCTTCCCATTCGAAGCGCCGCCCGGAATGGAGCTCGATCTGCTCGGTGATTTGGTGATTTGCCGTCAGGTGGTAGAGCAAGAAGCCATCGAGCAAAATAAGCCCTTGATGGCGCACTGGGCGCATATGGTTGTACATGGTAGCCTGCATCTGCTAGGTTATGACCATATCGAGGACGACGAAGCAGAAGAGATGGAGTCCCTCGAGAGTGAAATCATGCAGGAAATGGGCTTTGAAGACCCCTATCTTGCGGAGAAAATGTAAGTATCTCGCGCGCTATCTTGCGCAGATACTGAGATGTGAGCTATCACACATCTGGTAGCGTTACTAATTAGAGAAACAATGAACGAAGATAATTCTCCCTCTTCTAGCGAAGGTAAAAAAGAAAAGGCGGAAGGTCCGAGTAGAAAGTCCTTCTTTGAACGCCTTGGTCAATTATTTCAAGGAGAGCCGAAAGACCGCCAAGAACTGGTTGATGTCATTCGCGACTCTGAAATCAATGACCTGATTGACCATGACACCCGAGATATGCTCGAAGGCGTGATGGAAATCGCAGAGATGCGAGTGAGAGATATCATGCTCCCTCGCTCGCAAATGGTCACTATCGAGAGAAAAGACGATCTCGATACCCTTATCGCTCTCATCACCGACGCACAGCACTCACGCTATCCGGTGATCAGCGAAGACAAAGACCATGTCGAAGGCATTCTGCTTGCGAAGGACTTACTCAAATACTTAGGCTCAGACAGTGCTCCATTTGATATCGAAGAGGTTATCCGCCCTGCGGTAGTGGTTCCTGAAAGCAAGCGAGTAGATCGCCTGCTCAAAGAGTTCCGCCAAGAACGTTATCACATGGCTATTGTTGTTGATGAATTTGGTGGAGTATCCGGCCTTGTCACCATTGAAGACATTCTCGAAGAGATTGTCGGTGATATCGAAGATGAGTTCGATGAAGAAGAAGATGCCGATATTCGTAAACTCAGTAAACACACGTTTTCGGTCAAAGCACTCACTACCATTGAAGAGTTTAACGAGCTCTTTGGTACTCGCTTTAGTGATGAAGAGATCGATACCGTGGGCGGTTTGGTGACGACAGCCTTTGGCCATCTACCATCGCGCGGCGAAGTGATTGAAATTGAAGGTTACAACTTCAAAGTCACCGCCTGCGATAACCGACGTGTGATCCAACTTCAGGTAACCGTTCCAGAAGCGATGTCTGTAGCAGAAACTCCTGAAGAGTAACGCTCACTTCCTCACATGAGGAAAATCTGGCGAATAATGATGAATAACAACTTATTTCATCGCCTCAAGCGGCCCATTGCGGCCGCTTTTGTTGGCGCTTTAACCACTCTTGCTTTTGCCCCCTATCAAATTTGGCCGCTGGCGTTGCTCAGCCCGACTTTACTGCTACTGCTCCTGCAACGACAAACACCACGCCAAGCGTTGGGGATTGGTTATGCGTGGGGATTGGGACAATTTGCCTCAGGAGTGAGCTGGGTTTATGTCAGTATCTCTGGGTTTGGCGGCATGCCGTTAGCGGCTAACCTGTTTCTCATGGGGGCCTTAATCGCTTATTTAGCCCTGTATAGCGGCCTATTTGCTTGGTGCTATCAACGCTTTTTTGCCGAGGCCACCTTGGTTAATTTGCTGCTTGCCTCACCGGCCTTATGGTTAATCACGGACTGGTTACGCGGTTGGGTGATGACGGGCTTTCCTTGGCTATGGCTGGGTTACAGCCAAATTGATTCCCCTTTGGCAAGCTTCGCACCGATGGGGGGCGTTGAGCTACTGACGCTGCTGCTGCTTGTCTCTTCGGGCGCTTTCGCTTACATGCTAATCCATAAACGTTGGTCGATGGCTTTGCTCCCTCTGGTGATTTTTAGCACTGGCTTTGGTCTTCCCTCATTCGATTGGGTTACGCCTCAGACAGACAAAACGACCAAAGTGGCGCTAATTCAAGGCAATGTTGATCAAAATCTCAAATGGCTCCCCAGTCAGCGCTGGCCAACCATTATGAAGTACACCGACCTGAGCCGGGAAAACTGGGATGCGGATATCATCGTCTGGCCGGAAGCCGCCATACCAGCGCTAGAAGTCGATCTGCCTTCCTACCTACGCAATCTCGATAGTGCGGCAAAAATGAACGACAGCGCCATTATCACTGGCGTGGTCAACCAATCTGAGGATGGCCAGTTCTACAACAGCATTCTCTCGGTGGGGGTCACCGCTTATGGCGATTACCAGTTTGATCTTTCAAAACGCTACCACAAACACCACTTGTTACCTTTTGGTGAGTTTGTGCCGTTTGAACAGCTTCTTCGCCCGCTGGCGCCCTTTTTTAACTTGCCGATGTCCTCATTCAGCCGCGGCACCTTTGTCCAGCCAAACATTCGGGCGAACGGCTTTCATCTTGCGCCCGCACTCTGCTACGAGATTATTTTCAACGAGCAGGTACGGCAAAATGTCACCGATGAGACCGATTTCCTGCTCACTCTGTCGAATGATGCTTGGTTTGGTCACTCAATTGGTCCACTGCAACACATGGAAATCGCTCGCATGCGGGCACTGGAACTGGGGAAACCGCTTATTCGCTCAACCAATAACGGCCTAACGGCTGTCACGGATCACAAAGGCAAGATTGTCGCTTCTATTGCTCAATTTGAGACCGCTGTTCTGCGCGCCGAGTTAACGCCAACGCTTGGACAGACGCCGTACCAACGCTTTGGTACCTGGCCAATCTACTTTTGGGTTGCTGCCGCGCTGAGTTTGGCCCTGCTGGCCAATCGTCGCAACGTATAACTCAGGTGCAAAAACACAAAAGGTACGCAACTGCGTACCTTTTTCCTGATTTGCAAACACAACGATGCTTAACGGCTGGCTTAAGGCTTGAGTGCCTGACGACTAAACCCCGTGTGACCGCATTTAATGCAGGGAATAATCACCGTCGGATGGTTATAACTGGTTTTGTGCCCGCACTCATCGCACACCAAATTCCCCAGACCAATCACCTCACCCGCTTCGTACAGCCCTTGATGTTCGAGATCTTCAAACAGCTCAACCCACTCCACTTTGGTTCTATCGGTGATTTCAAGTAGCCCCTGCCAGATAGAATCGGCAATCGTCAGATAAAAAGGACCGCTTTTACTCTCTTCATAACTGTCGGCGAACTCTTTCAAATCCGCCTTCACATAAGCGGAAATCAGCGCCAGCTCATCTTTGGTCATGTCATTGGCGGCGGAGATCACCTTGCCCGAGGTTTGCAGTACTTGATTCACTTCGTCCGGACTATGTTTGAGTGTCTCAATGACATCTTCCAATATTTCTTCATAACCGGTTTTACGTTTCGGCATAACTGACCTCCATCGGTAAAGATTGGCTATTGTTGTGCACCCTGCCTTTAGGTATTCTATGACGATCTATTTCAATCTGTTCTAACCGAACTCACAAATTCCAAGATAACCGGATACCATCGATGCAAGAACAATATAATCCACAAGATATTGAACAGAAAGTTCAACAGCACTGGGACAACAATAAAACCTTCGTTGTGACTGAAGATCCAACTAAAGAGAAATTCTACTGCCTCTCTATGTTCCCATACCCAAGTGGTCGACTACACATGGGTCACGTGCGTAACTACACCATCGGTGACGTCGTATCTCGTTTTCAACGCCTACAAGGTAAAAACGTCATGCAGCCCATCGGCTGGGACGCTTTCGGCCTACCCGCAGAAAACGCAGCGGTAAAAAACAACACCGCTCCTGCGCCTTGGACTTACGAAAACATCGAATACATGAAAAACCAGCTGAAATTGCTGGGTTTTGGTTATGACTGGAATCGTGAATTTGCTACTTGCCGCCCTGAGTATTACCGCTGGGAGCAAGAATTTTTTACCAAACTGTATGAAAAAGGCTTGGTTTACAAGAAAACCTCTTCAGTTAACTGGTGTCCGAACGACCAAACTGTTCTGGCTAACGAGCAAGTGGAAGATGGCTGCTGCTGGCGTTGTGATACGCCTGTAGAGCAAAAAGAGATCCCGCAGTGGTTCATTAAGATCACCGCATATGCGCAAGAGCTGCTTGACGATCTGGACAACCTAGAAGGCTGGCCAGAAATGGTCAAAACCATGCAGCGCAACTGGATCGGCCGCTCTGAAGGCGTTGAGCTCAAGTTTGCGGTGAAAGACCAAGCGCAAGATCTGGAAGTGTATACCACACGTCCTGATACGCTGATGGGCGTGACTTACGTGGGTATCGCCGCAGGTCACCCTTTGGCTAAGCTGGCGGCAGAAACCAATCCTGAGCTCGCCGCGTTCATCGACGAATGTAAAAACACCAAAGTGGCCGAAGCAGAACTGGCGACTATGGAGAAAAAAGGCATGGCCACTGGCCTGACCGCAATTCATCCATTGAACGGTCGCGAAGTGCCTATCTTTGTGGCGAACTTCGTGCTGATGGATTACGGCACAGGCGCGGTGATGGCCGTTCCTGCGCACGACCAACGCGACTACGAGTTCGCCACCAAATACGGTTTAGACATCATTCCAGTGATCAAACCCGCTGACGGCAGCGAACTCGACATTTCAGAAGCGGCCTACACCGAAAAAGGCGTGCTGTTTGATTCCGGTGAGTTCGATGGCCTAGAATTCCAAGCGGCATTTGATGCAATCGCAGCGAAACTGGAAGCCGAAGGCAAAGGCACTAAGACTGTTAACTTCCGTCTGCGTGACTGGGGTGTCTCTCGTCAGCGTTACTGGGGCGCACCGATTCCAATGGTGACCACTGAAGATGGCGTTGTTCATCCGGTTCCGGCCGACCAACTACCAGTGATTCTTCCAGAAGACGTGGTGATGGACGGCGTTACTAGCCCTATCAAAGCCGACAAAGAGTGGGCGAAAACCACCTTTAACGGCGAACCTGCGCTACGTGAAACCGATACCTTCGATACCTTCATGGAATCGTCTTGGTACTACGCACGTTACTGCAGCCCACAAGCGGACGACATTCTCGATCCAGAGAAAGCCAACTACTGGCTACCAGTCGATCAGTACATCGGCGGTATTGAGCATGCGTGTATGCACCTGTTGTACTCTCGCTTCTTCCACAAATTATTGCGTGATGCGGGTTATGTCACCTCTGACGAGCCGTTCAAGCAGCTGCTGTGTCAAGGTATGGTACTGGCTGATGCCTTCTACTACACCAACGACAAAGGCGGTAAAGAGTGGGTTTCTCCGACTGAAGTGAAAGTGGAACGTGACGGTAAAGGCCGCATCACTTCCGCTGTGGATTCCGAAGGCCGTAGTGTGGAACACTCAGGCATGATCAAGATGTCTAAGTCGAAAAACAATGGCATCGACCCACAAGAGATGGTCGACAAATACGGTGCCGACACCGTGCGTCTGTTTATGATGTTTGCTTCACCCGCTGACATGACGCTGGAGTGGCAGGAATCTGGCGTTGAAGGAGCGAACCGCTTCCTAAAACGTGTGTGGAAGCTGGTCAAAGAGCACACTGATAAAGGCTCAGCACAAGCGGTAGATGCGGCTGCACTGTCTGGCGATCAAAAAGCACTGCGCCGCGACGTTCACAAAACCATCGCTAAAGTGACTGATGACGTAGCTCGTCGTCAGACCTTCAACACTGCCATTGCTGCGATCATGGAGCTGATGAACAAGCTGGCCAAAGCGCCTCAAGAGTCTGAGCAAGATCGCGCGATTCTAGACGAAGCACTAAAAGCCGTTGTTGCCATGCTTTACCCAATCACTCCGCACATCTGTTTTGAAATGTGGAGCGCTCTGGGCGAGAGCAACATCGACAACGCAGTATGGCCAACCCACGACGAGCAAGCCTTGGTTGAAGAGGAAAAACTCATCGTAGTGCAGGTAAACGGCAAAGTGCGCGGCAAGATCACCGTTGCCGCAGATGCCAGCAAGGAGCAAGTTGAATCGCTAGGTCTGAGCGAAGAGAACGTGGCAAAACACCTAGAAGGTGTCACAATTCGCAAGGTGATTTACGTACCGGGTAAACTGCTGAGCATTGTGGCGAACTGAGCATCGCTTGGTTTCGAACCTTTTCATGGCTTGATAGTCCAATCAGGGGCGGCGACCACCGCCCCTACTTATCTCAGTCTCTTATCTAAACCCATTGAACGATCAGTGCGTTTAGATAAGAACCATGAAATACAGGCAAGCGCTTGTATTTGCTAACATCAGGAAGAGTCTCTCCATGCGTTTTAAGTCTCTGTTCAACCTCGTCACTGTCCTGACACTCTCTAGCGTGATCTCGGCTTGTGGATTTCATCTACGTGGGGAGTTTTCTGTACCCGATGAACTGAGTACCCTTTCTTTTACCAGTTACGATCAGTACAGCCCCCTAACCCGCTATGTAAACAGCCAGTTGACACTCAACAAAGTCAAGCTTGTTTCACCTGCGGAAAAGGTGCCCAACTTGTATTTGCTGGAAGAAAAACTCACCGAGCGTACTCTCTCACTGTATCAAAACAGCCGTGCGGCGGAAAAAGAGTTAACTTATGTGGTGAAGTACAAAGTCACGCTGCCAGATGTTGGCAGCAAAGATTTCACCACCACAGTCAACCGCAACTTCCTGGACAACCCGCTCACAGCACTGGCTAAGTCGGTTGAGCGCGACGTGATTGAAGATGAAATGCGTGCTCAGGCTGCCAGCCAAATGATGCGTCAATTAGGCCGTCTGCGGGCTGATTTTGATGAGCAAGACAGCCAATAAGCAGCATGAGAATTTTTGCAGAACGGCTGGCGGAACAGCTCAATAAAACCCTTAAATCCGTTTACCTGATCTTTGGCAACGAACCTTTGCTTATCCAAGAAAGCCGCTTAGCGATTCAACAAGCGGCTTTGCGCCAGGGCTTTGAGGAGCGACATCGTTTTGCCGTCGATGCCAGCCTAAATTGGAACGAAGTGTACCACTGTTTTCAAGCCTTGAGCCTGTTTTCCAGTCGCCAAATTGTCGAACTGGAGTTGCCGGAAGCCGGTGTGAATGCCGCGATTGCCAGCGAGTTACTCACGCTCTCCTCAATGCTGCATCCCGACACTTTGTTGGTGGTGATTGGTAGTAAGTTAAACAAAGCGCAAGAAAACGCCAAATGGTTTAAAACGCTCACGCAACATGGCCATTGGGTCAGTTGCCAAACTCCTGATATGGCACGTTTGCCACAATTCGTCCAAGGCCGCTGCCGCCAACTCAGACTCAAACCCGATCAGCAAGCGGTGCAAATGCTGGCACAATGGCACGAAGGGAACTTATTTGCGTTAGTGCAAAGCTTAGAAAAGCTGGCACTGCTCTACCCTGACGGCGTGCTGAACCTGGTTCGTCTGGAAGAGTCTCTCAGTCGTCACAACCATTTCACCCCCTTCCACTGGATAGACGCACTACTCGAAGGCAAAGCCAATCGCTGCCAGAAAATCCTGCGTCAACTCGCTGCGGAAGGAGTAGAAAGCGTCATCTTGTTGCGCTCACTACAAAAAGAACTGATGCTACTACTCAAAATGCAGGCTTTGTCGGCTCAGTTGCCGCTCAACGCTATTTTTGAGCAACATAAAGTGTGGTCAAACAAAAGGCCACTCTACCATGCAGCGCTAACTCGATTGACTTGCCAACGCCTTCAGTGCCTGTTGCAGCTACTTACTCAGGCAGAGCTGCTAGCCAAAACCCAATATGAACAATCGGAGTGGCCACTTCTTCATCAATTAAGCTTGGAGATGTGCCTGCCTGACGCAGAGTTGGCTTGTAAAGCGTAAAAGCGTGCTATATTGCGCGCCTTACTGAATGAATAGTTGAATCAACAGATACACACCGAGGAAATTTGAGTGCTTCGCGAACAACTGAAAGACTTTTTGGCCGATAAAGCAGACGACATGAAAGCGGAGAACATCGTTGTTCTCAACGTTGAGGGCAAATCGAGTGTGACCGATTTTATGATCATCTGCAGTGGAAACTCGAAGCGTCATGTTTCTTCTATCGCTGATCACGTTGCAGAAGAAGTGAAGAAAGTGGGGCTGACACCACTTGGCATGGAAGGTGAGAAAGAAGGCGAATGGGTCGTTCTCGATCTGGGCGACGCCATGTTACACGTAATGCAAGAAGAGCAGCGCCAACTTTATCAACTAGAAAAGCTTTGGGGTTAATGGTTTGAAGATTCAACTCATCGCCGTTGGCACCAAAATGCCGAAATGGGTCGAAGAAGGATTCCAAGAATACCGTCGCCGTTTCCCGCACGATATGCCACTGGAACTGATTGAGATCCCAGCGGGAAAACGAGGGAAAAATGCCGACATCGCACGAATTTTACAAAAAGAGGGCGAAGCGATGCTGGCCGCGGTGCCCAAAGGCAACCGCATCGTGACGTTGGATATTCCCGGCAAAAGATGGGACACGCCACAATTAGCCGAGCAGCTAGAAGCCTGGAAACTCGACAGTCGCGATGTTTCCATCCTGATCGGCGGCCCTGAAGGTCTGGCTCCGGCTTGCAAAGCGGCAGCAGAGCAGAGCTGGTCACTCTCGCCCCTGACATTGCCTCACCCACTGGTTCGCGTGGTGATGGCGGAAAGCTTGTACCGAGCATGGAGTATCACGGCGAATCACCCTTATCACCGTGAATAATTGTCTGTCTAACCCTGAGAACCTGCGTTAATGATACGGAAACGCCGAAGTCAGATACGAGATTACCAAGCCGAAGCACGATTGTTTGCCCGTCGTGCCGTTGTCTCTTTTATTGGCATCATCGCTTTGATGGGCGTATTGGTCGCTAACTTGTACAACATTCAAGTCAACCAATATCAAGATTACCAAACCCGCTCAAACGACAACCGCATCAAAGTTGTTCCGATCGCCCCCAATCGTGGCCTGATTTATGACCGCAATGGCGTGCTGCTGGCGGAAAACCGTCCGGTTTTTGACTTAGAGATCACCCCTGAAAAAGTCAAAAACATGGAGGAAACCATTGCGCAACTGCAGACGATTGTCGATATTTCCCCAGAGCAAATTGAACGCTTTGAGCGCGAGCGTAAACGCACCCGACGTTTTAAATCGGTGCCGATCCTCACCCAACTGACGGAAGAACAAGTGGCGATGTTTGCCGTCAATCAATACCGTTTTCCCGGCGTCGAAGTGAGCGGCACGCTCAAACGCTACTACCCTTACGGCGAAGTGTTAACTCACGTTATTGGTTACGTTTCTCGCATCAATGACCGAGATATGCAGCGCCTGATTGACGAAGAGAAAGACGCCAACTATCAGGCAACACGAGACATCGGTAAACTCGGCATCGAGAAGTACTACGAAGATTTATTACACGGTACGGCGGGCTACCAAGAGGTCGAAGTCAACAGCCGTGGACGCGTGATCCGCACCCTCAGGTTTGTCCCGCCAGTTCCCGGCAAAGATATCGTGCTGAATATTGATATTGAGTTGCAGCTGTATGTCCATCAACTACTTGATGGCCGCCGCGGCAGCGCCATTGTGCTCGATCCGAAAGACAACGGCATTCTGGCCATGGTATCGAGCCCAAGCTATGACCCGAATGCGTTCGTCCATGGCATCTCAGGCAAAGGCTACGCCGATTTGCTCAACGACAAAAATCGCCCGCTAGTCAACCGTACTACCTTAGGGATCTACCCGCCCGCGTCAACGGTGAAACCCTTTATCGCGGTTGCGGCGCTGCAAGAAGGCATTGTCACGCCGACTACTACACGTAACGATCCAGGCTATTGGCGCATCCCCAACTCCGACACCCGTGCGTTTCGCGACTGGTTACGTTGGGGGCATGGCCGAGTCAACCTAGTGCAATCGATTGAAGAGTCAGTCGATACCTTCTTTTATCAAATCGCTTACGATATGGGGATCGACACACTGTCGCATTGGATGAGCATGTTTGGTTTTGGTGACTACACCGGCATCGATATTTTTGAGGAAAGTAAGGCCAACATGCCCACTCGTGATTGGAAAATGTCACGTCATAAAACGCCGTGGTACAAAGGCGACACCATTCCGGTCGGTATCGGTCAGGGCTATTGGACTGCGACACCAATGCAATTGGCTAAAGCGACTTCCGTGCTAGTGAAAGAAGGCAACGTCACCGCACCTCACCTGCTGCGCGCGACGATTGAAAATGGCGAAGCATTCGACACTCGTCAGCTCTCAGACTACGAAACTTCTCCACCGATTCAAAACGTGGCGGATAAGTATTGGAGCCTAGCCAAAGAAGGGATGCGGTTGGCCAACCATGGTAAAAAAGGCACCGCGCGACGCCATTTCGCCAATATGCCTTACATGACGGCGGGGAAATCTGGCACCGCGCAGGTTTTTGGCCTAGCGGAAGATGAAGTGTACAAAGCCGATGAGATTGCTGAGCATTTACGTGATCACGCTCTGTTTACTGGTTTCGCTCCGTTCAATGATCCTAAGGTCATCGTTACCGTGGTACTGGAAAATGCGGGCGGTGGCTCCTCCAATGGCGCTCCGGTCGTGCGACGGATTTTCGATAAAGCACTGCTTGATAAAGAAAGCAACGAGGTCAAACGATAATGAAGCTTGATCCATCCACAGGTAAAAACCGGGCGATGTTTGAACGCCTGCATATCGATTTACCATTGCTGTTGGGTATTTTTGTTCTTATGGGCTTTGGCCTGGTGGTGATGTACAGCGCCAGTGGACAAAATTTGGCAATGATGGACCGACAAGCCATGCGTATGGTGTTAGCCACCGTGGTGATGTTGGTGTTGGCGCAGCTGTCGCCGCGTACCTACGAAACTCTAGCACCATTGATGTTTGTCACTGGCGTCATTTTACTGCTAGGTGTGCTGTTCTTTGGTGAAGCGTCTAAAGGCGCACAGCGCTGGCTCAACCTCGGCTTTGTCCGTTTCCAGCCCTCAGAACTGCTCAAGCTTGCCGTCCCGTTAATGGTGGCGCGTTACATAGGACGTCGCCCTCTCCCTCCGACGTTCAAAACACTGTGCATCGCCATGGCGATGGTGTTTGTGCCGACTATTTTGATCGCTAAACAACCCGACCTAGGTACATCCATCCTCATTGCTGCATCAGGCATTTTTGTTATCTTTCTTGCTGGCATCAGTTGGCGCATTATCGCAGCAGCAGCGGTCGCACTGGGCGGATTCATACCTGTGTTATGGTTTTTCTTGATGCACGAATACCAGAAAACCCGCGTACGAACACTGTTTAACCCAGAATCAGATCCGCTCGGCGCGGGTTATCACATCATTCAAAGTAAGATAGCGATTGGCTCAGGCGGCATCTCGGGCAAAGGTTGGTTGCAAGGCACCCAATCGCAGCTTGAGTTCTTGCCAGAACGCCATACCGACTTTATTTTTGCGGTGATTGCCGAAGAGTGGGGCATGGTCGGTTTCTTGTTATTACTCGCACTTTATCTGTTTATCATCGGCCGCGGCTTATACTTGGCTTCGCAAGCGCAAACCGCATTTGGCCGCATGATGGCAGGCAGTGTGGTGCTCAGTTTCTTCGTCTATATTTTTGTCAACATCGGCATGGTGAGTGGGATATTGCCTGTGGTGGGTGTACCGCTCCCCCTTATCAGCTACGGTGGTACTTCCATGGTGACCTTGATGGCCGGTTTTGGCATTTTGATGTCAATCCATACCCATCGTAAAGCATTCTCAAAGGCGACCTAATGCACTATTCGACCCATTTATCGCTGCTCAGCTTTGCTATGATCTTATTGGTAGGATGCAGCTCTGCACCGACCGGACGTTACGCGTTAGAATCGGACGTCGCGCCGGAACAACCCATTTCAGTCGCGCACATCGAAGATGCGCATCCTCGCTACGAACCTTACAGTTTGGGCGGAAATCGCGACTACACGCTGCGAGGTCAGGAGTATAAGATCGTTCGCGATGCCAAAGGCTTTCGCGAATCTGGCATTGCGTCGTGGTACGGCTCCAAATTTCAAGGGCATTTAACCTCAAACGGCGAGATCTACGACATGTATTCGATGACCGCCGCACACAAAACCCTGCCACTGCCTAGTTACGTCAAAGCCACCAATAAAGATAACGGCAGAAGCACCATAGTGCGAGTCAATGATCGCGGCCCGTTCCACGAAGGCAGGATCATCGATCTGAGCTACGCCGCTGCCTATAAGTTGGACGTGCTCAAAACGGGCACAGCGAATGTTGAGATTGAAGTGCTGACGTTTGCCCCACCAACCGATGCGAAATCGCTACAAAATCACCCACGCTACACAGTGCAAGTGCTGAGTTCAAAATCCGCGGAAAGAGCGCGAACTTTAGCGCAAGATTTGAGTCAAAGCCTCAAGGTCGAGGCGTTTCTCGACAGTAACGACGAGACACATAGGCTGATGTTAGGGCCATTTACTGACTATTCTCTGACGCAACAACTGCTCGATCAGGTTAAGTTAGCGGGTTACCAAAGCGCCTTCATCAAAAAGTACACCGTGGCACGTTGACATACGGCACAACACTTTCTAGTGTTAGACGCTCTGACTTACAGTACGAATCTGTTAAGATATGGACAATTAACCAAAAAATAGAATTACCATGAACAAAACGACAAAACTTGTGAAATCTATTCTCGTTTCTTCCCTTGCATTTTCTGCAACGCTAGCTCACTCAGTTTCTGCTGCTCCCGTCGTGGTTCCAGACGCACCACAGATCGCCGCGAAAGGTTTTGTTCTAATGGATTACCATTCAGGCAAGGTTCTAGCTGAAAAAGAGATGGACACTAAACTCTCGCCAGCCAGCCTGACCAAAATGATGACCAGCTATGTCATTGGCCAAGAGTTAGGCCGAGGAAACATCAACCTTGAAGACGATGTGGTGATCAGCAAGAACGCCTGGGCAAAAAACTTCCCTGATTCGTCAAAAATGTTCATTGAGGTCGGTACCACGGTCAAAGTGAAAGATCTCAACCGCGGCATCATTATTCAATCCGGTAACGATGCGTGTGTCGCCATGGCAGAGCACATTGCCGGTTCAGAAGATGCTTTCGTTGATTTGATGAATGCCTGGGCAAGCTCAATCGGCATGAGCAATACCCACTTCGCCAACGTGCATGGCCTAGACAACCCAAACCTCTATTCAACCCCTTATGATATGGCCCTTTTAGGTCAAGCGCTGATCCGTGACGTGCCCGAAGAGTACCGTATTTACGCTGAGAAAAAATTCACTTACAACGGCATTACTCAGTACAACCGCAACGGCCTGCTGTGGGATAAAAGCATGAACGTGGACGGTATCAAAACTGGCCATACTGATAACGCAGGTTACAGCCTGGTCAGCTCAGCGACCGAAGGCAAAATGCGTTTGATCGCGGTTGTAATGGGCACCAAAGATATGAACGCCCGTAAATCTGAGAGCAAGAAACTGCTCAGTTACGGCTTCCGCTTTTTCGAAACAGTGGCACCGCACAAAGCGGGAGAAACATTTGTCGAAGAAAAAATCTGGATGGGCAACAAAGACACCTTAGCGCTCGGTGTTAATGAAGATACTTATGTCACCCTACCACGCGGACAAGCAAAAAATCTCACCGCTAGCTTTGTACTGGAGAAAGAGCTACAAGCCCCAATCAAAAAAGGTGACATCGTCGGTAAGCTTTACTATCAAGCCGACGGCGAAGATGTCGCGCAATATCCATTGATGGCATTGGAAACAGTCGAGGAAGGCAGCCTGTTCAGCCGACTATGGGATTACATTGTGCTGCTGCTCAAGAGCCTGTTCTAAAATAAAACAATGAGTTATTTTAAGCCGCCTTTGGGGCGGCTTTATTACTCTTGAGATCAAAACCGATAGACAGTACTATTTCGCCCCGCACAACCGAATATCAACCTGGAGTTATTCTCAATGCTAACCATCAACTCTGACGCCAAACTAAAAGATCTTCTTGAGTTTCCTTGTTCGTTTACCTACAAGGTCATGGGTTACGCTAAGCCTGAACTACCAGAAAAAGTACTGGCTGTGATCCAGCGTCACGCGCCGGGTGACTACAGCCCAGCGGTCAAACCGAGTGCGAAGGGCAATTACCACTCCGTTTCCATCAATATTACCGCCACCTCTATCGAACAGGTCGAAACCCTGTATAAAGAGCTGGGTGAGATTGATATCGTGCGCATGGTTCTGTAATTTTTTGATAGATTAAATTTTTTTTGAAAGCAGCATTTCGCTGCTTTCTTTATATTTATCAGATAGATAGATATAAAAATTTCCACTAATGAGTTAAAAACCTGTTACAGACATATAGTTCAAACTGTTGAACAGGTTTATAATGCAAAAACTTTATTAAGCGACGACAGGATAAAGTATGCACAATCAACTGGTAGTAAAGCGCCTCGGTAGACAAGACTACTCCCCAGTCTGGCAGGCGATGCACCAATTCACCGACCAACGCAGCGAAGAGACCCGTGACGAAGTGTGGTTGGTGGAACACAACCCAGTGTTTACTCAGGGTCAAGCTGGGAAAATCGAGCACTTGCTCAACACGGGAGATATTCCTGTGGTGCAAAGTGATCGAGGCGGACAGGTCACGTATCACGGACCGGGGCAATTGGTGGTCTACTTCTTGATTAACCTTCGTCGCAAAAAATTAGGGGTGCGCGATCTCGTCACTACGATAGAGAATCTCGTAATTAATACCCTAAAAGCCTACAATATCGATTCTGCAGCACGGCCGGATGCTCCGGGCGTCTACGTGGATGGCAAAAAGATCTGCTCATTAGGCCTGCGTATCCGTAAAGGGTGCTCATTTCACGGTTTGGCTCTCAACGTCAATATGGATCTCTCCCCTTTCCTGCGTATCAACCCTTGCGGTTATCAAGGAATGGAAATGATCCAAGTGAGTGAGCTTGGAGGTCCCAACGAACTCGCAACGATAGAGCAGCAACTAATAAAAGAACTGGTCAATTTGCTTGGTTATGAGCAAGTGACATTCAGCACAGAAGCAGAAGTAAGAGAAGCATGAGTAAACCAATTCAGATGGAAAAAGGCGTTAAATATCGTGACGCTGACAAAATGGCCCTAATTCCAGTCAAGAACATGCCGACTGAGCAGAAAGAGATGTTGCGTAAGCCCGCTTGGATGAAGATTAAACTGCCTTCTGACAGTCAACGTATTCAAGACATCAAAGCGGCCATGCGTAAAAACAATCTCCATTCCGTTTGTGAAGAGGCTTCTTGTCCTAACCTCGCTGAATGTTTTAACCACGGCACCGCCACCTTTATGATCTTGGGTGCAATCTGTACCCGTCGCTGCCCATTCTGTGATGTTGCTCATGGCCGACCATTACCACCAGAAGCGGAAGAGCCGACCAAGTTAGCCAAGACCATCGCCGACATGAAGCTCAAGTACGTGGTGGTGACATCGGTTGACCGTGACGATCTACGCGATGGCGGCGCGAAGCACTTTGCCGACTGTAACCGAGAAATCCGCGCACTCAATCCAAACATTCGCATCGAAACACTGGTACCGGACTTTCGTGGCCGCATGGACGTTGCGTTAGAGGCATTGAAAGACAATCCGCCAGATGTGTTTAACCACAATTTGGAAACCGCGCCGCGTCTTTACCGCAAGGCGCGACCAGGTGCCAATTATCAGTGGTCACTGGATTTGCTGAAGAAATTCAAAGAGCAGCATCCTAGTGTGCCGACTAAATCAGGCCTGATGATGGGCTTAGGTGAAACCAAAGAAGAGATCATCGAAGTACTGAAAGATCTACGTGCGCACGGTGTCACCATGCTGACACTCGGCCAATACTTGGCACCAAGCCGCCATCACCTCCCTGTTGAACGTTACGTTCCACCAGAAGAGTTTGATGAACTCAAAGAGATCGCGTTAGAACTGGGCTTTACCCATGCCGCTTGTGGACCGTTTGTACGCTCTTCTTACCATGCGGATATGCAAGCACAAGGGCTGGAAGTCAAATAACCGTCCGTAGTGTTGCAAAGGCTGAATGTATATCACGTTCAGCCTTTTTATTTGTCTCATCTTATCTGCGCCACTGAGGTTTAACCTTGCTATGGGTTGCCATCCCAGCGCCATTTATATAGGCTTGATGCAAGTGCATATCATCTCGGTTGACTATGCTCATTGGCATTCCCAACACAAAGGATTTTATTGAATGAATAAGTTTGGATTTATCGCTCTGCTCTCTACTGCCCTACTGGCGGGTTGTGCGCAGCAAAATACCGCGCAAGATAATTATCGCGAAGCGTCTTTTGAATTGTGCAACACGGAAGTCAAAATCTATTCAGTGAGCAAAGATGGTCGTGTACGTATTGTCTGCGCCGATGGCGCAAAATTTGCGCTGAACAGCGAAGAAACGCTTAACACCATGCGTGACATCAATATCGATTATTGTGATGGTGAAGGGTTGGGGAAATTTAGCGAGACGTCAAGCTACTACTCATTTCAGTGTAAATCAGGCTCTTTGTTGAGTATCTCGAAAGAGAAGTAATCTCTATTCGATTGATCTTTCTGAGTAAACAAAAAGGCTTCCGCATGGGAAGCCTTTGTCTTATTACTTTAATACTTATGCGTAAACTGGCAGACGCTGACAGATTTCTAAAACTTTCGCTTTAGTCGCTGCAATCACATCATCATTACCGATGTTATCTAGCACATCGCACATCCAATCAGCCAGATTAGTAGCATCGGCTTCAGTAAAGCCACGGCGAGTGATCGCTGGCGTACCAACGCGAATACCAGAAGTCACAAACGGGCTACGTGGATCGTTTGGCACTGAGTTTTTGTTTACCGTAATGTTTGCTGCACCCAAAGCGGCATCTGCATCTTTACCCGTGATCTCTTTGTCGATCAGATCAACAAGGAACAGATGGTTTTCAGTGCCGTTTGATACGATTTTGTAACCACGCGCTTGGAATTGTGCCACCATCGCTTTGGCATTTTTCACCACGCGCTCTTGGTAGGCTTTGAACTCAGGTTCCATCGCTTCTTTAAATGCGACCGCTTTACCCGCGATCACGTGCATCAAAGGACCACCTTGACCACCAGGGAATACCGCTGAGTTCAGTTTTTTGTACATCTCTTCGCCTGCGTTTGACAAAATCAAACCACCGCGAGGGCCAGCGAGCGTTTTGTGTGTTGTGGTGGTCACAACGTGCGCGTGTGGAACGGGTGTTGGGTAAACGCCTGCCGCAATTAGGCCGGCAACGTGCGCCATATCGACAAACAGGTAAGCACCGACTTTATCCGCGATTTCACGCATGCGCTTCCAATCAACAATTTGAGAGTAAGCCGAGAAACCACCGATGATCATCTTCGGTTTGTGCTCAAAAGCAAGGGCTTCCATTTCGTCGTAATTGATTTGGCCTGCTTCATCAATGCCGTAAGGGATGACGTTGTAGTGTTTACCAGAGAAGTTAACTGGTGAACCGTGAGTCAAGTGACCGCCGTGCGCTAGGCTCATGCCCAACACGGTATCGCCTGGGTTAAGCAGTGCCATGTATACCGCGCTGTTAGCTTGAGATCCCGAGTGCGGCTGGACGTTTGCGTATTCACAGCCGAACAGTTGGCACGCACGCTCAATCGCCAGAGCTTCTGCTTTATCAACGTACTCACAACCGCCGTAGTAACGCTTACCTGGGTAACCTTCTGCGTATTTGTTGGTTAGCTGAGAACCTTGCGCTTCCATTACACGTGGGCTGGTGTAGTTTTCAGAAGCAATCAGTTCGATGTGCTCTTCCTGACGAAGGGTTTCTTCCTGGATAGCTGCGAATAGCTCCGGATCGTAATCAGCGATATTCATATCACGCTTAAGCATCTGTATCTCCTGACTCAGATTAGACTGAAAGTTGCAAAAAAACTGTCAAATGACCCAACGCAAACGTTTTCGTCACCGTAATGGCGCGCATTCTACATAATTTGATCCAGGTCATAAAGAGAAAAGTTCACTTTTCTTATGCAGTTTTTTCATGATGACATTTGAGAAGATTCATCTTCACCGATGATGATGACAAAGATGCGACTTCAACTGTCAATATTTTCGTTTTACACCCTGTAAAACAACAATTACATAGGTTTACCCTAATTTTAGTCGTCTAGCTACCGAAAAGATCAGCTTTTGACTACTATGCTCGCCCCTTATTGCGCATTAAATTTAGGAACTGATGGAAAAACACTCACACAAAGAGGACTGGATTGCTATCTTGACCGGCACCTTTCTGGTCGCCCAAGGCGTCTTCTTTCTGCAATCGGCACATCTTCTCACTGGTGGCACTACGGGGCTCGCATTGCTGGTGTCCCAGTTTACTCCATTCACGTTTGGATTGTTGTACTTTTTGAGCAACTGCCCTTTCTATTTACTTGCATGGCGACGTTATGGCAGACGATTTGCTTTTAATAGTGCGATTTCTGGCGCTTTAGTCTCTATTTTTGCCGATAACCTGTATTTAGTCATTTCTGTCGATAACATCCATCCGGTCTACTGCGCGATTGCTGGCGGCCTTTTCATGGGATTGGGAATGCTCATCTTGTTTCGTCACCGTTCCAGTCTTGGTGGTTTTAATGTCTTGTGTCTCTATGTTCAGGACAAATTCGGCATTTCGGTAGGAAAATCTCAGATGGCGATTGATGCGGCAATTCTGACGGCCTCGTTTTTCTTTGTCACGCCAAACACGATTTTACTCTCGATTCTCGGTGCTTTTGCTTTAAACCTAGTGCTTGCCATGAATCATAAGCCCCACCGTTACAAAGTGAATTATTCTTGACGTCATGCTTATGACGCGTTGTCCTGTTTTGGCTTATGAAAGTGCTATACACTATCAGCAGTGTTCATGAAGTAACCCAGTGCGATGCAAGACTTTTTAACCACAGCAAAAGAGCAACAATGTCATATTCTAATCAGCCAGTTAGAATATGACCCTATCACCAGAACGCTTGCTCTCGACGACGAAATCATCGATCTCGAACCTAGAACAGCCGAGTTAGTTGAACTGCTTCTTACCCATGTCGGTGAGCCTCTCTCTGCCGACGCCATCATTCAGACCATTTGGCAAAGCGATTTCATCTCGCGCAATGTTCTTACTAACCGCATTTCAACGTTAAGAGCCCTGCTACAGAAACACTTACCCGCGGAAGACGCCACCAAGATCCTCGTCACTTATCCGCGTAAAGGTTACTTCTTCAGTTTGGGTCATATCGCCCTGAAAACGCCATCTCCTGATCCCGCTGCCGAACCATCGTCTAGCGCCTCCCCGCAACCAGAGACTAAAATTTTCTCACGCTATCCCCAGACAATACGTCTTCTCTCTTTGCTGTGCGCCGTATTCGCACTAGTCGCATGCACCTTGAGTTACCTTTATTGGCATGAGAAGCAGACAGCCATCGAAAAAGCGCGTGAGCATCAAGCGATTCAACTGCGAGAGTTGTTGCTCAATCGAGTCGATGCCATTGGGCCTATAGCGAGCTCACATCGCAAAGCGATCAAAGCACTGATCTTAGAGCAACAGATTGAGTATCCATACACCGATATCGTCAATCAGGACTCGCCAGATTATTTCGTTTCTCCACTCGAACACGGCCCTTATTTCCCTGGTGCCAAAAATGTTCGTCGTAGTGACTACGTATTGAACATTCGCTTAAAAGACACGCAAGACCAACAGCATCTCCAAGCTGAAGCACGGATTCAGTCTTCCAGATCAGAGAAGGTGGTGTTTAAAGCCATTTATTTGCTGGATGTTGAAGATCTCAGCAGCAGTTTACTGGCGCTACAACAAGACATTGCGCGCTTTTTTAACCTTCCCGTACCAACGGGCTATGACTGGGCACTGAGGAATAAAGGAGAACTCGAGCAGTTAGATAAAGCCATGGCTGAGGGTGAAATCAGACCCACCGATGAATTTACCGCATTGTATATTGCAAGGTATTTCGCTCTGGTTGAAACAGACACGGATACCCGTAAAAGAGCGCTGGAAGTACTGCAAACCTATTTCGCTCAATTGCCTGAGGAGTTGACCGTTTGGCTGGGCATTCTCCATTTCAAAGTCAGCAGTTTTGATTCTGCCTACGATTTTTTGCGTACTCCCGTTGGCAGCTCGAGAATCGACAACGCCTTTATCTATCTCTTGCTGTCGGATATTTCCCATCGACAAGGAAAAACAGAGCCATTTCGTCTCAACTACATGCTCTCGATTGTCGCGCTCTCACGCATTTTATCGACAGAGCAGTTGTTTGAACGCTTGGCGCAGCCAGAATCGTCTGACACTTGCTATCAACCTTGGCAAAAATTGGGCAACAACTTAGATGATCCGAGCGTGATTGAAACTTGGCGTCCGGTGGTTAAAGCGTATTGTGAGAAGATCGGTACTGAGTTGCAAAGATCACCATCTAAAACTCCCTAAGCACACCAAAACAGCAATATCGGTCAGGTTATTTAAAGGATAAATATCATTTTAAAAACAAAAACTTAAATATAAATTAAGCATTCATAACTATCTGTGTCAGTTTATTTTTTGCTAACTGATAGCGACGGCCCATACAATCCCTCTATCTTATACAGCCTATCACTTAAACTTATTCCGGATATTATTTGTATGCTAAAAAACTTCGCTCTTATGACTCTCGCCGCTATTGCTCTTACTGGATGTAACGGCAGTTCTTCTGAATCATCCGGCAAACCAGACATCAAACCACCAGAAGTTCGATTTGATTATCCAATTATCGACTCTCAATTTTCTCCAAATAGCGCCGCGGAATTTCATTATAGTCAGATGGTCAATGGCGTAACGCAAGATGACTTATCAGTGCGCTTTGAAAAACACAGTGGCGATTCCCTTTTACAACTGATTTTAGATCAGGAAGAAGATAATTCTCCGCTGATCAATTTGCTTAACTCGCTGATTAATTCTGGTAATAATACCTTCTTCCGAACAACAAACTCTGATGGCCCAAAAGATGGTCAATCTATTTTCTATGTTGGCAACGATGGTTATTTACGTGAGATAATCGATTTTTATATTGATTTGTCTGCCGATTCTTCTAATCCTTCTAACGACAGATTAGCTCGGGCACTCATGCTTCAATATTCGAAAACGATCCAAACGGACGGCAATAAAATCAGTGGGTGGAGTGACACTACAAACAGCAGTACTTTGTCATTTTCAGTCCCCCTATTAAAGACATTACTCGCTGATTTTGCCGATGTCCCTGAGTTGAGTAATTTAGACGATGAGTCCTCTTGCAAGCTGATTTTGCAACAAAAAAGAGTTGAAACTAGTGAACGGAAAACCATTACTATTGCAAATAAGCGTATCGAAGCAGCACCGATTACTAATACAGACACTTATACTCTTAACTGTGCAGAGAAAGAGTTACCGAAATTTGTACGCAGCACAGCTCTCTGGTACAACCCAACATTTGGTATCTTAGAACAAACTGAAAGGTTAGCTGTGGATGGCAAGCCATTGTCTACGAACACTGTATGGTTGGACTCGCTACCGCTGTAAAAACAAAAGGCTTGGGTGAACCAAGCCTTTTTTGAGTCGCCTTTTGGGGGTTAGCACTCAATCAGAAGAATCCGTGTCTCGTAAGGTCTGAGAATTTGATGATGAGACGCCATCGCAGAGGCTACATTCTGATAATTAGACAGCAAACATTTCGCCTGCTGCATGGCGAGATCCGCAGGGAGCACGCACTCGGTATCCACACCGTAATAGTTGTTGATACAGATCAACTGCTGCTTAGCGTTGCGTCTTGCGTAAGCAAAAACCTGCTTGTGCTCTGGCAGTAAATCCAAGTAATCCCCATCGGTAATCACCGCCACTTGCTTACGTAGCTCAATCAAACGCTTGTAGAAATAAAACACGGAGCCGAGATCCGCGACCGCCGCTTGAGCATTGATTTCAGGATAATTGCTGGCGACATCCAGCCACGGCTTACCACGTGTGAAGCCTGCATTCTCACTTCCATCCCACTGCATTGGAGTACGCGAGTTATCACGAGATTTCTGCGCTAAAATCGCCATCATCTCCTCATGACTCACGCCTTGCTGCTGCACCATGATTTGGTACATGTTGGTGCTTTCCACGTCACGATACTGCTTAATATGACGGTAGCCCGGGTTGGTCATACCAATCTCTTCACCTTGATAGACGTAAGGAGTCCCTTGCAACATGTGCACAGACGCAGCGAGCATTTTCGCCGACTCGACTCGATACCTCTGGTCATCACCGAGGCGGCTGACAATTCTTGGCTGATCGTGGTTACACCAAAATATCGCGCCCCAGCCTTTTCCGTTAAGCCCGGTTTGCCAATGGTTAAAGATCTGTTTGAGCTGAAGAAAATCAAACGGTGCTTTGGTCCATTTTTCCCCGTTGGGGTAATCCACTTTCAAGTGGTGGAAGTTAAACACCATCGACAATTCTTTGCCATCGAGCGAGGAGTAGCGCTGGCAATGCTCCAATGTGGTCGACGACATTTCGCCCACCGTAACACTGCCATGCTGTTGAAACACTTCCGCACTGATCTCTTGCAGATACTCGTGAACCCGAGGGCCATCGGTGTAAAAACGGCGCCCATCACCGACGTCATCGCTGCAAAAATCCTGCTGCTTTGAAATCAGGTTGATCACATCAAGGCGGAAGCCATCGACGCCTTTTTCTGCCCAAAAGCGAATCACCTGCTTAACCTCTTCCCGCACCGCTGGGTTTTCCCAGTTCAAGTCGGCTTGCTCTTTGGCAAACAGATGCAGGTAATATTGCCCGGTTTTCTCGTCCAACGCCCAAGCGCTGCCGCCAAACTTGGATTGCCAGTTATTCGGCACACCGCCATCCTGCGGATCTTTCCAGATGTAGTAATCGCGGTATGGGCTGTTTTTGTCCCCTAACGCAGATTGGAACCAATGATGCTCAGTCGAGGTATGGTTCACGACGATATCCATAATGATTCGGATGCCGCGATCATGAGCCTGTGTGAGCAGGGCATCAAAGTCTGCCATGGTGCCAAATTCAGGGTTGATGGCGTAGTAGTCGGAAATATCATAACCGTTGTCGACCATCGGTGATTGGTACACGGGTGTGAGCCAAATAGCATCGACACCCAAGTGTTGCAGATAATCCAGTTTGCTGATGATCCCTTGCAGATCACCGGTGCCTTTATCGCCACTGTCGCAGAAACTTTTTGGATAGATCTGATAGATGGTGGCGGTTTTCCACCAGCTCATCTCTTGATTCGTTGTCGTCATGGAGTTGTTCTCACTTACCACAAAAATAAAGAAAGGAGTGGCAAGCCGCCACTCCAAAAGGCGTTGCGCTTAAGCGCTTACAAGGTCCAGTTCTCCTTTCGCCTGTGCGCGCTTATAGAAGGCAAGCGTCAACACTGCTGGCAATGCGATAGCCACCAACATCGCCAGAGCATAAATTCCCCAGAACTGTGGCTGAATGGAAAGGATACCCGGCAGACCGCCGACTCCAATGCCGTTCGCCATCACCCCTGCGCTACCACAGATGGCCGCCGCGACAGCACTACCAATCATGGCACTGAGCATCGGGAACTTGTATTTCAGGTTGATGCCGTACATCGCCGGCTCCGTAACCCCGAGGTAAGCCGAAATCGCGGCTGGAATTGAGATGTCACGCTCACCATGTTTTTTGCTGATGATAATGATACCGACCACCGCAGACGCTTGAGCGATATTCGAAAGCGCAATCAGCGGCCAAATCGGCGTGCCACCGAGCTCTTGCATCAGTTGCAGGTCAACCGCGTTGGTGGTGTGATGGATACCCGTAATCACCAGCGGCGCGTAGAGGAAACCAAACACCATTGAGCCCAGCACAGCGAAATCACCGGTCATCGCTGCTTTCGCTGCAATAGCGACCCAGTTACCTAACTCACGACCAAATGGGCCGATAATTGAGTGGGCCAAAACAACCGACAGAATAATTGAGACGAACGGCACCACCACCAAATAGAGGTAAGAAGGGACCATGCGTTTGAGATTGGTTTCAATAAGGGCCAACACCACACCCGCCAGCATGGCCGGAATCACTTGAGCTTGGTAACCCACTTTCTCAATCACAAATAGGCCAAAATCCCACACTTCCGGCGCTTGTTTACCGATGAGATAAGCATTCATCAATTGCGGCGACACCAGCGTGACACCCAAAGTGATACCAAGAATCGGTGTACCACCGAGTTTTTTCACCGTCGACCAACATACTCCGACCGGTAGGAAGAAGAAGATTGCTTCACCAATCAACCACAAGAAGGAATGCACTGTCGCCCAGAATTGGCTGATTTCCGTCAACGTTTGGCCATCAAACATCTTGATGTCGCCAATCACGTTTCTAAAACCGAGGATCAAACCGCCAGTGATAATGGCAGGCAACAGCGGGACAAAAATCTCTGCCAAATGAGAGATCCCGCGCTCGAGAAAGTTCATGTTTTGTCTAGCGGCTAACTTAGCATCTTCTTTGCTGGCTTCACTTTTGCCCGAGAGCTCAAGCAAAATTTTGTATACCGCATCCACTTCAGTACCAATCACGACTTGGAATTGGCCCGCATTGGTAAAGCAGCCTTTAACTATAGGCAATGCTTCTAGTTGTTTTACATCGGCAATCTCGGTGTCATTTAACACAAAGCGAAGACGTGTCAGACAATGGCTGACGCTAGCAATGTTGTCGCTACCCCCGACCAGCTCGATCAGACGTTGAACGTCTTGGCGCGCTATCTTACTCATAACTCTGTCCACCCTATTTTATGGATTTATGCAATTATAGTTGTTTTAATATGGGAACATTCCCATTTACAGGTTAAATAGTGCCAGTTTTCATAAATAAACAAAATGGGAACAGTCCCATTAATTGAGTAGGATCACAGTAAATTGGAAAAGCGTTTTATAATGAAGCGCTTAGCGAATCAGTGGTGCTTGGGTAAGATGGGTGATGGTTTCGTGACCACTCAGTTGGGAAATCAACATCTTAGCGGCTTTTTCACCCGCTAGGTGGTAGCCGGGATCAACGCTGAAGATCTTGGGAAAGAGAAAAGAGAGCAGCTCATTGCCACCGACGCCTGTCACGCGGACCTCTTCACGTCCGAGTTCTTGTAGACGTTTGAGCACGCCCAGCGCCAAGGTATCACTGGCACAGACAATCGCCTGCGTCTGCTCGGTGAGGACCTTATCCACTAAACGATACGCGCTCTCATGGCTCAATTTGCCCGTTTGATAAACTGGCGTCAGCTGATGTTGCTGACACCAATTCCGATAGGCGTTGAGACGTGCCAGACCGGTGGTTCGGTCTTCAGGATTGACACCAATATACGCGATATGGCGCAGGGATTGTGCCAGCAAATGCTCCAGCGCCAGTTCAATCACGCGTTGGTTGTCGTAGTTAATTGAAGAGACCGAGGTCTCTTCGGTCGCAATCACCACTACGCGGTGTTGCCATTCGGCGACTTGCTGCATGTCACAATCGGTAAAGCCAAACAAGATCAACCCATCCACATTGCGCCGCCGCAGTACATCCAAATGCTCATTGGTCTTGTCCCGGTCAAACTGGCTCTCCATGATCACCACATCGTATCCGGCTTGGTAGAAGATATTGAGCATGGTGCTCACCGCACGATTTTCTGAGGGAGAATCGAGACGCGAGATGATAACGCCCACCACTTTCTGGCTGCCACCGCGCATCGACTGCGCAGATTTCGACGGCACATAGCCCGACGCCGCAATCACTTCCTCCACTTTGGCACGCGTTTCTGGTTTGACTTTAGGGTCATTGGTCAGAACTCGCGACACGGTGGATTTCCCTACGCCGGACAAACGTGCGATGTCTAAAATGGTCAGCTTTTTATTCATATCGAGTCAAGATCACTCATTGGAGAAGAAAAAGGCCGCTTAGCGACCTTTCAGATGTTGTTTCACGTACTCGGGCACCTCACGGATGCTCTCCAGCACCGCGGTTGCCAGCGCTTCGCCTTGCTCTGTGAGCGGTTTTCCGGTCTTCACCAATAACTTGGTGCCGACACCAGCCGCGTCAGCGGCCATCATATCTTCCGCTTTGTCGCCCACCATAATCGAGTTGGCCATATCGATCTTCAAGAAATCACGCGCTGAAATAAACATGCCCGGCATAGGCTTGCGGCAGTCACAATCTTGCTTGTAATCGCCAATACCGTGCTCGGCATGATGCGGGCAATAATAGATGCCGTCGAACTCAACCCCATTGTCAGCGAAATTCCAGTCCATCCATTGAGTCAGAGAGAGAAAGCGATCTTCACTAAACTTACCACGCGCTATCCCCGACTGGTTGGTGACCAAAACCAGTAAGTAGCCCATCTCTTGCAGGGCTTTGGTCGCTGCGAATACACCATCAATGTATTCGAAATCATGCTCATCGTGAACATACCCATGATCGACGTTAATCACGCCATCACGATCTAAAAAAACAGCAGGTTTGGCCAAAATCTATATCTCTGTCAACAGGGTAACTTAAAGCGCGATTATAACCGAAAAGGCGACGTTTGCGAGTTTCAACTGCCACACAGCCAGCTCAATCGCTCTGCATAGACTATTCTTCTCTATCTAATGACGATTTGATTGGTAAACCGCTAAACGTTTGGACGTCTAGACGTAAAAATATCTATTGACTTGAAAACGTGAAAGCCATAGCATCATCTGAAAAGTGAGCCAGCGCTCAAAATATTATTCTGTTGTCCCTGCACAGGTATAAAAATGATTGAAATTAGTCAGGTAAATAAAGTGTTTTATCAAGGCAGTAAGGAAATACATGCTTTGAAAAACATCAACTTACATATCGCAGAAGGCACCATTTTTGGTGTTATCGGATCATCGGGTGCAGGGAAAAGCACGCTGATCCGCTGCGTGAACATGCTCGAAGCGCCAAGCAGCGGCCGCATTGTGGTGGACGGCGTTGACCTCACCACCCTCAGCAAAGCGCAACTGGGCGAAGCACGCCGCAACATTGGCATGATTTTCCAGCATTTTAATCTGCTCTCCTCACGCAGCGTGTTTGACAACGTTGCCCTGCCACTGGAGTTGGCAGGCAAGAGCAAAGAGCAGATCAAAGAGAAAGTGACGCAGTTGCTCAAACTGGTTGGCTTATCGGACAAACAGGAAAGCTACCCTGCCAATCTCAGCGGCGGGCAAAAGCAGCGCGTAGCGATTGCCCGTGCTTTGGCGAGCGATCCGAAAGTGCTGCTGTGCGACGAAGCCACCAGCGCACTCGATCCGGCGACCACGCACTCGATTTTGGAACTACTGAAAGAGATCAACCGCAAGCTGAAAATCACTATGCTGCTTATTACTCATGAGATGGATGTGGTGAAAAGCATCTGCCACGAAGTGGCGATCATTGGCGACGGCGAACTGGTTGAAAAAGGCACGGTTGGCGAGATCTTCGCCCATCCGAAAACCGAGCTGGCACACGCGTTTATTCGCTCTACCTTGGATCTCTCCATTCCGGAAGATTACCAAGTGCGCTTGCAGTCAAAGCGTGTAGAAGGCAGCTATCCACTGGTCAGGCTGGAATTTACCGGAGCAACGGTGGACGCGCCGCTGGTGTCTCAGATCTCGCGTAAATTCAATATTGATATCAGCATTCTCAGCTCTGATCTCGATTACGCAGGCGGCGTCAAGTTTGGCATGATGGTCGCTGAGCTGTTTGGCAATGAAGAAGACGACAACGCCGCACTGGAATTTTTGCGCGAACATAACGTAAAAGTGGAGGTACTGGGTTATGTCCTTTAATACGATTGCACAGTGGCTGAGTTTAAATGGCGATCTCCTGCTGGGCGCAACTTGGCAAACCTTGTACATGGTGGCGGTGGCTGGCGTAGTCGGTTTTGCGATCGGCATTCCGCTTGGCGTGATTCTGCACACCAGCAAAAAAGGCGGTTTGTTGGAAAACACCAAACTCAACAAAACCCTTGGCGCCATTGTCAACGTAGGCCGCTCGGTGCCTTTTTTGGTGCTGATGGTGGCGATTATTCCGGTGACGAAATTACTGGTAGGCACGTTTATCGGCACCACCGCTGCCATCGTACCGCTGACCATAGGTGCGATACCTTTTGTTGCCCGTTTAATTGAAGGCGCGCTGCTGGAAGTGCCGTCTGGTCTGGTTGAAGCGGCGCAAGCCATGGGCGCTACGCCACTGCAAATTATCACTAAGGTACTGCTTCCTGAAGCGCTACCGACCATTGTTAACTCTGTCACTATCACCTTAGTGACGCTGGTCAGCTACTCCGCGATGGCAGGAACCGTTGGCGGTGGCGGTTTGGGCGATGTCGCCATCCGTTATGGTTTCCACCGCTACGACGTGGTGATCATGGCGGTGACTGTCGTCATGTTGATCGTGCTAGTACAGATTATTCAGTCTATCGGCGATGCAATTGTACGCCGCGTAGACCACCGCTAAGAATTGCAAGATAAAAATATAAGGAGATTTACGATGAAATTTAGCCTCAAAGGTTTATTGACGATTGCCGCCGCTGCCTCAGCACTGATTCTCTCTGGTTGTGGTGAAAAAGCCGCAGACAACAGCAAGATCAAAGTGGGCGTGATGGCAGGTGCCGAAGCCCAAGTTGCAGAAGTGGCGGCGAAAGTGGCCAAAGAAAAATATGGTCTAGATGTTGAGCTAGTGACCTTCACTGACTACGTCACACCAAACGCAGCGCTGGATGACGGCTCTATCGACGTCAACGCGTTCCAACACAAGCCGTACCTCGATCAACAAATCGCTGACCGTGGTTACAAACTGACTATCGCAGGCAACACCTTTGTTTACCCAATCGCAGGCTACTCAAAGCAAGTGAAATCGGTAGCAGAAATCCAAGACGGCGCGCGCATCGCTGTTCCTAACGATCCAACCAACCTTGGTCGTTCACTGCTGCTGCTGGAGCAACAAGGCCTGATCAAACTGCGTGACAAAGTTGGCCTACTGGCTACCGTTCGTGACATCGTTGGTAACCCGAAAAATCTGACTATCGTCGAACTGGATGCCGCTCAGCTCCCACGCTCACTGGACGACGTTGCTCTGTCTATCATCAACACCACTTACGCGAGCTCAATCAATTTGACTCCGCAAAAAGATGGCGTATTTGTCGAAGACAAAGAGTCACCTTACGTTAACCTGATCGTGGCGCGTCAAAACAACGTGCAAGCGGAAAACGTACAAAACTTTGTCAAAGCATACCAAACCGAAGAAGTGTACAAAGCGGCTTCTGAGATCTTCCAAGGCGGCGTAGTAAAAGGCTGGTAATTTCGAACGTCGAAAGCAAGAAATCATTGGGGTTGACGTGTAAACGTCAACCCTTTTTATCTTCAGCGATTACTTTAAGTGATCCCAAGAGATATTGGAGACGATACGGCACGTATCGCATTTGAAGTGGAAGATGTCGTGCAGCGCCTGCGCTTGTAGCCACTCACCGCCACATTTCGGACATTTACGCTTCTGCTCGTCCGCCAGCGAGGTGCCACCAACCCGATACTGATAGTAATAAGTCGGGATCTGCGTGAGGTACTCGATCCGCCCGCGCAAATCCCAGCCGCGACGAAACAGCACACTGTCAACATCACAAATCTCATGCAGCGCGGCGTGCTCAGCTCGGCAGCCGCCAGCCATCTGGATCTCATCACACGCTTGCCATTCCGTTTGCCATTTGATCACCGCTTTATGATCGCCGTTTAACGTCGGGCCATTGCGATACAACGGAATCGGCAGCAAGGTTTCACCGCTACGCAGCGGTGAGCAGGTGTGCACATAGGTGGTGTAGAGGACCTGCCAGCTTGGTGTCTCTTCATCGGCCGCTTGTTCTGAGTTGATATCCCGCCCCAGCAAGCGCATTTTCGGCGCTAGAAGCGCGGCTTCAGACAAACGGTCCAAGCACACGCGCACGAAATCCGAATGGTAGCGAGGATGCAAACTCTCTTTTTCCGGGCACACGACGCGGACAAAAAACTCGCCATCGCCCATCACAATCGGAAACTCACGCCCCAGCACTTGGCCGTTATAGCGCAGCGCATCCATCAAACCGTTAATCGCTTTGTCGACCGCGCTCACCGTTGTGTTATCAAAACATTCAAATTGCAATTCAACGACGTACATACTTACACCACAACCTCTAGATTCGCCAAAAACTCCGCCACATTTGGCGCAAGCACTTCTCTTTTGTCGGTGCCAAGCCTTTCTAAGATCACGTTCCCCGTGAGATTACAGATGGAAATCACGTCCAACTCGGCATCGGTTACGGCAATAAACACCGTCGGCTTGAGTTTCAAACGGCGCTGCGTCACCAAATGGCCCAAAATGTTCTCCTGCAAGCGGCTGAAGTCCTCTTCGCTCCATACTTGCAGCAGCGTCAGCTCATTACCTTGCCAAGTGGCGTTCATATCCGCCGCATACTGACTGCCGTAGAAAGCTTTGATGTCATCATGCAAAGTGAGCTCGATCGCGCGTTCGACATTGGCAAAATCGGCCGACTCGTCCAAAGCAACAGGCTGCCACCACACTTGATGTTCGGTTTTGCGTTGGATGCATGGAGAGTCGAGATCAACCAGATCGTCACTGCATGGCAGCTCATTATGTGTCTGTTGCCAGCACAGCTGAAAACGCTGGCTGAATTCGGCAAGCGCTTGTGAGACTGGATTGGTCATGAAAACTCCTAGTTATCCTGAGTTGCAAGATGGCTTTTAAGCGATGGATTAAGTAAAATTCCCGCCATTCTAATCGAAAATGACCACAAGTATGAGCAAATATTCTGACGCCAAAGAGCTGGCTGGCCTGACTTTGGGTAAAAAAACCGAATACGCCACACAATACGACGCAAGTTTACTTCAACCTGTCCCACGCAGCCTCAACCGCGACGATCTGCAATTGGGTGCTAACTTGCCGTTCATGGGTCACGACATCTGGACGCTGTACGAACTCTCTTGGCTCAACAGCAAAGGCTTGCCACAAGTCGCGGTGGGCGAAGTGTATATTCCGGCCACCAGCCCCAACTTGATTGAGTCAAAATCCTTTAAGCTCTACCTCAACAGCTATAACCAGACTCGCTTTGCCACTTGGCAAGCGGTGGTTGAACGCTTAACAAATGATTTATCCGCCTGCGCGGGTGAGCGCGTGACTGTGGAGGTCAATCCACTTAGCCACTACACACAACAACCGATTGTGACCATGGCGGGCGAATGCATCGACGATCAAGATATCGAGATCGAGAGCTACGCTTTCGACCAATCTCTACTGCAAGATGCTGCGGGACAGACGGTGGTGCAAGAAACGCTGCACAGCCATCTGCTGAAATCGAACTGCTTGATCACCAATCAACCCGATTGGGGCAGCGTGGAAATTGATTATCACGGCAAACATATTGATCGCGAAAAGCTGCTGCGCTATTTGGTCTCATTCCGTGAGCACAATGAATTTCATGAGCAGTGCGTCGAGCGTATTTTTACCGACATCATGAAGTACTGTGCGCCACAGAGCCTCACTGTGTACGCACGTTACACCCGTCGTGGTGGTTTGGATATCAACCCTTACCGCTCCACACAACAAGCAAAACCTGCGCACAACCAGCGTATGGCTCGTCAGTAACGATATCGCGTTGAGGGATTAAACATGGTGCGTTGGCAACGTCTAGTCGGCATTTTGGCTCTGCTTTTTAGCGTGCAGTTGCACGCTACGGTGCTCTCTTCCGTCTTATTGACAGAGGCTGAGCAGTTGGTGGATATCGAGCCAAGCCAAGCAAAGAAAATCGTGCAAAATTATCTGACTCAGCGCGAACTCACCAACAACCAAGAAAAAAGCCCTTCCGCGATTTCTCGCGACGACACCGACCGCACGCTGCGCACGCCAAGTGGCAGCGTCGAAGCGTATAAAATTCTCGCCCGTGCGGAATTTGCTTTAGGCAACACCCGTTCAGCGCTGGTGCAGCTCAATACCGCGGAACAGCTGACTAAAACCTTTCAACTGCCTTATCTCAATTTGGATGTGAAGCTGCTGCGTACCCAGTTGTTGTGGCAATTTGATAAAGACTACCTCAAAGCCAAACGCGCGTTAGACGAAATCAGCAGTCAGTTGGAGCTCGCCAGCACCTCTTTACAGATGACCGATAGCGTCAAGTACCGCTTGTTGATGCAGCAAGCGCTGCTCGCATCACAGCAAAATGATTTGCAACAAGCAGAGCGCTACTACGGCGAAGCACAAGAGCTGATTAAAAACAGCCGCTCTGAAAATACTCTGATTGATTACCACATCGCCGTCGGTGAGTTTTATCTCTCTCATCAAAAGTACAACTTAGCCTTGTCGGAACTGCTGTTTGGCTATTGGAAAGCGATTGAAGGCAACAAAAGCGCGCGACTCGCCAAAGTGAATCGACTGCTGGCACAACTGTTTGAAGAGCGCCGCGTGCTCGACAAAGCGCTGGAATACCTTTCGCAAGCGGCCGATTTTTATGATGGCTATCCCAATTCGCCTATCCTTGCTCAGGTGATGGAGAGAATGGGCAACATCTATTTTCGCCAAGGCAAATACAATTTGGCGCTGGTACACTACTTTAACGTGCTGGATCACGACAGCTCGACACGCGACGTACAGCAAGTGGTCAGCATTCGCCTAAGCCTCGCGGCAACCTACCTGCAACTTTATAACTATCCGTTGGCGGAGCAATATCTGGAACGCGCGCTTGAAGTGTTGGAATTTGCCGATATCCCGAAACTAAAAGCGCAAGCGGCGCTGCTCAAATCCGGCTTGGCCTTCTATCAAAACGACAGCCAAGGGGTCATCGCCAACGCCAACAAAGCACTGGATATCACCGCGAGCGCCGCAGAAGAACATTTGACGATCCGGCAACAAGCCTATCAATTACTATCGCTGGGCTACGAACAAGGTAAACAGTTTGATTTGGCGCTAGAGAGCCTGAAGCACTACAACCAGTTAGTGAGCATTGAACAGAAAAAACTCAATCAGATCAGTGAAGATGCGTTTCGTCAGCAAAAAGAGTTCGCCGAACAAACCATTCACTATACAGGCCAAGCTGAACAGCTCGAAAAAATTACCATCGAGCACGCCAAGTTCCAGAAAATCGCCTTTGCACTGTTTTTGCTCTCACTGGTACTGTTTTTACTCCTGATGAGACGAGGCGTGCTACTGCAGCGGCAAACGACGCAGATTGAACAGCTCACCGCCGATCTCTATACCCATTCGCGCTCCAAACTGCGTAACTTGCGCATGCTCAATGCGAAACTGTCCAATTCGCTGCGTAAAACCAATCAAACCTTTGAGCAGTGGCAACTCGGGGAACTGATCCATGAACCGCTGAATGACCGTTTGCGCTTCGTGATGATCGACCTGCCCTTCCTGCGCAGCATGTATGTGCAGCACGGGTACAAAGCGGGCTTAGAACTCGAACGGGCATTTGGTACGTTTCTTAGTGACAAAATCAGCAAGCCTTCACGCTTGTACCATTTTTCCGACGCGAACCTGCTTTACATCGAGCCCAACACAGAACGTCATTATTCGGCCGAAGACATTTTCGCCAAAGTGCAAGCTTGGGTTGATGAGTTTGCCGCTGTGCACCACATCAACCGCACTGTGCGCATGGGCATGGCCGATTACCCATTCTTACCTCGCGCCTACACGGCAATCAACGACCAAGAGTTGCTTGATCTGCTGCTGCTCGCCACGCACTTAGCACGCGAAGTCAGCTTGTTGGATAAGAGCAGTCACTATGTTTATCTAAAGGCTATCGACAACGCGCCCGCGGCGAGTCTTGCCTCCGGTAACATAAGGGATGCCGCGCAACAAGCGATCCATCAAGGGTTAATCAAAATGCACTCGTCTTACCAGAATGAGGACAACCTCAAAAATTTATTAAAAAATGGCTAAATCTCGCGCGCTTAAACCGCCAAATAGATGACGCTATAATGTTTTTTGTTATTATCAGGGTCATCGTTAAGTAGTACATGGACTGTGTTGTCGTTCACAATGGGCATTTTGGAATCCGATATTCAAGCGCAACTGCATCAGTTGAGTTGTCAATTAGACCAACTCAGGCTGACACATCGTGACACATCACTCAAATTCAAACGCGAACAGCTTGTTCTCAAGCGAATTGTGACTTCGCTGAGTGCCGCCTGTCAGGTGTCTGATGCTACACTGAGTCAAAATTTACAGGCTATCCAGCGCGAGCTGGAACAACAAAAAGATGTCAGTCGTTTGCTCCCGCGCTTGGTGGTGCTGGAAAGAATGCTAAGACAACGAACCGTGGCTATGGATAAACAGACCAGTTTTCTTGACGAGCAATTAAAGCACAGTGGCGAAACCCTGCAACGCGTAGCGGGCTTGCCCGCGCAACTCAAACGCGAACTGCGCAACCTGATGGGGTTTAGCCATGGCCAAGGGCGCAATGTCGATCACGCGGTCAAACTGCTCAATATCTATGAACGCGCGTTAAAAATTATCACCTCAAACTCTCGGCTCAACTTTAATGAGCAAAACAGTCTCGACAGAAATCAACTGGACTGCTTAGCGACAGAGCTGCAAAACGCAATTACCGAGTTGGACTTTGAAGGCGAGTCGGGCGATTTGCTGCTCGATATCCGCACTAAGCTGTTGCTCGGTGTCTCCGCGGAAGCGTTGATCGAACTCACTTTGCAGGTTTTGAAGTTGGTCATTGAAGGGACCCATTTCGAGCGTAAAGCGTCAGAGCAGTTTCTCGAACAGCTCAACGCTTCGCTTGCTGCCAATCTAAAAACCTCCCATCAGAATGTCGATCAAAGCCAAACTTACTTTGAGCAGCGCCAGCAATTTAATAAAGAGCTAGGCAAACTGGTGGCCAAAAGTCGCTTTTCGGTCGACAGCGCCACCGAACTTGAGCAGCTCAAAGCCACGGTTTCACCACTTCTGGCACAGATTGAATCACTTTCGCAGCGCTTGAGCCTCGCTGAAGAAAAAGAACAGGTGCTGCAAGAGCGGTTGCAATACGGGCAGCACCAGCTTGAAGCGGTATTTGACGTCACTCAAGACTATCGCCGCCGCTTGGAGGATCAGGCGCAGCGTATGCTGCTCGATCCACTCACCAAAGTGTATAACCGCACGGCGTTTAATGACCGTTTAGAGCTGGAATATCGACGTTGGATCCGCGCGCAACACAACTTACGAGTCGTGCTGCTCGACATCGATAGCTTTAAAGCCATTAACGACAGCTACGGCTACACCGCCGGCGACAAAGCGCTGAAAATCATTGCACGCACCATCCGTAAAGTCGCCGCAGATACCGACACGGTTGCCCGGTTTGGTGGCGAAGAGTTCATTCTACTGATTCCCGAGCAAACCGATGAATACGCGCTGAACTTGGTGAAAAAGATCCAAAGCGAAATCAGCAAACTGCCGTTTAAGTTTCGCGAGCAACAAATCACCATCACATTAAGTGCGGTTTCCACCGCGTTTGGTGAAGCGGATAACCCAGAATATGTCGTGGATCGCTTAGGCACCATGCTCAAAGAGAGTAAACAACGCGGCTTGAATCAGCTCGACTGGCGCTGAACAGTTGCACAAAAATACAGCAGACGAACCTGACTCTTCTGTCAGGTTCTGATTTTTCAACTAGTTATCACGTTTCTTTTCCGCCATCCTTTGCTAAGCTAACAAAACTCCCATGATTTTTGTGCCACAGAGCATGGCTCTGTGGCAGCAATCCAGCCTGCACTCCATTCGCCAATTTCTACAGCGACGTTATCTACAGGGCTCGGGTTGCCACTATTAACCACAATGCTAATAACCACAACGCTAAGCAAGGAGGCCTTATGATTACTCATATCAGCCCTGCAGGAAGTATGGATCTGCTCTCTCAGCTGGAAGTTGAGCGCCTAAAAAAAACCGCCTCTAGCGAACTGTATCAACTGTACCGCAACTGCACGCTAGCGGTACTCAACTCCGGTAGCCACACCGATAACTCCAAAGAGCTGCTGGATAAATATCAGTCCTTTGATGTCAACGTGATGCGCCGTGAGCGCGGCATCAAGCTGGAACTGACTAACCCGCCAGAGCACGCTTTTGTCGATGGCGAGATCATCAAGGGCATTCAAGAGCACCTGTTTGCCGTGCTGCGTGACATCGTTTACGTCAACATGCATTTGGCCGACAGTCAGCGCTTGAATCTGACCAACGCCACGCACATCACCAACCTGGTGTTCGCTATTTTGCGCAACGCGGGCGCGTTGATCCCGGGCATAGAGCCTAATCTGGTGGTGTGTTGGGGTGGGCACTCTATCAACCCGACGGAATATCAATACACGCGTGAAGTCGGCAGCGAGCTCGGGCTGCGTGAGCTGAACATCTGTACGGGGTGTGGGCCGGGTGCAATGGAAGGGCCGATGAAAGGCGCGGCCATTGGTCATGCCAAGCAGCGCTACGCCCATCAACGCTACCTTGGTTTGACTGAACCATCAATCATTGCTGCTGAGCCGCCAAACCCAATAGTCAATGAACTGGTGATCATGCCTGACATTGAAAAGCGTTTGGAAGCATTTGTGCGCATGGCTCACGGCATCATCATCTTCCCCGGTGGTCCGGGCACCGCCGAAGAGCTGCTTTACATCCTCGGCATCATGATGCATCCGGAAAACGCCGAACAGCCGATGCCGATCGTCTTGACGGGGCCGAAAGAGAGTGAAGCCTACTTCCGTTCAATCGATGCCTTTATCGGCGATACCTTAGGCGAAGAAGGGCGTAAACACTACCAAATCATCATTGACAACCCGGCGGAAGTGGCGCGAGTAATGAAACAGGCGATGGGTAAAGTACGTCAGCATCGCAAAGACACCGGTGACGCCTACAGCTACAACTGGTCACTCAAAATTGAGCCTGAGTTTCAGTTGCCGTTTGAGCCGACCCATGATTCGATGGCGAGTTTAGATTTGCACCTGAATCAAAAACCGCAAGTGCTGGCCGCCAATCTGCGTCGAGCTTTCTCAGGGATTGTCGCGGGTAACGTCAAAGCGGAAGGCATTCGCGAAATCGAACGTAAAGGGCCTTTTGTGATTGATGGCGATCCGGTTTTAATGAAAAAGATGGACAAACTGCTGCGAGATTTCGTCGCGCAACATCGAATGAAATTGCCCGGCGGCAGCGCTTATGTGCCTTGCTACAAAATCGCACCAAGCTCAAACGGTGGTCGATAGCGCAGGGATTTTCCGTTACACTCAGGGGCCATTGGCCCCTTTTCTTTTTGCAGTATTTTGTTATGGCTATTCATCTTGTTATCATCGATGCGCTCAACCTTATCCGCCGAGTCAACTCCGCTCAGCCCGATCCGCACGACATCGCTAATACCATCACCAATACTGGCAGAACACTGCAACGCATTATCCGCGAAGCCCAACCCACTCATATTGTCGCCGTGTTTGATCACTTAAGCACCGACCGAGGCTGGCGCGCCAAAATCCTTCCTGAATACAAGCAAGGACGCAAACCCATGCCAGAGCCTTTGCTGCAAGGGCTGGAAAAAATTCAAGACGCTTGGTGGGAAATGGGTATTGACTCTTTGCTTTCCGAAGGGGATGAAGCCGACGATTTGGTGGCGACACTGGCACAAAAAGTCGCCAGTCACGGCGAAAAAGTGACGATTGTCTCTACCGATAAAGGCTATTGCCAACTGCTCTCTCCTACCCTGCAAATCCGCGACTACTTTCAGCATCGTTGGCTAGATGAGCCGTTTATTGCCAACGAGTTTGGCGTCAAACCGACACAGCTCGCCGACTACTGGGGTTTGGCAGGCATCAGTTCAAGCCAAGTGCCCGGCATTCCTGGTATTGGCCCGAAGGCAGCCAAAGAGATACTGACGCAGTTTGATGACATAGAGCAAGCCAATCAAGGTGATGCGCTGCCCACCAAATACCGAAAAAAGTTTGACCAGCATATTGATCAAGCGCGCCGCTGCAAACAGGTCGCAGCGTTAAAAACCGATATTGAACTTGGCTTTAATCTGCAAGATCTGCGTTTTAACCCCTCATCTTCATCGCAATAGTGCCAGGCAAATGCAACAGAGTAGCCCATTCTTCACCGTACATTAGCCATCGCTATGTTTATCTCTCATGTGGTGTAATGGGTTACATTCACAATAATTAGATTAATTTAATCAATACCTTACTGAGTATTGATTATTCTATAATCATGATCACGGCACTATTGATAGATATCTCTATTTTTCATTACTCCAACAAGGAGTACAACAATGAAAAATATCATCTTACTTTCCCTATCCGTCGTTCTATCGCTGCCTGCTTTTGCTGAAACCTGTGGTCAACATTTGGAAAAAGGCATGCCTTCCGTTCACCCCGATCAAGTGTTGTGCCGTGAAGGCTACGCGGTCGGCTACAACTACACCACCAAGAATGCCGATTGGGTTGCTTACCACATCACGGCCGAGAGCGTGAATGCCTCGTACAAGCGCAGCAACAGCTTTAAAGTGGATAATGAGTTACCTGAGTATGCGCGCTCGACCTTAACCGACTACAGCAGTTCTGGTTACGATCGTGGCCATCTCGCCCCCTCTGCGGCGATGGATTTTAGCCAAACCTCCATGCAACAAAGCTTTTTGATGAGCAACATGTCTCCGCAGCTACCGGGCTTTAACCGCGTTGGTTGGCGACTGTTGGAAGAACACGTACGTGACTTAGCCAATGATTACCATGAACTCTACGTCGTCACCGGGCCGATTTATCAAGGTGGCGACGGCAGCATTGGTAACGGCGTGGCAATCCCGAGCGCTTTCTACAAAGTCATCTTAGATCCCGCGTTCAACGACGCGATAGCGTTCATCGTGCCGCACCGCGATGTGTCCGGCAGTGAACTGGTCAATTTTGTCACGACCGTAGACGAAGTTGAAAGACAGACTCAGCTCGATTTTTTCTCTGAAATCGCAGATGCCAGCGAAGAGAGCATGGAATCTCAATTGTGGGAGATGTGGCCGACATCGAACTAATGATTTGATTTTAAAAACATGAGAATGAAGAAACGCTCCGAGGAGCGTTTCTGTTTTAGCTGCGATTAATGCGGCGAAATATTGGATAAACACTGCACGTGCACAGTGATCTCTTCACGGTCGTGATAGAGATGCTTGGCTTGCAACCTGAATTTTACTTTATTCTCAATCAGGAACATTTTCAGGTTTTCAATATCTTGCAACACCTCGTCGTAGCGGCCTTTCATTGGCAATTTGAGGTTAAAGATCGCTTCTTTAGCCCAACCTTTGAGGATCCACTGCCCCATCAAGTGAGCAACGCGCGCCGGCTTTTCCACCATATCGCACACCAGCCAAGTGACGTTCTTACGATCGGGCTCAAACTTAAAGCCATCGACCATGTGATGACGTATCTGGCCGGTTTCCGTTAGGCTTTCCGCCATCATGCCGTTATCCACGCAGTGGACAAACATCGAACGTTTGACCAGCTGATAAGTCCAACCGCCCGGACACGCGCCGAGATCGACCGCCCACATTCCCGAGGCTAAGCGGGTATCCCACTCTTCGCGAGGAATAAAGACGTGAAACGCTTCTTCCAATTTCAGGGTTGAGCGACTTGGCGCATCGGCGGGAAATTTCAGACGAGGGATGCCCATAAAGAAGCGCGAATTGTTATCCGAGTAGGAGTACCCGACAAAACAGTGCCCTGAGGCCACAAAGCAAACGTGCAACACGGGCTTTTTCGCATGCTCTTTTGCCATTAGGAAACCTTTTCCGCGCAAGGCCTGACGCATTGGCACCGTGAACTTACGACAAAACTTCAGCAGCTCTTTCGCTTCATTGGTGTCTGGCGTTTCGATACGCAGATCACCACACATGGGGAAGCTATCGACTTCCTCAAGTTGAGATAAAATCGGGCTAATGCGATCCTCTGCGGGCAGATCGGTAAACTCCGCTGCGACAGCAAACATCTGCCTTGCAAAGATCAACGCGTTGAAATCCAACTCACGAGCTAGCCTGTCGGCATCGCCTGCTTGGTAGCACTCAAACAGGACGTATCCTGCGTTTTTAAACACGCGTGGAAAGCCATAAACCTCTAGCTGAGTCGCTTTATCTTGAATCTCACCGGCGCACTCTTTTTCAAAGCCGGGGCGACAATAGAGCATTAACTGTTTCACTTAGATACCTCGTTCGTTTTCAAAGCCGCGAGCATAAACACCAGCCAGCCGACCATAAACATCAATCCACCCAGTGGCGTTACAGGGCCAAACCATTTTATCCCCGTCAGCGCTAACGCGTATAAGCTGCCACTAAAGCAAAAGATGCCGATGATAAAGCAAATCGCAGCGATGAAAAAATAGTTTTGCGCTTTACTTGGCAACGTGCTGCGAAGCAGCAGTGCGCACAGCGCAATCGCCAAGGTATGCCAGAACTGATACGTCACTCCGGTTTCAAACACCTCGAGCAAATAGGGCGCTAAGCTGCTTTTCAAACCGTGTGCGGCAAAAGCCCCCAACGCCACCGCTGTCGCAGCAGAAGCGCCAACAAAGGCGAGTAACCACTTACTTCTCATTTTGCATTCCTTGAATAAAGGCGGTTAACTGCACAACCGCTGTATTGATATTGTCCTGCTCACTCAGCCCTGAGCGTTTTCTCGGCTTAAAGCTGTGGTCACCATCGGGTAAAAATCGCATCTGCACCGCCGGAGAAAGCGGATACTCAGCGCACTCGCTTTGAGTGCCAAACGTGTCTCTTTCGCCTTGCAGGATCAGCGTGGGTTTGGCTATCACCGCAAGGTGTTCACCTTTGAACTTTTCCGCGTTACCCGGAGGATGAAACGGAAAACCGAGGCAGGCGATGGCGCTGACCAGTGGATGGTCGCCAAGCAGGCTGGCCATCCGACCGCCCATCGACTTGCCGCCAATCACCACAGGCACCGATGTAACCGACTCAATCACGTCAACAAACGCTTCGAGCAGTTTCGGCGCGCGATCTGGCGGCCGCTTTTTACCATCTTGAGCTCGTTTCACCATGTAGGGAAAATTAAAGCGGATGACACGAATGCCATTAGCGGCCAACCCTTGTGCCACAAGGGTCATGAAGGCGTGATCCATCGGCGCGCCTGCACCATGGGCAAAAATAAACACTGGCCCATCTTCAGGGCCATCAACCATGTAGGGCAGACTCATCCAACACCTCTTCTTGTTCTTTACGTGCAGTTGCTAACATCCAATCGCGGAACGTAGCGATGCGCCCCATCTCCGCCTGCTGATCATGACAAACCACATAAAAGGCATTCTTAGAGAGCAAGATTTCATCAAACGGGGCAATCAAGCGCCCGGCTTCCATTTCTGGCCGCGCCAACACATTGTTGCCGAGCGCGACTCCTTGGCCGTGCGCTGCCGCCTGCAACACCATGGTGGAGTGGCTGAAGATCGGCCCTTGATTGACATTCACCTCATCTAAACCGTTTTCTTTGGCAAACTGTTTCCAATCTTTTCTCGAGGTGTCATGCAGTAGGGTGTGATGTTTCAAGTCACTTAGAGATTCTAATGGTTTGTTGCTTAAAAGTAACGAAGGTGAACAGAGCGGGATCAAGTACTCCTGATAGAGTTTGTCGGCACGCAGCCCGGGCCAATATCCGGCTCCATAGTAAATCGCCACATCAACGTCGTCGGTCAAAGAGCCTTCATCCATATCCACGGCTTTGATCCGGACATCGATATCGGGCTGCTGCGCGTTAAAATCGGCTAAACGCGGCACCAGCCATTGAATGGCAAAACTCGGCGGCAGACTGATGGTCAAAGCCCCTTTTTCACTGCGTTCCAGCACTTTATCGGTCGCTTCAGACAAGGCGGTAAAAATGTCTTTGATGTCGAGAAAGTAACTCTGCCCCTCTTCGGTGAGCAGCAGAGAGCGGTTACGGCGGCGAAACAGCTTCAAGGAGAGAAACTCTTCTAATGCTTTAATCTGGTGACTGACGGCGGCTTGGGTAACAAAAAGCTCCTCAGCAGCACGGGTGAAACTGAGGTGTCTGGCGGCGGCTTCGAACACGCGAAGCGAGTTCAGTGGCGGTAATCTACGTGACATACAACTTACTTACCATTAGTTTTTTTAATCTGAAACATTATAAATTGTCCGTTGTGGAACAGCCAGAGAAATTCTATATTTCACCCCGCAACGCTGGCCTGAACGGCTTGATTCTCTTTAGAATCAATTGGCTTAGTTGTTGCGATGTTGTGTTTGCAAACTCGTATTTCGAGTTAGGTAGATTTCTACCATGATGTTTTGTCTCACTCCCTGTGACAAAACATATACTTCCTGTATTTATTTTTGACCTGTCTGTCAAATTTGTTACACCGCCTATATTAGGCGGTGTTTTTTTATCTGTCGAAAACACCTTTTACCCCGTTAAAACCGACAGGTAATAAAAAACCACAGGTAATAAAAAATCCGAGTGACAACACTCGGATTTCATGGACTTCAATAGATTTTCGGCGAACTATGGGCGATACACTTTCACGTTCTTAAAGCCTTGTTCTTGCAAATAAAGCGCTTGCAAACGGCTCATCACCCCACGCGCACAATAGAGCAGGTAGGTTTTCGATTGGTCTAAATCACCGAATTGAGTGCTGAGTTTGTAAAACGGAATGTGCTTAACCTCGATGCCTTCGATTTCCAGAGGGTTATCATCCTCTTCATCCGGGCTGCGGATATCAAGCACAACCGCATGTTCTTCAATCGCTTGAACTTGCTCAACTTCCGGCGCTGCCTGCTCAGACTCTTTGGCAATGTCGCGAATGTCCATCTGACGGGCATTGCGCACCACTTGCTCGAGAATGGCAAAATCGAAGTTGGCTTCTTCTGCTTCCAGCTTCTCTTTCACCGCTTTAACGGTCGGTTTTTTCGAGATCACGCCACAGTATTCCGGCATCGTCTTAGCAAAATCTTCGGTGCCAATGTCACGCGCCAGTTTGATGATCTCATCTTTGTCCCAGTTAATCAGAGGGCGCAAAATCAAACGGTCGGTCACGTTATCGATATGACGCAAGTTGGTGAGGGTTTGGCTCGACACCTGCCCCAGCGCTTCACCTGTCACCAGTGCTTGGATGTCAAACTTCTCGGCAACCATGCCCGCTGCGCGCATAAACATACGCTTGAGCACCACCCCCATCTGACCATCTTCGACTTTCTCCAGGATTTCGCCCACCACAGGCTCAAAATCGACCGAGATAAAACGCACCTTGGCCGAAGAGCCGTATTTGTTCCACAGGTAGTGAGCGACTTGCTTCACGCCAATCTCATGAGCCGGGCCGCCGAGATTGAAGAAGCAGTAATGCACTTTTGAACCGCGCTTGATGTGCAGATAGCTCGAGACACCTGAGTCGAAGCCACCAGAGATCAGGCTGAGAACATCTTCCTGAGTTCCGAGAGGGAAACCGCCCAGCCCTTTGTAATGCGCGAGGATCTGATTGAGCTTATCGTCAATCACCTCAACTTTGATGGTCACTTCTGGGTTGTGCAGTTTGACCGATGCGCTCGCAACGGCTTGGTTTAAACCACCACCGACATAACGCTCAAGTTCAATCGAAGTGAAATCGTGTTTGCCACGACGCTTAGCGCGCACCACAAAAGTTTTGTTTTCGATGCGCTCGCGATTGAGCTCCAACACCTGCTCATAGATATGGTGCAGGTCGTTAAAGTCAGATTGCTGCACTTCCAATATCTGTTGGATACCCGGCGTGCTGGTGAGAATTTCCAACACTTGCTGACGATATTGGTCGCTGTTCGCTGCCACTTCGATGTGGTCGCGACGGTTAAATACAGCCACAGATTCAGTGCGATTCTGAATAATGATGCGGATGTTGCTCTCAAGAATCTTGGTAAAGCGCTTACGTACCGATTCACTCTTTACAAAAATTTCTGGATGGGGCTTTACAATAAATTTCATAGTTCGATTCGCAATCTGTTGGCTATCAAAGAACACCCGCGTTACTGCGAAGGTGTCGGCGTTAGGGCGCAAGATTATACACGAATTATACCTATAAAAAAGACGAGCATTGCTGCTCGCCTTGGTGATTACTGGTGGTTATTGAGGAAGGGCTGGTATTTCATCGCTATAGAGTGGCTCCCCTTGCATGATGCTGATCTCTACCCGACGGTTCTTCGCTCGGTTTTCGTCAGTGTCATTGGAAACTAATGGCTCAGTATCTGCCATTCCCCGCACACGCAAGCGTTGATGGGAGAAACCACGCACCTTTTCCATCTCTTGCGCCACCGACACCGCACGCTGTGCAGAGAGATCCCAGTTAGAACGGTACAGTTCCGAATCCAACTGCAAACTGTCGGTATGGCCAGAAATGCGCACAATGCCCGGCACATCTTTCACCAATTCGGCAATTTGCCTTACTAATGGGCGAAACTTTGGTTGCAAGAATGCAGAACCTTCAGGGAAGGCGCCTTTTTCTCGCATACGAATGACGATTTGCTGGCCAAGGTTCTCCAGCTCGATCGCACCTTGCTCTATCTCTCGCTGCAATGCTTTCTTGATGCTCTCCATCACGGTTTCCATCTCTTGCGACATAGACTCGGCTTGCTGCTGCTGGCGCTCTTCCTGGGTATTTTGATTGCTTTGCGTCGAGGTTTCCGGCGACTGACCACCAGTCAGTTTTCCTTCATCGCGCTTCGTGCCGCCCGCGCGATCCGATTCGCCATCGTGAAACTCTAACGTCTGCTGAGTAATGTCGATCGTCTGCTGCATGATGACGTCAATTGGCGTTGGCTCGGGGCGCCCGGGGCGAAACTCTTGAGCAATAATGCTGGTGCCCTTGGGAATGTCTTTGACCTCAAGACGGTTTTGCACCCCAAAGGCAAACTTCATCGAACCTGCGATCTGCTTAAACTTGAGCACATCCATCTCAGAAAACGACAGCAGCAACACGAAGAAACACATCAGCAATGACATCAAGTCAGCGAATGTTCCCATCCATAACGGCAATCCGGGAGGGGGACATTTACACTTCTCTTCATCGTCCATCACTCACTCCCGTGATTACTCGTTAACGTCGAGAGCACGTTTACTCTCATTGAGATAGTTTTTCAAATAGCCGTCAATCACTCGTGGGTTTTGCCCATCTTGAATCGCGAGCACGCCGTCCATAATCAGGCGGCGATTGAGCGTCTCTTGGTCACGGCGCAGTGCCAATTTGTCAGCGATAGGAAAAAAAATCATGTTCGATAATACCGCGCCGTAAAGAGTCGTCAAAAGAGCAACCGCCATCGCAGGGCCGATGGACTTCGGGTCATCCATGTTAGATAGCATCGCCACCAGGCCAACCAGTGTACCTATCATGCCCATTGCCGGGGCAACGTCACCAAAGGCGCGAAATACCCCTGTTCCTTGCGTGTGACGCTCATCGGTCAGCGCAATGTCTTTTTGTAATGCAGCTCGGACTACATCAGCATCGTGGCCATCCACGAGCAAATCGATTCCTTTTTGCATAAAACTGTTGGAGATTTCCATCTCTTCCAGAGCGAGAAAGCCACCTTTACGCGCCGCGTCTGCCATTTCAACAATTTTGGCGATCAAATCCTCTGGCTCATCTGCCTTAAACATAAATGCTTTGCCAGCGACTTTAGCCGCGCCGAAAAACTGCCCCATTGTGAACTTCATCAACACAACAAAGACCGATCCACCGACAACAATCAGGATGGAGGTCACATCGACGAACATCATGATGCTGCCGCCAAGAACCATCGCCATGACAACGAAGGCAAGGCCACCAATCAAACCTAAAAGGGTTGCTAAATCCACAAAGCACTCCTCATGCTATTTATGTTTTTACTGCTGCGGGAAAAAACAGATTATTTCTTTTATCGACAACGATTAAGCTTCTTTTAGTAAAAACTTGGCTATTGAATCACAAAAAAGGCGGTCAGCGGCAAAATCTCCGTCGACCACCACGCTTTACGACTAAAGCAAGTGTACGACGATAGCCCATTTACTGCCATTGGCTTGGGCAAGTTTACTGCCATTTGTTAGGGTCTGTTGACCTTTTGCGGTTAAATTTCGTTCGAGATAAAAGCGTTTTAATCGCGGCGAGAGGTTTGTAGCCTAGTCATTCTAAGCAAAACACCTCTCAACAAAGAGTAAAACGCTTTTAGCTGAACCCTTCGGGCAGCGTTTGTTGCTCCTTTTTGCTGCGTTATCGGCTTATCATGTAGGCCCCTACAATTCAAAGCCTCTGCCTTGCACAAAGAACCCACAAACTGCTGCAAAAATCATCTCAAAAGGTCAACAGACCCTAGAGCACCATATAGTTTAAATTTTAAGCAGCTAAACCCATCGCTATATGCAAGTTGGTAATGACTGCCGTTCTGTTTAAATCATATTCATTTAGCCGCAAGCCTCGGTACCTTGCTCTAGGACCTTTGCGGTTGCAGATTGATGCTAGAGAGTGCTCTACTTTGACCCGCTCTCTAGCATCAGCCCGACCTTGAGAAGTACTTACGTACTTCTGAAGTTTTGCAGCATCACTTCCTGCTCGTGTATTTTAATTTTTCGACCTTTCTCTGATGTCGTACAATCTGATTTCTTCGGACAAGCTTTGCATTCCGTTGATTTAAAACGGGCTTGCGTTACTTTTCAGACTTTATCATGGCCACTTTCCCTGCAGGACATGTGACACAACCTTCAACCAAGTCTATTTGGAAGGCGTTTTTAGTCAGTACTTTTTGGACGGCGGTGTCCATGGTTTTGCAACGACCTCTTTCCCAGCTTCGTACAGCTCCGTTGTCCAGTGAGCAGCTAAATAACCCTATCTATTTGAATTTGTTTAACTTCACCGTAAACATTGACTTTGGGTTTTAAGTACTCCGACGCCTTGTGCTCGGTTCGTTGGCAGGACGGACACAGGTCGCTAATATTAGCTTGTTGTCTAAGTCGACAGCAATATGTTGCTTAAACCCGCTAATCGTCCTTGAGCTTGATTTTCGCCCATGGCGCATTGTTGAGTCTGAGATAGAGATTTGCCTATCCGGCACCGAACCCTCTTTTACTTTAGGTCCATTTCCGTCCGGTCGGGGTCAATATTCTGCTCCAAAACCTTTTCAAGTAAAGTGAGGCTCTCTTCCAGCCCTTTATGTTTAATAAAGGCGGAGGGTTGTTTTTCTAACCAATGCTTCAGAGCGTCAACATCATTTTGCAAGGTTTCAACGGCTTGATGCTTCTCGTTTTTATCTGACCAATCAATGTCTAACGCCGCTTTGACACTGCTTTTTCCTACCAGTTGTAGACCACATTCTTCGATAAGTTCTTCTTCTGAGATCATCTTGATTTGTGCAGCACAATTGACGACTAATTCAAGAGCATGACCGACTAAGTTGAATGTATCTTCAACTCGACCTGCGCCCTGTAATGGCGCTGAGTCTAGAGCCACTCTAAGCTGAACATGGCTGAAGCCTCCCACTTCACGAGCGACATTTACGGTATGTTCAAGTAAAACCACGTCCATATCGTTCGCAATTAAACGATGACGAAAATCACATAAGGTTCCTTGTGAAAATGGCGATTCCTCGCTACCTAGACAGTCCAGTACCATTTGCCAACGTTGGTCAAACATGGCTTCTAACGTCGCTCCGGCATCCGACTTTTGCTCGTATGCTTGGAGAATCGTTGCCATAGCTAAAAGAGCGGCCGGAACAGCAGGCTTTCCTCTTGGGTGGTCAGCATACATTGACATAAGCTTCTGATTAATCTCATCATTAATAATGAGATGACGATTGGTTCGCAAGAACACAAATAGCTTGCCAGTCTGCTTTAACTTTTGGCAAATAAACTGCTCTTTTTTTGAAAGAGCAGTAGGTGGTGCCCAGTTTCTAGAATTAGACATAATCAATCAGTTCATGAGTTAACAATACTGTGTATTTGATCATGTTTTGGGGCTAAAGTCACTGTATGTTTTTTAAACTGATCGGTGCTCTAGGAGTGGAAGCTTGTTTTTGTTCTCGCTCGCTTCCTCTATAATAGTTGCCCTCAATTTCAGATAAATTTCCCTGCTTAAATTTGACCAAGCAAGCACGCTAAGGTAACTTTCGGGCATTCTTTACAAGGTAGAAACAGTATGGCGACGAAGAAACCAGAAAACATGTCCTTCGAGGCAACCATCGAAGAGCTGGACGGTTTGGTAGATCAACTGGAAAACGGTGATTTGACCTTAGACGATGCGCTGAAAAAATTTGAGCGTGGGATCGCGCTAGCCAGAGCCAGCCAAGCGAAACTTAGCGAAGCAGAACAACGTGTCAGCATTCTTCTTAGCGAAGACGATCAAGCGCCGCTGAGCGATTTCACTATTCCGTCAGAGTAATTTTTTGCATGAATAATTCTATGATTGACGTATTGACGTCGTATCAAAAGCGCAATAATGAGCAACTCCATCGTTGGTTGGACGGTTTGCCGCACCAAAATCAGGCGCTGATCCAGGCGATGCGGTACGGTCTCGTTCTGGGTGGCAAACGCGCTCGCCCCTTTCTGGTTTACATTACCGGCGAGATGCTCGGCTGCGCGCCAGAAGAGCTTGATACGCCCGCTTGCGCCATTGAGTGTATTCATGCCTATTCTCTGATCCATGATGATCTCCCGGCCATGGACGACGATGAGCTGCGCCGCGGCCAACCAACCTGCCATATTAAGTTTGACGAAGCGACCGCCATTCTCACCGGCGATGCGCTGCAAACTCTGGCCTTCTCCATTCTTGCTGAAGGGACCTTGTCTGCACAAGGCGAGTCGCAGCGCGTACGTATGGTTCAAGCACTCGCAGAAGCCTCAGGCGCTCAAGGCATGTGTATCGGCCAAGCGCTCGATCTGGCTGCGGAAAACCGCTTGGTTAGCCTAGAAGAGCTAGAAGAGATCCATCGCAATAAAACTGGCGCTCTGATGCGCTGCGCAGTTCGACTTGGCGCGCTCGCAGCGGGAGAAAAAGGGCGTGAAATTCTGCCGCAACTAGACCAATACGCCGCCGCCGTTGGCCTCGCGTTTCAAGTACAAGATGATATTTTGGACATCATCAGTGACACCGAAACGCTCGGAAAACCGCAAGGTTCTGATCAAGAGCTCAACAAAAGTACCTATCCTGCGTTGCTTGGTTTAGACGGCGCTATTGAGAAAGCTCACACTCTGTTACAGGAAGCACTTCAAGCTTTGGATGCAATCCCATACAATACCCAATTACTCGAAGAGTTCGCCCGATACGTCGTCGAGCGCAAGAACTAAACTATAAGCGCGCATATTTATGACTCTTGATATTTCAAAGTACCCAACACTGGCACTGGCAGAAGATCCGCAGGAGCTGCGTCTGCTCCCAAAAGAGACGCTGCCAACGCTGTGCGATGAGCTGCGTACCTATCTGCTTAACTCCGTCAGTCAGTCAAGCGGTCACTTAGCATCCGGCCTTGGCACAGTCGAACTCACAGTCGCTCTACATTACGTCTACAACACCCCCTTTGATCAGTTGATCTGGGATGTGGGCCACCAAGCCTATCCGCACAAAATTCTTACCGGCCGCCGTGAGCAAATGTCCACTATTCGGCAAAAAGGCGGTTTGCATCCGTTTCCTTGGCGTGAAGAGAGTGAATACGACACTCTGTCTGTCGGGCACTCTTCCACCTCCATCAGCGCCGCTTTGGGGATGGCAATCTGCGCGGAAAAAGAGGGGAAGAATCGCAAAGTAGTGAGCGTGATTGGTGATGGCGCAATTACCGCGGGCATGGCTTTTGAAGCGATGAACCACGCAGGTGACGTACACGCGGATATGCTAGTGATCCTCAATGACAATGAGATGTCGATTTCAGAAAATGTTGGGGCGCTGAATAACCATCTAGCGCGTCTCTTGTCTGGCAACTTTTACACCTCTATGCGTGAAGGCGGTAAGAAAGTCCTCTCAGGTATGCCACCAATTAAAGAGCTGGTGCGTCGCACCGAAGAGCATCTTAAGGGCATGGTTGTGCCGGGTACGTTGTTTGAAGAGCTGGGCTTTAACTACATCGGCCCGATTGACGGCCATGACGTCACGGAACTGGTGAAAACACTTAAAAACATGCGTGAGCTGAAAGGCCCACAGTTTTTGCATGTGATGACCAAAAAGGGCAAAGGCTACGAGCCAGCTGAGAAAGATCCGATCGGCTATCACGGCGTGCCTAAGTTTGATCCCGCACGCACTAGTTTGCCCAAAAGCAGCGGCGGTAAACCGAGCTTTTCGAATATCTTCGGTGATTTCCTTTGTGATATGGCGGCGCAAGATCCCAAGTTAATGGCGATCACTCCGGCCATGCGTGAAGGCTCTGGCATGGTGCGTTTTTCCAAAGAGTATCCAGAGCAATATTTCGATGTGGCGATTGCCGAACAGCACGCCGTGACACTGGCAACCGGCATGGCGATTGGCGGTTACAAGCCTGTCGTCGCCATCTATTCGACCTTCTTGCAACGCGGTTATGATCAGTTGATTCACGATGTGGCTATTATGAATCTGCCAGTGATGTTTGCTATCGATCGCGCGGGATTGGTCGGTGCGGATGGCCAAACTCACCAAGGTGCATTTGACTTAAGTTACCTGCGCTGCATTCCCAACATGCTGATCATGGCGCCAAGTGATGAGAACGAATGCCGACAAATGCTTTACACTGGCCACCAGCATAACGGTCCGAGCGCGGTACGTTATCCTCGCGGCAGTGGTATGGGCACACCGATTGAAGAGGCGTTTACCGCCCTCGAAATTGGCAAAGGCCGCCTCATTCGAACGGGTGAGAAAGTGGCGATTCTCAGCTTCGGTACCTTCTTGGCAAATGCCCTCAAAGCGGCCGACAACCTTAACGCGACCGTCGCCGACATGCGTTTTGTTAAACCGCTTGATGAAGCGCTGATCCGCCAACTGGTTGCCACACACGATGTGATTGTCACCGTGGAAGAAAACGCCATCGCTGGCGGCGCTGGTGCCGGTGTTGTGGAATTTTTGATGCAGGAAAAACTCATCAAACCCGTTCTCAATCTTGGTCTGCCGGATAAGTTTATTCCTCAAGGTACCCAAGAAGAGCTGCATCAAGAGCTTGGGCTAGATGCCAATGGCATTGAGCAGGCAATTTTGGCTTACCTAGCCAAATAGTTCGCTTCTAGCAATGAAAAAGGGTTGGCTCAATTTGCCAACCCTTTTGTTCTCCAACACTCACATTGCCATACATAACGCCGCTTAACTTAGCCAGCCTGCGTAGTAGCCTACCAAGTAGAGAGCGAGCGCTGACATCACGCCCGCCACAATGTCATCAAGCATAATCCCCAAGCCGCCATGCACTCGTTTATCCAACCAGCCAATGGGCCACGGCTTAACCATGTCGAAAAAGCGAAACAGCACAAAACCAGTCACCAGCCATTGCCATTCACTCAACGGAATATTGAGCGCTGGCACAATCAACATAGTGATCCAAAACCCGGCAAATTCATCCCACACTATCGAACCGTGGTCGTGAACGCCCATATCCGCCGAGGTAACTTGGCAGATTTTTATCCCCAGCACACACGCAAGCAGTACAACCAATAAATAGATGGGTAATGGCAGGTAAGCCAGCAGAAGGAAAAAAGGCACAGAAGCCAGCGTCCCCATGGTACCGGGCACCACTGGCGACAAACCGCTGCCAAAACCGGTGGCCAGTAAATGCCAAGGATTACTCAATGAGAGCTTCGCCAACGGGTTACTCATTTGTTTTGCCCCTTAAAGTGATCAAAACCGCAAAGTTGCCAATCCAACTTAGTGCCGTTGTCATGCAGTTCAAAAAAGCCTTGTGGACGAATTTGCCCGATGCAGGTGACTTTGCAACCAACATGCGCCAGGGAACTTTCTAACGAGCCGCGGCTCTCTTCTGGGACGGTGAAACAGAGCTCGTACTCTTCGCCGCTGGTAAGCGCATATTGCTGCGCCGTCTCTCGATCATCGAGAAATGAAAGCAGCTCTGATGAGATAGGCAGTTTCGAGACGTCAATGCTCACACCGACGCCTGAGCGCTGCAGAATATGGCCCAGATCCGCAACCAGACCATCGGAAATATCAATCGCCGCCGATGCCAGCCCCACCAAGGCTTGTCCGGCCAAAATGCGCGGCATACTCAGGTAGTGTGCCTTCTCCAGCGCCAAAGCGGCTGGGCGGCTGCGCTGCGCGCCATTAAGGATCACATCAAGGCCCGCTTTGGCATCACCCAAGGTGCCCGTCACAAACACGTAGTCTCCCGGTTTCGCGCCACTGCGTTTGAGCGCTTTTCCTTCGGGAACGTAACCTTGCACCGTCAGCGTTAAACTCAGTGGCCCTTTGGTGGTATCACCGCCAATCAACTGGATGCCAAAATAGTCGGCTAGCTTGAAGAACGCATCACAAAAAGGCGCAAGCCAAGTTTCGTCTGGTTCTGGCATGGTTAACGCCAAAGAGACCCACGCAGGTGTCGCGCCCATGGCCGCCAAATCACTGATATTCGAAGCCAACGCCTTGTGCGCCACCCAAGCCGGATCGGCTTCTGGCAAAAAATGAGTGCCACAAACTAAGGTATCGGTACTGATAGCCAGTTGCACATTGGCGAGAGGTTTTACCAGAGCACAGTCGTCTCCAGCGGCAAGGTAAACATCTTTACGTTGTGCCTGACGGCCAACGAAGTATTTTTCAATCAGATTAAATTCGCCTGAGATCAAAATCCTTTCCTTTGTATAAAAAAGGTCAGCAAGTGCTGACCTTTTTTTGTAGAACGCTTGTTACTTTTTGCGAACATGCGGTGCGGCTTTATCCAACACACCGTTGACGAATTTGTGGCTATCTTCTGCCGCAAACACTTTCGCTAGCTCAATCGCTTCGTTAATGACCACTTTGTAAGGGACATCTTCACGACGCGTCATTTCGTACATTGCCAGACGGAGCAATGCCAGCTCCATCATATCCAGATCCTGCATAGGGCGTGAAACGTAAGGACGAATCTTGCTATCCAGTTCCGCGTGACTCAATACAACACCGGTCAACAAGTCACGGAAGTATGCAACGTCAGTTTCAGGAGCAGTCAACGCAGGCTCAGCAGCGCGATGTTCTTCTTCATCGTACTTTTCACCTGACAAAAATTGCTCTTCGATGGTGGCAACATTTTCTTTAGTAATTTGCCATGAGTAAATTGCTTGTAAAGCGAATTGACGTGCATTACGACGTGCGGCTGGTTTCACACTGGCCCCCATTAGGAATCGATTTCAGAAAGAACGTTGATCATCTCAAGCGCGCTCAGTGCAGCCTCTGCACCTTTGTTACCAGCCTTGGTTCCTGCGCGTTCAATAGCTTGATCGATCGTATCAACAGTCAAGACACCAAATGCGACTGGAATGCTAAATTCCATCGACACTTGTGCCAGACCTTTATTCATTTCACTACAAACATAGTCAAAATGCGGCGTGCCACCACGGATAACTGTGCCCAGAGAAACAATCGCATCATACTTGCCAGTTTTAGCAACACGTTGAGCAACCAGAGGAAGTTCAACTGCACCAGGGCAACGTACGACAGTGATGTTGTCATCGCTAACTTGTCCGTGACGCTTTAAAGTATCGATGGCACCAGACAATAAACTTTCGTTAATAAAACTGTTGAAACGAGAAATAACGATAGCAATTTTTGCGTTTGGCGCGGGGAAGCCACCCTCGATCACTTTCATAAGCCTTCCTTTAACTATGTTCATCAAGTGAGAATCGCCGGATTCTAGCACAAATTTGTGAGCAATATCTAATGGTATTTCGCCGCCGATTATCCTGCCAGCGGTGCCGTTATCTGCCAGTTTTAGTCCGTTAGGAGGAAAAACTCAGATAAAAAACGCAGCCAAGCGGGGCTGCGTTTCTCTTATCGGTCACACGAACGTCAGTTGGCTATTCACACACGTATTCAACGACGTTGAGGCCAAAGCCGCCCAGCGCATGGTATTTCTTGTTTGATGAGGAGAGCAGACGCATGTCATGCACCCCAAGATCGGCCAGAATTTGAGAACCAACCCCAACACGGCGTGATGTTCCCTGTTTTTTCGCCAGTTTCGGCGCATCGTCTTTATCTTGCGCTTCAAACATTTTCACGCGGTGGATCAAAAGCTCCGGCGACTCTTCGTTGCCAAGAATAACCAGCACCCCACCCTCTTGGCCGATACGGGCCATCGCTTTATCGAGCGTCCAACTGCGCTCAGCATTGCGGTCACTGCGCAACAGATCGGTAAAGGTGTCTTGCAAATGCACGCGCACCAATGGTGTGTTTTGTTTTAAATCGCCTTTGCACAGAGCAAAATGGATCTGCTGGTCGATGATGTCGCGATAAGTAACCAATTCAAATTCGCCGTATTCCGTCGGCAGTTGGCACTGAGCGACACGCTCGATGGTGGTTTCGGTGTTGTTGCGATACTCGATAAGATCAGCGATGGTGCCTAACTTCAAACCATGCTTTTCAGCAAACAGTTCTAAATCTGGGCGACGCGCCATGGTGCCGTCATCATTGAGGATCTCGACAATCACGGAGGCAGGCTCCAACCCGGCAAGGCGCGCCAAATCACATCCCGCTTCGGTATGACCTGCGCGAGTTAATACGCCGCCATCTTGCGCCGCGAGAGGAAAAATGTGCCCCGGCTGAACCAGATCCGCCGCTTTCGCTTCTTTGGCAACCGCAGCTTGCACGGTACGCGCGCGATCGGCAGCTGAAATCCCGGTGGTCACCCCTTCGGCCGCTTCAATCGAGACGGTAAAATTGGTGGTGTACTGGGCATTATTGTCCTGCACCATTGGTGGCAGGCCAAGACGCTTGCAGCGCTCTTTTGTCATGGTCAGACAAATCAAGCCGCGCCCGTGGGTCGCCATAAAATTAATCGCCTCAGGCGAAATGTGTTCTGCGGCCATGATCAGGTCGCCTTCGTTTTCACGGTCTTCGTCATCCATGAGGATAACCATTTTCCCCAAACGAATATCGTCGATAATTTCCTGTGGAGTGCTGATCGGCATAGTCTCTTTCCTGTCAATTAAGTGCAGAGCGTTAGATTCTGTGTAGTCTGAATTATCGTCTCAATGTGTCAATAAGCGTGCTAACGTTCTGTGAACTAAGCAAAACCATTCTGTTGCAGAAACGCCATCGTAAGGCGAGATTCGGGTGCCTCTTGCGCCTGATTTCCTTGCAACAGACGCTCCATGTAGCGCGCTAGCACATCCACTTCCAGATTCACTTTGCGCCCAACGTGGAAATCATTGATGGTCGTCTCTTCGCCGGTGTGCGGTACGATCGTCAGCTTAAAGGCGTTTTTACGCAGGTCATTGACGGTAAGACTGATGCCATCAACCGTAATCGAGCCTTTTTCGGCGACGTACTTGCTTATCTCTGCAGGCATGTTTACCCAGAACTCGATCGCCCGGCCAACCTGATTGCGCTCAACGATTTCCCCTACGCCATCAACATGCCCCGACACGATGTGTCCGCCAAAACGGGTGGTTGGCAACATGGCTTTCTCTAAATTGACTTTGGAACCCACTTGATAATGCGCAAACCCGGTTTTTTTCAGCGTCTCTAGGGAGAGATCGGCGCTGTAGTAGTTCGGGCCAAAATCAATCACGGTCAAGCAAACGCCATTGGTGGCAATACTGTCACCTAACTTCACGTCCGACATATCCAGCTTACCGGTTTGCACCGTCACGCTAATGTCTTCACCGCGCGGAGTGATCGCCGTCAGCGTGCCTACGGCTTCAATAATTCCTGTAAACATTTAATTTTCTTTCTCTTTAGGGGTCGCGATGATGCGGATATCAGGGCCGACCATGCGTACGTCTTTAATGGTTAAATCCATCACTTGCGCCATATCGCTCAGACCAAGTGCGCCAATCAGCCCACGCCCATCACTGCCCATTAACTTAGGGGCTAGGTAGACAATCAACTCATCAACCAAGCCTTTGCTGAGCAAAGCACCAGCCAAAGTGGCCCCAGCTTCAACCCAGACATGATTGACGTTGAATTTGTGGGTAAGGCTTTGCAGCGTACGAGACAGATCCAGACTGCCTTGCTCATCAAACTCTGGAGCAAGATCGCCAAGTGGACTGACAACCACTCGTTCCCCAGGCGTTTGGAAAAGTTTGAGCGAAGAAGTGAGTTGCGACTGACGATCCAAAATCACTCGTACAGGCTGGCGCAGGTTACGTTCTTCATAGTGTGCTTGCACTGAAGCAGGCAGCTCAGACCAACGCACATTGAGTGAGGCGTTATCTTCAATCACGGTTTTGCTGGTCGATAAAATCGCCCCCGCTTTGGCGCGAAACCGTTGTACGTCACGGCGGGCATTCGCGGAGGTAATCCACTGGCTTTGACCGTTGCTAAGCGCACTTTGCCCATCTAAGGATGCGGCCATTTTCAGCTGCACAAACGGCATCCCTGTTTGCATGCGCTTAATAAAAGCAGGGTTGAGAGCGACGGCCTCGGCTTCCATGAGGCCGACGTGCACGTCAATACCGGCATCTCGCAGCATTTGAAAACCGCGTCCGGCCACTTGCGGATTCGGATCTTGCATCGCGCCAATCACTTTCGCTACGCCCGCCTTAGTCAGGCCTTCGGCACACGGTGGAGTACGGCCATAGTGAGAGCAGGGCTCTAAGGTCACATACGCCGTTGCGCCGCGTGCTTTTTCACCCGCCATGCGCAGGGCATGCACTTCCGCATGCGGCTCGCCAGCTCGCGCGTGATAGCCTTCGCCAACGATTTCTCCGTCACGCACCAACACACAACCCACATTCGGGTTTGGCGCAGTGGTATAGATGCCCCGTTTGGCAAGGGCAATTGCCCGAGTCATCATTTGGTAATCAAAAGCGGTAAATGGGGATGGGGTCATGGCTAATCTTCTAACCTCGCAATCTCTTCGCCAAACTCGCGAATATCTTCAAAGCTACGGTAGACAGAGGCAAAACGGATGTAAGCCACTTTATCGAGATGTTTGAGTTGCTCCATGACTAAGTTACCAATCATTTTACTCGGCACTTCCCGCTCACCCGTCGCTCTGAGCTTAGATTTGATCATGCTGATCGCCAATTCAATCGCATCAGCGCTGACTGGGCGTTTTTCCAGTGCACGCTGTATGCCACCGACCATTTTGTCTTCATTGAATGGTTCACGGTTGCCGTTGGACTTGATCACTTTCGGCATCAGCAACTCAGCCGTTTCAAATGTGGTAAAGCGTTCATTACACGCTAAACATTGACGACGACGACGAACTTGATGCCCGTCGGCCACCAAACGAGAGTCGATCACTTTGGTGTCGTTTTCGGAACAAAAGGGACAATGCATATCACCTCCCAATAATGGATAAGCCGGTCAACACTCGAGGAGCAAAAATGGACTTTTCGCTTGTTTTATTCAGCCTAATTCGAGTGATGAAATGTGAGCTAGTGTAGCGGAATTGCCTAAGCGAATAAAACAAAAAGGGGCCATGATGGCCCCTTTCGCGCTGATATTCGCAGGTTATGTTAACTGCGTGGCAGGTAATTGGCCTTGCCGACCCATTTGTAGCTGGTGAGCTCTTCCAAGCCCATTGGGCCACGGGCGTGCAGTTTTTGCGTTGACACGGCCACTTCAGCGCCGAGACCAAATTGCGCGCCATCGGTAAAGCGGGTAGACGCGTTGACGTACACCGCCGCCGAATCCACTGAGTTAATAAAGCGCTCAGCATTTTCCAAACTGTTGGTCATGATCGCATCCGAATGGCTGGCGTTGTGCTCACGCATATGTTCAATCGCTTGGGCCACATCCACCACCACTTTCACGCCCAGTGTGTAGCTTAGCCATTCCGTGTCAAAGTCACCCTCTTGCGCATCGCGCAGATTGTCGGCACTTCCCATCAACGCTTTCGCTTGCGGCTCTGCGACAAACGTCACTTTGTCATTCAAACGCGCCACCAGCATCGGCAAGAACTCGGCTGCAACCTGCTGGTGGACTAACAGCGTGTCCAGCGAGTTACACGCCGATGGGCGCTGCACTTTGGCGTTTTCAACGACGTCGAGTGATTTTTCTAGGTTTGCGCTCTCATCAACAAAAATATGGCTGATGCCAAAACCACCGATGATGACCGGAATGGTGCTGTTCTCTTTGCACATTTTGTGCAGACCAGCACCGCCGCGTGGAATGATCATGTCCACGTACTCATCCATTTTCAGCAGTTGATTGACCAACTCGCGATCAGGCTTTTCAATATACTGCACCGATGCGGCTGGCAGCTTGGCTTTGGCCAGTGCCGATTGAATCACATTCACCAGTTCCATGTTGGAGAAGAACGTCTCTTTCCCGCCACGTAGAATGCTGGCATTACCCGTTTTCAGACACAGCGCGGCGATATCAATGGTCACATTCGGGCGCGCTTCATAAATAACGCCAACCACCCCTAATGGCACGCGGCGGCGAGAAAGCTGCATGCCGTTTTCCAACACTTTACTGTCAATCTCACTACCCACAGGGTCAGCAAGGCTGATAACGTTGCGTACGTCGTTAGCGATGCCATGCAAGCGCTGTTCATTAAGAAGCAAGCGATCCAGCATTGCGTCGCTTAAACCCGCCTGACGCCCCAGTTCAATGTCTTTTGCATTCGCGGCTAAAATATCCGCTGCGTTAGCCTCAAGCTCATCGGCAATCAGCGCCAATGCGCGGTTTTTCTGCGCCGTGGAGGCGGTCGCGAGTTGAAAAGCCGCCTCTTTTGCCGCTTTGCCTAAATTGGTCAATTCCACCTGAAATCCTCTTTGCTGTTGCCGACTATTCTTGAATCACCACCATGTCATCACGGTGAATCACTTCTGAACCATAGTCGTAGCCCAAAATAGAGATGATGTCTTTACTGTGTTTCCCTGCGATTTTTGCCATATCTTGGTGCGAATAGCTGGCGATACCACGAGCGATCAGTTGGCCTTGTTCATTGGTGATGCGGACCACTTCACCACGAGAAAACTCGCCCAACACTTTGGTGACCCCTTTTGCCAGCAGACTGCTGCCTTTTTCCAGCACCGCTTTCACAGCGCCGCCGTCGATGACGATGTCACCAGAAGCGGCTGGGCCAGCCAAGATCCAGCGTTTGCGGTTTTCCAATGCCTCTTCGCATGGCAAAAAGCGTGTGCCTTGCGGCGCATCACCCAGTGAATCAAAAATCACGTTCTCTGCGCGGCCAGCAGCGATGATGACTTCAATACCTGCGCGGCGAGCAATATCGGCCGCTTGCAGTTTGGTCGCCATGCCACCAGTACCAAGCGTGGTGCCACTCCCGCCCGCGATTTTACGTAACGTGTCATCGATGGTTTTCACTTCTTTGATCAGCTCCGCATTGGGATCTTTGCGCGGATCGGCTGTAAACAGCCCTTTTTGATCGGTGAGCAGCAAAAGCTTATCTGCACCACATAAGATGCCCACTAAGGCAGAAAGGTTGTCGTTGTCGCCGACTTTGATTTCGCTGGTGGCCACGGCATCATTTTCGTTTACCACCGGAATGATGTCGTTCTCGACCAAGGCATTGATGGTGTCACGCGCGTTAAGAAAACGTTCGCGATCTTCTAGATCCGCACGAGTGAGCAGCATCTGGCCGATTTTAATCCCGTAGATGGCGAACAACGATTCCCACGTCTGAATCAACTGGCTTTGCCCAACAGCCGCCAGCAACTGCTTGCTCGCCATCGCATTGGGTAGCGCCGGGTAACCTAAGTGCTCTCGCCCGGCAGCAATTGCCCCTGACGAAACAACGACCACCGAATGGCCTTGCTTTTTGAGTTCTGCACACTGGCGAGCCAGCTCAACCATATGAGCTCGGTCAAGTGCCAACGTACCACCGGTTAACACGCTGGTGCCCAGCTTCACAACGACCGTTTTTGCCTGGAATGCTGCGCTGCTTTGTTGATTCGTAGTCATGATGTCTTCTGAAATGAAACACAAATTAAGATAAGAGTGGTTGTTTTAGCAATCTAATCGGCAATTCACAAGCAGAAAAGGTGCGAAAATCGCACCTTTTTAATTGTTAGAGCGCAAGCCTTAGAAAATCAGACAAATTCTACCGACTCGTCATGATAGGCGACGGTTAACTTAAACTGTTCATCCAAGGTTTTCACCAGCTTGGCATGAAAACAGTGCTGAGTTTGGTTCACTTCCGTCGCGACTTTTTTAGGCAGCGCTTCATTGAGCCAATTTCCGTCAGTATCGTATTTTCCCGCATGGTATTTTGCCGTGAATCCCCCTTCGACAGATTCAAGTACCATCCACCAGCCCCAAAACTCACGCAGTTCAGGGGACTTTCGATCATCTACACAAACAGACAAGCAGTCAAAGTAGTAATGCCCTTCCTTAGACTGAGGGTCTCTCAGGTAAGGCCCCATCGCACGCAGTTTGGTCAACAAACGGTTGTGAGTTGGGTTATTCGTCACTTCTGACATGTTGAATCTCCATTTTCTTCAATGTTAAGAATGACAATAATTTTTATTTATCATGAGGTTATTTTATTAAACTCATATTTCACTCTTGACTAAATTAGGAGGTTTGTCACCTTAATAGTTCATCTTCCAGCCACTTTATCGCCAAATCGAGGGATTGCTCATATCCTTGTGTAATTGTTTTGGCGCTAATTTGCTTCGCTTTGCCATAATTGCTGTAAAGCGCAACTAACTGATTGTCTGAATGGGGAGAAACGGGGTCGCCTTCTAAACTCATTGCCAAGATTGGCACTTTGGTTTTGCGGCTTGAAAGGAACCCTTGCACTTTTAAAGACCACGCCGCCATTTGCCCGGAGAGGCTGTAAATATCCACGACATTTTTGCCAAGCCTCGAAGCGAGGACATCGAGATACATCTTCGGCATGCTTTGCAGTTTTTGCGGTGAAGCAAATACATGATGAATCGGTGCACCGAGCGTCACACACGCTTTGATTTTTTCCTGCTCAAGGAAAGATAAGCGCACCATAGTGTTGCCACCAAAACGAAATCCAATCAGGCCAACACGGTGGTGGTCCACATAAGGAATGGAAAACAGTTCATTCAATACGGCTTGATGCAGACAACTGTAGTCCTCGGTTAACGGCCATTTGGCGCTGTAGCCGACGGACGGCATGTCTACCGTCAGCATGGCAATGTCATGTTTAGCCAGATGATCACGAAACAGTCGCCACATATCGGTTTGCAAGCTGTCGAGACCCGCACTGACGATCACCACCGGATGCGGTTTATCGGTATTAGTCAAATGCAGATGAGCAACAATGGTGCCCTTTTCGTAAGGGATCTCCAGTTGTTTAATGATGTATTGGCTCTTCTCGGCGGCTTCGAGATAAGCGCGATTGGCCAGCACCTGAGCTTGCAGGGCTAAATTGTCGTTTTTAAGGTGAGGATATCCGGCAATGCTGTAGCAGAGTGAGGCCGAAAACAGCTCTTCTGCTGCCTTTTCCTTGGCCATCTCAGCGGCTCGCTTTTGATGCAACATCCCCAGTTTTGTCCACTCATAAGCCCAGTTACCACTGTGATAACCCATGACGGTATCCAGCCACTGCTCGTCCGTACGGGAATGTTTTGAAGAGGCGATAGAGGCCAAAACTTGCTCTTGCTCTATAGGATCAACGCCTTGCCATACCCACTGCAAACGGCGCAAGTTGCGATACCAAGCGTAACCCGTTTTGGCTTTCTGTTCGTCCAGCAGTGACTGGCTGGTTGGCATATATTGAGTTAATGCCGAGGTTTCTTTCGCCTGTTTATGCTTCACAAACAGAGTTTCAGACAAGTTTTTGCTGGTTTCTTCTTCAGACATACATGACTCAGGGCACTTAGCTAACATCAGAGATTTAGGCGAAACAGTATAACAGCAATAAAAAAAATGGCCCATGCAGGGGCCATTTTTTTACGCGTTAACAACGGTTTTACTTTTGCTTGCGATTGACTGGCTCTGCATAAGAGAGCGCCATATCCCAAGGTTGTTCAATCCATGTATCTTGTGCAATATCAACAACGTAGTCATCGAGCAGCGCTTTACCTGATGGCTTGGCACACACAGCAATCAATTTCGCTTTTGGATACATTTCACGCAACTTACGTGCTGTATCACCGCTATCGACCAAATCTTCAACGATCAAATAGCCTTCACCATCGCCTTCTGGCGCTTTGATGACGGTCATGTCACGCTGGTGATCATGATCGTAGCTAGAGATGCAAATCGTGTCGACGTAGCGAATACCCAACTCACGTGCCAAGATAGCACCAGGAACCAAACCACCGCGACTCACGGCCCAGATACCTTTCCACTGCTCTGCTGGCATTTGTTGCTCAGCCAGTTTGCGGCAGTAAGTTTGCATGGCATCCCAAGTAATAACGAATTTGTTGCTCATTGTAATAACCTAATTATTTGAAAATCTGTTGCCCCAAACGGTTTTCGGGCTCTCATCATGATGAGAGCCCGAAAAGTAATAGAATGTCTGGGTTTCGAGCTGCGCAAACGATTATTCTACCGGAACGCAACAGCAAAAGCTATTAAGCGAAAAGATACTTAACGATAAAGATCGCCGCCATCACCCACACACTCAAAGAGACATCGCGCCCTTTACCACTGAACAACTTAATGGCGGCATAAGCGATAAAGCCAAGCGAAATACCTTCCGCGATAGAGAACGTTAAGGGCATCAGCAGGCAGGTTACTACCACTGGCGCCGCTTCAGTGAGATCGCGCCAATCAATGCTCACTAGACCCGAAAGCATCAAGATTGCCACGTAGAACAGCGCTCCCGCTGTCGCATAAGCTGGGATCATGCCCGCGAGAGGAGAGAAGAACAGTGCCAACAGGAACAGCACACCCACCACGACCGCTGTCAAACCAGTACGACCGCCAGCGGCTACTCCAGAGACGCTTTCGATATACGAGGTGGTGTTTGAAGTACCTAGCAGTGCGCCAACCGAAGTTGCCGTCGAGTCCGCTAGCAGTGCTTTGTTCAGACGAGGGATCTTACCATCTTTTTCGATCAGGTCAGCTTTGGTTGCGACACCAACCAAGGTGCCGGCAGTATCAAACAGGTCAACAAAAAGGAAAGCAAACACGACCGAAATCATGCCAACTTCAAATACCGCGGAGAAATCTAGCTGTAAGAAAGTCGGAGCAATACTTGGCGGTGTTGACATCACACCAGCCCATTGCACATCGCCAAAAACCAGGCCCAATCCGGTTACCGCCAGGATAGCGATCATTACCGCACCTTTAACACCGCGATGTACTAAGGCGATAGTGAGGAAGAAACCAACAGAAGCAAGAACGGGAGCCAGAGAAGTAATATGACCGAGAGAAACCAGCGTTGCTGGGTTGTCAACAACAATACCTGCATTTTTCAGGGCAATGAAAGCCAAGAACAGCCCGATACCCGCTGAAATACCCGTTCTCAATGAAAGTGGAATGGAGTTGATGATCCACTCACGGATCTTAAAAATACTCAATAAGATGAACAGCACACCAGAGACAAACACCGCCGCCAGCGCGACTTGCCAAGTGTAGCCCATGCCTAACACCACCGCGTAGGTAAAGAAGGCATTCAGGCCCATGCCAGGTGCTTGCGCGATCGGATAGTTCGCCCACAAGCCCATAATGAAACAACCAATCGCTGCAGCAAGACAGGTTGCAACAAATACTGCTCCACGATCCATTCCTGCATCGGCAAGAATCGCTGGGTTAACAAAAATGATGTAAGCCATCGTTAAAAAGGTGGTGACACCTGCGATGATCTCAGTGCGCACATTGGTGCCATTTTCACTGAGTTTAAATAGCCTTTCGAGCATGATCGAATCCTGTAAGAGTAAAAAGTAAACGGTTGCGTAATCGATTGGCTGCCGATTATAAAGTTATCAAATAACAAATTCCAGATAGATTTTTTACTCGAATCGAGATTTCACTGGCTTCAAAGACAGAAAAAAGTAAGTCGAACGATGAAGAATGATATTTTTCTTTAGGAAACAATAAGAAAAAACAACAGGTTTAAGAACTGGTATGCAGAAAAAATCGACAATGTCATAAACTTTCAATAAATAAATCGACCGCTTTGCCGTTTTTACATTACAAAAATGCGGTCAAACCGACCAAATGCGGTCAATAAAATACATAGAGGAGAAATCGAGGTAGGACAAAATGCGGGCATAAAAAAACGCCACTCAACAAGAGTGGCGGTAGAATCATGTCAGCACTATTACTGAAAGAAAATTCCAATTTATAGGGGTGAACAAACTGTTCAGGGTCACATGCCGTTGGTTAACTGGATTATTTGTAACCAAAGCTTGTTGGGTAAGCAAAGTTACTGGTGTAAACCGAGTGGTTGGACCAAAACATTGCAGAAGCTAAACCTTTCATAACTATCACCTTTACTAAATCAATAAGACACGTTTGATTTCTCGGTTCCTTGGAGGCGATAAAACGGACTCATCCTTTGAGCATTTCTTTCTTCGCTTAAGAAGTTGGTTATAAATATACCACAAAGAAATTTTATTACAAGTTTTTTAGTGACTTTTATCACATAAATTTCTTTTATTGACTAGCATCAATCTTTTAACGAAATTAAATTACAAAAATATCATTCGGAACTTTGCATAAAGAAAGGAAGCCGCGAAACGTACACAAATAAGCAAGTGAACGTTCACAGAATGTGACACTCTCGTTGTAAGCGCATCGTCAACGCAACTACTCGCCATACTCTGCTAGTGGTATGCTTACTGCTGATTTATTATCAGCAGACTCGGCATTTATGCGCAGAAATCGGTCTGCTGCAGTACGCCATCTGGCAAATAATATGTAAAGGAGTCATCCGTGTCTGAATTCCATTCTGAAATCAGTAGTCTGTCCCCCGCTCCCCTTTGGCAGTTTTTCGACAAAATTTGTTCTATCCCTCATCCATCTAAACATGAAGAAGCGCTCGCGCAGTACATAGTGACTTGGGCAACGGAGCAAGGGTTAGAGGTTCACCGTGATCCAACGGGCAACGTATTTATTAAGAAACCAGCCACCGCGGGTATGGAAAACAAAAAAGGTGTTGTGCTACAAGCGCACATCGATATGGTTCCACAGAAGAATGAAGACACCGATCATGACTTTACCCGCGATCCTATCCAGCCATACATCGATGGTGAATGGATAACCGCAAAAGGCACCACGCTTGGCGCAGATAACGGCATCGGCATGGCCTCTTGCCTTGCTGTACTGGCATCAAGCGAGATCAAACACGGCCCACTTGAAGTGCTGCTGACCATTGATGAAGAAGCGGGCATGACTGGCGCATTTGGCCTTGAAGCAGGTTGGTTGGAAGGTGAGATTCTCCTCAACACCGACTCAGAGCAAGAAGGCGAAGTCTACATGGGCTGTGCGGGTGGCATTAATGCAGAGCTGTTTTTTGATATCCAACGTGAAGCGTTACCACAAGGTTATGTCGCCCGCCAGCTGATTCTTAAAGGGCTCAAAGGCGGCCACTCAGGCTGTGATATTCACACAGGTCGTGGCAACGCAAACAAACTGATGGCGCGCTTTTTAGCAGGCCATGCCAATGAACTCGACATGCGTCTGATTGAGTTCCGTGGTGGTAGCTTGAGAAATGCCATCCCTCGCGAGGCCTTTGTCACCGTTGCGCTGCCTGAGGAAAACCTCAGCAAACTGGCAAAACTGTTTGAGTTTTACACTGAGCTGCTCAAATCTGAGCTCGGTAAAGTGGAAACCAATTTGGTGACCTTTAATCAAGAAGCATCCAGCGACGCACAAGTCTTGGTGATGGCCGATCAACAGCGTTTGATTGCCGCGCTCAACGCTTGTCCAAATGGCGTAATGCGCATGAGTGATGAGATTGAAGGTGTGGTTGAAACATCGCTCAATGTCGGTGTGATCAAAACCGAAGAGAATAAAGTAAGCGTATTGTGTCTGGTTCGTTCGCTGATCGATTCAGGCCGTACTCAAGTGGAAAGCATGCTGAAATCAGTCGCAGAGCTTGCCGGAGCACGTATTGAACTTTCTGGCGCTTACCCAGGTTGGAAGCCAGACGCCGATTCTGAAATCATGGCGATTTTCCGCGACATGTACCAAGGCATTTACGGCCACAAACCGAATATTATGGTGATCCACGCAGGTCTGGAATGTGGTCTGTTTAAAAAACCTTATCCTCAAATGGACATGGTTTCTTTCGGTCCAACGATTAAGTTCCCTCATTCACCTGATGAGAAAGTGAAGATTGACACCGTCCAACTTTACTGGGATCAAATGGTTGCGCTATTGGAAGCTATTCCAGAAAAAGCGTAAGACAACTTGCTAGCAACTTTCTTAGGGCTCCTGTGGGAGCCCTCTTTATTTCATCAACGCTTTTTGTCGTACCCGCAATAAGACAGAATGGTGTATAACTTTGCCAGTTGATAAAGTCGCAATGATAGTAAAGGCAGGAAGTACTATGGTTCGCAATAAGAAAAATAAGATATTTGAGATTTTGGGGCACAAGATCAAACCGGGGCAGAGAGAAGAGATCGAGTTAGATGCCGCTCAGCTCTACACGCACTCACCACTGTCAATTCCAATTGAAGTGATCAACGGCCGCTATGCGGGACCGGTTATCATGGTCAACGCAGCCATTCACGGCGACGAACTCAATGGTGTGGAAATTGTTCGCCAGTTAATCAATAGTTTAGATCCACAAAAAATCCGTGGCACAGTGATTGCCGTGCCGATCGTCAACGTTTTTGGTTTCATTCACAAATCACGCTATTTGCCAGACAGACGCGATCTTAATCGCTGTTTTCCGGGCAGTGAGAAAGGGGCGCTGGCATCACGCATGGCTCATACATTTTTCAACAATGTAGCGCTAAGAGCGGACTACATTATCGATCTGCACACAGGTGCGATTCACCGCACCAACCTGCCGCAGATCCGCGCCAATCTCAGCAACCCCGAGACACTGAAGATCGCCAAAGTTTTTGCGGCCCCAGTGATCGTCGATTCTGCTCTGCGCGATGGCTCCCTTCGCTCGGAAGCAGAAAAGTGTCAAATTCCGGTTTTAACCTATGAAGCGGGTGAAGCGCTACGTTTTGATCCGCTTTCTATCAGCGCCGGTGTTCATGGTGTCAAACGGGTGATGCAGTCCATTGGCATGCTGCGCGCCAGCCGTAAACGCTTCCCTGATCCGGTGATTGCCAAATCAACCAGTTGGGTACGCGCTTCGGGCAACGGCATTCTGCGCACTGTGGTCAATCTCGGTGCCAAGGTAGAGAAAGGAGAAACACTTGCCTACATCAGCTCTCCCCTTGGTCATGATGAAGTTGAACTGCTAGCACCTAAAGGTGGGATTGTGATTGGCCAACAAACGCTACCTCTGGTGAATGAAGGCGATGCTATCTTCCATATTGCCTACTTCCGTCAAGACGATGACTCAGTAGAACAAGTGGTTGAAAGCTATATTGAAGAGTTGGTCGACGCCGACGCCGACACTATTACCACTGGGCAGATCCCGTTATAAACTCGCCCCGGTTTTTACTGGGGCCATACAAATCGATACAGAGCCATAATTGAACAACGTTTAATTCGTTTTTATTATGTTTGGCTGTTATTTCCTGTGTCGATTCTGATTCAATGCTACCCAAACGTTTTCATCTCTCGCTCAGCGCTATGCTGCTGAGCCCCTCTCTTTTCGCACACTCTGCTGGAGAGCCAAGTGGCGAAATAGCCCAGTACCTACAAGAACAGTTCACCGTTCAACGACTAAAGAACGATACTGACCTTTTAGGTCAAACAGCGCCAACAGACTTAGATCTGGATGCGCGCCCCGCTCAGGTTGAATGGCAAATCGACAGCGTACAAAACCGACCCAAGTGCATTTTGACACAAAAAGAAAACGCCACTTCTCACGTAGATTTCGATTACGGTGAAGCCAACGATCTGTCGGATGGCTTACAACACATTGATCTACCAAAGAAAAAGAGCCGACAGGTTTATCAGCAATCGCTTGTACCATCAGGTAAATGGGGTAATCAACCGCCGTATGTCGTAAAAAACGACGCCTCACTCAGCCTGTCGATTTCCTCCGATTGCTTCGAATAAAACGGCAACGCCAAAAGATGAAAAGAAAAAAGCCCTGACTGCGAATCAGGGCTTTTCTGTTTGGTCAGAGAGCGTTAGCTTACGCTTCGTCGTCTTCTTCATCATCCATTTCGGCGTCACGTGTGCGGCGTAATTCAGCTTTACGAATTTTCGCGCTTAGCGCTTCCGCTTCACGTTCCTTACGCATTTGGCCTTTGCGCTCGTTACGAACAACTTGGTTTTGCACAAACTCAGCCAGCTCTTTTTCCGCCCAAGCTTGAGCCAGCGCTTCACTTTCAAAACCCATTTGGCGCTTGGAGACAACTGTCTTACGAGATGTCACTTGACGAGTGATCTCTGCCGCCCAACCTTCACGTTTTTCAGTTACGCGGATAGCAAATTTTTTGTTTTTCGACATTTGAAAGTTTCCTAAGGGAGTATTAAGGGATCAACGCCATCCCTTGGCAAGCGCGGTATTAGAGCACAAATAAAAGAGGTTGGCTATCCATCACTGGATAAAAAAACCGCCAGAGCAAAGCCCTAGCGGTTGAAGAGATAAGGTACTGTTACTGGCGATTAACCGAGATTCTTACGCGCGTTTTGGAACATACGCATCCAGGCACCATTTTCACCCCAGTTATCTGGGTGCCATGAGTTCGCCACAGTGCGGAAGACACGCTCTGGGTGCGGCATCATGATGGTGACACGGCCGTCTTTGGTTATCAGACCGGTAATCGCATTTGGCGAGCCGTTCGGGTTGTTCGGGTATTGCTGCGTCGGCTGACCGAAGTTATCCACGAAACGGACTGCAACCGTACCAGATTGTTCAATCGCATTGAGGTGCGCTTCATCGCGAACTTCCACGCGACCTTCACCGTGAGAGACCGCAATCGGCATACGAGAGCCCGCCATGCCATCGAAGAACACAGAATCTGACTTCTGCACTTCAACCAGGCTAAAGCGCGCTTCAAAACGCTCCGATTCGTTGCGCACGAAACGTGGCCACAAGTCTGCACCCGGGATCAGTTCTTTCAGGTTAGACAGCATTTGACAACCGTTACACACACCTAGCGAGAACGTGTCCTGACGGTTGAAGAACTGCTCGAACTGTTCGCGAGCCTGCGCATTGAACAGCACCGATTTCGCCCAACCTTCACCCGCGCCCAGCACGTCACCGTAGGAGAAGCCACCACACGCGACCAGACCTTGGTACTCATCCAGCACCGCTTGACCGGTCAGAATGTCGCTCATGTGAATGTCGACTGCGTCAAAACCCGCACGGTCAAACGCAGCCGCCATTTCAACGTGTGAGTTCACGCCCTGCTCACGCAGAATCGCCATCTTAGGCTTCGCGCCGGTATTGATCATCGAAGCTGCAATGTAAGGTGCCGCAACATCTTGGTTGACATCAAAGCTCAGTGACACATTCAGACCTGGGTCTGAGTTGTCTTTTTTCGCCGCAAATTCTTGATCGGCACACGCTGGGTTGTCGCGCATCGCTTGCATCTTGTGCGTGGTCTCGGCCCAGATGGTACGCAGTTCAGTGCGTGAGCGCTCAAGCAGAATCTCATCACCTGAGGTGATAACGAAATTGTCTGACGCTTCTACCTGACCAATCAGATGTGAACAATCCGCCAGACCATGAGCCGCCAGCGTGGCCATTACCACATTCAGTTCATCGTTCTTAACCTGAATCACCGCACCCAACTCTTCGTTGAACAGCGCCGCCAGCACGTCGTCACCCAGCGTTTCAATGTTAGCTTTCACACCACAGTGACCCGCGAACGCCATTTCAGCCAGGGTGACAAACAGACCACCGTCGCCTTTATCGTGGTAAGCCACGAGTTTGTCGCTGCGAACCAACGTTTGTATCGCATCGAAGAAGCCTTTCAGTTGATCGGCGTTGTCCACATCCGCTGGCTTGTCACCCAACTGCTTGTACACTTGCGCCAGTGCCGTCGCGCCGAGACGATTCTGACCGTTACCCAGATCCACCAGCAGCAAAGACGTTTCACCCAGTCTTTCCATGGTAGCAGGCGTACGCAGTTGTGGTGTGATGGTCTTACGCACATCTTCCACACGCGCAAACGCTGTGATGACGAGCGACAGCGGCGAGGTCACTTCTTTGTTTTCGCCGTTCTCGTTCCACTTGGTCTTCATCGACATCGAGTCTTTACCAACAGGAATGGTCAGGCCCAGCGCCGGACACAGCTCTTCACCCACAGCTTTCACCGCTTCGTACAGACCCGCATCTTCACCCGGGTGACCGGCTGGAGACATCCAGTTCGCTGACAGTTTGATGTGTTTGATATCGCCGATATCCGTCGCCGCGATGTTGGTCAGAGACTCACCCACCGCCAGACGCGCCGATGCGCCGAAGTCAAGCAGAGCGACAGGAGTGCGCTCACCCATCGACATCGCTTCACCGTGGTAAGTGTCGTAGCTTGCTGCCGTTACCGCGCAGTTGGCCACTGGCACCTGCCAAGGACCAACCATCTGGTCACGAGCCACCAGACCCGTCACGGTGCGGTCACCGATGGTGATCAGGAAGGTTTTCTCAGCCACAGCCGGCAGACGCAGCACGCGATCCACCGCTTCATTGAGTTCGATACCGCTGCGGTCAATCGCCGGGCTGGTCACTTTCAGCGTGGTCGCTTCACGGTGCATTTTCGGCGGCTTGCCAAGCAGAATGTCCATCGGCATATCGATTGGCATGTTATCGAAGTGGCTGTCTTCCAGAGTCAGATGACGCTCTTCCGTCGCCACGCCCACCACTGCATAAGGTGCGCGCTCACGCTTACAGATGGCATCAAACATCTCCATGTTCTCCGGCGCAACCGCCAGCACATAACGCTCTTGCGATTCGTTACACCAGATTTCCAGCGGGCTCATGCCCGGTTCATCGTTTGGCACGTCACGCAGTTGGAATTTACCGCCACGATCGCCGTCGTTAACTAGCTCAGGCAGTGCGTTCGAGATACCACCCGCGCCCACATCGTGGATAAACGCGATTGGGTTCGCATCGCCCAGTTGCCAGCAGCGGTCGATCACTTCCTGACAACGACGTTCCATCTCTGGGTTTTCACGTTGTACTGAAGCAAAATCCAAATCTTCTGCCGACTGACCCGACGCCATGGAAGACGCCGCACCGCCGCCCAGGCCGATGTTCATCGCCGGACCGCCCAGCACGATCAGTTTCGCGCCAACCGGGATTTCTTTTTTCTGTACGTGTTCGTCACGAATGTTACCCATACCGCCAGCAATCATGATTGGCTTGTGGTAACCACGGATCTCTTCACCCGCGTGTGAGGTGACTTTCTCTTCATAAGTACGGAAGTAACCCAGCAGGTTTGGACGACCAAATTCGTTGTTGAATGCCGCGCCGCCCAGAGGACCTTCAATCATGATATCCAGCGCGCTGACGATGCGGCTTGGTTTACCAAAATCACTTTCCCAAGGCTGAACGAAGTTAGGGATGCGCAGGTTAGATACCGTAAAGCCCACCAGACCCGCTTTTGGCTTACCGCCGATACCCGTTGCGCCTTCATCACGAATTTCACCGCCGCTACCTGTTGACGCACCTGGCCAAGGCGAAATCGCCGTTGGGTGGTTGTGCGTTTCCACTTTCATCAGAATGTGGGCATCTTCGTGGTGGTAAGTGTATTGACGCGAGTCCGGATCAGGGAAGAAACGGCCGACTTTCGAACCGGTCATCACCGCTGCGTTATCTTTGTAAGCAGACAGCACGTGATCCGGCGTGGTTTCGAAGGTGTTCTTGATCATCTTGAACAGCGATTTGTCCTGATCAACACCGTCGATCGTCCAATCCGCATTGAAAATTTTGTGTCGGCAGTGCTCAGAGTTTGCCTGAGCAAACATCATCAGCTCGATGTCATTCGGGTTACGATCCAGCTTGATGAAGTTCTCCACCAAGTAATCAATTTCATCTTCCGCCAGAGCTAGACCAAGGGAAACGTTGGCTTCTTCTAGCGCAACACGACCACCAGAGAGGATATCCACCTGAGTCATTGGCGCGGGTTCTGCCACACTGAATAGCGCTTGTGCCGCGTCGAGTTCCGTGAACACCACTTCCATCATGCGATCGTGAAGCAAGGCTTTCAGAGTGGTTACCTGCGCGTCAGTCAGCGCCGTTTCGCTCTCAACGTAGTATGCCGTGCCGCGTTCCAGACGTTTGATCGACGCCAGGCCACAGTTGTGCGCAATGTCGGTTGCTTTAGAAGACCAAGGAGAAATAGTGCCCGGACGAGGCGTCACCAGCAGGAGTAAACCCTGTGGCTCGTGTTCTTGAATGGTTGGACCGTAAGTCAGCAGCTTCTCTAACTTTTCCAGTTCCTGAGCATCTAACTCGGTTTTGAGGTCGGCAAAGTGCATGAACTCAGCGTAAATACCGCTCACAGGCAGGGCTTGTTCACGACAAAGTTCCAGTAGTTTGTTAACACGAAACTCAGAAAGAGCTGGGGAGCCACGCAAAATTCTCATGTGCTTAGGTCTCTTATGCAATTGATTAAGGTGATATTGGAATAAATTCAAAAGCTTAATGAAAAACTTGCGAACTTATGCCGATTCCACCTCTCCTTTGCGGGCGCATTATAAAGGATTTGTTTTTGTGATGTAACAGCAAAAGCAACCGTTTGCGTCATTTTTTTTGTCAAACTGGCAATACAGGCAAAATGTTCTGTCGCTTGAACATCGGCGATGAGAAATCAGGCTTTTACTTTGCCAGTGCTGCGAGCTTTGATATAAAGGGACCAATTGCTTCTTGAGAATATCGTTAATGCGCTTGATCCCGTTAGCCAGAATCCGCCACTATCTTCTACTCTCGGCCGCCGTGCTGATACTCTCTGCCTGTCAGATAGAGTCAAAACCCGCCAGCGAGCTGGATCAGATCAAACAACGTGGCGTACTGCGCGTGGGAACGCTCAATAACCAGCTCTCTTACTACATCGGCCCCGATGGTCAAGCCGGTTTAGATTATGAACTGGCCCGTCAATTTGCTGATCAACTCGGCGTGCGTTTGGAAATCAAACCCGCTTACCGCCAAGCCGAGCTATTTCCTATGCTCAAGCGTGGTGATATTGACCTGATCGCGACCGGATTGAGCCAAAGCAAAAATGCCGTTAACCAGTTTCGCCCGGGACCTGCGTATTACTACGTCAGCCAACAAGTGGTGTACAAGAATGGCGATTTACGCCCGCGCAATCTTGAGCAGCTCATTAGCTACCAATCAGAAAAACAACAGAACACCAGCAGCGAAGCGCAAGACGATGACAGCATCAATGACGCCGCTGCCGCTACGTTACAAGTGGTTAAACAATCTCAGTACGCTCCCACGCTCAGAAGATTGCAGAAGGATTACCCCGAGCTTGCCTTCCAAGTGATCTCCAACGCTGACACCAACGATCTGCTGAAAAAGGTTTCGCAAGGTGAACTGCGTTTTACCGTGACCGATTCGGTTGAGCTCTCTCTTGCCCAGCGTTTGTATCCAGACCTTGCTCTGGCTTTTGAGCTGACGGAAGATCAGCCCGTCTCTTGGTTTGTGCGCCGCTCGCCAGATGAGTCGCTGTACGCCATGTTGATCGAGTTCTTTGGCGATGTGAACCAATCGGGGGAGCTGGCGCGTCTGGAAGAAAAGTACATCGGCCACATCGGCTCCTTTGATTATGTCGACACGCGTGCCTTTATTCGTGCGCTCGACAGCCGCTTACCGAAATGGGCACCGCTGTTTGAGCAATATTCGGCGGAATTTGACTGGCGTTTGATCGCTGCATTGGCCTATCAAGAGTCCCATTGGAACCCGCTGGCTAAATCACCAACGGGTGTGCGCGGCATGATGATGTTGACCCTACCTACGGCGAAAAGCGTTGGGGTGAGAAATCGCCTCGATCCGGAACAATCGATCAAAGGCGGTGTTGAGTATCTGCGTCGTATTGTCTCGCGAGTGCCAGAGTCGATTCCCCAGCATGAGAAAATTTGGTTTGCCTTGGCTTCTTACAATGTTGGCTTTGGTCACATGATGGACGCGCGCCGTTTGACTAAAAAACAGGGCGCTAACCCCGACTCTTGGGGCGATGTCAAAGAGAGATTGCCACTGCTAAGGCAGAAGAAATATTTTAGCCAAACCCGCTACGGCTTTGCCCGTGGTGATGAGGCAAGAAATTACGTGGAAAACATTCGCCGCTACTATCAGTCGATCATCGGTCATGTGGGACAACGCTCTTATTTACCAGCCAATGATGACGGGGAAATATTGGTTATTCCACCGCTTGAAGGCGAAGAGCTACTCACCCCCGATGAGATATCGGATGTTGCAGCAGAGACGTCGGATGAGGCAGAGATCTCATCTGTCTCGGCAGAAAAGTAGTTTCTGCCGAGGATTTTTCTCTCGGTGGATTGATTTTTGGGGAAGGATTTCTCTAAAATCGCCCATTCGCTATTTACTGGCGCGTTGTCACTGAACGCGCCTTGTAGCCAGTAGAGACGGCTTTTGCGCCCGCTGCGCTTGAGTTCTCAGTCAACCATTCCCATTAACCTAAGTGCTTCGTTTCTTCACTCCCAGTGATGGGAACAAGCAGAGCTGATGGGGATTTTTTGTCGTAAGCAGGAGGTCGTGATGTTGAAACGTCGTGTCCAATCAAAACGCCTGAATAAAACCGTTGCCGCTAACCGCCGCAAACGTAAATTAGCCAACACTAAAAGAAAAATCAGCGAACGTAACCGAATTTACGTTCATCTCGTTAATCACGCGTAATTTTGTGCAAACATCTACACAGTGAGATGTTTGCCCGCTTTTCTCTCTTCTCACTAGTGAGCCACGCCATTATCTTGCCCAGCATCGCGCTTTGCCGCGTCTTTCTGCGCTTTGATCTCTTTGCGCCGACGTTGGAAAAACGCCTGCAGTTGCTGGCGGCATTCCTCTTCCAACAACCCCTTTTCCACCGTGGCATAGTGATACGCAGCCTGACTGCTGAACAGATCCATCACCGTACCTGCCGCACCGGCTTTGAGATCCGGCGCACCATAAACGATGCGTTTAACTCGGCTGTGCAGCAAGGCGCCCGCACACATCGGACACGGTTCAAGCGTCACATACAAGGTAGTATCGAGCAGACGATAGTTATGCAGCGCCGCGCCCGCTTTGCGCAGTACCTGAATTTCGGCGTGCGCAGTGGCATCGCAGGCACCTATGGAACGGTTCCATCCTTCCGCAATGATCTCGCCATCTTTGACCAGCAACGCACCGACGGGCACTTCACCTTCCGCTTCAGCCTGCTGGGCAAGTTCCATCGCTCGGCGCATGAAATGTTCATCTTCAGGGGTAAAAGTGGCGGTTGTATCTGTCATGGAAACCTCATCTGTTGGGGGCGCAATTATAGCGACATCGCTGGTGCAGATAAATGCTGCGCCAGATAATCCACCAGCAAACGTACTTTCGACGATAAATGGCGGTTTTGCGGATAAAGCGCCCAGACCCCTTCCCGGTCATCACGATAGTTTGGCAGCACTTCGACCAAACGGCCCGCAAGCAGGTGTTCATCGACGTAATAATCCGGCAGTTGCGCCAGCCCCATACCTTTGAGCACCGCATCCAGCAATACGACGCCGCTGCTGCAACTGAGGCGTCCTTTGACACGAATCGAGCGCGACTGCTGATTTTCTTTGAAACGCCAGTGATCGTATGTTCCGACCAGACAACTGTGTTTAGTCAGTTCAGACAGAGTGTGCGGCGTGCCACATTGGGCAAGATAGTCCGGCGTCGCACAGACATACAAATGGCGGTTGCTCAGACGACGGGCAATAAAGCTGGAATCGTCCAACTGACCAAGACGCACCGCAACATCCACGCCCTGCTCAATCAAATCCAGTTTCTGGTTTGTCAGGACTAATTCCAACTCCAGCTTCGGATGCTGCAGCAAGAAATCGCTCAGCAAAGGCGCAATTTTCTGTTCGCCGTAGGTAACAGGCGCCGTCACTTTCAGTTTACCTCTCGGCGTTTGTTGCATCTGAGTCACAGTCAGCTCAGCCTGCTCCAGCCCCTCCAACAATGCACGGCATTGCTGGTAATAGACCTGACCGGCTTCGGTGAGCGAGACTTTGCGCGTCGTGCGCAGCAGCAACTTGACCCCCAGCCGCTCTTCCAGCAACGCAATCCTTCGGCTGACATTCGCCACCGAGGTCACCAAGCGTTTTGCTGCCTGAGTAAAACTGCCTGTCTCTGCGACGGCAACAAATTCACTGACCCCTTCCCAACTCGCCATTTCACCTTATCCGTTGTTTATTATTACAATACCGTAAAAGTTATTCTCATTTTGACCCAATTATACCGCCAAATGAAAGGACTATACTGACAATCTTGGCTGGGCGTTTAGCCGCGCCCCCACTCGATTGCAATGTATGAAAAGGAATCACTCCATGTCTCAAGACAAATTCATTAAATCTCGCGCCGCGGTTGCCTGGGGCCCAAATCAGCCACTGAAGATGGAAGAAGTGGACGTTATGCTGCCACGTAAAGGCGAAGTGCTGGTGCGCATCGTCGCTTCGGGCGTTTGCCACACGGACGCGTTTACCCTGTCTGGTGATGATCCTGAAGGCGTATTCCCGGCGATCCTCGGCCATGAAGGCGGTGGTATCGTTGAAATGGTTGGTGAAGGCGTCACCAGCGTGGAAGTGGGCGATCACGTCATTCCACTCTACACGGCCGAATGTGGCGAATGTAAGTTCTGTAAATCAGGCAAAACCAACCTGTGTAGCGCTGTGCGTGCCACTCAGGGCAAAGGCTTGATGCCAGACGGCACGACGCGTTTCTACAAAGATGGCGAACCCATTTTCCACTACATGGGCTGTTCAACCTTCTCTGAATACACCGTGCTGCCAGAAATTTCGTTAGCGAAAGTCAACAAAGAAGCACCATTGGAAGAGATCTGTCTACTGGGTTGTGGCGTGACCACGGGTATGGGCGCAGTCATGAACACCGCTAAAGTGAAAAAAGGCGACACCGTTGCCATCTTTGGTCTGGGTGGTATCGGCTTGTCCGCGATCATCGGTGCTCGTATGGTTGGCGCGAGCCGCATTATTGGTATCGATATCAATGAGAAAAAATTCGAACTGGCGAAACAACTGGGTGCGACCGACTGCATCAACCCACAGAAATTCGACAAACCGATTCAGGACATCATCATCGAGATGACCGACGGCGGCGTCGACTTCTCGTTTGAATGTATCGGCAACGTGAACGTAATGCGTCAGGCGCTGGAATGCTGCCACAAAGGTTGGGGCGAATCCGTCATCATTGGTGTTGCAGGCGCAGGTCAGGAAATCTCTACCCGCCCATTCCAACTGGTAACTGGCCGAGTATGGCGCGGCAGCGCATTTGGCGGCGTGAAAGGCCGTTCACAACTGCCGGGCATTGTTGAGCAATATCTGGCGGGGGAATTTGGTCTGCAGGAGTTCATTACTCACACCATGCCACTCGACGAGATCAACCAAGCGTTTGAGCTGATGCATTCGGGTGAAAGCATTCGCTCGGTGATCCATTTCAAATAATCACCCCCCTCAGCAATGACGGGTGACGCTGACCGGATAATAGAATGTTGCCGCCAGCAAAGCGGCAACATTGTTTGGGCAGGCAATACCTCGTCAAAGGAGTTACCATGAGTTTAACCAATCTTACTCAGGCCAAAGTGTTTGATGGCTGGCACAAGCAGTATCAGCATCATTCGGACGTGTTGAGCTGCGACATGCGCTTTGCGATTTATCTGCCGCCTCAAGCCACCGCAGGCACGCCAGTCCCTGTATTGTACTGGTTGTCTGGGCTGACCTGCACCGATGAAAACTTTATGCAAAAAGCCGCCGCGTTTCAAAAAGCGGCCGAACTGGGTATTGCGATTGTCGCGCCGGACACCAGCCCCCGTGGCGAGCACGTACCGGATGATCCCGACGGTGCGTACGATTTCGGCTTGGGTGCAGGCTTCTACCTCAATGCGACACAGGAGCCATGGAAAGCCAACTATCAGATGTACAGCTACATCGTTGATGAATTACCGAAACTTATCGAAACACATTTTCCAGTCAGCACACGTAAGGCGATTTCTGGCCACAGTATGGGCGGCCACGGCGCATTGACCATTGGTGCGAAAAACCAGAACCACTACACCTCAATTTCTGCTTTCAGCCCAATCTGCCATCCGATGGCGGTGCCATGGGGTCAGAAAGCGTTTCGCCATTATCTGGGCGACGACAAATCGGCCTGGGAACACTACGACGCGGTCGAACTGTTTAAATCGTACTTGGTGCGCACCCCCATTCTGATTGATCAGGGCGAAGCGGATAGCTTCCTGCAAGAGCAGCTCCAGCCGGAAACACTGATGAGCGTCGCTAAAGAGAGGGATATTGACATCACGCTGAGAATGCATCCTGGCTATGACCACAGCTACTTCTTTATCCAAAGCTTTATTGCCGATCATTTGGCGTTTCACGCGAAATACCTCAAAACCAAGTAACGGCACCGATATGAAAAAGCCCGCTGTCGCGGGCTTTTCTTTTATCTACATGCTGTAGGTGTACGGCGCCTGAATACCAAGTGGAATGCCTAGCGCCCAGTAAGCGAGCAAGAACAACGTCCAGCCAATCAGCATCGCAATCGAGAATGGCATCATCAGTGACGCCAGCGTGCCGATCCCCGTCGCTTTCACGTAACGCTGGCAGTACACCACCACCAGCGGGAAGAACACCATCAACGGTGAAATGATGTTCGATACAGAGTCGCCCACGCGGTAAGCCGCCTGAGACAACTCGGGAGAAATCCCTACCGCCATCAGCATCGGCACCAGAATCGGGCCGATCAACGCCCATTTGGCAGACGCTGAACCGATCAGCAAGTTAACCGCAGCCGTTAACAAGATCATGCCAACGATGGTCGCTTCACCGGGCAAGTTCATCGCTTTAAGCCCTTCGGCGCCGTAAAGCGCCAGCATGGTACCCAAATTGGATTGTGCAAACGCAGCAAGAAACTGAGCGCAGAAGAATGACATGACGATATAAGCGCCCATAGTCGACATGGTATCCGCCATCGCTTTGATGATGTCATTGCTGGTTTTAAATGTGCCCGACACTTTGCCGTATACATAGCCTGGAATGATAAACAGGATAAAGATCAGTGGCACAATCGATTTCATGATCGGCGCAGAAAACGCGGTGATTTCCCCTTCAGGAGAACGCAGTGCCGAGTTTTCTGGCAGCAACGCCACTACTAAAAGTGCAATGCCAGCCAACATCGCCCAGCCCGCGTAACGGAAAGCTTTCGACTCGATGTCAGTGAAGGAACCAAGATCAGGCGCTTCTTCGGCATCCACGTCTACAGGCATTTTCTGCAAACGTGGTTCAATGATTTTCTCGGTCACATACCAGCCAATCGCGACGATAAGGACTGAGGAGAGGCCGGTGAAGAAAATATTGGCCAGAGGATTAACCACGTATTGAGGATCAAGCACTTGTGCAGCGGTCTGAGTAAAGCCAGCCAACAGAGGATCGATACCAGAAGGAATAAAGTTGGCAGAGAAACCGCCGGATACGCCAGCAAACGCCGCGGCAATACCCGCCAGAGGGTGGCGGCCCGCTGCGTGGAAAATGATCCCGCCCAGTGGAATCACCAACACATAACCCGCATCGGCCGCAGTGTGCGATACAATCGCCACCAGAATCAGCATCGGCGTGAGCAGTTTCGCTGGGGTGAAGTTGAGCATTTTCTTCAGGCCCGTGGTGATAAAGCCCGAAGAGTCGGCAACGCCGACACCCAGCATCGCCACCAATACAATGCCAAGTGGCGCAAAGCCTGTGAAAGTTTTCACCATGTTTGCGAGAAAGCTTGCTAAAGATTCGCCAGTCAAAAGGTTGTTGATCGCAAGTGCTTCACCGGTGCGTGGGTTGGGAATGTCAAACGTCACATTCGACAGCAGAGCAGATGCGGCCCACGTGATGATCAATGCCCAGAAGAACAAGATAGCGGGATCTGGAATTTTGTTCCCTGCCCGCTCGATAAAGTTCAGAAAACGATCCATTCCGCTCGGCTTCGGAGATGGTGCTTGATTTACTGCTTGGTTACTCATGGTAACTCCATAATCAATGATGTTGCTGTGTCAGACGAATATAACTTATCGTTTTCGCCTTTTTTCAACGTCATATTCTATTAAAAGCGCAAATCAAAAGCACAAGATTCCGTCAATTTTTCCATATTCGGAGACATATTTTGCAAAAAATGCGATCAGCAAAAACAATTCACTAACATCCCCAACCGCGAAAATGCAACAAAGTAAGCACCAATTTTTAATACATTGTGGTTATTTTTTTCTGCAACCAAGACAGAAAGCAGCGAAAAGCAATTTAGTGCGTATCAAACTCGCTGTATTTGGAAATCATGGTTTTGAGCTCAACAGACTGGGGATAACCAAGGCGATCGGTCCAAGTGGTTTGAATATGAATAGTTTTCAATGCCCCAGAGAGAGCGGTGGCGGGGACGCTCCAAGTCACTGTATAAGGAGGATGAGACGCATCCGAGCCTGCCACGATATCATCGGCAAAGTTGGCCACTGTAATTGCCGAAGATGCAGTTGCACCACGAGTGCGGAACCATTCTAACTTTTGCTCGGCTAAGTTAAGAGCCTCAATACTCTGAATGGCGTAGTCGGCTTTTTGTTCGATGTAAACCTGAAGTTTGACTAAACCCAGAGCACCAATACCAATCAGCACAAAAGAAATCATCACTTCCAATAAACTAAAGCCACGTTGTTTATTGTGCATTCCAGCTTCCTTCTTGCCATTGAATATTATTAGAAATAGAGGTCGGTCTTTTTCTTGAGTCAAATGTCAAATTCATTGAACCTGCGATAGAAACACCTAAGCCATCACTATCAAATCCATATCCACCAACTGCGTAAAAAGAGCCAGCATCAACATAGACTGTTTGGTTTAAATCTGTATATTGTTTACCAATTGTAAAATCAGTTGGGGCTCCGTCGGATGTAGCAAACAGACTATCCCAATAATTTTTCAAATTTTCTGGGATAAATTGTGGTTTTGTTTTATCGACTAAATGAAATAGTGTTCCTCCAAATTTCGTTGCGCCTGTGTTAATAAAAATCCCATCTTGAATGACTAAGGTATATTTCTCATGGCTACCTTGAATGACTAAATTTCCGTTAATTGCACAATTACCTGTTATCCAAACTTGGTCGACATTCTTAAACGCATCTTCAATAACTTTTTTGCAATTCTTTGCATCGGTAATATTTATTCTGCCCGCTTCAGGAAAGGATGATTTTACTTTAGCAATATTTTCTGGTGTTTTTTTGTAGCCAAAGAATGAATTAAAAGGATCCGCATCCGAATTGTAGACAAAATCATCTTTTAAGCTTGAATTAGAGGTTTCTGGTTTGTCCGTTTTTGTAATTGATGTTCCCTTTTCCACAGTAACATTCGTTGTCGTGTTTGAAGTACAATCTCCAGCCGGAGAGCCTGCATACAAAGCATTTTCGTCTATTCCTTGAGTTATATATTTGCTCTCCGATGACGGAGCTTTGATGGTATAGCTGTATTTGTACGTAATTGACACGCATTCATATTTACCATCTGCATTGGGAGCTCCATTGGCATCTGGCTTTACGTTCAATTGCCCAAAAGTAGTGAGCCTTGAGGTGGTTTGTATCGCCCCTTTTCCTGTGCTTGTAGACCTAGAGAAGATTTTCTCTAAATTTGACCAATCATTTTGCGTTTTAGCGTGAATTCTATAGGCTGAGCCACCTAAATCTGATACATATAATTTTTTGAGTTTTAATGAATTTTTACAAATAGCATCTAGTTCAGTGTGATCGTCAGGAATTACAGATGCAATTCTCGATACGTCTTCTTTCACATAGGTAAACAAACACTCCAATCCCCCCTCTGCAAGCCAGTGCTCTTGCCTTGACTTGACTTCATTTTGTGCTCGCTTAATTTGGTAAAACAGCGTTTTATAGGAGCCCAAAGTGATCACTAAAGCGACCGAAAGCAATATCGATGTGATTAATAATGTTGCTACCCCTTGTTGATATTGACGCATCATTGCCAATTCCTTTGTTGAACTTGTAATGACATCGCATGAGAAACCGATGAGTCTTTTTTTAATTGAGCCTTCATAGAAATAGTAACAAATGCACTTTCTGCTGAATCACCCAACAATACTTTTTTATTAATATCAAACTGAGTCACTTTAATCTGTTTAGGATCAAATAGATCGAAACAACCTTTAGCAGCGGATACAACTTTTATAGGTAACGAAGAGTCATTTTGACAATATTCCAACATGCCACTATTTAGTCTATAGATAGTATTACTTGTTTGACTCGATGTTTTCCGATAAACATAACCAATCGCATTTGATTGCTGGTAAAGTACGGTGGTTGAACCAGAAAGCATCATTGAGTTTGTTGCTATACCATCGAACCCCGCTCGCTGAATATCCTCTTTAATTTGCTGCATCACGCTGTTCATTTGCTGAAGAAGCATGATTTCTTTGCTGCGTTGAGCAGCAGATTTTTGATTGGAGAGAAAAACAGAGCCAACAATAGTCAGGGCCATTCCTCCTAGTAATGCCGCGATCATAAACTCAACTAGCGAGCTTCCAAGTTGCTTAACACTTTTCAAAGCCATACATTGCCTCGCTTACAGTGCAGAGCTTGATACGACCAGCTCGGTTATGGACCACGACTTTAATCGGTTTCTGATCCGTTTCTGATAGTTTAATCGTGATATTGCCCGCTTCTAGGGGATTACCCATCACATGATCAAACTCAAGAGTATTGAGTGTACCTGTATTGGAAACCCATACATTGCGATATCGGCGACCATCAAAGACAGCCAAGGTATTGGCACTGCTTACAGCTGAAGAGGAAGAAGCCGTAGAGAGAGATAAGGTCCATTTTCCATCCGATGCAGGAAGTCCATCGATATGCACCCACAAATCTTGGTTACGAAGCACTGCCTCTGATTTCGCTTGAATAAGAAAACCATGTATTTCATTGGCTAAGTTAACTGCTTTTGTTTGCTGACTCACTTTTGAAAAATTAGGTGATGCAAAAAGTAACAATACAGTTAAAACCACAACCGTAATTAAGAGCTCCAAGAGTGTAAAGCCGCGATGCATTTCCCAAAATCCTTTGCAAACAGCGAGATAATAATGAATCAACTTGCATAGATGCTAACAGCTATCAAAAATAGTGCAGAGCTTAGAAGAGAAGTATGGAAATGATTCGAAGAAATTTTTGTAACCCAATCACTGTTCAACACAAAGGCATGACATTGATCGAAATAATGATTGTGGTTGTGGTCGTCGGCATCTTAGCCGCCATTAGCTATCCAAGTTATAGCAAGTACGTTATTGAGTCGCATCGAACGGTGGCAAAAGCGGATATGGCTAAAATACAGTTAGAATTGGAACGAAGTTATAACGGTGGTTACCAATGGTCGCAGATTATTTCCGGCGGCAATTGCATAATTTGTGACTCTATCGCGGAGCGATATGAGTTTTCTGTTGCCAGTTCCGCAACCATGTCGTACACCATTACCGCGACAGCAAAAACCACTAAAGGTCAAAACAACGACCCATGCCTAGCCAATGAAACGGTGAAGAAAATGACGCTCGATTCCACCAACACCGCGAAACCAGCGGCGTGTTGGTAGCAAGAAAGTAAAAAGCCCGTTTGGCAACACCAAACGGGCTTTTTAGCTTAGAAAGCGCTATGAACTAGCTAGTGAGATCGTCAAAGAACTTCTTCACGCCGTTAAAGAAACCTTCCGATTTTGGCTTATGCTTAGTCGCCGCTTCGCCGCCGCAAGATTCCTCAAACTCTTTCAAAAGTTCTTTTTGACGAGCACTGAGGTTGACTGGCGTTTCAACCACAAGCTTAACGATCAGATCGCCGATGGCACCGCCGCGAACACCTTTGACGCCTTTGCCGCGCATGCGGAACATACGCCCTGTTTGCGTTTCGCTTGGCACTTTTAAGCTCACGCGACCGTCGAGTGTTGGCACTTCGACTTCGCCACCCAATGCCGCCATCGCAAAGCTCACTGGCACTTCACAGTAAAGGTTGTTGCCATCACGTTCAAAGATATGGTGTTCTTTGACATGAACTTGTACGTACAAATCACCTGCTGGAGCGCCCATTTCTCCCGCTTCGCCTTCGCCGGAGAGACGAATACGATCGCCTGTGTCGACCCCGGCAGGAATTTTCACATTGAGCGTTTTCTTCTTATGCTTACGACCTTGGCCGTGGCAAACATTACATGGGTCTTTGATGATCTTGCCTTTACCATGGCAGGTAGGACAGGTTTGCTGCACGGCAAAGAAGCCTTGACGCATTTGCACTTGGCCGTGGCCATGACAAGTCCCACAGGTTTCTGCCGAGGTGCCTTTCTTCGCACCGCTACCGTCACACGAGTCACAGTGTACCAAGGTGGGCACTTCGATCTCTTTTGAAACGCCACGCACCGCTTCCTCTAGGGACAACTCCATATTATAACGCAGGTCGGCACCACGTTGAGCACGAGGACCACCACCACGGCGACCACCACCAAAGATGTCGCCAAACACGTCGCCAAAGATGTCGCCAAAATCCGCGCCGCCCCCGCCAAAACCACCGCCGCCGAAGCCGCCGCCACCTTGCTCAAAGGCAGCATGACCATATTGGTCATAGGCCGCTTTCTTCTGCGGATCAGTCAGAATCTCGTACGCTTCTTTTACTTCTTTAAACTTATCCGACGCTGAATCGTCACCCTGGTTACGGTCTGGATGGAATTTCATCGCCAGACGCTTATACGCCTTTTTGATGTCGCGTTCAGAGGCATCACGGCCAACGCCTAATACTTCGTAAAAATCACGTTTTGACATGTTCTTCGTCACCAATTATTTACTGCAAACGGCACTAAGCCTGGTGTTTGTATCGATATAGATAAAGGTTCGAAACGATGACTACCCTTTATCTATAAGCACACAATTTTGTACAAACTTGCGGGCGTAAGAGTTACCCCAAACGCCCGCAAACAGGAAGTTAAGTACCAGATGGCCTTAGCCATCTGGTTAAACAAGATTATTTCTTGTCGTCTTTGACTTCTTCAAACTCAGCATCAACAACGTCGTCGTCTTGAGACTTAGCACCAGCATCCGCTGAGCCTTGTTGTGCTTGAGCCTGCTGCTGAGCAATTTCCATCAGCTTTTGAGCCGCCGCCATCAGTGCTTGGATTTTCGCTTCGATCGCTTCTTTATCTTCGCCTTTGCGAGCTTGCTCAAGTTCTTCGATTGCCGTTTCGATCTTCGCTTTCTCGTCTGCTGGAAGGGCTTCACCCGCTTCTTCCACTTGTTTACGAGTACCGTGAATGATCTGGTCAGCTTGGTTACGTGCAGTAGCTAGCTCTTCGAACTTCTTGTCCGCTTCTTTGTTTGCTTCTGCTTCTTGAACCATTTTCTCAATTTCAGCATCGCTCAGACCGCCAGAAGCTTGGATGGTGATCTTCTGCTCTTTGCCCGTTTGCTTATCTTTCGCTGATACGTGCAGGATGCCGTCTGCATCGAGGTCAAAAGTAACTTCGATTTGTGGCATACCGCGTGGCGCAGCGTTGATACCCTCAAGGTTAAACTGACCAAGCGATTTGTTGTACATCGCTTGCTTACGCTCACCTTGTAGCACGTGAATCGTTACCGCACTTTGGTTATCTTCTGCTGTCGAGAACACTTGGTTCGCTTTGGTTGGGATAGTGGTGTTCTTCTCAACCAGCTTGGTCATAACGCCGCCCATGGTTTCGATACCGAGAGACAGTGGCGTTACGTCCAGTAGCAGTACGTCTTTAACTTCGCCAGCCAGTACGCCGCCTTGAACAGCTGCACCCACCGCAACCGCTTCATCTGGGTTTACATCGCGACGAGGTTCTTTACCAAAGAACTCTGTTACTTTCGCTTGAACCATTGGCATACGTGTTTGACCACCAACAAGGATCACGTCTGTAATGTCACCTACCGATAGATCTGCGTCTGCTAGTGCAACTTTTAGTGGCTCAAGTGAACGTTGTACAAGATCTTCAACCAGCGATTCTAGTTTCGCACGTGTCACCTTGATGTTCATGTGCTTAGGTCCCGTCGCATCCGCCGTTACGTACGGTAGGTTTACGTCGGTTTGAGTGGTTGAGGAAAGCTCAATTTTCGCTTTTTCAGCCGCTTCTTTTACACGTTGCATCGCGAGAGGATCTTTCTTCAGATCGATGCCTTGCTCTTTCTTGAATTCAGCCACTAGGTAGTTGATCAGACGGTTATCAAAGTCTTCACCGCCAAGGTGAGTGTCACCGTTGGTTGCTAGAACTTCGAAGGTTTTCTCGCCTTCCACTTCATCGATTTCGATGATTGAGATATCAAACGTACCGCCACCTAGGTCGTAAACCGCGATAGTACGGTCGCCGCCTTGCTTGTCTAGACCGTAGGCTAGTGCTGCTGCCGTTGGTTCGTTGATGATACGTTTCACTTCCAGACCCGCGATACGGCCTGCATCTTTAGTTGCTTGGCGCTGCGCATCGTTGAAGTAAGCAGGAACTGTGATAACCGCACCTGTTACTGGTTCACCCAGGAAGTCTTCTGCAGTTTTCTTCATTTTCTTCAGAACTTCTGCAGAAATTTGCGGCGCAGCCATTTTTTGGCCTTTTGCTTCAACCCAAGCATCACCGTTGTCAGCCTTAACGATTTTGTAAGGCATGATTTCGATGTCGCGCTGAACTTCTTCGTCTTCAAAACGACGACCAATCAGACGCTTGATTGCAAATAGCGTGTTTTCTGGGTTTGTAACTGCTTGACGTTTCGCAGGTTGACCAACCAGAGTCTCGCCATCGGTGTATGCAATAACGGAAGGGGTTGTACGCTCACCTTCTGCGTTTTCAATTACGCGTGGCTTGTCGCCGTCTAATACAGCAACACAAGAGTTAGTAGTACCTAAGTCAATACCAATGATTTTACCCATCTGGCTATCTCCAAATAAATTCGATGTTCGTTTTGCTATACCCATAATGTGGGGATGGAGAATCGGGTTTCAACCCCCGCTCACAAACAAAAACTGGTATGTTTGTTTCTCGTATGCCCCTTAAATAAGGGCACCAAAGTCCTTTTCAAGGGGAAATACGAAAAATGTGCGTTTTTTTTTAAGTCTCCTACGAAAAGAGCACATAAAAGCACGGTTTGGCGTCGCCCAAGAGGCCGTACTTATCACGGGCTGGTTGATTCTGTTCGAACCGATAGACAAAGACTTATCTGGCGCAGCGCCACGCCAACCATCGCAAACACAGCCATGGTGATAACGACACTTGGCCCGACGGGGTAATCCCAATACAAAGAGAGCAAGAAACCGCCGCCTCCGCCAAGTAACCCAAGCCCCAGTGAAGCCCACCAATATCGTCGAGGTTTGAACAATAGGGCAAACAAGGCGGGCATAATTAGGGCGGCAAATTCAAGATAAACCCCTAAGTTGATCACTAAGGGCGGAACGGCCAAGGCAAACAAGATGTAAAAGGCAGGCCCTGTAAGCCAGCGGCGGCGCTGAGATTGGATCCAAAGCAAAATCAAGGTGACTAAGGCAACACATCCAATATCTCGACCATCAGCCCATAAAAGGCGTCCGTTGAGTAGCGAGTCGATCAGTTCCTTGCCATGCGCTTGAACGCTAACCACATTTACCGCTAGGCAAGCTGCAATCACATAGAGTAAGCCAATCAAGGCTTCCAAATGCGCTATCGCTCGCCGCTCGATAAAGATCAGCACTCCAGCAGCAGGTAAGGTAAGCAGATAGGAAGCCAACACTTTGCTAAGCAGATTGGACTCAAAGCCCGCGTAAAGCTCAATCGTGATCATTGCCAGTGCCGATATCTGCGCCATCGCCAGATCAATAAACACCACGCCGCGCTGTAAAACTTGTCGGCCCAAAATGATGTTGCATACCAGTGCCAATACACCGATGGTGACTGGCGCGAGTAGCCAAGCGTAATGGTTCATGGCACCGCTCTCAGGCTAATCAATTGCTCTATGCTATCGTCTATCAGCTCGGCTAACGTGTGGGTGTTTTTTCGACCACCAACACTTTGCGCCAGCTGGAGGACGGGCAAATGGCTGCGCTCGGCTAACCAGTTCGCGGCGTCGACGGGTTGATGACTTGAGTAGACGATAGCGTCGGCTTGACTTAAATCGAGCTGACTAAGCTGATGAAGATGCGACAACGTGGGTGGTAAGCCTGGTTTGGGCTCCAAATCGGCTACTTGCTCGACGCCTAACCAAGCAAACAGATAACGATGTGTCTGATGGTATCCCACTACTTTTATATCTTGCAGCCGCTTGGCTTTTTCACGCCAAACCTCAAGGCGCTTTTGCCAATCGGCGCGAAACCGTACCCCCATTCCTTTATAAAGCGCTTGATTTTTCGGATCGATGCGCACTAAACGCTCCACTAACGCACGTGACACATTCTCCATATCGGCGACGGCAAATTGCACATGAGGATTGCCGTGCGCGTGAACATCGCCCATCGAACGATCGACATGCTCATGCTCATCCAACAAGGCCACGTAATCACTCACCCAAAACAATCCAGCTTGACCGCTTTGCACCTTGGCATTTCGGCTCTGTCTCTGTAATTCGGGCAACCAGCCGATCTCCAGTTCCGCCCCAGAGCACACTACCAGATCGGCACTGCGCATTTTCGCAATCAACGACGGTCTTGCTTGAACATAATGGGGATCTTGCATTGCGGTGGTTGCGGAATAAATGTGCGCCTGCGGGGCATGTTTGAGCACCAAATCAGCCCAATCCGGCTGACAAACAAACACATTGAGGCTCGCGGCACTCGGCAGGCTTACCAAAGCGAGTAACAGACCTAGCCATTTAAAACGCATGTGCATGGTGCGCTCCAAATGACATCACATATTGCATACTAAACAACACCTCATCGCTGTGCACTTGTTTCTCATAAGTCACTTGCCCACGCACGCGGCCAAAATGGGATGCGTGCCAATCCAACGCCAGATCCCACTCTTTAACCTCTGCGCGGGAGAACTCTCCGTGGAAGTGATCACCATGAGCATGCACATCACCGTCAACCGTTCGCATCTCGCCATATCGAGTGCTTAAGGTCCAACTCGGATCAAACTGATAGGCGACTTCACTATACCAACCATAAGCATTCTGCTCGGCCCCTGCTGCTGTGGCCAGTTGCGCATCAAAGCGGTTGTCTAAATACCAATATTCGCTGGTCATTCTCAGGTTGCTTTGACGATAATTGCCCTCAGGTGCCCATTTCCAAGTGAAATCCGATCCATAGAGATTACGCCCGGTAAATGATGGCCCGTGCGAATGCCCTGCGTGATCGTGCTCCTCTCCTTCTTCGTGCGCATGATCATGTGCAGCTGAAAATTGACGACCATTCGCATTGTAAAGGGCACTTATCCCCCAGCGCCAACTGTGCTCAACGCCAATATCCCCGCCGAGTTGAAGATTGGCGGTGTACACCCCTATCGCCGCGGGTTCGTCATAACCCGCATCAATAGGTTTCCCACTGAGCAGTTCTACATTCGTTTGCACAAACAAATCTGTCGGTAGTAACCAACTCAGTTGCATACCGTCATCGAAATAGTGTCCCCCCAACAGTGCTCGATACACGGCGGGTCGCTCAACAAACGCATCTTCGTGCATGTGTTTGCTATTGAGATAACCAATATTCGAGAGCATTCGACCCGCTTTCAGTTTCAACCCTTGCGGTAAACTGAGCGTTTCGACCCATGCTTCTTCAAGCTCTAATTCCGTTTCACCGTCATGACTGGCTAACACCGTCACCAGTTGGCCTTTAAAGTGATGATCGATGTTGCTGCTTAACATGAGTTCCGAGTGGCCAAGCCCAAAGCCTCTGTCACGACTTCCCCACTTTCGAGCCTCGCTTTGATATGCCCCATCCAGCACGACACCGATGTCTAAACTACTGGCCTGAACGGCGCCACTCGTCGCCAGCATGACACCGATTAGCACCCTATTTAGCGTTATGTTTACCGCCACTCTCTCCACACTTTTCTCCATTAGGTCAATGATAATGATTTACAAAACAGTTGAAAGACGAAAATGTTATGTTATAACATAATTAAAATCAATCGTATCTGCACAGTGAATTGTGTGGGGTTATTTCATCAATCGAATCAAGGGAATATTTGATGCAGTCTCTGTTAAACATCAATGGTAAACGTACGGCAATGTCTCTCGCCTTGGCGCTCGTACTCAGCGGGTGTAGTGAAGGGGAAAACAAAACTGAGAGTGAGCAACAGCAAGACTCGGGAGAGACGCAAACGGCAATGAGCCGCTTGGTGGTCACAGAACAAAACAGCAACAGTATCTACGTTTTGGATGGCGGAAAAAATTGGGATCTTATGGCGCAGTTCAGTTTGCAAAATGCGGCCTCGGGCCTCAAAACCAGCCCAAATGGTCGCTATGCTTTAGCCATGCAGCGTAACCAAAATTTGGTTGAAATCATTGATAGCGGCCTTGAAGCTGAAGCACACGGCGACCATTTCCACTTGCACGCCGAAGCGCCTCAATTACTCAGTAATCAGTATCAAGGCATCAAACCCACGCATTACGATCTCGGCAAAAACGTCGCTGCGATCTTTTTTGACGGTAACGCAGGCAGTGGAGAAAACGCCGAGTTTCGGGTAGTCAGAGAGTCTACCATCGCCAATGCAGAGGCGTTGGCAACGTACCGCTTTAACTATGCTGTGCATGGTACAGCGCAAGTACTAGGTGAACACGTTTTCACAGGGATTGTCGAGAATGCCGCAAACCCAGCCCTGCCGAACAAAGTGCTGCAAACGCATCTACACGGCGATCATTTCCATGATGTGGCTCTCCTGCCAGAAGAGTGTGCCGCTTTACATGGCAGCGCTCAAAGCAAAACTCAAGTGGCTTTTGGTTGCAGCGATGGCGTCGTGCATATTCAAATCCAAGACGGTAATGTCACTTCCACCAAGTTAGCCAATCCGAGCGCTTTGGCCGAGGGCAGTCGCTTTGGCAGCATTCTAGGCGACTATGAAGCAGATACGTTGCTCGCTTACGCTTCGGCAAGCCAGCAACTGTTTCAAATTCAAGCTGGTCAGCTCAAAGAAGTTAAGTGGCAACAAACAGAAAATGAAAAAGCGCAGCTTATTAGCCAAAGCAGTGACTACCTCGTGATTCTCTCTACCGCCGGTACGCTGCATCTCCTGTCGGCAGAGAACAACTTTTCTCTGTATAAATCGATCTCGCTATGGAACGAACTACCTAGTTCAGCCGATAAACCCAATTTTGCTCTGGCAGAAGATAAGCGTACTGGCCATCTCATCGTGACCGACCCGATCAACAACCAGCTTCTCGAAGTAAACCCTGTTACGGCTGAAGTAACTAAACACAACTTAAGCTTTGCGCCTAACTTAATGACCTGGGTAGGCACTGTCGAGCAAGAGCATCAACACTAGCTTCACACCTCGTGCACAGCGAGCCTAGTCCAGCCAAACAAAATATCAAGCGAAGCCTACTGGCTTCGCTTGATTTATGTCACTTGATAAGGGCAGTTCAGCGTGATTCTGACGCCAGTTCGGTTTGCTCTTCATCACGAGCCAGTTCACCTTCACTTTTGGCCACAATGGTGTTCACCGCCGTGTCACCAACCACATTTGACGAGGTACAGAACATATCGTTGATACGATCAACCGCGGCGATAATCGCCAGACCTTCAGGTGGCAAACCCAGTTGATGCAGCAGAACGCCGACCATCACCACGCCACCGCCAGGTACACCACCTGCGCCGATTGAAAGCAGCAGAATCGTCAGACCAAGCGTGAAGAGATCTGCGGAGTTGATTGGCTGACCAAACGCATTGGCAACAAAAATGGTCGCGAGTGCAATATAGATAGAAACGCCAGACATGTTCATGGTCGCGCCCAGTGGAACACCAAAACCCGCCACCGACTTGGATACCTGCAGTTTTTCTGTCAACGTGCGCATGGTGACAGGAATCGTCGCATTCGAGCTCGCCGTGGAGAGAGAAAACAGCACTTGCTCACGAGTCGCGCGCAAAAATTGCTTGGGTGACACACTGGTCGTCATGCCCACGACCATTGGGTAGAAAACGAAAATCCAGAACACCAGCATAGCGACAACCAATGCCACGTAACCTGCTACCGACATCAGCGTATGCGCATCCAGCGTAGCGCCCAGTTGGGTCATCAATGCAAATACGCCGTAAGGGGCCAAGCTCATCACCAGACCAACCAGTTTCATCATGATTTCATTGGCCAGTTTAAAAGTACGAATCGCCGGACCACCGCGTGAATCTAATGCCTGAATCGCCAAGCCAGTTAAAATCGCCATAAAGATGATTTGCAACATGTCGCCATTGGCAAAGGCTTGTACCGGATTACTCGGAACAATATTGACCACCAAGGAGAAGATATCCGGGGTTTCTGTCGTCGTCAGTTTCACCGACTGCGCAACAGTACCGACTAGATTGGCATCCGCGCCGGGTTGGAAGATCATCCCGACCGTCAAGGCCGCCGCAATCGCGATAACCGTGTTGATGATGTAAAGCGCAAAAGTTTTCGTGCCTAAACGGCCAAAAGCGGAGATGTCTTTTAGATCAACAATGCCACAGACGATCGAGACATAAACCAGAGGAACAACCAGCAGTTTAATGAGCGAAACGAACATCCCGCCCGCGCCTTCTGCTGAGCCTAACAAATAGACATCAAACAGCGATATTCCTTGAAAAAGATATTGAATGGCAGAACCAAGCAGCAGGCCAGCAAACAAGCCTATAAAAATTTTTGACGAGAGCGATTTATCCATCGTTCCACTCCAGATTGTTGTGTTGGGTATTTATCATTATGAAGTCGTTTATGTCACCAAAGGCGCTAAACGTCCGCGCATAATACACACACCAATAACAATTCGAAGTGTTTATTTACAAAAGTGTTACATTGAGCAAGTTGAAATTTTCATCAGATTTAGCTCACCAAAACAGCATTAACCTCTAAACACCTGAAAGCGTAGGATTTTCCAATTCCAAACAGAGAAAATTTAGAATTCCCTTAATTAACAAGCTTTCGCTCATCGATTTCAAACAAAAAAGAGAGGACTATGCCTCTCTTTTCATAATTGATGATGGTGATTTATTTTGCAACCATGACCATCGCCGGACGAATCACACGTCCATTGAGTTCATAGCCTTTCTGCATCACAAACATCACAGTATTTGACTCATGATCTGGGCTTTCCTGAATAGACATCGCTTGATGGAATTCTGGATTGAACACTTCGCCCTCAGGGTTGATCTCTTTCAGACCAAACTTATTAACGGTATCGACAAACGTCTTGTGCGTCAGTTCAACGCCCTCAAGTAATGGCTTCACGGCTTCACTTTCCGCATCCGCCGCTTGAATCGCACGCTCTAAATTATCGATAACAGGCAATAACTCTTCAGCAAACTTGTTCAGCGCATACTTACGTGCTTTATCGATTTCCTGTTCGCTACGACGACGCATGTTCTCCACATCCGCTCTGGCACGCAGCACCGCATCTTGCTGCTCTTTTACTCGAGATTCACTTGCAAGCAGTGCCGCTTCCAGCTCAGCAATTTTCGCTGCCGCTTCGTCGCTTTCCTCTGCTTGGTTCCATTCGATATCAGCATCCGTACCAACAGCATCTACCTCGATGTCCGCAGATTCGTTCTGTTTTAGCTGTTCTTCGTTGATTTTATTTTCTTCGTTGCTCATGATATCTCCAGAATTCAACACTTTGTCCTTTAAAGCCAAGCCTATGTAACTGGCTTTAACTTCACAAAAATTCGCAATAGTGGCTAACTTGCCATTATTATGGGGATGATAACGCCCGATTCAAGCCTCTTTAACGCGGAAAAGCTATGAAAAAACCATTTAACGTGATCGCTATTATCGGAAAACCCAGAGATCAGAAAGCGATACAAACGCATCGCGATTTGTATCACTGGTTAACCTCACTCGGCTATCAAGTGTTTATTGATGACAGGCTAGCGCATATTTTGGATGACGTCCCCGCCTCACACTTTTCGGGCTTGGTTGAATTAGGCGAAAAAGCCGATCTGGCGATTGTCGTTGGCGGGGATGGCAATATGCTGGGCGCAGCAAGAATCTTGTCTCGCTTCAACATCTCAGTGATCGGCGTCAATCGAGGTAATCTCGGCTTTTTAACCGATCTCAATCCAGAGGATTTTCAAGCTGCGCTCGAAGCGGTTTTGAACGGAGCATACATCGAAGAAGAACGCTTTCTGCTGGAAGCGGAAATTCATCGTCATGGGCAGGTAAAAAGTCACAACGCAGCGTTAAATGAGGCCGTGCTTCACCCGGGGCAAATCGCGCATATGATTGAGTTTGAAGTGTATATTGACGACACTTTCGCTTTTTCTCAGCGCTCAGACGGCCTGATTATCTCAACACCAACCGGTTCCACCGCTTACTCACTCTCTGGCGGTGGCCCCATTTTGTCCCCCAGTTTGAACGCCATTTCCTTAGTCCCAATGTTTCCGCATACGTTATCGAGCCGCCCACTGGTTGTCGATGCCAATAGAAGAATCAAACTGCTGGTTTCTCCAGATAATCGGGGCACGCAAGAGGTCAGCTGTGATGGACAAGTCTCCCTGCCCGTCTCTCCGGGCGACGAGATCCACATCTATCAAAGCCCAAATCGACTACGACTTATTCACCCGCAAGATTACAGCTATTACCATGTTCTGCGTAAGAAACTTGGTTGGTCGAGCAAACTTTTTTAGCTGACTGAAACGCATAGATGGAAAGGTTGATGGTGACTCATCAACCTTTTTTTTGTGTTCGATCTTTTTGTTTCCGATAAGAGAAAGTTGGCGAGAAATAAAATCTGACTCACAAATTTTTTCTCACACAACTTTACTGTATAAAGAAACAGTATATACTGATTTTACATACAGTATTGTTCAGTTATACAGGTAAACCAAAATGCTGGCTCATCTAAGTGTTAATAATTTTGCCATTGTTAAGTCTTTACAACTCGAGCTATCTAAAGGAATGACCACCATCACCGGTGAAACCGGCGCTGGTAAATCAATCGCGATCGACGCATTGGGCTTGTGTCTCGGAGGTCGCGCCGAAGCGAGCATGGTCCGACGCGGCGAAGAAAAAACCGAGGTCAGCGCTGCATTTTTACTGGATAACAATCTTCACGCCTCACGTTGGCTTGAAGACAACGAACTACTGGATGGTAGTGAGTGCATTTTGCGCCGCATTGTGACTAAAGAAGGTCGTTCACGCTCGTTTATCAACGGCAGCCCGGTTCCACTTTCTCAATTGAAAGCTTTAGGGCAGTTATTGATCAATATCCATGGCCAGCATGCTCATCACCAGTTGATGAAAAGTGAACATCAAATGGCAATGCTCGACCAATACGCAGGTCACTTAAACCTGTTGAAAAATACTCGTGTCGCCTATCAAAGCTGGCGACAAGCGGATAATCATCTCAAACAGCTTAAAGAAAACAGCTTACAGAATCAGGCTCAAAAACAACTGCTGGAATATCAAATTAAAGAACTCAATGAACTTGCTATCGGCGAAGACGAGTTTATTGAGCTTGAACAAGAACATAAACGTCTCTCTAACAGCGGAGAGTTGGCTAGTACCTGCCAGCAGGCAATTGAACTGATATACGAAGGCGAGGAAGTGAATGCGCTTGGCATTTTACAAAGTGCCAGCAATGCACTTGTTGAATTGGCTGAATTGGATCCTAAGCTGGCAGCTCTACCGGATATGGTCGCAGAAGCCATCATTCAACTTGAAGAGGCAAATAGCGAATTACGCAGCTATCTAGACAACATAGATGTTGACCCATCGCGACTTGCCTATGTAGAAGCGCGCTTTTCTAAAGTGATGTCTATCTCTCGTAAACACCATGTTTTGCCAGAAGAGTTGTACCAACATCATCAGGAACTGCTGGCACAGATCGAAGCATTAGATTGCTCCGATGAGAAGATGGATGAACTAGCTGCCAACGTCGAGGAAAAATATCACCGTTTTCTTGAATGCGCGGAAAAACTGCATAAATCTCGCTGCCGCTACGCCAAAGAGTTAAACAAACTCATCACGCAAAGCATGCATGAACTGAGCATGGAAAAAGCCGTGTTTAGTATTGAGGTCAGCAATGAAGGAACGCATCCATCACCATTGGGGTTAGATAGCGTCTGTTTCTTGGTTTCAACCAACCCAGGCCAACCCTTGCAACCAATCGCCAAAGTGGCGTCTGGTGGGGAACTGTCGCGTATTTCTTTAGCAATTCAGGTGATAACCGCACAAAAAGTCGACACACCAAGCCTAATTTTCGACGAAGTGGATGTCGGCATCAGCGGCCCTACTGCGGCGGTCGTAGGCAAAATGCTGCGCAAGTTGGGAGAATCCACTCAAGTGTTGTGTGTCACCCATTTACCACAAGTAGCAGGATGCGGCCACCAGCAGATGTTTGTCGCCAAGCACAGCGAAAACGGCACCACAGAAACGCAGATGCGATTACTGGATCAAGAGCAGCGAGTATCCGAACTAGCGCGCTTACTTGGCGGTAGCCAAATCACAGAGTCGACGCTCGCAAACGCCAAAGAGCTCTTGATCGCTGCCTAAAATCCGCTATTGGAGCCAAGTTCCCTTAACTTGGCTTTTTGACACATAATTGCAACTGATCTCAAAATTCACTGTCAGAATGACCGATACATTACAGAGAGCTTTTTACATCTGCACTGAGCTTGTTTATTATCTGGCGCAGTATTTTTGAGGTTACTAAGAATTTAGCTATGCAATTAAAGAAGTGGTTGGTTGCCCTACCGTTGGCAATGACGATGCTGACAGGGTGTTCAGTTTTGGAAAAACTGGTTTATCGAATCGATATTAACCAAGGCAATTATGTTGAGCAACAAGCAGTAGACAAACTCAAGTTTGGTATGACCAAAACTCAAGTACGCTTTGTCATGGGTTCGCCCATGTTGGTTGAAAACGGTTACCCAAATACTTGGTACTACATCTATCACCACACCGAAGGGCACCAAGCATCAGTACAAAAGAATCTGATTGTGAACTTTAACAACGAAGGGACATTGGTCGATATCGCGGGTGATTTTCCCGCCAGTGACAGTTTTTTCGAAGAAATTCGTTAATCTCAACTCCCAAGCACCGCCTCTAATAAAAACCCGGCAGTCAGTACTTGCCGGGATTTCTTATTGCTAATTAGTCAAATTCCATAACGGAACAAGGGCAATAGCCGACTTTTCGCGCTAGCGATTCTGTTGCTCTGCACGTTTCCTGCGAATCTCTTTCGGATCTGCCAACAGCGGACGGTAGATCTCTATCCGATCTTTATCGCGCACAGTGGCATTGAGTTTCACCATTCGGCTAAATACTCCCACCTTGTTTTTGCTCAATTCGATCTCAGGATACAGTTCCAACACCCCAGACTGGCGGATGATCTCTTCCACCGTCGCCTGCTGTTTTACCACCAACTTAAGAACTCGCTGCTCTTGTGGTAACGCATAGACCACCTCAACGTGGATCATTTCATCTTCAATGCTCATAGATACACCTGCTTCGCTCGTTGCGTAAACGCATTCACCATATTGCCGGTGAGTTCATTAAAGATTTTACCAAACGCCAGTTCGATCATTTTGCTAGAAAACTCAAACTCCAGTTTGAGCTCTACCTTACAGGCTTGCTCATCAAGGGCGGTAAAAAACCAACCGCCGCGTAACGTCTTAAAAGGGCCATCGACTAAGGTCATCAGAATCGATTCCCCGGGAGTTAATGTATTAGCGGTAGTAAATGTTTTGCTGATTCCCGCCTTTGCCACATCCACGGAAGCAATCATGCTCGATTCAAGCGATTCAATCACTCGTGTACCTGAGCAACCTGGTAAGAATTCAGGGTATTTCGCCACATCATTAACCAGGGCATACATCTGTTCTGCACTAAAAGAGACCAATGCAGAACGGGTGACTTGCTTCATAGCTTCTCCTCTCAGGGACATTCTTTTTACGACCTGCACAATTTTACTTTTATTCTCAGCCAGCGCAAATAAAAGCATTTCCTATCAAAGTTGCACGCCGTATAATAAGCCCACTATGGCAAATAAAAACTCAAAACAAAAAGCCGGTAGCAACACTATCGCGCTGAACAAAAAAGCTCGTCACGAGTATTTCATCGAAGATGAAATTGAAGCTGGCATGGAGCTACAAGGGTGGGAAGTGAAAGCGCTTCGCCAAGGTAAAGCCAATATCGCTGAAAGTTACGTTTTTATGCGTGACGGCGAAGCCTTCGTTAGTGGCATGACTATCACTCCTTTGAATCAGGCATCGACACACGTAGTAGCTAACCCTACCCGTGTGCGCAAACTGCTGATGAGCCGTCGTGAACTTGATAATTTGCTTGGGCGTATCAACCGCGAAGGCATGACGTTAGCAGCTCTTTCACTCTACTGGTCTCATTCTTGGGTGAAAATCAAAATTGGTGTGGCAAAAGGTAAGAAGCTGCACGACAAGCGCGAAGATATTAAAGATCGCGATTGGCAACGCCAAAAAGCTCGAGTAATGAAGAGCTCACTGCGTTAAACTTAACCACTTAGACGTATACTACTGGACAAGCAGGGCTTTTCTGGTAGTATGCGCCAAATACCTTGGGGCTGATTTTGGATTCGACGGGAATTTTGCAGTCTGAGGTGCATGCCGAGGTGCGGTAGGCCTCGTTAACAAACCGCAAAAAAATAGTCGCAAACGACGAAAACTACGCACTAGCAGCTTAATACCCTGCTCAGAGCCCTCTCGCCCTAGCTTCCGCTTGTAAGACGGGGAACAACGAGGGGTCAAACCAAATCAAGCTGGCGTGGATTCCCCCACCTGAGGGATGAAGCGTGAGAAACAATTCAGGTTAGCTATTCATTCGCGTGTCGGTTCGCAGGTGGTAGTGAAATTAAAGATCGACTAAGCATGTAGTACCAATGATGAATGATTTTCGGACGGGGGTTCAAATCCCCCCAGCTCCACCAAACGTTTGGAAAGGGCGGTAACTCTTTGAGTTATCGCCCTTTTTGTATTCACCACTTCAATATTAGGCTGTTTGTACTACATTTTGGTACTAAAACATGCGCTATTTATCTATTTCAAAATCTGGCATTTGGCAGTTTCGCTATCAAATCCCATCTGAGCATCGACACTTATTTGACGGGCTTCGTGAAGTTAAACGCTCGCTAAAAACATCATGCAAAGATAAAGCTACGCTTTTAGCATTAGAACTAGAGATACAGGTTCGTCGCACCATCATATCCCCGACTACAACCACAGCACCAAAGCAAGTCAGACCCATTCATAACGAAAAAAAGCACCCACCAGCAAAACAGAAAAAGCTTAAGGTGTTATGCCCAGAAAAGATGCTAGAGCGCTTTTTGCGTATTTCGGAGCATTCCGATCAGTCATTTCCCCCCTGTGTCAGCATAGTTGTCGCCTAGATTTTTAAGGAGATAACTATGCCAGCCAATCCAGTTCCAATTGATGTGAAAACGAAAGGCCAAACTTGGCTGTTACCACCATATAATTGGTCTCATCGAAGAATTGCTAAAGAATTAGATGTGAGTCCATCCGTGGTATCTAAGTGGAGAAATGAACTTGTTGAAAGCGGCCTATTGTCTACAGAGCTGCCCTTAGAAAATGCTACTACTGATTATTCAGCGGAGCAGAGATTTTTCATAGTGATTGAAACTGCAACAATGTCTGAACGCGAGTTAGCTGAATACTGTAGGTCTAAAGGGTTATTTGTCGATGACGTTAAAACCTGGCGAGCACTGTCTATCAAGGCGCAGAGTACAACATCGGCTTCAATGTCACACAAAGAAAATAAGCTACTACGTGATGAACGCAGAAAGGTAAAAGCGTTGGAGAAGGAGTTGGCACGTAAAGATAAAGCACTTGCTGAAACGGCTGCGCTACTGGTTTTGCGGGAAAAGTTCAATGCCCTCTGGGAAATCAACGAGGAAGACTTATTCCTATCTCAGAGCGGCTTAAAATAGTCACACTTGTTGATGAAGCTGTACGTAAAGGGGCAACAAAGACAAAGGCTTGTTCCACCGTTGGGTTATCAATACGAACGTTCCAGCGTTGGACACGGAACTCTGCCGAAATCACAAGTGATATGCGTCAGCATCCTCGGCAGCACGAGCCTCATAATAAGCTATCAGAAGCCGAAAGGCAGCAGATATTAGATATCTGCAATACACCAGAGTATGCCGATTTACCTCCGAATATCATCGTTCCAATGTTGGCTGATGAAGGCATTTACATTGCCTCAGAGTCCACATTTTATCGTGTATTAAAAGCAAACAACCAGCTAGGTAAGCGAACTCGTAACAAAGCTGGCACAAGTCCTTCTCGACCAAAGGTTCAAAAAGCCTGCAAACCAAATCAGGTATGGAGCTGGGATATCAGTTATCTGCCATCGAAAATACGAGGGAAGCACTATTACCTCTATTTGATAATGGATATCTTCAGTAGAAAAGTAGTAGGTGCAGAAGTGTATGATCAGGAGCTAGGCGAATATGCAGCGGAGTTACTCCAAAGAACAACATGGCGGGAAAAGTGTGTGCAAGGCAACATTACTTTGCACTCTGACAACGGTGCTCCTATGAGAAGTTACACCATGCTTGCAAAGATGTATGACCTTGGGATTGCAAGCTCTTACTCTAGGCCAAGAGTAAGCAATGACAACCCATACTCTGAGTCGTTGTTCAAAACAATAAAGTATTGTCCTTCATGGCCAATGGATGGGTTTTCTTCCATTGAAGACGCTCGGTGTTGGGTTGGTAATTTTGTTGATTGGTATAACAATGAGCATAAACACAGTGGCATAAAGTATGTAACACCTCAGCAGAGGCATTGCGGGGAGGATAATGAAATTCTCCGACAGCGTATGCAAGTCTACCGACGTGCTCAATTGACTCATCCAGGCAGATGGAGTCGGCAAACGAGAGACTGGAGTTATATCGATGAGGTGTACTTGAACCCTGAAAAGTGTGCAGCGTAATCATTCACGTTACTAAATTGTAAAAAAGACGACAACTTGCTTGAAAAACAGCGGAAACGAGCGATCGCAATCACCGAAATACGCAGCTTTTGTCTCTATAAGGCTCAGCATATTTCTCCTAAGGCCGTTGGAATGCTGAAAGCTAAGTGCAAAACCGTTCTTGATTTAGTTGGAAAATCCCATCTCCCTTTAATTCGCAGACGCGATGCAGAAGACGCAATGCAGCTATTGCGACATTACCCCGTAAACATGAAGAAACACCCCCAGTTCAAAGGCCTAACAGCCAAAGAGGCGGTTAAACTCAATACTTGCTACGCTCACTTCTCATTTGTGACATCCTTTTTTGGAGTTCTTTCTTTAGGATGTTGAGAGCATAAGGTTTCAGTGTTTTCCATTTCTGACATTCATCACGAGTTCTGGCACAACCCAAGCACCAACCTTTAGGATTCGAGAAATCGCAAAGATCGATGCAAGGACTCTTCTGTTTTTTCATACCGTTAACCTTAAATTAGCTGTGTTCAAGTAACCATATTTATAAGCGAATCATATTAAATAGCCCCTACGAAACTCATCTTCGTAGAGGCTAGACTTAGCTTAATTACGGAACACGCTTCATTTCTGCGTAATCACCATTCGTTTTCAAGATAACCATCACTGTTTTGTCGTTACGGTTACGGAAAAACCAGCCGTGATTACCCGTGAAAGCAGCCTCTAACTCACCTTGATCGTCAGGTACGCCACGGCCTTTTTCATAGCTAATCGAATTTCCATTGCCATCACCATGAGTGTCGTAGTTGACAGGGCCACCTTTCGATGTCCATTCAAATTGAGCAATTTGGCCTTTTTCCATGACCAACTTAACTTCTGCACCTTGGCCTGGTTTCAGTGAAAGCATAATTTTGTCTTTCCAAACTGGCTCCACTGCAACAGCAACGTCAGGTTTTGTAGAAGACACCTCAAGTTGTTGAGGTGCTACTTCAGGTTCCGCTTTAACAGGCTCGTTTTGAACCGCTTTAGTGGCGTCTACGACTGCACTATTAGCTTGGTCTTCTTCTGCTTCTTGGGCTAATTGAGCCTTAATCTCACCCATTTCAGTTAATCCCAGCGCTCTGCCCATTCCTGTTGGGTCAAGAGCGTACTCAGCAGGCAAAATGACGGTGATGAGCAGTACAATAGCGGTTCCTAGAGCAATAAAGGTTGAGCGAACAAGCTGTTTGGTTGTCGGTAGCTCGGCACGATTTGGCATATCTGTGTTGTACATGATTGATTCCTTTTTCTTTTTACTGAGCAACAACGTAGCCCGTTAGTTGATAACCGATAAGCATGAAACCAAAGCTCATCATAACGACATTGACTGAGTAGGCTTGACGATAAAAACTGGTATGTCGCCTCCAAAAGCCCATCACAATCAAAATGGTGCCTAGGGCAATCAATTGCCCAATTTCTACACCCATGTTGAACGCCAGTAGATTAGGAATTAATCCGTCAGGAGAAATATCATATTCAATGATCTTCGACGACAACCCAAAACCATGACAGAACCCGAACAACAAGGTTGCGAGTTTTGTATTGGGCTGTACGCCAAACCATCGCTGAAACGCGCCTAAGTTATCCATTGCCTTGTAGACCACAGATAACCCGATGATGGCATCGATAATGTAACTGTTAATGCCAATATTAAAGTACACACCAAGCAGCATGGTAGACGAATGTCCGAGCGCAAAAAGGCTCACATACAACGCGATGTGTTTCATTTTGTAGAGGAAGAAAATCACTCCAAATAGAAACAGGATATGATCGTATCCTGTCACCATGTGCTTCGCACCTAGATACATAAACGCAATGATACTGGTGCCTGTGATTTCTTGGATATAACCTTTGTCACCCTGTGCCACAGCATGAGCAAAAACGTCAGTGCTCATTACCATGAGTAAGGCGAGAATGAGATAAAGCATCCCCTTACGAAGCGACGTCGCCATACCGATAGGCAACGTACTCACTTCGCGTAAAGAAAGTAAGTTCATAGTAACTCCATTGTTTGTTGAATCTTCTTTAGCCGCTGATTGCGGCAGTTATCAAGTAAACAACAACGCTCTTGGAGGACGCTCTATTTTGAAGGGTTTATGGATAGGCGTTCCGCTGACTTGCCTGCCATAGGTTGACACCATCACTCTCGTAAAGACGGAATGACTCAGCGCTTTTAATGTTGCACTGTCATACGTGTGATTATGATTACTCGCATCATGTTGAAATGAATACTCATCATCGACGTCATGTGAATGGCTGGAGGAATGGGAGTTTGCATGGTCACTATCGATAACCGATATCGCCGACAAGCTATGAGAACGAAACTCACCTATCGCAGACGTAGTCGTCCCCAATGCGACGATAAGTAGCATCAGCAAGCTAATACATTGTGCTGAGGAATCCCCTAATGATTTTGATAAAAATCATTAAGTTAAGGTAGATACACATCTTGTCATATGATCAAATGGTTTCGCCAAAAATCAATAATCAGACAACAAGATGTGCGAACTCGATATTTTACACGACTCTCTTTACCAATTCTGCCCCGAATTACACTTAAAACGACTCAACAGCTTAACGTTGGCTTGCCACGCATTGCTTGACTGTAAAACCCTCACTCTTACCGAACTTGGCCGTAACCTGCCAACCAAAGCGAGAACAAAACATAACATCAAACGAATCGACCGATTGTTAGGTAATCGTCACCTCCACAAAGAGCGACTCGCTGTATACCGTTGGCATGCTAGCTTTATCTGTTCGGGCAATACGATGCCTATTGTACTTGTTGACTGGTCTGATATTCGTGAGCAAAAACGGCTTATGGTATTGCGAGCTTCAGTCGCACTACACGGTCGTTCTGTTACTCTTTATGAGAAAGCGTTCCCGCTTTCAGAGCAATGTTCAAAGAAAGCTCATGACCAATTTCTAGCCGACCTTGCAAGCATTCTACCGAGTAACACCACACCGCTCATTGTCAGTGATGCTGGCTTTAAAGTGCCATGGTATAAATCCGTTGAGAAGCTGGGTTGGTACTGGTTAAGTCGAGTAAGAGGAAAAGTACAATATGCAGACCTAGTAGCGGAAAACTGCAAACCTATCAGCAACTTACACGACATATCATCAAGTCACTCAAAGACTTTAGGCTATAAGAGGCTGACTAAAAGCAATCCAATCTCATGCCAAATTCTATTGTATAAATCTCGCCCTAAAGGCCGAAAAAATCAGCGCTCGACACGGACTAATTGTCACCACCCGTCACCTAAAATCTACTCTGCGTCGGCAAAGGAGCCATGGGTTCTAGCAACTAACTTACCTGTTGAAATTCGAACACCCAAACAACTTGTTAATATCTATTCGAAGCGAATGCAGATTGAAGAAACCTTCCGAGACTTGAAAAGTCCTGCCTACGGTCTGGGCCTGCGTCATAGCCGAACGAGCAGCTCAGAGCGTTTTGATATCATGCTGCTAATCGCCCTGATGCTTCAACTAACATGTTGGCTTGCGGGCGTTCATGCTCAGAAACAAGGTTGGGACAAGCACTTCCAAGCTAACACAGTCAGAAATCGAAACGTACTCTCAACAGTGCGCTTAGGCATGGAAGTTTTGCGGCATTCTGACTACACAATAACAAGGGAAGACTTACTCGTGGCTGCAACCCTGCTTGCTCAAAATCTATTCAAACATGGTTATGCTTTGGGGAAATTATGAGGGGATCCCTCAGTACATAGCGGCATCATCTAACGGCTTGAATGCTTGATTGGGGCACTCCAAACACTTTATTTTAGGTTTGCCACATAGATCTTGATGCCACTCGTTTTCGCAAGCGATCGCATAACCACTTCTACCTTGTTGATTCTGCCACCTATGCGCATAGCATTGAGTATTGCCTTTAAAATAACTCTGATAGATAGACAGTTTTTGTTGAGGTGACATTTCACATACAGGCTTCTTGTTAATCGCTTCCTGCGTCAATAGACGCTGCTTCTGCTGTTCAAGTTGAGCCAGCTCCTTTTTCAGCTCATGAATCTTTTGCTCAATTAGCTCAAGCTCATCCATATCTAGCCCCGACAATTACATCATTTTCATGCAGTTAATCATCGATTGTACAAAAGACAATACGAAAACAAAGGCACAATTCATAACCTATCTAACATATTTATAAAGCATTTTTGCCTAAAATCAGTACATACTGTCGCTAAATTAAGAGTTATTCACGTTTTGATGATGCTTCAACATGTGCCTTTCGGCTTAAGAACTCAAGATCAGACATTCGTTGATGTCGCAGATGTTGTGCGAGGGAAAAATTGCGGCTGTATATGCCCTTCTTGCCATACACCACTGATTGCGAGACAAGGTGAAGAAAAGCAATGGCACTTTGCTCATGCGAGCCGCAAGGTTGAAGGAACTGATAAAGAATGTGATTTTTCTTTTTTTGTTTCTGTGCGCATGATGGCTAGACAAGTGATAGAAACAGGTATAGCTATTGTTCTTCCTGAATACAGGAGTTATCTAACAAAACAGTATCCGCCCCATGAACCCACGGGGCGATATTGTTAGTGTTTGAAGTTCCAAGGCAGGAGTGCATCGATATCAGGTTCCGCTTTCGCTAACTCCTGCATGCACTTGACCATGTAGTCGTAAAGGATAAGGCCGTTGGCTTTCGCTGTCTCGACGATACTGTAAAGCATCGCGCTCGCTTCCGCCCCGTTAGGGTTGGTCGAGAAGAGCCAGTTCTTTCTCCCAATAACCAGCGGTTTTATTGCGCGTTCAGCTCGGTTGTTGTCTATCGATAAGTGACCGTCATCGATATAGCGGGTGAGCTTCGGCCATTGGCCGAGCGTGTATTTTATCGCTTTACCCAGCGGGCTAGACTCAAGCACTTTCTGAGTTGTCATCCATTCATAAAGCTCATCCAGTATCGGCTTAGCATGCTCTTGGCGCTCTGCTTTTCGTTTTTCCGCAGACTCACCTTTTAAGCGTGATTCTATTCCATAAAGCTTCTGGATTTTGGCCAGCGCTTTATCCGCTTTACCTGACTTGCCTTTGCCTTGAAGCTTCTTCGCCTCCATGAACTTGCGCCGAGCATGCGCGAAGCAACCGACATTGGTGACGAGATGAAGCCCATCATAAACACCATAGCCATCGGTTTGTAGATAACCACTGTAATCCCCCAAGAAGGCAACAGGGCACGCCCTAGCTCGACTGTTTTGATAGTCGTACAAGACGATATTTCTCACATTAGGGAGGGCGGCATCTGGCGAGTCTGCGCCCGAGCAGTAAAGCCACATATAACACTGTTTATCTTCTTTGAGGACATTGAGCGGCGTTTCATCCGCCTGAATCACCACTTGCTCAAGTAGGTGCGTTTTTAAGGCCGCGTAAAGTGGAGCGAACTTCTCACTGACTTGGATAATCCACCTTGCCATGGTGGTTCGTGAGAGTTCGATACCCGACTGGGTAAACAGGGATTCTTGACGGTAAAGTGGCATCGCATATTGGTATTTGCCGAGGATGATATTGGTCAACAAGCTTTCTGTGGCGAAGCTCTTCGGGATAATGCTTTGCGGCGCTGGCTTTTGAACAATGCGGCTGTTGTCCTGAGTTTGCTCGCATTGGCGGCAAGCATATTTAGGACGAACATATTCCAACACTTTAAGTACCGCAGGTGTGAACTCAAGTTTCTCGCTACGGTCTTCACCGATTTTATGCAGACTATGTTGGCAGCAAGCGCACTGCTTTTCATCGTCGTCTAAATCGAGTTCGATAACCTCACGAGGCAAGGTCTTTGGCAGTGGCTGACGTTTACCGCGTTTCTTCGTTGTGATGGTCGTTGTGACAACTTCAACCTCTTCTTCCTTAGCGGCTTCACATTCCGCTTCGTTGAAGAGGTCACCTTGTGATTCATTGTAAGGCTTTAACGCCTCCGAGCGTTTAGCGAACTGACGGTCGAAGGCAAGTTTGAGTTGTTCAAGCAGCGATTGGCGCTCTTGTTTCAATTGGTTTTCTGACGCCAACAGTGCTTTCACCATCGCTTGTAGCTCGGCAACATCTTGGCTTTCTGGGTTGATATTTGGCGTCTTTTTCATGGCATTGATGATACTAAAATCATGCCGTTAATGCTTGGTGGATAAGACTTTATTATCGCTTAAGTCATTGTAAAATCGTTTATTCTAACGGGTTTATGGCCGATAATCGTGAAGCCAGAAAGCAGTCTATCAAGCTCGAATTGAGTTAGGGTAAACACCTCATTTTGCTCTTTTGATGGCCACTTGTACTTGGCTTTTTCAAGGCGCTTATACCAAAGAGCAAAGCCTGTTTTATCCCAGTACAACACTTTGATTTTGTCGCGCTGTTTGTTGGTGAACAGGAACAGTGCGCCGCTGCCCAAGGGCAAGTCGGTGTCATTTTCGATAATCGCAGCGAGGCCGTTGATGGACTTTCTAAAATCGACGCTTTCACGATACAAGTAAATCTTTGGAGCGCTGAGCATGCGTTTCATGATAACGCACCGATAAGCTCTGCGAGATAGGTCGCTGGTGTGCCTTGTGGGATGCTCAGTTCAACATTGTTTACAAGTAGTGTCATGTTGGCAACGACAACGTGAGTGGCTTGATACTTTGTCGTCTTTTCAACGACTTCTGCTTTAACAAAGCCAACCGTGTTCGGTTTTTCGATGTGCTTTAACTGTTGGCGCTTAGCGTAAAAAGTGGAAAGGCTCAGTCCGTTACGTTCACAGAATAATCGTTGTGATAGCTGGCTGGATTCATAGTGTTCGAACAGGGTTCGCCATTCTTGGTTAGTGCGTCGTTTGGCCATTTCAAATCTCCTTTGGGTTGGAGGTTTGATCTTATTATTCGGGCTAGACGATTAGAATGCGGGGTTTATGATGCGCTTACACAAAACAAGTGAAAGGAAAGTGCTTCAAAGAAGAATTTTTGGTTGCTAAGTCATCCACCATCTTACTTGATAACGTCGATAAAGAAGCTTCGTTTGAGAAATGTATTGTAGACGTAATGGGCCAAGTCGGTAATTTCACCTTTGTTGTTTACTTTACCCACCCAAACCGTCCACTACCAAGTGAATTGCTCACTCCACATAACAGGCAATGCGGTATACTCGAAATCAAGCTGGATGATACACATCACCTATTTACAAGTGATAAAGTCTCAGGGATTCGGCAACTAGATAGACTGAAAGATTACCTTCAACACGATTTCGAATCTAAAGTGTGGGTATTTCACCCACGCTACGTTCAATTGAAGCAAGAAGCGACTGAGCGATTATCCTTAAAAGCATCTCGGTACACTCCGCCCCCTACTCCGAGTCTTCTTAATGACCAACACCCGCCATCGCAACCACAGGAGTTTCAAGCTTCATCGTTCCGACTCATGGCAACCAGCAACGAAAGCTATCCAGCCAGAACCTGTGCCAAGGCGTTCAGCTCAATTTGAGTGCATCATGTGTCAATGCCAGTGGCAAGTTACGCTACCTAGTAAACCAATCTGTCCTAAATGCCATAACCACCTATACGCCAGCGAGATCTCATCAAGATAAGAACCACATCAAGCGTTCATTTTATTCTTTTGTTCATTTTTTATGAACAAACCGAAAAATGAACGCCGACAAATACTACTCTTAGTTTTGATTCTCAAAAACTAGAACTCGAAACGACATTTCGTTGCTATCTTTTCAAGCTCATTAGTTAGCTCTCCTTACAACGAACGAACACGGTGCCTTGCTCAAATTTCAATTTTCACGCTAAGAAATATTCTGTGGATTTACCAATTTTTTCAGATTTTAGTATTCCTGCTGTAACCATACCGTCAAGTTTTTGCTTCGCGCTGTTGTAGCTAATACCTAGTAAACTTTCGACTTCCCTCGCTGTTACCGTTGGCTTTTTACGGTAACGAGGCTCACCAGACACAAACCCGATGATCTTTCTCTCAATATCTTCTAAACCAGAATATCGCTCTTCCAACTCCTGCATTCGATGTGCCGCTCGTTCATAAACGGAAACAAACTCATCAATGGCGCGACTGATAACTTTCAGCTGATATTTAATAAAGTACGTTAGGTCTAAGTTATCGTGCTCCGTATCTAGATAGCTCACACCATATTGAATTGGAGCTTTTTTAAGCAATGCTGATATCGCAATATAACGAAAGCCTGTATAACCAGATTTAAACATATACCAGTAAAACAAAGCCCTAGCGACTCTCCCGTTACCATCTCGAAACGGGTGAACATAACCGATGACAAAGTGAAGTGTGATGGCTTGAATAACAGGATGAACACCGCTGCCA